>JBKJQW010000093.1:0-5865 GCA_046593715.1 Luteitalea sp.
GAGGGACCCAATGAACGCCAACGATCTGGTCGCCCTGCTCGAAGGGGTCGCCACGGGCGCGGTGCAGGTCGACGTCGCGGTGCAGACGCTGCGAGCCGGCCCGTTCAAGACCTCGGACCTCGGCTTTGCCAACATCGATCATCACCGCTCCATCCGGCACGGGCTCGGCGAGGTCGTGTACGGCGAGTCCAAGACCGCCGAGCAGATCGTCGCCATCTGTGGGCAACTCGGCGCGTCCGGAGACCCCGTCCTGGCGACCCGCGTCAATGCCGAGAAGCTCGCGGCCCTCGCCGCGCGGTTTCCGACCGGTCGCGCCAACGCGGCCGGCCGGACCTTCGTGGTCAATCCCCCCGCGCGCAAGGACGCACGGTCGGGTGAACCGTTCGTGGCGATTCTCGCTGCGGGCACCAGCGACATTCCCGTGGCCGAGGAAGCGTCGGAGGTGTGCATCGCCATGAGCATCGCGTTCGAGCAGGTCTATGACGTCGGCGTGTCCGGGCTGCAGCGTCTGCTCGGCAAGCTCGACGACCTGCAGGGCGCCACGGCGCTGGTCGTGATTGCAGGAATGGAGGGCGCCCTGCCGAGCGTCGTGGCCGGACTGGTAGGGTCGCCCGTGTTCGCCGTGCCGACCAGCGTCGGCTACGGTGCCAGCTTTGGTGGCCTGGCGGCATTGCTGGCGATGCTGAACTCGTGTGCACCGGGGGTCACCGTGGTGAACATCGACAACGGCTTCTCCGCCGCGTTCGCGGCCTGTACCGTGGTGAGGCTCGTGCGTGACCGATAGGATCCTGTATCTGGAAAGCGTCGCCGGCGTGGCGGGCGACATGTTCGCGGCCAGCTTCGTCGATGCCGGCCTGGTCACCGCCGAGCAACTGCAGGCCCTTCCCGAGGCCCTTGGTCTCACCGGCGTGCACGTGCAGGTCTCGCATCCCTTGCGCGCGACAATGCGGACCACCCACATCGATGTGACGTGGACCGACGACGAGTGGAAGCAGATGCTGGCCAGGCATCGCCCCCACAGGGAGACGCCATCGCATGCCCACAGCCATCATGGCGCGCCGACGACCGCGGGCGCTCCCTCGCATTGGCACATGCACTATCCCGTGCTCGATGCGTTCCTGGTCGCCAGCAGCCTCGAGGAGCCGGTCAAGGCCTTTGCCCGCACGGTCTTCCGGCACATCGCCGAGGCCGAAGCCGGTGCGCATGGCATGGCAGTGGCCGACATCGCCTTCCATGAGGTGGGGGCGATCGATTCGATCGTCGACGTGGTCATGGCGGCATTCTGCGTGACCAGCTGTGGGCCGATGCGGGTGTACGCGACGCCGCTCAAGCTCGGACGCGGCACCATCACCATCGCCCACGGCACGCATCCGGTGCCCCCGCCGGCAGTCGCGCGACTGATGGTGGGCATGCCCATCGCTGACGTGCCCGAGGCCATCACACGTGCCAATGTCGAGCTGACGACTCCGACCGGCGTCGCCATCCTCAAGGCGCTCGACCCGACGTTTGTGACCTCGATGCCCGCCGGCACGGTGAAGGCCCAGGGGATGGGCTCGGGCACGATGGATTTCGACGCCTATCCCAACGTCTTCCGGGTGACGATGCTGGAGGGGGCGAGCGCCACCGTGCTGCCCTACGAGACGGACCGCGTCGTCGAGATCGCGTGCAATCTGGACGATCAGACCCCGGAGCGCACGGCCTGGGTGATGGAGCGTCTCATGGCGCTGGGCGCACTCGACGTTTGCTTGACGCCCGTGACCGGCAAGAAGGGCCGGGCCGCCGTGTCGCTGTCCGTGCTCGCCGAGGCCACGGGGTGGACGACCCTGGCCGACTGGCTGCTCCGCCACAGCTCCACGTTCGGCGTCCGCTACCAGTGGTGGGATCGCCTCAAGCTTGCCCGCCGGATCGAGACGCGGCAGACGCCTGATGGCGACTTGTTGCACGTCAAGGTCGGGCTGACGACCTCCGGCGAGGTCCTGAAGGAAAAGTCTGAATTCGACGAGGTCCGCCGGCTTTGGGATCGCGACCAATAACCGTCGGAAGCGCCAGAAGCATCGCAGCGACGGCAAAAAGGCATTGACGACTAAATTGGTCGGAGATATGCTGGCGACACCAAGTGAGACCTCATCTCATTTGGCTTTGCAGCCTCTGTCCAGGATCTCCGTTGCCTCTCGCCATCAGCCGTTACTACCTCGCAGCGAGCCTCGTGCTTGCACCCGGAGCAGCCGGCCCACAGTCCAGCGCCGCCGCCCAGTCCTCACGCCACACTGCGGATGGGGCGATCGACGGCGTCGTGTTGGATGCCACCGGAAGCGCCCTGCCAGGCGCTGAGGTCGAGGTCCAGCCAACCGCAGGGGCGTCGACCAATGCGGTGACGCTCGTGCGAGCCGATGAACGGGGGCGGTTCAGCGCCGCGGGTCTGACGCCGGGCGTCTACCGCGTCACCGTCGCCATGCCTGGATTTGCACGCGCCACCCGCAAGGTACGTGTGGTCGGCGCAGGCATCGCCGAGCTGCGGGTGGCGCTCGAGCCCGCGCCTCTCGCCGAGGAGGTCAGCGTGTTTGCCACGCGCCTGGCCGGCGTCCCCGACGCGCTCCGGCGCATTCCGGGGTCACTCGACGTGATCGACAGCCAGACGCTCGCAACTTCCCATGTCTTCACCATCAACGAGGCGCTGCGCAAGGTCTCGGGGCTGAGCGTCCGCGACGAAGAGGGGTTCGGGCTGCGCCCGAACATCGGGGTGCGCGGCCTCAGTCCGACGCGGTCGAGCAAGGTCCTGCTGCTGGAGGACGGCATCCCGCTCACGTACGCGCCCTACGGTGACAATGCCTCGTACTACCATCCGCCCGTCGAGCGTATCGAGAGCATCGAGGTGCTGAAGGGCTCGGGCCAGATTGCCTATGGGCCCTCGACGGTGGGCGCCGTGATCAACTACATCACGCCGGTGCCGCCGCCCCGCCCGTCCGGGGTTGCCACCGTGGAAGGTGGCAATCGTGACTTCTTCAACGGCTACGGCTCGATCGGCACGACCCGAGGGCGGGTGGGGTTGCTCGGCAGCTATATGCGTCGGCAGGGCGACGGCGCGCGAGAGCACACCGGCTTCACCCTCGACGACGTCACCGGAAAGGCGGTGATCACGATCGGGTCCGCGCAGGTCCTGACGGTGCGCGCCAGCCACTACCGCGAGTCCTCCCAGATCACCTACTCCGGCCTGCGTCAGGACGAGTACGCCGCCAACCCCAGACAGAACCCTTTCGAGAACGACTCCTTTGCTGGCAATCGCACCGGCACGTCGGCCACGCACGCCGTGGTGCTGTCGCCGAGAGCGGTGCTGAGCACCAACGTCTACGCCTCGCGGTTTCATCGCGACTGGTGGCGCCAGTCGAGCAACTCCGCCCAGCGCCCCAATGACGCGGCTGACCCACTGTGCGGGGGCATGGCCAACTTGCTGACCACTTGCGGTAACGAGGGTCGCCTGCGTGCGTACGTCACCGCCGGGGTCGAGCCACGGGTCCGCATCGATCATCGACTGTTCGGGCTGCGGCAGGAGACCGACGTGGGCGTCCGCGTGCACGCGGAACGCCAGGATCGGCGACAGGAGAACGGCGACGCGCCGACCAGCCGCAGCGGGCGCCTCGTGGAGCGCAACCTGCGCGACGCCGACGCCTATGCCGCCTTTGTGCAGCACCGACTGATGTTCAGTGGTCTCACCGTCACACCCGGGCTGCGCGTCGAACACGTCCGGTACGCGCGCACCAACCTCCTGGCCAACGATGGCGCCGGCGTCAGCGGGCACACGTCCCTCACGCAACTGGTCCCCGGCGTAGGGATCGCCCACGGGCAGGGGGATCGCTACACCGTCTTTGCCGGGGTGCACCGCGGCTTTGCCCCGCCCCGTACTGAAGACGTCATCACCAATCAGGGCGGCGTGGTGGACCTCGACCCGGAGTTGAGCTGGAACTCGGAGTTCGGGATTCGCAGCCGGCTGAGGCCGGGTGTGCACATCGACGGCACGGTGTTCCGCATGGACTACTCGAATCAGCTGGTGCCGGCCAGCCTGGCCGGCGGCATCGGCGCTGCTCTGACCAATGGCGGCCAGACACTTCATCAGGGAGTGGAACTCACCGGGCGCGTCGATGTCGCCACACTGCTCGACACGAAGCACGACCTGTCGGTGCGCACGGCGTACACCTGGCTGCCCGTGGCGCGCTTCACCGGCGTGCGGTTCAGTAACATCAGCGGCTTTGGTGCCGTCGATGTCTCCGGGAACCGCCTGCCGTATGCGCCCGCCTACACGCTGACGACCACCGCGACCTACCGACACACCCCGGGGGTGCACGTGATGGTCGAAGCCGTCCACCTCGGCCGCCAATTCGCCGATGACTTGAACACGGTCGATCCCACGCCAGACGGCCAGCGCGGACTGCTCCCGGCCAACACCCTGTGGAACGTGGCCATCGACTACCGGCTGCGCCAGACGCCGCTCACGCTGTTTGCCACCCTCAAGAACGTGGGTGACGCCACCGTGATCGTGGACCGCTCGCGCGGCGTCTTGCCGGGCATGCCTCGACTCGTGCAGCTGGGAGCGCGCTTGGCGTTCTGAGGTCCTACGCGCCCCAAATCCGCGGACTCGGCGGTCGATGCTGGGCATGACGCGCGGTCACGAGGCGGGCGGCGTTATCGGATCACCAAGGATCCCTTCAGCATATCCATGCCGCAGGCGAAGGCGAGTTCGCCGGTCTTCGGCGTGAACTCGATGGTGACGGCTTTCCCGAGCGGCAGCTCGCGCCGGATGCCAAGCGAGGCAAACACCACCGCCGTGGCGCAAGTGGTGTCGCTGGTGCGCGTGAACGCGACCCGCGCCGGCACCCCCGCGCGCAACTTCAGTCGACTCGGCTCGAAGGCTGTGTCGGTCACGGTGACCCGCGCCTCCTGCACCTGCCCTTCGCCGGTGGGTGCACCCGCCGGCCCTGCCGTCGACGCCGCAGTCGCCCCTGGCAGCGGCGCCGCAGCAGCGGCGGCCCGCAGCCCGAGTCGTTCCCGTTCCGCACGCACCGAGAAACTGCCTCCCGCTACCACGACATCGCCCTGCGCGACGCCGGATCGGACTGTCACCTGGTCACCGACCGTCGCGCCCAGCTGAACCTCACGCTCGATGAACGTCCCGGCCTCCTTCGGGTTGACCAGGTAGACCACGGTCCGGTCCGCAACGTTCTGCACGGCGGTGCGCGGGACCATCGGCGACGACAGGCCCGCGTCACCACCGATCAGCGCCTCGGCGTACATGCCCAGACGCAGCTGACCGCCACTGTTGGGCACCTCGATGCGCAGCTTGGCGGTCCGCGTTTCCGTATCGACTTGCGGGTCGATGTAGCTGACGCGCCCGCGCAGCACCAGATCCGGGTAGGCACTGGTCGTGACGGTCGCCGTACTGCCGACTCGGACACGGGAGAAATCCTTCTCATACAGATCCGCCACGACCCAGACCGTGGCGAGATCGACGACGGTGAACAGCGTCGTCGATGGGTCGACGATCAGGCCGATGTTGGCCAGACGTTCGGTCACCACCCCGCCAATCGGTGCCGGCACGGTCGTGATCGACTCCAGCGCACTGCCCGGGCCAAGTCGCGCCATCGCTGGCGCAGACAGTCCGAGCAGCTGCAGGCGTGAGGCCGCGCTTTGCACGCCAGCAAGGCGGGCCGTGTGTTCGGCGCGAATGCGCTCGAGTTCCTGTTGGCTGGCGGCGCCAATGGCGGCCAACTTCTCGGTGCGGGCCCGTTCCTGGTCGTGCGCCTCGAGTTCGGCGCGAGCCGAGATGTAACGCATCTGTGCCTCGGCCAGGTCCGGGCTGAACATCTGCGCGAG
>JBKJQW010000022.1:0-14347 GCA_046593715.1 Luteitalea sp.
AGATCTACATCGTCGAAGGCGAGTCGGCCGGCGGCTCGGCGAAGCAGGGGCGCGACCGGCGCTTCCAGGCGATTCTGCCGATCAAGGGCGCGCTCCACGTTCAGGATCTTCCCCTTGATCGGGAGGATGGCCTGGAAGCGCCGGTCGCGCCCCTGCTTCGCCGATCCGCCGGCCGACTCGCCTTCGACGATGTAGATCTCGCTGAGCGCGGGATCGCGCTCCTGGCAGTCGGCCAGCTTGCCCGGCAATGAACTGCCGTCCAGCACGCCCTTGCGGCGAACCAGGTCACGGGCCTTGCGCGCCGCCTCGCGGGCTCGCGCGGCGTCGGCCGCCTTCTGCACGATCGACTTGGCGACCGCCGGGTTCTCCTCGAGGAAGGCGCCCAGCCGCTCGTTGACGATGGCCTCGACGATGCCCTTGACCTCGGTGTTGCCGAGTTTGGTCTTGGTCTGACCTTCAAACTGCGGGTTGGGGATCTTGACGCTGATCACCCCGGCCAGTCCCTCGCGCGAATCGTCGCCGCTGATCGGCGTGTCCTTCAGGTCCTTGGGAAGGTTGGCGCTGGTGATGTACGCGTTGAGCGTCCTGGTCAGCGCGGCCCGGAAGCCGGAGAGATGGAAGCCGCCTTCGTGGGTGTTGATGTTGTTGGCAAACGTGTACAGGCTCTCGTCGTACGAGTCGTTCCATTGCAACGCGATCTCGACCTCGATCTCGTTGCGTACGCCGCGCATGTAGATGGGTACTTCGTTGACGGCGCGGCGCGCCTTGTTCATGAACTGCACGTACTCGACGATGCCGCCCTTGTATTCGTAACGTACCGATTTTCCGTCGCCGCGCTCATCGACCAGCGTGATGATGATCCCGGCGTTGAGGAAGGCCAACTCGCGCAGCCGGTTGTTCAGCGTGTCGAAGCTGTACGTCGTGGCCTCGAAGATGGTGACGTCAGGCTTGAAATGCACCTTCGTGCCGCGTCGCTTGGTGATCCCGGTTTCGGCCAGCGGCTCCTGCGCGACGCCACGCGAGTAGGTCTGCTGGTAGACGTGGCCGTTGCGCCAGATCTCCAGTTCGAGCAGCTCCGACAGCGCGTTGACCACCGACACGCCAACGCCGTGCAGACCGCCCGAGACCTTGTAGGCGCTGCCTTCCTGGTTGAACTTGCCGCCGGCATGGAGCACCGTCAGGACGACTTCGGCCGCCGACTTGCCGCTTTCGTGCATGTCCACCGGGATGCCTCGCCCATCGTCCACGACGGTGATCGAGTCGTCCACGTGGATGATGACGTTGACCTCGGTGCAGTGTCCGGCCAGCGCCTCGTCTACCGAGTTGTCCACGACCTCGTAGACGAGGTGGTGCAGACCGGCCTCACCGGTGGTGCCGATATACATGCCCGGCCGCTTACGGACGGCCTCGAGACCTTCGAGCACCTGGATGGATTCGGCGCCGTAGTCTTCGGCCGCCCCGGTGGCGGTGCGCATGGGGGTCTGGGACTCGTCGGTATTCGGCGTCGTAATCGGTTCCATCTGGACTCACAAAGGTGCGGTGACAGGAGCCTTGCGTACGGCCCCGGCCACGAGCGGCGGCCGCGCCCTCGATGAGGGCGGGCGGCGGAGGCGCCGGCCGTGTCGGCCTAGGGGCGCATCGGCATGATCACGTAGGTGTACTCGTAGCCGTCGGCGCCGACCGGCCGCATGACGGCCTGGCTCATCTCATCGCGGAAGGAAAGGCTGACCTGTTCGGTCTCGACCGCAGCGAGGAAGTCGGTGACGTACTGGGCGTTGAAGCAGATCTGCACGTCCGGGCCGTCGTAGGTGACCAGCAGTTCTTCCTTGGCGTCGCCCAGGTCGGGGCTCTGGGACGTGACCTCGACCTTGCCGCTGCTGATCAGGAAACGCACCGCCCGGGAACGTTCGTTGGAGAGCAGCGACACGCGGCGAATGGCGCTGGTGAGACGGTCCCGCTCGAATTCGATCGCCTTGTCGTTGTTCTTGGGAATGACCCGCTCGTAGGCCGGAAACTGAGCATCGATCATCCGCGAGAACAACCGCCGGCCGCCGACCGTGAAGAACAGGTGGTTCTCGGCTCGTTCAAAGACCACGTCGCCCTCGCCGTCGGCCAGCAGGCGGCTGAGTTCCTGCATGGTCTTCTTTGGGAGCAGCGCCTTGCTCTCGGCAGCACCGGTTTCCGCCGTCACCGTCACCAGCGCCAGCCGATGGCCGTCGGTGGCCACCAGACTCATGCTGTCGGGCTTGAGCACGAACAGGGCGCCGTTGAGGTAGTAGCGCGTGTCCTCGCCCGTGATCGCGAACATGGTCTTGGAGACCATCTGCTTGATCGGCTCGCGCGGCAGCGTCGCCACCAGCTCGCCGGCCACCGGCAGCTGCGGAAAGTCGTCGGCCGGCAGCGTCGAGAGGTGCGATTCGAATCGCTCGGCGGCCACGGTGACCCCCGACCGGTTCTGCTCGATCCGGATGTCGGTTTCGGGCAGCGCCTTGACGATTTCGAACAGCTTCTTGGCCGGCAGCGTCAGCGTCCCCGGCTTGGCCAGGCTCTGCACCGTGCAGGTGCTGCGCAGACCCACGTCCAGGTCGGTGGCGATGAGCTCGACCTGGTTGCCATCGGCCCGCAGGAGCACGTTGGCGAGGACAGGCATCGTGTTCTTGCGTTCGACGATGCCCTGAAACAGCTGCAGCTCGCGAAGCAGATCGTTCTTGCGGACCACCAGTTCCATGCAGCCGATAC
Organism: Luteitalea sp.; assembly: GCA_046593715.1. GTDB lineage: Bacteria > Acidobacteriota > Vicinamibacteria > Vicinamibacterales > Vicinamibacteraceae > Luteitalea. The sequence goes on from JBKJQW010000022.1 coordinate 2,740, forward strand.
CTCGTGAACGGGAGCGGAGCCCTGATCGATGCGCGACGCCCTAGGAGATCTTCTTCCAAGGAGATCGCAAGAAAAGAAGTATACCAGAGATCAAAGGTCGGTTGAAGCTGTTGGTCCGACCTCTAAACGCCTTTACAGCAGGCACTTACCCTGTGCACCCCAAATGTGGAAAACACGCCGGTGCGCCGTCGGTCAGCGCCCGGAAGCGGTGCTCCACAGCCGGTGCACAGCCTTGTTGGCGCGGCCCTGTGCAAAAGCGTGATTGGTGCAACGTTCCCTAACGAAAGTTGTCAAGCATCGCGTTGATCTGGCTGTTGAAATCGGTGTTCTTCTTGCGGTCCTCCTCCACCTTCCGGATGGAGTGGATGACCGTCGAGTGGTGCTTGCCGAACACGCGGCCGATGTCTGGCAGCGATGCCGAGGTCAGGGATTTGCACAGGTACATCGCCACCTGACGCGGCATGACGATGGTGCGCGAGTTGCTGGCGGCCTTGAGTTCGCTGGGCCGAACGCCGTAATGCTCAGCCACGTATTTGACCAGCGAATCCAGGGTGACCGCCTTCTCCTCGCTGCCAATCAGGCTGCGCAGGACGTCCTGGGCGAGGGTCAGCGTGATGTCCTTGCCGGTGAGCGAGGCGTAGGCCACCAACCGGATCAAGGACCCTTCGAGGTCCCGGATGTTGGACTTGATCTTCGAGGCGATGAAATGCGCCACGTTGTCGGGCAGGGGCACCCCATCGGCATCGGCCTTCTTCTTGAGGATGGCCACCTTGGTTTCGAGGTCCGGGGGCTGGATGTCGGCAATCAATCCCCAGTTGAAACGTGACCGGAGTCGCTCCTCGAGGGCCGGGATCTCGTGCGGCGGCCGGTCGCTGCTCAGGACGATTTGCTTGCCCGAGTCGTAGAGCGCGTTGAACGTGTGGAAGAACTCGTTCTGGGTGGCTTCCTTGCCGGCCAGGAACTGGGCATCGTCGACCAGCAGCACGTCGACGTTCCGGTAGCGCTCGCGGAAATCGATGATCCGCTCGTACCGGATGGCGTTGATCATCTCGTTCATGAAGCGTTCCGACGAGATGTAGGTCAGCACCGCGTGGCGATGGTGGCGGTCCACGTACTGACCAATCGCGTGCATCAGGTGGGTCTTGCCGAGCCCGACCCCTCCGTACATGAACAGCGGGTTGTACGACCGCCCAGGCGCCTCCGCCACGGCACGCGCCGCCGCGTTGGCAAACTGGTTGGACGGGCCCACGACGAAGGTCTCGAAGGTATATCGATGGTTGAGTCCCGACGACCCTTGCGCCACCGTCGGCGCGGTCACCAGGTCTTCGGGCTGTCTGATCAGCAACTCTTCGGCAGCCGAGGGCTCAGGCACGTCGCTGCCGTCGGCCGGGACGAACGACACCACGGTGCCCGGGCGTCCCGCCTCGGCGAGCGCTTCGGCCAGGATGGACCCGTAGTGCCGCAGCAGCCAGTCCCGGACGGTGCCGTCGGGCACCTCCACGATGAGGGTGTCTCCGTGTTCGCGGAGAAAGCGGGTGGGCTTGAACCAGGTGAGGAAGGTGTGCCGGTTCAGCTTGGCCTCGACCCGAGCGAGTACGCGTTCCCAGATGTGCTCGCTCATCGGTTGTTGCCAGGTACCCAGTGCTCTTGAAAACGCCGCAGGCCGCGGTCAGAGTCGATTTCAGGGCGACTTTCGCCGATCCACGACACTGAGGTGACGGCGCGAGGGCCGGGCGAAATCGTCAGAAATCGCCAGAAAAACGCTTATTTTTTACTTCGCTTACACGATGTCCCCACAAAAAACGCGGTCCGACAGGCGAGCAGCAGGCGAAACCGCGATCTTTTCCACAGTTTTTTCCACAGCTGTGGAAAACGTGGTCTCTGGCGGCTGTCGGGCGGAGACGGACGGCGAGTGTAGCAGAGGGCCGGAGGCGCAAGAAGCCACAGCCGCATGCGGGCTCGATCCCAGCAAAAACGCCGTGAATACGTCGCAGAGGGGACGTCGATGTCAAGAGCGACATGCGCGGGGCGTTGACACTACGCGCGTGCTGCACTACCATCGGGAGTTCGCGGTCGAGGTGTGGCCGCAGACATTTGAGCGCCCGGCAGCCCCGGTCACGCTCCCGGACTCGAAGCAGCCATGAAGCGTACTTTCCAGCCCAACAACCGCCGTCGCGCGAAGACTCACGGCTTCCTCGTGCGCATGAGCACGAAGAACGGTCGCCTTGTCCTGAAGCGTCGCCGCGCCAAGGGCCGTAAGCGCCTCAGCGTGTCGTCCGAGTAGGGATCGCGGCCGCCATGCGGCGCACTCTTCGGCCCCACGAGCGTGTGCGTCGCCGGCCCGAGTTTCTCAAGGCCTACGAGCAAGGTCGCAAGCATCACGCGCGGTTCATGACCATATTTGCGCGCGAGAGCTCGTTGGCTGCGGCGCGACTGGGCGTATCGGCCACCCGCAAGTTCGGCCCCGCGGTCGTGCGCAACCGGGCCAAACGCCGTGCCCGTGCTCTCTTCAGACACCATAAGCCCATGCCCGGCGTCGACCTGGTCATCATCCCGCGTCGCGGCTTCGATACGGTCGCCTTCCCAGAACTCGTCGCGGACTTCCTTGCGGCGATCCGGCGTCTGCGTGTGCCGATGCCCAGCATCGAGGCGCGCCCGTGACCGCCAGTGCTGGTGCGCGTGTGGCCATCGGGCTGGTGCGAGGCTATCAGGTCACTCTGTCTCCCCTGTTCACCGGTAGTTGCCGGTTCGACCCGTCCTGCTCGCGCTATGCCATGGCGGCGCTCGAGCAGCACGGACTGGTCAAGGGCGCGTGGCTCGCCATCCGGCGACTCGCGCGCTGCCACCCCCTCGGCGGATCGGGTCTGGACCCCGTGCCGCCACCGCCGTCTCTCTGACCGAGTCCAGTTCCCAGGTACGCCATCCATGGAAAAGCGTGTGCTGCAAGCCGTCCTGCTGTCGCTGGCGGTTCTGCTCCTGTATCAAAGCTTCCTCGCGCCGCGTCGCCCGCCCCAACCAGCGGCGACCACGGCAGCGTCCGGTCCCGGCACCATCAGCACGCCTCAGCCGTCGTCCACAGCCGCGCCACCGACGACGCGCGCAGTGCAGGCTCCCGGCGGCCCTGTCCTGCCGGCCACGGTCACGCCAGCGGGAGGCTCGCGGGTGGTCGTCGAGTCCGACGAGGTGCGCGCCGAGTTCTCGACGCAGGGCGGCGTGCTCCTGAGTTGGACGCTGAAGCGCTACCCGGGTTCGAACGGACGCGCCCTCGACCTCCTGCCCGATCTCACCAACATCAACGCCCGGCCGGCCTTCTCCCTGACGACCAGTGATCAGGCCACGACCGACGCGCTCGCCCAGGCGGACTTCACTCCAAGCGCTTCGTTGCTCGACCTGCGAAGCTCGGCAGGCAAGACGCTGCGCTTCGACTACACCGACGGGTCCGGGCTGCGGGCGACCAAGCTGTTCACGTTCGAGCGCGACGGGCAGTCGTTCCTGATGGGTTTCTCCGCACAGGTGCTGAGCAAGGGCGAGCCGCAGAACTTCACGATCCACTCCGGTCCCGGCCTTGGCGACATCGACCGTGCCCAGCCCTCGGGCGGGATGATGTTCGGCAGCTACTACCAGGCGCCAGAAGCCATCACCTACAGCGACGAAATCAACCGCATCGCCACCACCAGCCTGGCCGAGCAGCGCGTCTTCGACGGCAACTTCCGCTACGCCGGCGTGGACGACCACTACTTCCTCGGCGCGGCCGTGCTCGACCGGCAGACCCGCGTCGAGTACTCGCCCTACACCGTGGACACGGCCGCTGGCCCGCGCACGCTGGTGTCCTATGGCCTCAGCTTCGCGCAGCCTCCGAGTGAGGTGAAGTTCTACTTCGGACCGAAGGACTTCGACCAGCTGCAGCAGTCCGATCAACAACTGGTGCGGACCATCAACTTCGGGTGGTTCGCCTGGCTGGTGGTGCCGCTGCTGCGTGCCCTCAAATGGGTTGACGCGTTTGTCGGCAATTACGGCTGGTCGATCATCGTCCTCACCCTGTTGATCAACATCGCCATCTTCCCGTTGCGCCACAAGAGCGTGGTGTCGATGCGCAAGATGCAGAACATCCAGCCGCGCGTCAAAGCCATTCAGGAGCGCTACGCGCACTTGAAGGCCACCGACCCGGGACGGCAGAAGATGAACACGGAGATGATGGAGCTGTACAAGACGGCGGGCGTGAATCCGGCGAGTGGCTGCGTGCCGATGCTGCTGACCATGCCGGTGCTCTTTGCCTTCTACTCACTCCTGAGCGTGGCCATCGAACTGCGCGGCGCGCCGTTCATGCTGTGGATCCAGGACCTGTCGCAACATGACCCCCTCTACATCACGCCGGTGATCATGGGCGCGACGATGCTGTGGCAGCAGTGGATCACGCCTGCAGCCGGGATGGACCCCACTCAGCAGAAGGTGATGATGGTGATGCCGCTGATGTTCACCTTCTTCTTCCTGTGGGCGCCGAGTGGCCTGGTCCTTTACTGGCTGTGCAGCAACCTGCTGACCATTGGGCAGCAGTACCTCACCAACCGCATCGTCGGCGCTCAGGCGACTACGCCGGCGCGCGCGTGATCGGAAGCCTCCAGCCATGACTACGCCCGACAGCCTTCACGAGCAGATTGCCGAGTTCGTCCGCAACGTCACCACCGCCATGGGCATCACCGTCACGGTGACCTCCGAGAACACGAGCGATGGCCTCCGGGTGGACATCAGCGGCGAGGAGGGCGAACTCCTCGTGCGCCGCAAAGGCGAGGCCCTGGACTCCTTGCAGCATCTGGTCAACAGCATCTGGCGCGATCAGACGGGCCGGGACGGACGCATCGTCGTGGACTGCCTCGACTTCCGGAAGGGCAAGGACGCTGAGTTGCGCCAGATGACCAAGTTCATGATCGAGCGCGCCAAGATGACGCGGGTGCCGCAGGAGATGGGCCCGCTCAACTCATACTCGCGGCGTCTCGTGCACCTCGAAGTGTCGCTGGATCCGGGGGTCGCGTCCGAGAGCCAGGGCGACGGCCTCGTGAAGACCGTCATCATCTCCCCGCGCTGACGTACGGGTTCACATGGCCGCGGTGCCAGAGACCCTGATCGTGGCGGTGGCCACACCTCCGGGACGCGGGGCGATCTCGATCGTCCGGCTGAGTGGTCCCGGCGCGATCGAGGTGGTGGCCGGACTCGCAGGGCGCTCGGCGTTCCGACCGCGCGTGGCCACGCTGGCGAGTCTCCGACTGCCTGACGGGATGTCCGACCGCGCCGTCGTCACCACCTTCGTGGCGCCCCGGTCGTTCACCGGCGAGGACTGCGCCGAGGTCAGCACGCACGGCAGTCCCGTGATCGTCGAGGCCGTGTTGCAGGCTTGCCTGAACGCCGGCGCGCGGCTCGCCCGCCCTGGCGAGTTCACCTTGCGGGCGTACCTCAACCAACGACTGGACCTGTTGCAGGCCGAGGCGATCGCTGACCTGGTGGCCGCCACGACGGCGACGCAGGTGCGCGTGGCCTCGTCGCACCTGGATGGATCGTTGAGCCGCGCGATCACGTCGATGGGCGATGACCTGGCGCGGTTGCGGGCCCTGCTCGAGGCGTCGCTGGACTTTCCCGACGAGGGCTACCACTTCATCGACCCGCAAGTGCTCGTGGAGCGGTTGCAGGAGGCGGTTGCGGTGTGTGCGCGTCTGCTGGGTTCGGCGTCGGCGGGGCAGCGGCTGCACGACGGGGCGCTGGTCGTGATTGCCGGGCGTCCCAATGCGGGCAAGTCCACGCTGTTCAACGCCCTGCTCGGCCGCGACCGGGCCATCGTCACACCGGTGCCCGGAACGACCCGCGACCTGTTGACTGAAGGCACGAGCTTCGGAGGTGTGCCAGTCACGCTCGTGGACACCGCCGGCATCCGCGGCGTGGACGATGCCGTTGAACGCGAGGGCGTGCTTCGCGCTGAGGCGACGGTGGCGGCAGCCGACCTCGTGGTGATCGCGGTGGAGATTGGCCAGGATGGGGAAGGGGTTGGCCACGCTGGCTCCGATCGGGAGAGTCTCGAAGGCGCGGGTGGCCTCTGGACATCGCTCGAGGGGCGGGCGCGGCTGTGTGTGATCACCAAGACCGATATCGGCAAACCGGACGGGTTGGTACGACCTGCGTGGGCGCCTGCGGACGCCCTCCTGGTGAGTGCCAGCACGGGACACGGGATGGCCGCGCTGCGCGGTCGTCTGGGCGAGCTGATCGGGCAGACGACGTGGGACGACGCGACGTTGACGCGGGCCCGCCATCGTACCCTGGTTCAGGAGTGTGCGGTGGCGTTGGCGCGTGCGTCCGAGACCGCAGCGGCCGGGGGGTCGGAGGAATACGTGCTTGCCGATCTCAAGGACGCATTGGTGGCACTCGAAGCGCTGCGCGGTGTCGAGAGTCCAGAGGACGTGCTGCAGGAGATCTTCGCGACGTTCTGTATAGGTAAGTGAGCGCTGCAAGCCCCCCCTGCATTCTGAATTCTCTAATTCTGAATTTTCCGTAAGCCATGACTGACTCTTCAGCAACGACTCGTCGCGCGGACGTGGTGGTGATCGGGGCCGGGCATGCCGGGATCGAGGCCGCGTGGGCGGCGTCTCGGCTAGGCGTGTCGGTGGTGGTGTGTACGCTGTCTCCACAGACCATTGGGCAGATGCCGTGCAATCCGGCCATCGGCGGCACGGCCAAGGGGCACCTGGTCCGTGAGATCGACGCGCTCGGCGGCCTGATGGGTGAGGCGATCGACGCGACGGGCATCCAGTTCCGCCTGCTCAATCGCAGTCGTGGGCCGGCGGTGTGGTCACCCCGGGCGCAGGCCGACAAGCAGTTGTACGCGGCGCAGTTGCGGCAGCGGCTGGAACGGGCCGAGGGCGTCACCCTCATGTACGGGCACGTCTGCGCCCTTGTCGTCGAGGGCGGCGCTGTATGTGGGGTGCGGTTGCAGGATGGCCGATCCGTGGTCGCGTCGCAGGTGGTGGTGACCACCGGGACATTCCTGGACGGCCTGGTGCACGTGGGGCCCGAGCAGCGTCGCGCCGGGCGGTACGATGAACCGGCAGCGGTGGAACTGGCGGCGTCGATCAGGGCGCTCGGCCTGCCGTCGGGGCGGCTGAAGACGGGCACCCCTCCTCGGGTCCATCGACGATCGATCGATGTGTCGGTGCTGCAGGAGCAGCAGGGAGACGTCGAGCCGGTCCCGTTCTCGTTCCTGACCGACGCGCTGCCGCAGCCCCAGATTGCCTGTCACACGACCAGGACCACCGAACGGGTACATGCGTTGGTGCGCGCGCACATCGGCGAGTCTCCGCTGTACAACGGCCAGATTACCGGGATTGGGCCCCGCTATTGCCCCTCGCTCGAGGACAAGGTGATGCGCTTTCCAGAGAAAGACGCACATCAGGTGTTCCTCGAGCCTGAAGGGCTGGACGTCGACGAGGTCTACGTCAACGGCTTCTCGATGAGCCTGCCCGCGGAGGTGCAGGTCGAGATCGTGCGGGCGTTGCCGGGTCTCGAGGCGGCGGAGGTGTTGCGACCTGGTTACGCCATCGAGTACGACTTTATCCAACCCACGGCACTCCACCATACGTTGGAGGTAAAAAGTATTGCGGGGCTCTATCTAGCGGGTCAGGTGAACGGCACGTCGGGGTATGAGGAGGCGGCGGCGCAGGGGTGGGTGGCGGGGGTCAACGCCGGGTTGCGTGCCTCTGGGCGTCCCCCGTGTGTGCTCGGCCGGCACGAGAGCTATATCGGGATTCTGGTGGACGACCTTGTGTCTCGCGGCTGTCTCGAGCCGTACCGCATGTTTACCTCGCGAGCCGAGCATCGTCTGCGGCTTCGCATTGACAACGCGGATCTTCGCCTGACGGCAATTGGCCGTGCGCTGGGAACGGTAGGGGACGACAGGTGGAGCCGGCACCAGGCGCGTTGCGCCCGGTATGCGCGCAACACCCAGACGATCGCGACGACGTTGGTGAGGGTGAGTTCAGGCGACCGGATGTTTGCGGCCGAAGCGCTTCGGAATCCGTCCATCCGGCTGTCTACCTTAGTGGCGGAGGGAGCGGTCGATCTCCAACTCGACCCTCTCACGCCGTCGATCGACATCGAGAGTCTGGACGCCGACTGCCGGTATGTGGGCTACATGAGGCGCGAGGAGAGGGACGTCCAGCGCGCAGGCCGCTACGCCGCGCAAGTGGTGCCGTTGACCTTTTCTTTCAGTGCACTGTCCGGGTTGTCGCGTGAACTGCAGCAGCGGTTGTCGGAAGCCCGACCCAGGACCGTGGCTGGCGCTGCGAGCATCCCCGGAGTCACGCCCGCAGCACTGTCCTTGATTTCCACGGCCATTATGCGCGCGGCCCTGTCGCCGCCAGCGACAACGGACGACATCTCTCCTGAGGGCTGATTATTCTGCTCTCTGTCACAGGAGAGTGGATGACGGTCATCGGCGCGCCTGCGGCCAGCATGCAAGACGGAAAGAAGCGACTCGAGCGTAGGCTCGTGAAGGCGGGGAGTCGACTGTCGGCGGGACAGGTCGATCAACTCGTGGACTACCTCGTGCTGCTGGACCGATGGAATCGGCGTATGAATCTCACGGCGCTCGACGATCCGGACAGCGCTGTCGATAGATTGATTATCGAACCGGTACTGGCGGCGTCATGCATCGACGCTGCAGCCACCAGCCTGGTGGATATCGGGTCTGGCGGCGGCTCTCCTGCGATTCCGTTGAAGATCTGTCGCCCCGACCTCGCCTTGACGATGGTGGAGGTGAAGACGCGCAAGTCGGTCTTCTTGCGCGAGGTCGTACGTCATCTCGCTCTCGAGCGCTGTGTCGTGGAGACCGCACGATTCGAGCAGGTGCTGGCACGGCCTGGTTTTGTCGGAGCAATTGACGTGGTATCGATCCGGGCCGTGCGGGCCGAACTCGAGCAATTGAAGCTGTTTGGCCAGGCCCTCAAGGGCGGCGGGCAGCAACTGTGGTTCTTGAGTGGGTCGCAGGCGGACCCAGTGCTCCCTCCGACTCTACTGGTCGATCGGGTAGTCCCTTTGGTAAGTGCGCTCCAGAGTCGCCTACTGGTCGTGAGAAAAGTGGCTCACGATGTTCCACGTGGAACATTGTGAGGTCGCTACGCAGGAGGTAAGGTCAGACACGGGTCCGCAAGTAGGGAATGGCCGGGACCTGAACGTACCATTCGAGCCAACCAGAGGCCATCGTCGCTCTCTATGAGGCTCCAACGTCGGACGCGCCAAGGCCCAAGGGCTCATGAGTTTAAGATCGGGCATTTTCAGCGCCGCCTCTGTGGTTAGGTAATGTTCCACGTGGAACACTCGCCTCCTCGGCGTCGCACGTAAGCCCAACAAACTGCTGGATCCGGAGCACAGCGGCGTTTAGAAGCAGCCTGTTCTTGGCGGCGTCAGCGCCCTGCATTTTGAATTTCATAATTCAAAATTGTTTCTGCCTAGCTGTCTCAGCACTACCGGTGGGCATCGCGAGACTCCCGCACCACGAACACGCCTGTCGCCGTGTGGGCCCTGCCGCCAGGTGATATCCTTCGCGTCCGCGATGCTGGTCCCGACGCCCCTGTGCCAGGCCAACCGAGTTCGCCCCGGCTCAGGCGCCTCCAGCCGCCGCGCCATCCGGCCATGAGCAAGATCATCGCGGTATCCAACCAGAAGGGTGGAGTCGGCAAGACCACCACGACGATCAATCTCGCCGCCTCGCTCGCGGTGGCCGATCAGAAGGTGCTTGTCGTCGATCTGGACCCGCAAGGCAACCTGACCAGCGGCCTGGGACAGAAGACGGGCGTCGAACACACGGTGTACGAGGCCCTGCTGGGCCATGGCGACCTGCCGATCCTGCAAACGCCCGTGGACCTGCTGCATCTCGTCCCGGCGGACCGTCACCTGGCGGGCGCCGAGGTGGAGCTGGTCCCCCTGCCTGAACGAGAGCTGCGCTTGAAGCGCCTGCTGGCCGGCGTTCGCGACCGCTACGACTTCATCTTCATCGACACACCCCCGTCGCTCGGGTTGCTTACGCTGAACGCCCTGGTTGCCGCCGATACCGTGCTGATCCCGCTGCATTGCGAGTATTTCGCCCTCGAGGGGCTCGCCGACCTGATGGCGACGCTGTCGCGGGTCGGCGCCAGCCTCAACCCCGGCCTCGACGTCGAGGGCGTGGTCCTCACGATGTATGGCGACCGCACCAACCTCGGCGCGCAGGTGGCCAGGGAAATCAGGCAGTTCTTTGAATCCAAGGTGTTCGACACCGTCATCCCGCGCAATGTCCGGCTGGCCGAAGCGCCGAGTCATGGCCTGCCTGTCCTGCTTTATGATCCCCGTTCCCGTGGCGCCGAAGCGTACGTCTCGCTCGCGCACGAACTGCTGATCCGCAACGGCGCCACGCCCCGTCGTGTCGCCTCCAAGGCCTGATACCCGTGGCTCTACGATCCGACCGCCGCCCCGCCCTGGGAAGAGGCCTGAGCGCGCTCATTCCCGAGCGCCCTGCCGCCCCCGTTGCCGAACCCGTGCTGACTTCAGAGCCCAGGCAACCACAACGGGAGGTAGACCTCGATCTGATTGACCCCAACCCCTTGCAGCCAAGGACGAGATTCGACGAGACCAAGCTGCAGGAACTGGCCGAGTCGATCAGTAGCTCCGGGCTGGTGCAGCCGATCGTCGTGCGCCGCAAGGGCAACCGCTTCGAGATCGTCGCAGGCGAGCGGCGGTGGCGGGCGGCCCAGATCGCCGGCCTGCTGAAGCTGCCTGTGCATGTGTCCGACGTCAGCGACGACAAGCTGCTGCAGACGGCCCTGATCGAGAACATCCAGCGCGAGGACCTCAACCCGATCGAAGAAGCGCTGGCCTACAAGCGACTCGGCGAAGATTCCGGGCTGACCCAGGAGCAGATTGCCGTGGCGGTGGGCAAGGACCGCGCCTCGGTCGCCAACTACCTCCGCCTGCTGCGTCTGCCAGACCAGGTGCGCGCCCGCGTCGCCTCCGGCGAGCTGTCGATGGGGCATGCCCGCGCACTGCTGGCCCTGGACGATCCCGGTACGCTGCTCAAAGCCGTCGACCATGTCGTGTCTGGCGGCCTGTCGGTGCGCGCCACAGAAGCGCTCGCGCGCAAGCTGTCGGCGCCGCCCTCCACCGAGCCCAGGCCGGCCCCCCCTGAGAAAGACGTCCACACGCGCCAGGCTGAGGAGCGGCTGCGCGTCGTGTTCGGCACCCGGGTCAACATTCATCGCCAGGGCGCGGGCGGACGCGTCGAGATCGATTTCGTCAACGAAGACGAGCTCATCCGCCTCTACGAGCTGCTCACTGAACGGTAAGTAACAGCTCACGCTCATTTAGAATTTAAAGTTCAGAATGAAAACGAACGGAACGCCAGTATTCAAGGGGCACATGCGGTAGAAGCCTGCAAGACCTTGCATTCCTGCTTTCCGAATTCAACATTTGCCCGATACCCATGAAGAGACTGACCGACTACGCCGCCTGCGCCGGTTGAGCGAGCAAGCTCGCCGCTGGCGAGCTCGCTCAGGTGCTGAGCGACCTGCCCGTGCCCTCCGATCCCCGTGTTCTGGTT
>JBKJQW010000123.1:0-21169 GCA_046593715.1 Luteitalea sp.
TCTCACCTGCGTCGCCGCAGCCCTGTTCCATCCCGGCCTGTTCCTGACGGTCGGCGGCTACAAGCTGACGGGCCTCATCGTGCCGCTCATCCAGATCATCATGTTCGGCATGGGCACCACGCTGAGTCTCGGTGACTTCGCCCGCGTGCTCGCGATGCCGCGCGGCGTGTTCGTCGGCATCCTGCTGCAGTTCGGCGTGATGCCGCTGTCGGGCTACGCCCTGGCCCGGTTGTTCGGCTTCACCGGCGAAGTCGCGGCCGGCGTCGTGCTGGTGGGCGCCTCACCTGGCGGCGTCGCGTCCAACGTGATGACCTACCTCGCCGGCGGCAACGTCGCGTTGTCGGTGACGATGACGGCCTGCTCGACGCTGCTGTCGCCGCTGCTCACGCCGCTCGCGATGCAGGTGCTCGCGGGACGCTTCGTGCCGATCGACGCGTGGGGCATGATGATCTCTATCTTCAAGATGATCATCCTGCCGATCGTCGCCGGCCTGATCTTCAACAAGCTGCTGCGCGATCAGCGCTGGATGCCGCGGCTGTTGCCGGTCGTCTCGATGTGTGCCATCGGCGCGATCATCACGATCATCACGGCCAGCTCGCGCGACCAGCTGCTGGCGGTGGCCCTGACGCTGTTGGCTGTCGTGGTGCTGCACAACCTGATTGGCTTCACGCTCGGCTACTGGGGCGCGCGGGGGCTGGGCCTGAACGAAGCCGATTCGCGCACGGCCTCGATCGAGGTCGGATTGCAGAACGCCGGCATGGCCTCAGGGCTCGCGATCAGCGTGCTCCACAGCACCGATGCCGGCCTGGCCGCGGCGATCTTCGGCCCCTGGATGAACGCCGCCGGCAGCGTGATCGCGTCCTATTGGCGGCAGAGGCCCCCGAAGTAGAACGTCCTGGTCACGGATCGATCCGCCATCGCTGCGGCGACCGTCGCTGCAGATGTCCGCCGAGCCACACCAGTGACTCGTGCGGACGTCCCTGCTGGTCGTAGGATCCGCCGAACCACAGCGCGCACCGCACGGGGCCGCGCGCCGGTCGCACGTCCTGATGCGGGACGTCGTCTTGCGCGTCGCCGCGCTCGGCGGGATTCCAGCAGAAGCGTGCATCCGACCAGAACACGACGCCGCCGTTGCCGTTGTCCCGGTACGTCGCCAGGGCGTAGGGGTGTACGGGCAGGAAGTTGCTGACCGTGGCAAAGGCAGCGAGCGACGGGCCGGCAAACGGGGCGTCCAGCAGTCCCGATTGCTGGAAACGAAGCCTGGTGGTGCCCGTCCACCCGTCGGCGGTCCAGGCCCGGATGCGGCCATCCGGCAGGCGATCGAACACCAGCCACGCCGTCCACGAACCCCACACGGCCTCCAGCGTCACGTGTTGAGGCGCAGCCTCCGTCGCGGTCGCCCTCGCGTACGCGGCAGCCGCCCAGGTGCGGGTGGTGAGCTTGACGCCCGCCACGCCCGCCAGCAGCGCCATCACCAGCACGCCGGCGGTGCGGGGCACCCGCGGCCATATCCACAACGCCACCGCGCCGATCAGCAGGACGGCAATGGCAATCGGGTCGGCCATTGCCACCACCGGCATCGTGAACGCCTGCATCGACAGCGGCCACAGGACCCGGATCGTGGCACCCGAATACAGGTCGAACGCCACATGACTCAGCACACCGAGCCACGCCGCCAGCGTCAGTGTCGGCCACGCTGTCGTCGGCGCCCATGTGCGCACGAATGCTGCCGTCAAGGCGGCGACCATCGGCGTCCCGACGAGGGCGTGCGTGCCCACTTCGTGCCAGCGCAGGTAGACGTCCCACCCGGCCGCCATCAGCGCCGCGTCCACGTCGGGCGCGAGCCCGCCCATCACCGTGGCGGCCACGACACCGCGCGGCATCGCGCGTGTCGTTCGCAGCGCGGCAACCAGGCGCGCCAGCAGCAGGTGCGAGACCGGATCCACCTAGCGCGGTCGCCCCTGATCGATGAGGGTGGAGACGACCGGTGCGGTCACCTCCGTGGTCAGGCCGGCGTCGCCAACGTGTCGCGTGCGGGGCTCGATCTTGTCCGGGTCGTCATCCCAGTACCGGTAGAACTGATACCAGCAGTCGGGCCGGGCCTCGATTTCGCGCTCGAGCATCGTCGCCACCCGCTGCGCGGTGCTGCGCACCTGCTGATCGCGGTCGCCCGTCCTGTCGACCAGGATGGGCTCCTGGGGGCGGGCACGGAAGCGACCGCGCCCCTCGCGGACGAGGAAGATGGGCACCAAGGGCGCGCCCGTGAGGTAGGCCAGCATGGCCGGCGCACCCATGAAGTGGGTGGGTCGCCCGAACATCGTCACGGGGACGCGGTCGCGACCCACGTGACGGTCCATCAGCATTGCGACCGCCCGTCCTTCGCTGAGGCGCCGCCGGATCTGCAGCGGCGTGTCCAGAGACTGCCGGACTTCGATGGTGTCGGCCTGCAAGTGCGTACGCACCCGGTGGCGCATCCAGTTCACGCTCGGGTCTGGTTCCGGCATGGCGACCACGGTCAACGGCACCTCGAGTGCCTTCATCAGCACCGCACCGGCTTCCCAGTTGCCGAAGTGCCCCGTCACCAGGATTACGCCTCGTCCCAATGCCAGCGCGTCCTTCAGACGGTCGGCACGCTCATATGAAAACCGCTCGAGGACTTTCTCGCGCGACCATGACAGCGACCGCATGAAGTCCATCCAGTCGTCCGTGTACGAGTGGCAGGTGCGGTAGGCGCGGCGCCGCAGCTGGGCGTCGGTCTCGTGCGGGAAGACGGCGCGCAGGTTGTCGACAAGCGCCTCGCGCACGCTCGGCATCATGCGGCTGACCAGCCACGCGCCGGCGTGCGCGATCGGCCATCCGAGCGGCAGCGGCAGGTAACGCGATCCGAGATAGCTGCCGCCGACGACGACCGCGCCGTTGAGACGGTGCGTCACCCACCGGACCGGTGCTCGGCTGCTCACCGCTCCGCCCTCCCGTCGTGGCGTCGGAAGCGGTACACGACGGCCAGGATGACATTGCGCGACGTGTCGCGCACCGGCCGGAGCTTGCTCTGCTCGCCACCGTAGACGGCCTTGATCGGGACGCGTGAGATGCGGGCGCCGCGGCGCGCCAGCTTGACGACCAGCTCGGTCTCGAACTCGTAACCGGTCGCCTCGAGCGACACCTGCCTGAGAACATCGGTGCGGACGATACGGAAGCCCGACTGGGTGTCCTTCAACGTCACGCCCATGAGCGTGGCGAGCGCCCAGCTGCCGATCACATTGGCCCAGTACCGGGACGCTGGCATCTCGTCGCGGACGAAGACCCGTTCCCCGATGACCATCGCCGCGCCCGAGACCTCGGCCTCGGCCAGCAGTCCGGGAATCTCGTCTGGACGATGCTGCAGGTCCCCGTCCATGAAGAGCACGTGCGTGGCGTCGCTTTGGAAGACGCGCGAAAGGCCGGCGCGCACCGCGGTGCCCTTGCCGCCGTTGCGGTCCAGGCGCAGCACGTCAGCGCCGGCGGCCGCGGCCGTCTCGCCAGTGCCGTCCGTCGAACCGTCGTCGACGACGAGCACCTGCGCGACGTGGGCGGAGGCACCCTGCACCACGGCGGCGATGGTCCGGCCTTCGTTGTAGGCCGGCACGAGTGCGCACACTTTCATCATGGCCTCGGCGCCCGCGCGGTCACGACGGCGGGCAGCACCAGCAGAGAGGCGACCAGTGCTGCGGTGATAGTCGCCACCGAGACGAACCCCAGGGACCGCAGCGGCCCATACGCCGACCACATCAGCGTACCGAAGCCGACCACCGTCGTCGCTCCCGCCAGCAACAGCGCCGGACCGACCAGCGACAGTGTCTCCGACATCGCGGTGCCATTGGCACCGAGGGTCGGGTGCAGGAGATGAATGCCGTAGTCCTGGCCGATGCCGAGGAACATCAGGATGCCGAACACGCTGAACAGGTCGAGCTCGACGCCGGCCCATCCAAGCAGGCCAAGCCCCCACACGATGCCGCAGGCCGTCGGCAGCAGCGCCAGCAGCGTCGGGCGCACGGCCCGGAACTCCAGCCAGATCAGCAGCAGCACGACCATCGCTCCCGCGCCCAGGCCCATCGCCAACTCACGCGGCAACCGCGCCGCCAGCGACGCGTTGACCAGCGGCAGCCCTGTGAGCATGACGCCAGGCTGCGCCTCGACCTGCTGGCGGAGAAATGCCTGTGCGGACGCATCCTCAGTCGTCGCGTAGCTCGCCACCAGGAAGTCAGGGCCATCGCGCCGCACGAATCGTCCGACCAGATCGCCGAGGCCACGGGCATCGAGGTCAGACAGCGTGAGTGACTGCGTCGGGTCGATCACGCGCGGGAGCCGTTCGCGGAACGGCGCAAACGTGCCCGGCACGAAGCCTTGTGCGTCACCCGCATCGTCAACGGCCTCGGCCAGCTGTGCTCGAGACACGCCAAAGGCGGCCAGGCGGGAGCGGCGCTCCTCCTGCGCACGTGCCGAGGGCAGGAGCACCGATGGACCGACGTACATGACGCCGGCGGCGCCTGCGAGACGGCGGTCGAGCGCTTCGTGCATGTCCAGGAGCGGTTCGAGAGCAGGGCCGCGACTCATGACGAGGTAGACGTCCTCTGCCAGGCCGAAACGCTGGGTGATCTCTGTCTCGAGGGCGAGGCCGGCGGTCACCGGACGTAGCCGCTCGATGCGCGGGTCGATGCGCAGCCTGGTGAGCCCCCACCCGAGTGGCACCGAGATCACCAGTGCGGTGACCAGGATGGTCGTGCGCTTCCGGCCCACCCACGGGCCCAGGCTGGGCATCGACAGATCGCGGGCCCGTTCGGCCCACGCTCGACCGGGCAGGCCGGCAACCAGCACCGTCAAGGTGAACAGCACCGTCAGCAGGATGCCCAGCCCCACGACGATGCCGAGCTGCTGCAGGCTGGGAAAACTCATGAACCACAACCCGAGGAATGTCGCCGCCGTGGTCAGCGCGCCGAGGACCACGCTGACGCCGATGCCGCCGAGCTCGCGCACCGCGTCGATCGGCGACAAGCCTCGCGCCAGGCGATCGCGGTAGGCGACAAACAGCAGCACCAAGCCATCGTCGCCGAGGCCGAACAGCATCGCGGAGGCGCCGGTGGCCGCCGCCGACAGCTGGACGCCCGCCACTTGATGCGCCGCCAGCGTGACCAGCGTGCCGAGCAGGATGGGCAGCGAGCCGAACACCACGAGCCAGAGATTCCGGAAGGCCAGGTACAGCACGGCCAGCACGGCCACCATCGACCACACGGTGTTGCTGATCGCCTCTCCACGCATCAGCGTCTCGGTTTCGATGGCCGTCCGGTGGCCACCTGCCACGTCGGTCCGGGGACGGTCCAGGCCGTCCTCGGCCCACTCGGCGGCGAAGCGGGATCGCACCGCTTCGTCGGCCGCACTGATGCGCGCGAGGAGGGCACGCGCGTAGGTCGTGTCGAAGGGGGGCTGTGAGGGGTGCACCACCAGCAACTGGGCCCGCCCGTCGCTGGTGACGTAGCCATCGGTGCGAGACGGGTCCAACTGCAGCACACCGGAGGCGCCCTTCAGGCGAGCCGACGACAGCTCGAACCAGCCGAGTGGATCGCGCTGCGCCATCGCCTTCACCTCGGGCGAGGGCAGCGCCAGCAGCTCACGCGTGCGCGCGAGCTGCGCCGGGATCCGCACCAGCGCCGTGCGCGCCATCGCTTCGTCGAAGCCGTTGTCGTCGAGCAGCAGGAGTTGCCGGTCGGTCAGGTACGTCCAGTCACGTGTCGGGTCGAGCAGACCGGCATCGACGCGCCGCACGTCTGGCAGAACGCGGAGTGCCTCGGCCAGGCTCTCGACGTAGTCACGGTAGTCGGCGATGGCGCCATCGCCGGGCGCCCGGACGTAGACGTACAACGCGTCGAGACTGCCGAAACGCTCCAGGTAGGTCTCGAAGGCGTCCACCGCGCCTGACTCGCGCGGCATCAACTGCAGCACGTCGGTCTCGAAGCGGAGGCGGCTCACCGGCACGAGGCTGGCCACGGCCAATACCAGGGCGAGTACGAGCACGAGACCACGTCGCGCTCGTGCCCCGGTCATCAGGGCCTGAATCAGTCTGGTCACGAGTTGCGGATCACCCGTCGTGAAGCCAGGTCAGCGCCGGGTGGGGGTGGCAAACGCGTCGGCCGCAACGGCGGGGTTGATGCGTACGTCGCTGAACTCCATCAGCCGTGTGTCGCCCCCCGGGTACTCCATCTTGAGCGCCTGCAGCACCAGCGAGGCCTGATCGATCCACAGGTGCACCCGTTCGACGCCCTCGCGCATCTGCCTGCGCTTGGGCGTGAACGTGACTCGCCACGCGCCGGGACGATCCGGTGCGTCGCTGGCGACGACATCGAAGTGCTTGCGGAGTTCTGCAGGGGAGGAGAGCACGAAGAAGCGCTGGGCTCGCCGCATCGTGCCTCCGACGTCGCGTGTCTCCTCGATGCCTCGGGCCGGCCAATCTACGGCGAGCGTGTTGCCGCTGACGACCACCGTACGGGCGTCTGCCCCGGTGTAGACCAGGCGAACCTGGTTCGGACGCCGGCCGACCAGCGTGCCCCGGGCCACCTGCGGCGCCTTGAGGAGTGTGGAGGTGCTGGTCTCGACAAATGCGGCCGACACGGTCTGCAAGGTCTTCTCGACGGGCGCGCCGCGCCGGTAGATCTCGTCGAACAGGTCACTGGAACCCGAGCGTGGTTCAGCCTGCGCGACGACCGCGGTACCGACCGTGCCAGCCGCGGTCGCGGCCAGGCTCAATGCCAGGCCGATGGCGAACACACGTCGAAGCGCCCGTTGAAGAGCCATGAATCGAAATGGTAACGTACCCGCCGTGCAACGACGGGCCGCAATCACGGGTGTTGCCGCCTGCTCCAGCCTCGGCCAGACCGATTCCTTCCTCGAGGCCGTCCTCGCAGGTCGGTCCGGCATCCGCGCCATCACGTCGTTTGATGTGGCGGCGCGCCGAGCTCGCCAGGCGGCTGAGCTCACGGGCTTCGATCCCTCCGCCTTCATCCACCCGATGAAGTTGCGGCGGATGGACGAAGTCGGGGCTTTGTCGGTGGCGTCGGCGCGACTGGCGCTCGCGGCCGCAGGCATGCCTCCGTCCGATGACGGCTACGACGATGTGGGCGTGGTGTTCGGCACGTGCACGTGCGGCGTGCATTCGACGGGCGAGTTCCTCGATCGTTTGCTCGACCTCGGGCCGACCGGTGCGCCGGCGATCCTGTTCAGCAACACGGTCGGCAATGCGGCGGCCAGCCTCATCGCGCTCGAAGAAAAGCTGCGGGGCCCCAACACCACGCTCAGTTACAAGGAAGCGTCTGGCCTGGCCGCGGTGGCATTCGCCGCGGATCTGGTCCGCGCCGGCAAGGCTGGCGCCCTGGTTACCGGTGGGGCCGAAGACATCTACGACCTGTATTTCGAGGTGCACGACTGGTTCGGAGTCCTGTCGCACGACGGCGACTGGCCCGAAGGGGCTCGCCCTTTCGATCGGACGCGCAACGGGTTCGTGATGGGCGAAGGCGGCTTCGTTGCCATCCTCGAGGACTTCGAGCGCGCGCAACAGCGGCACGCGCCGATACTGGCCGAGGTCCTGGGCGTGGGCGCGACGGCGGGGACCACGGCACTCAACGCCTGGCCGACCGAGCGTGGGCCCCTGGTCCGTTGCATGCGGGCGGCCCTCGAGGAAGGCGGCGTGCCGGCTGACCAGGTCGGTGCGGTCTATGCGGCAGCCAACGGCGCAGTGAATTTCGATCGGCTCGAGGCTGAGGCGATCGCTGACGTCTTCGGAGGCCGACCGGTCGTGACCACCTCGATTAAGGGTGCCGTCGGCGAGGGGGGGATGGCCGGTGCGGCCTCGCTGGTCACCGCCGTACTTGCCGGACGTGACGGCCTGGTTGCCCCGACCGCGGGGCTGACCGAGCCCGACGCGGCCTGTGGGCCGCTCGGCTGGGTGGTCGGCGGGCCTGCTCGCCTGGCCTCGCCATATATTCTCGTGAACAGCTTTGCCAGCGGCGGGACGAACTACTGCATCCTGCTCGCCGTGTGATCACCACGGTGTGTCCCGCGGCCGCGGCTCGGCTGAGGTC
Organism: Luteitalea sp.; assembly: GCA_046593715.1. Taxonomy (GTDB): domain Bacteria; phylum Acidobacteriota; class Vicinamibacteria; order Vicinamibacterales; family Vicinamibacteraceae; genus Luteitalea. The sequence goes on from JBKJQW010000123.1 coordinate 8,109, forward strand.
CGGACTGGTGCGGCACCCCTTGGTATAGACTGTGCGTTTGGCGGCATCGCCCGGGGCGGTGCCATGGGACCCGTGTGCCGTACAAATCGCTTGCCCTCTCTGGCCGGGTCGCGCTGGTCACTGGCGGATCACGCGGCATCGGACACGCCATCGTCGAGATGCTGGCCCGCCGCGGCGCGGCAGTTGCCTTCTCCTATCGTGAACGCGAGGACGCAGCTCGAGACGTGCTCCACGGTCTCGAAGCCGCGGGGGCGCGGGCCTGGACTGCCGCGTGCGACGTCTCTGACCAGACCCAGGTCCAGCGCCTGGTGAGTGACGCCGAGGCCGCACTCGGGCCGATCGACATCCTGATCAACAACGCCGGGGTCACGCGCGACGGGTACCTGATGATGATGGACCGGGAGAAGTGGGACGCCGTCCTGCGCCCCAATCTCGACGGAGCGTTCTTCTGCACGCGCGCCGTGGTGCGTGGCATGCTCGTGCGCAAGTGGGGCCGGGTCATCAACCTCACGTCACCCAGCGCGGTGGCGGGATTGCCCGGGCAGGCAAATTACGCAGCGTCCAAGGGCGGCCTGATCGGCCTCACCCGGGCGCTGTCGCGGGAGCTGGCTCCGAAGGGTGTGCTGGTCAACGCGGTGATGCCGGGGCTGATTCAGACCGACATGACCGCAGCGATTCCCGAGGCGACGCGTGAGGCACACCTCCGCAATGTCCCAGTCGGGCGACTGGGCACCGCGGCCGAGGTGGCCGAGGTGGTGGCGTTCCTGAGTTCCGACGCAGCTGCGTACGTCACCGGCCAGGTGATTGGCGTAGACGGCGGACTCGTGTAAGGCAGTCATGACTGATCTCCGTAGCGACATCAGGGCCGCGATCGTGCGCGCCCTCAAGTTGCCGATCTCGGCCGACGAGATCGACAACGCCGCCCCCCTGTTTGGGGCCGGCCTGGGCCTCGACTCGATTGATGCCCTCGAACTGGTGCTCGAAATCGAGCGTTCCTTCGGTGTGGTCATCGGCGACGAGGAGACCGGCGGCAAGGTCCTCCAGTCGGTCGACGCCATCGCGCAATACATCGAGGCTCACCGCAAGACCGCCTAGCCGCACGCCGATCGTAGAACCCCGCACGTGGAAGGGACGCACGCGAACACCGAGTCAACGATGCCTGGCGGCGCCTTCGCCGTTCGGGGGTTGGCCGGTCGGCACTCGAGATGGCACTGAACGCCTTCACCGTCGACGTCGAGGACTGGTTCCACGTCTGTGGCGTGGACGATCGACTGCCGCCATCGGCGTGGGACGGCCTGGAGAGCCGCGTCGTCCCGACCACGCGCGCCCTCATCGAGGATCTCGCGGCGGCCGGGCATCGCGGCACGTTCCTGGTCGTCGGCTGGGTCGCCGAGCGCTTCCCGGCGTTGATTGGCGAGGTGCACGCCGCCGGCCACGAGATCGGTCTGCACGGCCACTGGCACCGCCGCGTGTACGACATGTCGCCCACGCAATTCCGCGACGACCTTCGCCAGAACATCGACGCCCTGCGAGCCGCCGGGGCGGGGCCCATCGTGACCTTTCGCGCTCCAGAGTGGTCCTTGAACCAGCGCGTGCCATGGGCGCTGTCGATTCTGGTGGAGGAGGGACTGCGCCTGGACGCGAGCCGCGCGCCGGTGGCGCGAGTGGGGTCAGCCTCGTTTCCGCGACGTCCGTACCCGATCGCGACGGCGGCCGGCGCGCTGCTCGAACTGCCGCCCCTTGTCGGTCGTCTCGCCGGCCACGCCGTCCCGCTGGGCTGGGGCTGGGGCCTGCGCAAGGCCGAGCCGTCGGCTGTCGTCGAGGCCATCGCGGCCAACAACCGCCAGGGCGACCCGGCCGTCCTTACTGTGCATCCATGGGAGATCGATCCCGCGCCGCCGCGCGTCCGACTGCCGGCGCCGCTCGCCTTCTCGCACTACTACCGCCTGTCGGGCTTCCGCACCCGACTGCGCGAGGTGCTTGCCGGGGCAGAGTTCGGACCGCTATGCGAGCTCCCGGACGCCGCGGCGTGGCTGCGCGCCTGATCGTCGCCGCGCTGCTCGCGATGGCGCTGCCACTCACCACGGCCGCGGCACAGGACGTGACACCCAACGCGCCGCGACTCGTGTTCGAACTCTCGGACGGCGAGGCGCCACCGGCACCAGACGACCAGCCCGTCGCCCTCCGGGTGGTCGTGTCGGCCAGCGGCACCGCCCTGGCCGCGCCGGCCGGGCGATGGCCGATCTGGCTGACGATTCGCGACGTGGATGCCGCCGACCCGGCCACCTGGGCGGCGCGCGTGCACGATCTGGTGGCTGCTGTGCCGACACTGGCCGCCGTCGAACTGCACGTGGACGGCGCCGACCCCCGTCGCGCGGCCTTTCTTTTGAAGCTGGCGGCCGCCGAAATCCGCGCGCGGAGCGCCGCGATCCCCATCGTGCTGGCCGGTCCGGCAGCCGACGGCGCCGTGCGCGACGCGGTGATGACGTCCGATGTCACGCCCTCGGTAGACGCCATCGCGCTGCCCCCCGGCACCGCTGCCGCTGCCAGCGTGTCGTGGATCGAGGCGCACGACCCGGGGGCCACCATCGTCGCGCCCTTCGTGTCGCTGCCGGCTGCCACGGCCGCGACACAGTTTGCCGCCGCCGAGCTCGCCGGCGCCGGCACGGTGGTGGCCACCCGGGGCTACCACCTGACCGCCGACGCCCTCCGGGACGTGCTGCGCGTGGTCGGCCGAATGCGCGATGTCTATGGCGGCGAACTCGTGCCGGTGAGCTTCGCTGACGGCGCGCTCACCATCCACGCCAACGGTGTGGATGTCACGTCACGGCGCTCATGGCGCGTGCTCTACAACCTGGGCACGCTCGGCACGTACGTGATGCTCGACGCGGTGGGCGCGTCCACCGAGCGACTCGACCTCTCGCTGGTGCTGCCATCGTCGGGCGCGGTCGTCGTGCGTGACCCGGTCACGGGGCGCGACCAGCCCGCCGCACGAGTCGACCGCGACGATGCCTCGCAGCGGACGCGGGCGACCATCGTGTTGCCGGGGCCGGGTGTCTGGCTGGTGGATTTCAACCGGGGCGCGGCCACGGGGTTCCTGCAGCAGGAGGAAGTCACGGGATCGCGCAGCCTGTCGCTCGAGGAGATCGTCGCGCGTCACCAGGCGCGTCAGGCGGCCGAGCGCATTCAATCGCCGCGTTACGTCGTGGACGCCAGAATCCAGCAATATTTCCGACCGTCGGTCACCGACCCTGGATTCGATGTCATTACCGAGAACCGGTTCTTCGTCGACCGCGTCGACGGCACCGAGTGGGAGGAGCGGACCTTCAGCGTCAACGGCGCGCGCTTCGGCGAACCGCGTCCGCCGTTCCCGCTGTTGCAGCCCGAGAAGGTGCTGTCGCCACCGTTGGCGATCGAGCTCGATGCCCGCTATCGCTATCGACTGCAGGGCACGGCGAGGGTCAATGGCCGCAATGCGTGGGTCGTCGCCTTCGAGCCACAGACCCGTACCGAGTCGCTCTATCGAGGCACGGTCTGGATCGATCGGGAGACGTTCGTGCGGCTGCGTCAGCAGGCGGTACAGACCGGGCTGTCGGCGCCGGTGATCTCCAACGACGAGACGCAGGATTTCACGCCCGTGCCGGTGGCCGGTGGCGAGGTCTGGCTGCCGTCGCGCATCTATAACCAGCAACTGCTGTTGATCGCCGGTCGCAACCTGCTCGTCGAGAGGCGGATCACCTTCAGCGACTACGCGATCGCACCCGGTGACTTCGCAGCGCAACGACAGGCGGCCAGGGCCGGTGCGCGGACCATGTACCGCGATACCGACCTGGGCGTGCGGTACTTCATCAAGGACGGCGATGGTCGGGTGGTCAGCGACGTCGCGACGACCAGGGCGAAGGCCCTGGCGCTGGGGCTGACGATCGATCCCGGCTTCAAGTATCCGCTGCCGATCGGCGGCATCAACTACTTGAACTTCAGGTTCCTCGGCCGCCCCGACACCCAGGTCGCGGTCCTGTTTGCCGGTGTGCTGGCGGCGGGCAACATCCAGCGGTCCAAAGCGATTGCCAACCGCATCGACGCGTCGGTGGACTTCTTCGCGATCGCGCCGCCCTCCACCGAACGTGTCTTCGCGCCGGGCGGCGAGCGCGTGGACCAGAGTCTGCTGACGTGGCCACTGTCGACAGGGCTCAACCTGGGGTGGCAGGGCACCACTCATCAGCGCATCTCGGGCCAGTACCTCTTCCGATTCGACGGCTACGTCCGCGACTCGACCACGGCCCCTGACTACGTGACGCCGACCAGCGCCGTCACCAACGGGTTGGGAGTGCTGTACGAATATCGGCGCGGCGGTTACTCGATGACGACAAATGCCACATGGTGGCAACGGACCGTGTGGCGCCCCTGGGGTGACGCGTCGGCCCTGACGCAGACGCCGGCCTCCTACGTGAAGTACCAGGCGTCGGCCACCAAGGTGTTCTACCTCGGTGCCTTCAGCAAGGTCATCGTCAACGGCGCGTACCACGGCGGCCACCGCCTCGACCGATTCAGCCAGTACCAGTTCGGGTTGTTCGACGACACCCGAATCCATGGCGTGCCGGCGGCAGGCGTGCGCTACGGGGAACTGGGGATGGTGCGCGGGCAGTATTCGTTCAACATCCTGGACCAATACCGCACCGACCTCTTCGTGGACCGCGCCTGGGGCCGGGTCCGCGGCGGCGTGCCGGGCGTGCTCGCCGTCGGGTGGGAACCGATCACCGGAGTCGGCGTGGCCTTCAACGTCCGTGTCCCCGGCCGCGTCGCCTTCCTGCGCGGCGAAGTGGGACAGGCCTGGCTGCCTGGCCGGTATCGCGGCCTCGGGTCCACCACGGTCCAGATCATGTTGCTCAAGCCGCTCAACTGACGGCGCGCCACGATGCACGGGTGGCGCCGTGAGCGGTGGCGGAAACATGGAGAACGGTTGTCTGGCCATGACCAACAACTCGCCGTATCCCGTCTACGTGAAAGAGGAGCGATCGTCGCGCACGCACCAGGTGCCGCCGGGAGGCACATGGGACGGCGGTGTGGACGGACTCGCCCTGCCTCAGCAGCGTCGAGGGTTCGTGTTCAAGACCGTGACGGGTGTAGACGTGACCGTTCAGGCCGACGGGTCGATCCGCACCAGCGCGAGGGGACTCATCGCCTGGGCCGGCCAGCGGCTCATTGGAGGGTGGGGTGGCCGCGCCTGGATCGACACGCGGGTCAGCAAGGGCGATCGCGAATGGGACGAGCTGTTCACGAGGTCGTGCACGTGAGCCACGCTCACGTCCGACCCACGACGGCCGAGGGTCTGCCGCATCGGCCGCAGGCGGCGGTTCGTCCGGCCGGGGATGATGGCGGTGCTACCGTCCTGGGCAGATTTCTGCAATCCTGAGCATGGCATGTCCCAGAAGCGAATCGCGATTACCGGCATCGGGATGATCTGTGCGCTCGGCACGCAGCGCGAGGCGGTGTGGGAGCACATGCTGGCCGGTCACTGCGGCATCGGCCCGGTGACCCTGTTTGACACGGAGGGCTATCGCAGCCGTGTCGCTGCGGAGGTGGACCTCTCCGACGTACAGGCTCGCTTCACCCCCTACCAGCGTCGCCGATGGTCGCGCAGCGACATGATGGGCGTGATTGCTGCCGAGGAGGCGGTGCAGGATGCGGGCCTGCTCGACAGCGGCATCGATCGGACCCGGGTGGGGGTGTTGCTCGGGGCTGGCACCGGCGACCTGGTGCGCAACGAGTCGTACTACTTCACGATGCGCCGCGAGGGCATCGACCGCGCCAGGCCGACCTGGATTCACAATCACTTCTCGAGTACCCCGGTGGATGTCGTGGCCGGGCACTTCGGGTTCGAGGGCCTGCGGTCGTGCCTGATGGCGGCGTGTTCGTCGAGCACCATCGCGATAGGCCAGGCCGTGGACGCCATCCGGCGCGGGCGACTCGACGCGGCGCTTGCCGGGGGCACCGATGCGTTGTCGCGCCTGACGTTTGCCGGCTTCAACGCGCTGCGGCTGATGGACCCGCACCCGTGCCGTCCGTTCGACACCGGCCGGCAGGGCATGAACATCGGTGAGGGCGCTGCGATCCTGGTCCTCGAAGACTGGGAGCGGGCGACGCGGCGCGGCGCGCACGTCTATGCCGAGCTGGCCGGGTACAGCTTCACCTGCGAGGCCTATCATCCGACGGCGCCCGAACCGGAAGGTGAGGCCATCGCCGTGACCATCCGCGCGGCCCTGTCCGATGCCGGGGTCGACCCCACAGAGGTCACGCACGTCAACGCGCACGGCACGGCGACGCCGCAGAACGACAAGGCGGAGGCCAGGGGCGTGCGCGTGGTGTTCGGCGACCGGGCCTCGTCGATGCCGGTCACGTCGCTGAAGGCCATGTTCGGACACTGCCTCGGCGCGGCGGGGGCCATGGAGGCTGCGGCGCTGGCGATGACCGTCGACCGTGGGTGTATCCCGCCGACCATCCATCACGAGACCACCGATCCGGACTGCCGTGTCGACGTGGTCGCCAACCAGCCGCGGGAGGTGGCGGTGCCGTGCGCGGTGTCGACCTCGCTGGCCTTTGGCGGCAACGACTCGGCGCTGGTGCTGAGGCACGTATAGGTGGAGGCGACCCGTCAGTGGCGAGGCAGGTCGCCCGCGCAGGGTGTTCCGGAACCGCGCCGAGCCGTACGCGTAGCTTCCAGATGGTCGAGTGCCAGCGGGCGCCGGCCGTCGGTCGCCATTATTCCGATGAGGGTGTGTCCATGCGAGTGTTTTTGTCCGTGTTCGGCAGTGGCCTTGCGGTGGGCCTCATGAGCGCTATCGCGTCCGCGCAGTCGTCCGGGCAGCCGCCGATCATCGATCGGGCGCTGTTTTTCGGGGATCCCGAGATCTCGGGTTCCCAGCTCTCGCCCGACGGTGAGTTCCTGTCCTTCATCAAGCCGTTCAACGGCACCCGGAACATCTGGGTGAAGAAGGCCGCCGAGCCGTTTGCCAATGCCACGCCGATCACCAACGACCAGAAGCGCCCGATCGGCAGCTACTTCTGGAGCCGAGACAGCAAGCACGTGTTGTACTCGCAGGACCAGGGCGGGGACGAGAATTTCAACGTCTACGCCGTCGATCCCAAGGCGGCGCCTGCCGCCGGCCAGCCGGTGCCGGTGGCCCGCAACCTGACCGACGCCAAGGGTGCCAGGGCGCTGATCTACTCGGTACCCAAGAGCGACCCGGACACGCTCTACGTGGGCATCAACGACCGCGACAAGGCCTGGCACGACCTCTACAAGGTGACGATCTCGACCGGGCAGCGCACACTGCTGCGCCAGAACACCGACAAGGTCTCCGGCTGGGTCTTCGACGAGGCCGGGCAGCTGCGTCTCGGGGCGCGGACCACCGACAGTGGTAGCACGGAGATCCTGCGCGTCGACAAGGACGCGCTCGTGAAGATCTACGAGTGCAACGTCTTCGAGACGTGCCAGCCGATCCGCTTCGACAAGGACGGCGCGAAGACGTACATGATCACCAACAAGGGTGATCTGGACCTCATGGGGCTGGTGCTCCTGGACCCGGCCACTGGACGGGAGACGCTCGTCGAGAGCGACCCGAAGAAGCGAGTGGACTTCTCCAACGCCATCTTCTCGGAGCGCACCGGCGACCTCGTGGCAACGCAGTACGAGGACGAGCGCGTGCGCTGGTACATCAAGGACCCGGCGTTCAAGGCCGACTTCACGTTCCTGCAGCAGCGCTTCCCCGGCAAGGACCTCGGCTTCCAGTCATCGACGGCCGACGAGCAACGCTGGATTGTCGTCGCCGCCAGTGACACCGACCCGGGTGAGGTCTTTGTCTACGACCGCGGCTCGAAGCAGCTGATTCCGCAGTACAAGGTGCGCGAGTCGCTACAGCGCGATCAGTTGTCGCCAATGACGGCGATCACCTACACGTCGTCTGACGGGGTGGAGATCCCCGCGTTCCTGACGCTGCCCAAGGGCGCCGCCCCCAAGGGGCTGCCACTGGTCGTGGTGCCGCACGGCGGGCCCTGGGCGCGCGACACGTGGGGCTACGACACCTTCGCGCAGTTCCTCTCCAACCGTGGGTACGCGGTGCTGCAGCCCAACTTCCGGTCATCGACCGGGTACGGCAAGAAATTTCTCAATCTCGGCAACGGCAAGTGGGGCGAGTCGATGCAGGACGACATCACATGGGGCGTGAAGCACCTCGTGAGCCAGGGCACGGTCGACCGCACCCGTGTAGGCATCATGGGCGGGTCCTACGGCGGCTATGCCACGCTGGCTGGCGTGGCGTTCACCCCCGAGGTCTACGCCGCTGGCGTGGCGATCGTCGCGCCATCGAACCTGCTGACCCTGCTCGAGTCGATTCCGCCGTACTGGGAGTCGGTGCGTACGGTGTTCAACGTCCGCATGGGCGACCCGGGCAAGCCCGAGGACAAGGCGAGGCTGATGAAGCAGTCCCCGCTCAATTCGGCCGACAGGATCCGCACGCCGCTGATGGTGGTGCAGGGGCAGAACGACCCCCGCGTCAAGCGCGCCGAGTCCGACCAGATCGTGATCGCGCTGCGTGACCGTGGCTTCCCGGTCGAGTACATCGTGGCGCCAGACGAAGGACACGGCTTCGCGCGTCCGGTCAACAACATGGCCATGATCGCCAGTACCGAGAAGTTCCTGGCCAAGCACCTGGGAGGGCGATTCCAGGAGTCGGTGCCGGCCGACGTGGCGACGCGACTGAAGGAGATCACGGTCGACCCGAAGACCGTCGCCCTCACCACGGCCCCCACGGCTGCGGCGGGCGCGCCCAGACCGGCTGTCGATCTGGCGCCGATGAAGGCCACGTACTCCGCGTCGATCGCCCTGGGCGGCCAGAACATCGCGCTCTCCATCACGCAGGAGGCGCGTGAGGAGAACGGCGCCTGGGTGTTCACCGAGACCGTCGATACCCCGATGGGCGCCGGCGTCGACGTGACGGTGCTGGAGAAGGGTTCGCTCCTGGTGAAGAAGCGGACGGTGAAGCAGGGACCGGCCGACATCGCGCTGGAGTTCACCAACGCGGCCATCACCGGAACGGTGTCGATGAACGGGCAGACGCGACCGGTCAACCTCGCCCTGGACGGGCCGGTGTTTGCCGACGGAGCGGGTGCACATGCGGTGGTGGCCCGTCTGCCCCTGGCCACCGGTTACACCACCACCTTCCGCAACCTGGAAGTACAGACACAGCAGGTCGTGGTCAAGCAACTGTCCGTCGTCGGACGCGAGTCGATCACCGTGCCGGCCGGCACGTTCGATTGCTGGAAGGTCGAACTCAAGGGCGCCGACAGCGGCACGACGACGCTCTGGGTGGCGGCCGATTCTCGCCAGGTGGCCAGGATCTCCGCGACGATCCCGGCGATGAACGGCGCCGTGATGACGGCGCAACTGGAGAAGTAGGCTACCGATTGACGATCAGCAGCACGATCAGGATCGCCATGACGATCAGCGCCACCTTCACCCAGCTGATCGGAAACGTTCCACCCATCCGTCCGTTGGACGCGTTGACAACGACCTGGTAGGACGTGCGTCCGTAGACGTACGTCATCACGTACACGGGCACCAGCACGTGCTTGAAGGTGCGCCCGCTCCAGTGCGGTGACACCTGGAGATTCTGGTAGGTGTCACCAGGGATGGCTGCAATACACATCTCGCGCACCGCCTCCTGCATGCGCGCCATGCCCATCTCGGCGGCGTCCACCAGGATGACCTGGTACTGCTCGACGACGTGTCCCGAGAGGTAGCCGGTGTCGTAGGGCAGCAGTTGCTGGGTCGGGAACGGCTCCACCTGTGCAAGCAGCGCGTGGTCGATGCCCTTGGTGCCGGGAATCAGCAGGTCGTCGAAGAAGTGGTCGACGATGCCGGCGGCTGGCGTCCAGCGGACGCGGCGCACCTGGTTCTTGCCCTGTCTCTCGTAGTAGTAGTGGCCGGCTTCGGCTCGCCACGGCGCGTGCACGCGCGCGTCGAAGGTCCAGTATGGGATGTAGAGGCCGTGCAACGTGTCCACAAGCGCCTTGCGTTTGAAGGCGTTGGGCGCCAGCCACTTGCTCGCGAACCAGTGACGGACCGTCTCGCGTACCTGGGCTTCGCTGACCTTGAACGGGAGCAGGCTGGAGGGCGTGATCGGCGGCGTGATCGAGGCGTAGTCGACCAGCGCGGGCGACCCGCAGAACTCGCAGTTCTGCCCCACGCGTGCTGCCTCGTAGACCATCACCGCCTGGCAGCTGCGGCACTGGACGCTCTTGGTAGCGGCCTGCCAGCCGCGGTTGGTGTTGCTGGTTTCGCGTAGTGCGAGTTCCAGGTCGAGCTCGTCGATGGGCCCGGTGCCGGCCGCCAGTGCGTACTGGGATTCTGTGCCGCAGAACGGGCACACCAGTCGCTGCTTGGCGGCATTCCACTCGGCCTGCGCGCCGCAGGCGATGCACAGGTACTTTTCGAGCGCTGGGATGTCCTGCGGGATCGGCGGCGGAGACGTGGACACGGTAGCAATGGTAGGGGCACGTCCCCGACGTGCCCTGCCAGATCTAGTTGGCCAGGTACGAGTCGAGCGCAGCCTTGGTGATCCGGTAGGTGCTGCCGATCTTCTTGGCTTTCAGCTCCCCGGCCTCGATCACGGTCATGACGTCGGCGTCGGACACGCCGAGCACCCTGGCCACGTCGGCCACCCCCATCAGGTCCGCCGCCGGCGCGAATCCGGCCGCAGCGGCGCTGCCGGCAACGACTGCCGGTCCGCCGCCCTGGACAGGCGGCGTTGGCGCCACGCCAGCACCGCCGCTGGCCAGGCCCTGCTGCATCATCTGCTGCGCGATGCCGAACCCGACGGCCAGCTCCGACGCCATCCCGGCCGCGCCGGCCCCGCCCCCGCTCTCGAAGCCCTTGGCCATCTGGTATTTGACGAAGTCGTTCAGGTTGCCGATGGCGGCCATGCTCGACCGCTTGTCGATGGCCGCCTCGACTTCCGGCGGCACGGAGACGTTCTCGACGATGAAGGAGGCGATCTCGATGCCGTACTTGGCCACCGTCAGCGGGTTGATCAGGGGCAGCAAGGCCTCGCCGAGTTCGCTGTAGCGCGTGGCTACGTCGAGCACCGGGACTGCCGACGTGGCGAGTGCGTCGCTGAAGATGCTCACGATGCGTGACCGCATGGTGTCGGCGAACTCGTCGAGCCGGAAGTTGTGGTCCGAACCGGCCACCTCTTTCAGAAACAGCTTCGGGTCCACGACCTTGAAGTCGTAGGTCCCGAACGCACGCGCGCGGACGATGCCGAAGTCCTTGTCGCGCAGCATGATGGGGTTGCTGGTCCCCCACTTGTTGCCCGTGAACAGCCGGGTCGTGACGAAGTAGATGTCGACCTTGAAGGGCGACTCGAAGCCGTACTTCCACGACTTCAGCTTGGTCAGGACCGGGATGTTCTCGGTGACCAGCGAGTGCTTGCCAGGGCCGAACGTGTCGCCGAACTCGCCCAGGTAGACAAACTGGGCTACCTGCGACTCCCGAACGATCAGCTGCGCGCCGTTCTTGATCGCCTTGTCGTCGTCGGGAAAGCGGAACGAGATCGTGTCTCGCGAGTCGTCAGTCCACTCGATGACTTCGAGCAGCTGTCCCTTGATGAAGTCGAAAATCCCCATCGTTCAGTTGGCCTCCGTAGCGCGTCCATTGTACCCACGTCGCGCGGGCCGCCGTCGGCAATCGGCAATGGACCCGCAAGACCCGGCAAACGGCGCCCGGCCACGCGCGGCCCACGGCCCGGTGGTGAGCTCCCTACACCGCGACCGTGGCCTTCGGCAACTGGAAGACCGTGGCGTTGTCGAAACCGCCGGCATCGCGGTCGATAGTCCTTCCGCCGGCCATCTGCAGGATCACCTCCGCGTAGCGTTCCAGTTCTGCGAAGTTGCCGTGCAGTCGTGCCGTGAGCGTCGCATCGTCGATGTCGTCGGACAGCTCTCCCTGGATGCGGTGCAGATACGGCATGTCGAGCAGCGACATCTGCTGGTAGCCGTACGCGGCCCGATCGCTGTCGTGCCACTGCTTCAGCTTGTGCTGCATGCGCGCGTGCAGGAAGAAGAACCGCGTCAGGAGCCCTTCGAGCTGGCGCATGTAGGGCATGTCGCGGTATTTGCGACGGAAGAACAGCGGCGCGGAGATGGCCCAATAGCAGGCGTTGTCCCACGCCACCTTCACCGTCATCACCTGCGCGTTGCCCATGATCGGGTACTGCCCGTCGTACAGCTTGAGAAACGCGTTGAAGAGCAGCAGGTACATCCGGCTGAAAAATGCCGCGTACTCCTTGATGTCCTCGCCTCGGCGGTCGCGCGTGATCAGCTCGGCGACGATGTCGTTGCCGATGGAGATGAAATCGGAACCCGGCGAGTAGAACGGGTCGGTGAAGACGCCGGCTTCGCCGATCAGCGCCCAGCGGTCAGCCGAGTACATCTGCGTGCAGTTGTGCGAGAAGTGCTGCAGGCCCAGGAAGTCGTCGAGTTCGCCGCGGTGCGCCTCGAGCAGCTCGCCGCACTGGGGCTCGAACTTGTGCAGCCACGTCATCGCCTTCTCGAAGCGATTCAGGGTCTGGTAGGGATGCAACGCATTGTCGGCGACGATGCCGATGCTGTGGCTGTCTGAGGCGAGCGGGATGAGCCAGGTCCAGTAGCCTTTGCCCATCAGGTGCACGGTGCTCATCCACCGTTCCCGAGCCGGCATCCATTCCTGCCACGACGTGTTTGCCGACCAGTCGTCGATCTTGATGCGGCTGCCGAAGCGGAACCAGACCGCGTTGGCGTCGTGCGAGGCTGGCCGCGACAAGCCGAGCTTTCGGCGGAGCAGACCGCTGCGTCCAGATGCGTCGACCACCCACCGCCCCTGGAACGCGTGCAGCTGGCCGTCGATCTCAATCTCGACGCGATGGTGCGGGTCGCCCAGATCGATCGACTTGACCTTGCACCCGTCGAGGACCTCGACCCCATCTTTCCGGTTTTCCTCGAGCAGGTAGTTCTCGAGGCGGCCTCGG
>JBKJQW010000039.1:0-8900 GCA_046593715.1 Luteitalea sp.
AAGCGCCCTTGGGATCGATCTCAGGCAGCTTGACTTCGTCGTCGTGACCCACCGGCACGGGGACCACACAAGCGGTCTGCACCAGGTGCTGAAGGTCAATCCGACCGTGCGCATCTATACCCCCAGCGAGCCAGGCCTTTTCGACACGCCTACGCCCCCGGGACTCGCTGCGGCCATCAAGCGGCGCGTCGATACTGCGCCGGATGACATGCACTACTACGGCGGCAGATATCCGGCGCGTCTTGCCCCGGGCTCGGCGTGGCCAGGCGCGCGATTCACCCAGATCACGGCGCGTACTGAAAGGCCGCTGCGCCCCTATCTCGATCTGTGCGCCTCCAACTCGATCTCGATCATGAACTCGGGCAAGGCCAGCCCCTTGACCTCGAGCCAGCTTCCGGTCGGAAACTGCTTCGTGTAGATCGACTGGCGGTACGCAGAGACCTCGAGAAACTTCGCCATGTCTGTCGTGAAGACGTTCTCGACAATCACGTCGTCGAAGGTGCAGCCATAGTGCTTCAGCACCTTGTCGAGATCGGCGTAGGCGTTCTTCATCTGCTGCGCCAGATCATCGACGGCCGTCGGGTTGCCCTCGTCATCCATGCTGACGGCGCCCGAGATCTTGATGTCGTCACCAACTCTCACGGCGTGCGTGTAGCCGTAAGCTTTTTCGACTTCCGGTCGCAGATGAAAATACTCGGGCGCGTCAGCCATGGCGATCTTCTCCTCGGGTTGCGGTGTTCCAGCGGGACGGCATAGCGTACCCGACGATGCGGGGCGAGCCCGTCCCTGCGGCGAGCCACCCTGCATTCTGAATTGTCTAATTCAGAATTCCCTGATCTACCCCGCCTCCGGCGTCTCCGCCGCATGCCGATCGCGGGGATCCCGGCGGTCGCCGCGATCACGCGCATCGGCTGGCGGGTCGGGCACGATGTCAGCCGGCAGATCCTGTGGCCTGAGTTCATCGCCGGCCATCAGGCGGTCGGCGATCCACGCATGGACCTCCGGTTCGGCCCGGGCCAGCAACCCCTCGAGTGGCGTGCTGGGCGTGCCGAAGACGGCGCGCTCCTGCATCGGCACGTAGGAGCCATCGGCCTGGCGTGGGATGTGGCGGCACCAGAGTCCGAGGTGCCAGACCAGGAACGGCCGCAGCCGCGTGTGCCCGCGCTCGTCGTCGCCGAAGTGCTCCCTCGCCAGTCGCACGTACTCGCGATAGACCGCCACCCGGCCCTCGGGGGAGTCGTCGACCTCGTGGCCCGCGGCCTCGGCAAAGATCCACGGCTTGATCAGCGCTCCGCGGGCAATCATCACGGCCTGGACACCAGACAGGGCCCGTCCACGCGCGATGTCCTCAGGAAACAGGATGTCGCCGTTACCCACGACAGGGATCCCGACCGCGGCCGCTACCTCGCCAATGGCCACCCAGTCGGCAGCATTGCGGTAGCGCGCGCTCCGCGTCCGGCCGTGCACCGTGAGCGCGGCGGCCCCACCTGCTTCGGCGGCTCGTGCAACATCCACGGCATTGCGCTCGTCTTCATTCCAGCCGAGGCGAATCTTGACGGTGACCGGGATGTCCCCGGCGCCTTCCTTCATCGCCGCGACGAGGCGCTCGATGCGCCGCGGTTGGCGAAGGAGCGCGGAGCCGAGGCCCCGGCGGGTGAATTCGTCGATGGGGCAGCCGAGATTGAGATCGACGAAGTCCGCGCCGCGCGAGGCCACGAGTGCCGCTCCCCAGCGAAGTTCGTCGGGGGAGCGCCCGGCCAGCTGCACCCCGAAGCACCGCTCGTCGGGGGCGCGCTGGATGAGCGCGAACTCGGCGCGGCGGCGTCGCTGGAGGCTCCGGACGACCGCCATCTCGCTCATGGTGACGGTGGCACCGAAGGCCTGGCACAGGCGTCGATAGGGGAGGTTGCCCCCCTTGGTCATGGGGGCCATCACGAGCGCGGGCCCCGAGAGTGCTGCTATGACGGACATCGGCGGTCGTATGATAAGCGGTGGAAGGGTGGCCGAGCCCAGCGGGGCAACGACATCAACGGCCATTCGGACGAGGAATTCTGATGCCTCACCCGTTCAAAGTGCACCGGACCGCCGAAGGCGACGTCTCGGTGCTGCACCTCGAGGGCTTTCTCGACGCACACACCGCGCCGGTGTTCGAGCAGGCCATTCAGGCTGAGCTCGACGCCCGCCGCCCGCGCCTGGTGGTCGACGGCGAGAAGCTGACCTACATCTCGTCTGCCGGCCTCGGCGTGTTCATGGGCTTCATCGAGCAGATCCGTGAGGAGGGCGGCGACCTGAAAATCTGCGGTCTCAGCCCGAAGGTCCGCCAAATCTTCGAGATCCTGGGTTTCCAGGCCATCTACGAGATGGTGGGCACGGTGCCCGATGCCGTACAGCGTTTCACGACCAGACCGACGCCGGACGCCTGACCGACATGACCTCCCTCGAGCGGACGTTGACCCTGACAGTGCCGTCGGCCACGGAGAACCTGGCGCTGATTCGGGATTTCGTCGTCAACGTCGGTTCGCAGGCGGGCCTGGGCGATGACGACGTGGCCAAGCTCGAGCTGGCTGTCGATGAGGCCTGCGCCAACGTCATCGAGCATGCGCATGGGCACGACAGCAACAAGGAAGTGACCGTACGCGCCACCTTCGACGCCGCGACCTTGCGGATCGAGGTGGTCGACGAGGGCGAGGGATTCGACCCGACCATCGTGCCCTCCACGCCGGTCGAGCAGATGGTCCACGACCGCCGCACCGGCGGCCTCGGCCTGCGGGTGATGAAGTCGCTGATGGACGAGGTCTCGTACGAGATCGTCCCCGGCGAACGCAACCGGCTTCGCCTCCTCAAGCGCATCCAGAAGTAGCCGTCGTGGCGCACGTCTCGGTCAGCCGCCTCGAGTCTCTGCTGGAATCGGCGCAGCTGCTGCACGCCTCCCTCGACCTCGACAGCCTGCTCAAGCACCTGATGCGCACCATCATGGGGCGGCTGCTGGTGACGCGCGCCGTCATCGCCATCGACGAGGGCGACGGACTCCGTGTCGCGATGGCCCGGGGCGTCAGCGAGGCACCCGTCGGCTCCCATTTCGATGCCGCACGCGCCACCGCGCTCGGACTGCCGCAGCAGATGCCGATCGGCATGACCCCGGCCGTCGGCCTGCTTGCCACCGCCGCGCCGGCCCGGCCAGCCGTCGACGAGGAGGAACGGGCCTTCCTGGAGGCCCTGCTCGGCATCTCCGCAACTGGCATCAGCAACGCCTACGCCCACACGCGGACCACCCGCCTCAATCGCGACCTCGACCGCAAGGTCCAGGAACTGCGCACCCTGATGGAACTCGGGCGCGCCTTCTCGCGGGTCAGCGAGGTCGAGGAAGTCGCCCGCATTTTCGGACTGACGCTGGCCGGCCAATGGATGGTCACCCGCTACGTGATCGCGGTCTGTCGCGATACGTTCGGCGTCGTCTCGCGCCAGCAGGGCGTGAAGCTGCCACCGCTGTCGACGTACATGGACGCCTTGCAGCAACTGCCTGAGGCCTCCCTGGTCAAAGACCTGCAGGATGGCGACGTGCGCGCGATGCTGGAGGCGAGCAAGCTGCAGGTGGTGTTCTCGCTGCGCAGCGGTGAGCAGGTGTGCGGCTTTGCCGCGCTCGGGGCTCGCCCGGGCGGCCAGACCTGGACCGCCGCCGACCTCGAGCTCGGCGCCGGCATGGCGGCACAGGCGGTGGTGGCCTTCGACAACTGCTGGCACCTGCGCGAGATGCTGGACAAGAAGCAGTACGAGAAGGAGCTGGCCGTGGCCGCCGGCATCCAGCAGGGACTCTTTCCGTCGGCGCTGCCCGTGCTCGCCGGCTTCGATCTGGCGGCGATGAACCGCCCCGCGCAGCAGGTCGGGGGCGACTACTACGACATGCTGACGTTGACCGACAATGGCGAGGACGCGTGTCTGTTCTGCGTGGCCGACGTCTCGGGCAAGGGCCTGGCCGCCTCGCTGCTGATGAGCACGATCCAGGCGACGTTGCGGGCCCTGCTCGGACGCGAGGCCTCGCTCGCCGAATTGGCCAACCGCACCAACGAGCTGCTGTTTGCCACCACGCCCGGCAGTAAGTACGCCACTGCGGCCCTGGTGCTGGCCCACACCGGTTCCGGTGCGTGCCGCTACGTCAGCGGCGGGCACACCGAGACCCTCCTGCTGCGCGCCAGCGGTCAGCGCGTCTGGATGGGCGCCACCGGCGTCCCCCTGGGACTGTTTCCCGGCATGGCCTGGCAGGAGCTCTCGTTCACGCTCGAATCCGGCGACGTGCTGGTGCTGTATTCCGATGGCGTGAGCGAGGCGCAAACCGACGTCTTCGACGAGTTCGGGTCGGACCGCCTGGCCGACATCGTCGAGCGCCAGCGGGCGCAGACGGCCGGTCAGATCATCGACGCGATCGTCGCCGCCATCGATGTGTTCGTGGAAGGCGCGCCGCAGTTTGACGACATCACGCTGATGGTCGTCAAGCGCGACTGAGAGCGCCCGCTTCCCGCCGCGGTTCGCCATGGGCCTCTCGGCCGGGTAGACTGGGACCCTCGTCATCAGAAGTCGTGGGGGGACCTGTCATGCGGATACGGCGCAGGAAGGTGACTGTCGGCGTGGTGTTCGCCATGGCCGCGGCGGCGCTCGTGCTCGCCGGCCATTCGGCAGCGTGGGCGCAGATGCTCGAGCGCTCGCCGGCGCCGGGCCGGTCCGCGGCTCAGGTGGTCGAGTTTCCCGACCGTGTGCCCATAGAGGTACGCGACGTCGTCGCCACGCCGGCCGGCGTCGCGGCCACCCTGGTGAACCTGTCGCGGCAGCGGATCATCGCCTTCGATGCGGCGCTTGTCGGTACCGACGACAGCGGCCAGGATCAGGGACTGTCGATGACCACTTCGGAAGGCCTGGACTGGGCGCCCGGCGCGACGCTGGTCGTCACACTCGCGCACCGTGGACCGCTGGACGGCATCCGCGTGGAGGCGCGAGCGGCGATGCTTGGCGATGGCTCGGGCGCCGGCGACCCTGACATCGTGGCGCGCTTCCGCCGTCATTGGGGCCAGCGAGGGGCGGGGCTGGCCGGCGCGCTCGACGTGCTGGCGGCCGCGCCGATGCCCGCCACCGAGTCGGATCTGCAGGCGCTGATCGATCAGGTGGCGATGGCGATGGCCCGCGCCCCGGTACCGCGCGGCCCGGCGGCCGACCTGACGCTGCAACCGTACATGCGGACGGTGACGTTGCTGAAGGCCCTGCAGGGACGCGAGATGGTCGGCACGCCGACGTTCGAACGCGAAATGGACCGGCTCCGAGACACATTGAAGCGGGAGCTCGACGCCCTGAGTTCGTCACCGCGCTGAGGCCGCCCCACGCCCAATCGCCCGTCGATTGCGAGTCCACAGCGCGCCCGCCCGAGGACTCGACTCCCGGCTACGACCGGTAGTTGCCGAACATCAGCTCGATGTCGAAGTCGTGGCCGCGCAGGCGCTTCATGGCTTCCTGCAACTCGTCCTTCGAGTTCGAGCTGACGCGCACCTGTTCGGCCATGATCGTCGCCTGCACCTTCTTCAGACCCTCGTCCTTGAGGAACTTCACGATGGCTTTGGCGGCTTCGGTCGGGACCCCCTGCTGCAGCGACACGACCCGTCGCACGGCACTGCCCGACGCCATCTCCTTGTCGCCCAGCTTCATGTTCTTGATCGGCACGCCGCGCTTGAACATCTTGCCCTGCAGCACCTCCCACACCGCCGACAGCTTGTAGTCGTCGTCGGCAAGCAGCGTGATCGTGCTTTTCACCTTGTCGAAGTCGATCTCGATCGTCGCCCCCTTGAAGTCGTAGCGCTGCCCGACCTCTTTCTGGGCCTGGTTCACGGCGTTGTCCACTTCCTGCAAATCGACGGTGGACGTGATGTCAAAACTCGCGGCGGCGGCCATAGCAGGGCAATAGTAAACAGAAATGCTGGAATGCTGAATGCGGAATGTCGAGGACCGCGCAGACCGACGACGGCGGCGGGTCCACGGGGACGGCGTCGTGAGCCAGCGGCCCACTCGATACAATGGGGCCGTGTCTCCTGCGCCTCTGGAAGGCCTTCGCGTCCTCGAGCTCGGACAACTGATTGCCGGGCCGTTCTCGACGATGCTGCTGGGCTATTTCGGCGCAGACGTCATCAAGGTCGAACCGCCAGACGGCGGCGATCCCTTGCGGTCCTGGCGGCACGTGCACGATGGCACCGCCCTGTGGTGGTACTCGATGGCGCGCAACAAGCGCTGCATCACTGCCGACCTGCGCCAGGAAGAGGCCCGCGCCCTGATCCGGCGCCTGGTCGAGCAGTGCGACGTGGTGGTGGAGAACTTCCGCCCCGGTCGACTCGAGGCCTGGGGGCTGGGGTACGAGGCGCTCAAGGCGATCAATCCCCGCGTGATCATGGTGCGCATCTCGGGCTTCGGCCAGACCGGGCCCTACGCGCGCCGGCCGGGCTTTGCGGCGGTCGCCGAGGGCATGGGCGGCCTGCGCTACGTCAACGGCTTTCCGGACCGCCCGCCGGCTCGCGCCAACCTCAGTCTGGGCGATACCATCGGCGGGCTGCATGCCGTGCTCGGCCTGTTGCTGGCGCTGCATCACCGCGATGGCAAGGGCACGGGGGAAGGCCAGATGGTCGATGTCGCCCTCTACGAGTCGATCTTCAACCTGATGGAGTCGACGTTGCCCGAGTACGCCACGGCCGGCGTCGTCCGCGAGCGTCATGGCTCGACGGTCAGCGGGATCGTGCCGACCAACGTCTACCCCTGCGCCGACGGCCGGTACATCATCGTCGGCGGCAACGCCGACAGCATCTTCCGCCGACTGATGCGAGCCATCGACCGCGAGGACCTCGCCGAGGACGCACGTCTCGCGACCAACGACGGCAGGGTGCCGCACGCGACGCTGATCGACGAGGCCATCGCGGCCTGGACGTCTGGCCGGCCGTACGAGGCGGCGTTCAGTGCCCTCAATGCCGCTGACGTGCCGTGCGGCCCGATCTACTCGGTGGCCGATCAGATCGAGGACCCACATTTCATCGCCCGTGGGCTCATCGAGCGGGTGACCGTGGCCACCGGCGAAGAGGTGGCCATTCCGGCCATCGCGCCGCAGCTGGCGCTCACACCCGGTCGCACCACGTGGCCGGGTCCGCCGCTCGGGGCGCACAACGTCGAGGTCTATGGCGACATGCTCGGCCTGACGCCGGAGACGATCGACGACCTTCGGGCCCGCGGCGTGATCTGAACGAGCGACCCGACCGCGAAGGGGCTGGCAGCGCGCCGCAATCGAACTGCTACAATCGCGCAGTTCTTCCGGAGGCAAACTGGTTGGCACAGCGCGTCACGTCCCGCAAGGGCAGCACCAGCAGCACGGCACCTCGCTTCGACATCGCCCCCCTCGTCACCGACGGCTCCCGGATCAAGCTGCGCTCGCGCGTGGCTGGTCAGCTGGTCAAGCTGCCCGACGACTTCCTCCTGCCCCGAATCGCGCGTCGTCGCAGCGGTGTGCATGGCTGGGGGGTGTTCGCGCTCGAGCCCATCCCGAAGAACAAGCGGATCATCTACTACGCCGGTCAGCTGGTGCCTGCCAAGGAGAGCCACGGTCGCGAGGTGGCCTATCTCGAGAAGGGGTGCATCTGGTGTTTCGAGCTGAGCACCCGGTGGGCCGTGGATGCGATGTTTGGCGGCAACGTCGCCCGCTTCATCAACCATGCGTGCAAGCCGAACTGCTACAGCCACATCATCGACGGCATCATCTGGATCCGCGCCGGCCGCACCATCGAGGCCGGCGAGGAGCTGTCGTACAACTACTACACCGGCGGCACCGCGGAGATCGACTGCCGATGCCGGCCCGGGTGCGGCGGCAAGATCTAGGCTCGCTGGTCGCGCCACGCCGACTGTGAATCCATGATCGCCCGGGTCATCTACCTCCACGGGTTCGCCTCGTCGGCGCAGTCCAGCAAGGCGCAGTTCTTCGCTGCCCGGTTTGCCGAGCTCGGTGTGCCGATGGTCACGCCCGATCTGAATGCCCCTGACTTCAGCACGCTGACCGTGACCCGCATGCTGGGTGAGGTTGACCGGACGATCGCGCAGGGCGCGCCAGGGCCGGTGGTGCTGATGGGCTCGAGCCTCGGTGGTTTTCTGGCCTGGCACGCCGCCGCCCGCCTCGCCGCGGTGCCGGAGTCGCCGGTGAGCCAACTGGTGCTGATGGCGCCCGCCGTCACGTTCGGCCGCACCCGCCAGGACGATTTCGGCCTCGGCGTCATCGACGCGTGGGAACGCAACGGCACTCGGGACTTCTTTCACTACGGCGACAACGCGCTGCGGCCATTGCACTACGAGTTCTATCGCGACGCGCTGACCTACCCGGCCGACGACGCGCAGGTGCAGGTGCCGACGCTCGTCTTCCAGGGTATGCAGGACGAGGTCGTCAAGCCGCAGGGCGTCATCGACTTCTGTCAGGGCCGGCCGAACGTGTCGCTGCGGCTGCTGCAGGACGGGCACCAGCTGCAGGCGCACCTGGACGAGATGTGGCTGGACACTCGCGCCTTCCTCGGCTGCTGATCGCGCCCGCCCGGCTCGCTGGACTCACCGCGTGGATCCTCGTCGCCGCGTGCGGTCGTGAGCCGGCGCCCGCCAGCAGCGCCGCCCCGACCAGGCCCGTCGCGCGCTCACCTTCGAGCGAGATCTCCAGTATCGGGTCTGGCCCGACGGCCCTTGACTCGCGACCCATGCACGACGCCGATGAGGCACGCACCGCCCTCGGTCGGGCGTCGTGGGCGCGACTGCGCTGGCCCGGCGGACAGGTGCTGGCGAGCAACCTCGAGACACGCCTCGATGCGCCGGTGTACGCCGGGTCGATCTTCAAGCTGGTGGTGGCGCGC
>JBKJQW010000077.1:0-28290 GCA_046593715.1 Luteitalea sp.
CAGGTGCAGCCGGCTCGCCTGCATCCTCCTGGTCGTCGTCGGTCTCGGCTGCCCTGCCGGGCGTCTGCACGAGCCGCGCGCCCTTGTACTCGCTGATCTGACCACCCTTGCTGGCGACAAGAGCTTCAATCCTGCCGATGTCGAAGCGACCCCGGAGGGCCACGAAGCCCGTCTGGTGGCTGGGGTCGTCGACGCCGGGCGCGAGGGCGGCGATGATCGCGTCGATGTCGCGTTCCACATCGATGCCGGTGTGCTCCTGGAATTGCTGCCGGCCCTTGCCCTCGTCGTCGATCAACGTCGTGAGGCGTTGGCGGAACTCCGACGACATCACGCCCTGGACATTGGCGTAGGCGACCACGGCGGCACCCGCCGGTACCAGCGAGAGTTCGTCCGGCCCAGCATTGCTCGCAAACGCGCGTGGCATGCCGCCGGTGTAGGCGACGGTGCCGGCAGCGAGCCCGGCAGTGAGGACGGCGGCCGAGCCCAAAAGGAAGTAGCGAGTCTTTGCTGTGCTCATCGGAGTGTCACCCCTGTCTACAGACTGTAACGTACCGGGGCCCGGGAAGGTTCCACGGCGGGCTTTACTGCTCCAGCACGTACTCGCGCCGCGTCACGGTCCGCATGGCCAGCCAGAGGGTCAGGGTGGTAATGACTCCCAACCAGAACAGGCTGGTGCCCACCGGCGGAAACTCGCGGAACAGCGAGGTCAGCAGACTCACCGTGCTGTCGTCGGAGGGCATGGCCTGGGGCACGAGTCCCTGGAGGTAGTACGCAACCGAGATTCGCCGGAGGTATCCGGGGATGACCAGAATCGCCGGCTCCCAGGCAAAGACAAAGGCCAAGCCCGTCAGCAGCGGGCGCTTGAACTGGGCCCCGACCCAGGCAAACAGCGCGCCGTAGGCCGCCAGGCCGAGCGCGATGACCGCCAGGTCCTTCACCAGATCGGTGAAGCCGCCGGCCAGCGAACCGCCCGGCCGCGACAGGATCAGCAGGTAGACCAGGACCACCGAGGGCAGCACGACGGCCAGCGTGCACACCAGGTACGCCAGATACTTGCCGAGCAGGACGGACCCGCGCGGAATCGGCCGTGAGAACAGGTAGGTGATCGTCTTGTCCTCGACTTCATCGGCCATGAGCGAGGTGCCGTAGAACACGGCCAGTACCGGCACCGCGAAGCGCAGGTAGAAGACCCACACCATCAAGCCGAAAATGGCGGGACTGCCGACCTTGACGCCATCGATCTGCACACCGCCCTCGCTGGCCGCAAACAGGTCGATCACCCGCACCACCAGCGCAATCAGCAGCGGCCCGCCGACCACCAGTGCCATGAACACCGTCCGCCGCGACCACAGCATCTGGTCGAGCGACAGGTCGAAGACCCGAGCCGACGCGCGCCACAGGGACAGGCTCGCCGGAGGCGTCAGCGGCGCGGACGAGGGTCCTGGCTCAATGGGCATGACCGAGGCTCCGTGGGCGATCAATGGACATCATGCGCACCTACTTGACGAGATACCCGAACACCGCGGCGAGGTTGTCATCGGGAGAGGTGACCTCTTCGATGCGACCGAAGGTCTCGGCGGCCGCCAGGTTGGTCAGCTGCGTGTAGAACGTGTCGGGGGCGTCGGTCTCCACCACCAGCGCCTCGCCCTCGAAGCGCAGGCTGCGGATGTAGCCATAGGACAGGCACTCGCGGGCCAGTTCCCGTGGCCGTTCGGCACGGATGTGCACGGTGTGCGGGTGGTGGTCGATGAGCGCGCGGATGTCGTGCACATCGCCCTCGGCCAGGATGCGGCCATTGTTGATGAGGAGCACGTTGCTGGTCATCGCCTCCACTTCGTGAAGGATGTGGCTCGAGACGAGCACGCTGCGGCCGTCGCGGGCCCACTCGCGGATGATCTTGATGGTGCGCCGCCGCATCAGCGGGTCCATGCCGGTGAGCGGCTCGTCGAGGATCAGCAACTCGGGCTCGTGGACCAGCGCCTGCGCGAGCTTGACGCGCTGTCGCATGCCTTTGCTGTAGGCCCCGATCTTCTTTTCGGCGGCCGGAACGAGATCGACGGCCTCGAGCGCCCGCATCGCGGCGTTGCGCGCGCTGCGGCTCGAGTGCCCGTTGAGCCGCACCAGCGCCGACACCCACTCGAGGCCGGTCATCCGTTCGTAGAAGCTGTCCTGCTCCGGGCAGAACCCGATCCGCGTGTACGCGGCCGGGTTGTTCCACACCGGCGCCCCGAGCACCGAGACGGCACCCTTGCTCGGCTGGAGCTGCCCGGTAATCAGCTTCATGAACGTGGACTTGCCTGCGCCGTTGGGACCGAGCAGCCCGGTGATGCCAGGCGGGATCGAGACCGACACGTCGTTGAGGCCAATCACCTGCCCATACCACTTGGAGACGTGGTCGGTGGTGACGATGGCCGCGCTCATGCCACCACCTCGACACCCCGCACCCGCCGCTCGAGGACGGAGGCGGCAATCACGATGACCGCCAGCAGCACGAGCATCGACACGCCCACCGGTGTCTGGTGTCGTGGGGCCTGGCGAAAGATCACGTCACCCACCTGGTCCAGGCTGGCCTGAATCGAGACCCAGGAAACGGCCGTCGATCCGGTGATGAATCGGAGGGCGTTGAACATGGCGTCGGAGAAAATCAGCACGCCGGCAAACAGGATGCCGACAAAGCGGCTGCTGCGCGATAGCGATGACAGCGCCGTCATCCCGAAGGTGATGACGATCACGACGAGCAGGCAGTACAGGGTCACCGAGGCGATCAGCGAGGTGTTGGCGCGCAGGAAGCTGAAGCTGCCCGAGAAGGCGATCTGCAGGGTCAGCAGCAGCATCGCAGGCAGCCACGTGATGGCGAGCAGGAACGTGGCCAGCACCGTCATCTTGCCCAGGATGTACTCGGCGCGGGTGACCGGCTTGGACAGATACAGTTGCAGCGCGTTGGCTCGCCGATCGTTGGCGATGAGCCCGGCGCCGACGTAGACCGTGATCAGGAAGACGAAGATGCTCTGCTGACCCAGAAAGTCACGGAAGGTCTGCGCCGAGGGAGCCAGAAACGGCGCCGCCTGCGAGAAGTTCGACGCCAGGAACAACTGGCTCGCGCGCACGACGAACGGGATCCAGGCGGCGATGAGCAGCCCGAGGAAGGCCCGGCGCGACAGGAACGACATCAACCCTGCCCGGGCAATCACCGTCCAGGCACTCCGCACCGGCCGCTTCTCGCCGGCGTAGTGCCGGTACGACTGATCATGAATGGGCACGGCCGCCTCCTTCGATGGCGTCGATGAAGACGTCTTCCAGCGTCGGCACGCTCGGCCGCAGGTGACGCACCTGCACACCCTGCGCAGACGCCAGCGCGAACACGTCGCGGGCCACGCGGCCAGCCGGCACCAGCACTCGCATCACGTCGTCGTCGGTGCCGTGGGCCTCGAGGCCGTCCTGGCGGAGCGCGTCGATGAACTGCTTCAGGTCGCCCTTGATCCGCAGTTCGAAGACGCTGCCGCCGGTGCCCTTCAGCGTGGCGATGGGTCCTTGCGCGGCGATCCGGCCCTTGTCCATCACGACCACGTGGTCGCAGGTGTGCTCGACGTCGGGCAACAGGTGCGACGAGAGAATCAGGTTGACCCGCTTGTTGTGGCCGAGGTCGTGAATGAGGGCGAGCATCTCATCGCGGCCCTTCGGGTCCATGCCGTTGGTGGGTTCGTCCAGGAACAGCAGGTCGGGGTCGTGCACCAGCGCCTGCGCCAGCTTGATCCGCTGCTTCATGCCCGTCGAGTAGGTCTCGATGTTGCGGTACCGTGCCTCGCCGAGGCCGACGTAGTAGAGGACCTCGTGCGCGCGCTGCATGGCGTCCACCGGCGGCAAGCCCGACAGCTGCCCGCAATAGCCGACAAAGGTCACGGCGTTCATGCCGGGGATGTGCGAGTCGTTCTCCGGCATGTAGCCGATGCGCGCGCGGATGTCCTGCGCCTTGTGCCGGACGTCGAGCCCGAGGACCGTCATCTGGCCGCGTGTCGGCACCACGAAGCCGAGCAGCGCCTTGATCATCGTGCTCTTGCCGGCCCCGTTGGGTCCGAGCAGCCCGACCGCGCCCACCGGGAACTGCACCGATACGGCAGACAGCGCCTCGTTCTTCCCATAGACGGCGGTCACATCGTCGAGCAACACCACGGAGGAGGGTTCAGGCATCTCTGGTTCGGGCTCAGGGGGCAGATCCGCAAGGCTGCAGGCCAGGCTACAGCCTACATACGGACACGCGGGGCCTTGGGTTCGTCAGACTCCACGCAGTCCGAGGACGTCGGCCTCTTCACGCAGCGACTCGATGACGTTGGCGATGTGCACTTCCAGCGGCAACCCGATGAGGGCCGCCCCGTGCTCCAGATCCTCGCGGGGCACGGCCCGGGCGAAGGCCTTGTCCTTCATCCGCTTCTTCACCGACGCCGCCTCCAGGTCCATCACGCTTCTGGACGGACGGACCAGGGCTGCCGCCGTCACAAATCCCGACATCTCGTCGCAGGCGTACAGGACCTTCTCGAGTGGGCTGTCACGGCTGACCCCACTGTAGTCGGCGTGCGACAGGATTGCCCGCGTCACCACCTCGGGATAGCCTTGCGCCCCCAGGATCTCGACACCCCGGTAGGGATGGTCGTCGAGGGAGGGCCAGCGCTCGTAGTCGAAGTCGTGCAACAGCGCGGTCACGCTCCACAGCGCCTCGTCCTCGCCCAGCCGTCGCGCGTACCCTCGCACCGCGGCGTCGACGGCGTAGGCGTGACGCCTGAGGCTCTCGCCGGCGGTGTACTCGTGCAGCAGCGCCAGCGCGGCGTCGCGATCGGGAATCCAGCTCATGGCCTGACGCTGCCTCGCGCGAAGAGGTACACCGGCAGGCCGGCCACCACGATGACCAGGCCGGGCCAGGTGGTGGCCGGTCGATAGGCAAAGAGCACGAACAGGATCGACAGAGCGCCGACGATATAGAGCGCGGGAACGATTGGGTACCCGAACGCCCTGTAGGGACGCGGCGCCGCCGGACGCGTCATCCGCAACCGGAACAGGCCGGCCACCGTGAGGGCGTAGAAGATCAGCGCTGCCGAGATGACGTAGTCGAGCAGGTTGGAATACAGGTTGCCGTAGCGGCCGGTGCCCGCGTCGTAGGTCCGCGGCAGCACCAGCATGACCGCCCACAGCCCCTGCAGCACCAGACCGAACGCTGGCACCCGGGCGGCGTTGAGCTGGCCGGCGCGCCGAAAGAACAAGCCGTCCCTGGCCATCGCGTAGTAGGCACGCGCCCCGGCCAGCACGAGCCCGTTCACGCACCCGAAGGTCGAGACCATGATTGCCGCAGCCATGACGCCGGCGCCGATGCCCGGGAAGACGGCGTTGAGCAGGAGCGTAGCGACGCGGTCCGCGGGCGCCGACTGGATGGACTCGATCGGTAACGCCACCAGGTACGCGATGTTGGAGAGCACATAGAGGCCCGTGACGATGGCCGTGCCGAGCACCATCGAGAGGGGCAGCGTGCGTCGCGGGTCCTTGACCTCGCCCGCGGTGAAACAGATGTTATGCCACGCATCAGAGGAGAAGAGCGACCCGGTCTGGGCGATGCCCATGGCCACAAACAGGCCGAACGCGCTGACCGCCGTCAGGCCTGGGGCGAGCGGGACAACGCCGCGTGGCTGCCAGAGGTTGCCGAAGTTGGCGCTGACCGCGTCGGCATTCCATCCAAGCAACACGCCTGCGGCAATCAGCGCGACCAGGGCGCCGGTCTTCGCCGTCGTGAAGACGTTCTGGACGACTTTGCCGTATTCCAGGCCGCGGGTGTTGCTCCACGTGAGCAGGGCGATGAGCAGCACGCCGAGCAGCTGCGCCGTCGAGAGCGACAGCGCGTAGCCCGACGTGAGGTGCACCGGTGCGATCAGGTAGTAGTCCTCCGCGATGGCCGGGAACAACACCCCCGTGAAGCGCGCAAAGGCCACCGCCACGGCGGCGATGGTGCCGGTCTGGATGACCGTGAAGAGCGTCCAGCCATACAGGAACCCCCACAGCGGCGAGAACGCTTCGCGGAGGAAGACGTACTGGCCACCCGCTTTCGGCATCATCGCGGCGAGTTCGCCGTACGCCAGCGCGGCGCCCACCGTGAGCAGCCCGGTCAACACCCACGCCACCAGCAGCCACCCGGGGCTGCCGATGAGGCGCGCCATGTCAGCTGAGACAATGAAGATGCCAGAGCCAATCATCGATCCGACGACGACCATGGTGGCGTCGTAGAGCCCGAGGCCGCGGCGAAACTCGCTGTCGAGACCGGCGTCGCGTGCCTCCGCCGGAGTTGATGTCTGCATGAGCCCGGCAATATATCAGGGGTCGGTCCCGGCTACCGACCACGCCGCCGGCACGCGGTCGGGACCATGCCTACCAGCACCGATCCATGCCGCGGGCCCGCTCGATCACCGCCGTCGCCTTGTCGGTCAGGTCGAATGGCCCGAGGACGTCCATGTGCGCCCATGCGGCGTCGCAGACGTCGTCTCCAGCCTGCAGCGCGCCCCCGGCCGGAAGGCAGAGGTAGTCGATGAGGACGAAGTGGTACTTCACGCGCCCCTCGTCGTCGCCGACGATGCGGTCGAAGACCTCGATGATCGGTCCGACCCGGACCACGAGGCCGGTCTCTTCCAGCAACTCTCGTGCGACGCCCTCCTCGAGGTGTTCCCCGACCTCGAGCGCACCGCCCGGAAGGCTCCAGCGCAGCGCCAGCGGCTCGTACTTGCGCTTGATCAGGACGACCTGGTCGCCGTCGATGATGACGCCGCCGACGCCGACGATGGGACGTGTTGGGTAGAGTCGCTGCGACACGGTGCCATGGAACAGCTTACTCGACGGCACTTCCGTTTATGCTTGGGCCTCCGCATGAAGCCCGACCACGCACTGCTCGCGCTGCCGACGGCCAGGCTGATCATGTGGACATGGCGGCCCTCGGACCAGCTGCTGGTGGTGCCGGGCAACGCCGAGGCGGCTCTGGGCGCCGCGTTGGCGTTGGCCCTCGCGCGGCCGCACTGGGGGTTTGTCCACCCCGACGACGTCGGCGCGCTCGAGGCGGCGCTGCATGGCTGCCTGCAGGACAATGTTCCCGTCGAGCAGGCCGTGCGCCTGCATCCCGACGTGGGCTCGCCCGTCACCTGGCTCGAGGTGCATGCCACGTGCACCGACACGCCTGATGGCGCGCATCTGCGCGGCGTGATGCTGGACGGCACCCGCCGCCGCCTGGCCGAGTCGGCACGCGAGCGGCAGGAGGCGCGCCATCGCCTGATCATGGACAGCGCCCGCGAGTACGCCATCCTCACGC
The DNA here is from genome assembly GCA_046593715.1 of Luteitalea sp. Classification (GTDB taxonomy): domain Bacteria; phylum Acidobacteriota; class Vicinamibacteria; order Vicinamibacterales; family Vicinamibacteraceae; genus Luteitalea. Next base: position 7,334 of record JBKJQW010000077.1, read on the forward strand.
TGGACCGTCGCGGTCGCATCACCGGGTGGAGCGTCGGGGCCGCGCGCGTGTTCGGCTATTCCGAGGCGGAGGCTCTTGGTCTGCCCGGCGCGGCGCTGTTCACACCCGAGGATGCCGCGGCAGGGGTGCCCGACAGCGAGGTCGCACGCGCCCTCGCGGCGGGTCGCTCCAAGGACGAACGCTGGCACCTGCGCAAGGATGGCACCCGGTTCTTCGGCAGTGGGCTGATGATGCGCATGGACGGCGACGACGAATCCAGTCACCTGTTGAAGATTCTGCGGGACCGGACCGTGGAAGAGCAGGCACGCACGGCGCTCGCGGAGAGTCAGGAGCGACTGCGGCTGGCTACTGAGGCCGCGGGGCTCGGCGTGTTCGAGTGGAACCTGGAGGCCGGCACCGCGCTCTGGGAGAACACGCGCATGTACGAGATCTTCCGGCGCGAGCGCGACCAGGGACCGCTCGACGCCGAAGCCATGGCGGCGCAGGTGCTGGCCGCCGACGGGGACCGGCTCCGCGTGGCGCTGCAGCAGCACGCCGACGATGGCGAACCGCTGCACCAGACCGTGCGTATCCAGGACGACAGCGACGACGCGCCGCGCTTCGTCGAACTCTGGGGCCGCTTCCGTCAGGGCGCGACTGGCCGGCGCAGCCGCGTGATCGGCGTGGTGGCCGACGTCACCAAGGCGCGCCAGGCCCAGGCCGACCTGGTGGAGGCAGACCGGCGCAAGGACGCGTTCATGGCCACGCTTGCGCACGAACTGCGCAATCCGCTCGCGCCTATCCGGCACGCACTCGAGATTCTGGCTCGCTCCGGCCACGACACGGCGTCGGCCGCCCGGGCCCGCACGCTGATGGAGCGGCAACTGGCCCAGATGGTCCGTCTGATCGACGACCTCCTGGACATGTCGCGGATCACGCTCGGCAAGATCGGGCTGCGCCGACAGATCGTCGCCATCGGCGACGTCATCAGCAGCGCGACCGAGACGTGCCATCCGCTTCTGGCGGTTGCTGGACAGCGACTCGACGTCAGCCTGCCTGGCCAAGACGTCCATGTCCTAGGCGACCTCACGCGGCTGGCGCAGGTGGTGACGAACCTGTTGAACAACGCCAGCAAATTCTCGGAGCACGGCGCGGCGATTACGCTGGCCGTCGGCGCCAGCGAGACCAGCGTGACCTGCGAAGTGCGAGACCAGGGCGCCGGCATGACCGCCGCGGAACTGCCGGCGATTTTCGAGATGTTTGCGCAGGGCCCCGCGCAGATGCCGCACGGTCGGGGCGGCCTTGGCGTCGGCCTGGCGCTGGTCAGGCAGATTGTGAACATGCATGGTGGCTCGGTGCACGCCGCAAGCGCGGGACCGGGGCAAGGCAGTACATTCACGTTCGTGCTGCCGCGGGTGCCCTCCCCCACGCCCCGGCCATTGGTCGAATCCCGACCGGAGACGAGTCAAGCGATGAAGCGTGTGCTGGTGGTGGATGACAACGCCGACTCGGCCGAGAGTCTGTCGATGCTGTTGGAATTGATGGGGCACACCGTGCGGACTGCGCACGATGGCGAGGAGGCGCTGACGCAGGCCGAGGCGTTCCGGCCCGACCTCGTGCTGATGGACATCGGTATGCCGCGCATGGACGGGTACGAGGCCGCCAGGCGCCTGCGGCTCGCGGAGTGGGGGGCCGGGGTGGTGCTGGTCGCACTCACCGGCTGGGGACAGGACGAAGACAAGCGGCGCAGCGAGGACGCCGGCTTCGATCATCATCTGATCAAACCAGTCGATCCGGCCGCCCTCGAGGCCCTGCTCGGCCAGCGCGCCCCCTAGCCCGCACGTCGGTCCCGGTTGGCTATACGATCGACGACCATGCCGTATGCGCGTCTCGCCGTCGTCTCGCTGATCCTGCTGTCGGGGACTCCGGCAGCTGCGCAATCCACGGCTGGCCGCCGCGTCTTCGAGCAGCGCTGCGCGCAGTGCCATGGCGGCGACGGCAACGGCGGCGAGATGGGTCCTCCCATCACGGTCCGGCTCCCGGTGCTCAGCGACGACGACATCGGGGCGCTGGTGCGGGACGGACGGCCGCAGCGGGGCATGCCGCCGCAAGCCATTCCGGCCGCCGAGCTGGCGACGTTGCTGCGGCACTTGCGGTCGATCGAACGCCGGGACGTGCCGCTTCCCCGCGCCTCGGTGCGGACCGTCGACGGCCACCTGCTCGAGGGATCGGTCATCGGCGAAGGGCTCGATGACCTTCAGCTGCGCACCGTCGATGGCCGCGTGCACCTGCTGCGCAAGGAGGGTGACCGCGTCCGCGCCGTGACGTCTGCGGCCAACTGGCCCACCTACAACGGCGACACCGGCGGCAACCGTCACACGCCGCTGCGGGGGATCGACAAAGCCAATGTCGCCCGCCTGGCACCGCAATGGCTCGCGACGATGCCCGGCGGTGGCACGTTGCAAGTCACCCCGGTCGTGGTCGACGGCATCATGTACGTGACCGCACCCAACGAATGCGTCGCTCTCGATGCGGGCAGCGGCCGTCAGTTGTGGCGCTACTCGCGCCCACGCACCAAGGGCCTGGTCGGAGGCAACGCCAACCGGGGCGTCGCCGTCGCCGGCGATCGCGTCTTCATGATGACCGACCACGCGCACGTGATTGCGCTCGATCGCTTCACCGGCGCGCTGGTCTGGGATACGGTGCTGGCCGACTGGCGCGAAAACTACTCCGCGTCCTCGGCACCGTTGACCGCAGGCGACCTCGTGATCACCGGCGTCGCCGGCGGCGAGCACGGCGCGAACGGTTTCGTGGCGGCCGTCGATCAGGCGACCGGCACTGAAGTGTGGCGGTTCCGCACCGTGCCACGACCCGGAGAACCCGGGTCAGAGACGTGGCAGGGCAAGGACATCGCCCACGGCGGCGCGCCCACCTGGTTCACCGGCAGCTACGACCCGGTGCTGGACCTGGTGTACTGGCCCACCGGCAATCCCTCCAAGGAGTACGACGGCAGCGACCGGCTCGGCGACAACCTGTACGCATCGTGCATCCTGGCCCTCGACCGGCGCACCGGGACACTTCGCTGGCACTACCAGTTCACACCGCACGACCTCTGGGACTGGGACGCCACGCAGACCTCGGTCCTGGTCGATGCGCCGTGGCAGGGCCAACTGCGCCGGCTGCTGCTGCACGCCAACCGCAACGGCTTTTTCTATGTGTTCGATCGCGCCACGGGCGAGCGTCTGTTGTCGACCCCTTTTGTCACGCATCTGACGTGGGCCAGCGGGATCGGCAGCGATGGCCGGCCGATCCGCCTGCCGAATCAGGAGCCTTCGCCGGAGGGCACCAGGGTATGTCCCTCACAGGACGGCGCGACCAACTGGTTCTCGCCATCCTTCAATCCGGCGACCGGGCTGTACTACGTGCAGACCTTCGAGAAGTGCAGCATCTACACGACGCGGCCCCAGGGTGACTGGCTCCCTGGCCAGTCCTATCTCGGGGGATCGCAACGAATCGACACCGACCCCCGCCCCCAGCGACTGCTGCGGGCCATCGACGTCAGGACGGGAGCGGTGCGGTGGGAGCTGCCGCAGGTGGGTCCCGGCGACTCCTGGGGCGGCACGCTGAGCACGGCGTCCGGCCTGGTGTTTCTCGGAGCCGACAGCGGTGCGTTGATGGCTGTGGACGCCGAGACCGGGACGCCGCTGTGGACGTTTGCCACCAACCAGACATGGCGGGCTTCGCCGATGACCTACCAGTTCGATGGCCGCCAGTACATCGCAGTGGCCGCCGGCCCCGCCATCCTCGCGTTCGCGGTGCGAGACTGACGTGCCGCTGATGGCGCTGCTGCTGTCGTGGCTGCTCCTGCCCGCCTTCGAGGACGTGCCGCCCGTGTACCCACAGGTCGAGATCATCAGCCCTCGCATGCAGGTCACCGTGTACCGGCCCGACCCGACCGCTGGCTTCTACCGCGGCACGCGCTTCGACTGGTCGGGAGCCATCTCCAGCCTGCGGTGGCAGGGGCACGAGTTCTTCGGGCCGTGGTTCGAACTGCACGACCCGCTGGTGCACGACGCGATCACCGGACCGGTGCAGGAGTTCCAGGCCGGAGAGTCATCGGTGGGCTACGCCGAGGCCGCGCCGGGTGGCACGTTCCTGCGGGTTGGTGTGGGCCACGTGCGCAAGCCGGACGAGCCCCGGTACCGCCGATTCGAGACCTACGAGATCGTCGACGCCGGCACCTGGGTCCTGACGCCAGGTCCGGCGGCGATGACCTTCACCCACACCCTGCCTGACGTCAACGGCTACGCCTACGTCTATCGCAAGACGTTGCGCCTCGAAGGGGACACGATGGTGCTCGACCACGCGCTCACCAACACCGGGCGCAAGCGCATCGACACCAGTGTCTACAACCACAATTTCTTCACCCTCGACCGGCGTCAGACCGGACCAGCCGTCAGCGTACGCTTTCCATTCGAGGCGCGAGCCAGCCGCGAGATCGCGCCGCTGGCCGCCCTCGCCGGTCGCGAGTTGCGGTTCACGCGAGCCCTCTTGCCGCGCGAGACGGTGTTTACCGAGGTCGAGGGCTTTGGCGCCGGGAGCCGCGACTACGATTTCACGATGGCGCAGGCCGAGACGGGCGCGGCGGTCCGCATCCGCAGCGACAGGCCGCTGGTGAAGATGGTGCTCTGGGCGGCGCCTCGAACGGTGTGTCCCGAGCCGTACGTGGATGCCAGCGTGGACCCCGGCCAGACATCGACCTGGCGGATCACCTACGAGTTCTCCGAGGTCAGCCGCCCATGACCTTGACGATCACGCGCTTGCGGCGCTGGCCATCGAACTCGGCGTAGAAGATCTGCTCCCACGGGCCCAGGTCGAGCGTCCCGTCGGTGATGGGGACCAGCACCTGATGCCCAATCACGGTCCGCTTCAGATGCGCGTCGGCGTTGTCCTCGCCGGTCTGGTGGTGCCGATAGGGCAACCCCGCCGGCGCCAGCTTCTCGAGCCACAGCTGGAAGTCCTCGATCAGCCCATCTTCCCAGTCGTTGACGTACACGCCAGAGGTGATGTGCATGGCCGAGACCAGGGCCATGCCGTCGCCGATGCCGCTGCGCCCGACGATGGCCCGCACCTGGTCGGTGATGCGGACAAACTGCTGGCGTTCCGTGGTCGTGAACCAGAGGTACTCGGTGTGGGCCATCAGCCTGGTCCTTGTGCGGCTACAGCGTGAGGCCCGGTTCCGCGTTGAAGTCGAGGGCGGTGCCACGCGCGCCAGCCTCCCAGCGCCGCAGGCCGGCTGCAGCGATCATCGCCGCGTTGTCGGTCGCCAGCGCCACACTCGGGACCAGCACCGGCAGCCCGGTGCGCACGCCGCGCGCTGCAGCTGCTTCGCGCAGCCCGCTGTTGGCGGCCACACCTCCGGCGATGCCAATGGCCCGGGCGTCGAACCACTCGGCGGCGCGAAAGGTGCGTTCGAGGAGCGTCTGGATCACCACGCGCTGGAAGCTCGCACAGATGTCGTCGACCTCGGAGTCGGTCAGGGGCCGCCTGCCGCCGCCGGTGGCCAGTTCGACGTGCCGCCGCACTGCGGTCTTGAGGCCACTGAAACTGAAGTCGGCCCGACGCTTGAGGACCTGTGCGAACCCTTCGGGCAAATGCGTGGGCGGCCCGACATTGCGGTCGTCGCGGGTCAACTTCGGGATCGGGAAGGCGATGGCATCGGGGTTGCCGCGGCGGGCGCGCTGATCGACGATGGGCCCGCCCGGGTACCCGAGTCCGACCAGTTTGGCCACCTTGTCGTAGGCCTCTCCGGCAGCGTCGTCGCGGGTGCGCCCCACCAGCAGGTACACGCCGGGCGCAGGCAGGTGATACAGGCTGGTGTGTCCGCCCGACACCACGAGCACGATCGACGGGTACGGCAGGTCGCCGTTGTGCAGGGCCAGCGACTCGATGTGGCCGGCCAGGTGATGGACGGCCAGGACCGGGATGTTGCGGGCGGCCCCGACGGCCTTGGCAAAGCTCACGCCGACCAGCAGCGACCCGACCAGCCCGGGGCCCTGGGTCACCGCGATGGCGTCGAGGTCGGTCCAGGTCGTCGCGGCATCCCCAAGCGCCTGATCGACGACACCGCAGATGTCGCGCAGGTGCTGGCGCGCCGCGAGTTCGGGGACCACACCGCCCCACTCGCGATGAATATCGACCTGCGAGGCGACGACGCTGGATCGGATCTGCCACCGGCGGTCATCGGTCGCCTCCACGACCGCCGCGGCCGTCTCGTCGCAACTGCTCTCGATGCCCAGGATGCGCATCAGCGCTCCCCGGCCCCGACAGGCTGCTCCTCGAAGAGCGCCTTGAGCGACTCGGTGTACGGGGCGCGTGCGACGCCACGCTCGGTGATGATCCCCGTGATCATCCGCGCCGGCGTCACGTCGAACGCCGGGTTGTAGACCTTGACGTCATCGGGAGCGATCTGCGTCGAGCCGACGTGGGTGATCTCACGCCGACTGCGCTCCTCGATCGGAATGCCGTCGCCATCGGCGGTGCCCATGTCGATGGTCGACAGCGGCGCCGCGACGTAGAAGGGCACGCCATGCTCCTTGGCGAGGACGGCCACGGTGTAGGTGCCGATCTTGTTGGCCGCGTCGCCATTGGCAGCGATCCGATCGGCGCCGACGACGATGAAGTTGATCCGCCCCTGCCGCATCAGCACCGCAGCCATGTTGTCGGAGATGACTGTCGTGTCGATGCCATCGCGCACCAGTTCCCAGGCCGTCAACCGGGCGCCCTGCAGGACAGGCCTGGTCTCGTCGGCAAACACGGTCACCGACCGCCCCTGCTCGATGGCCCCGCGAATCACGCCGAGCGCCGTGCCATACCCCGCAGTGGCCAGCGCGCCGGCGTTGCAGTGCGTGAGGATGCCGGCCTTCTGGGGCACGATCGCCCCTCCGAACCGGCCGATGGCCCTGCAGCTGGCCACGTCCTGGTCGTGAATCTCCTGAGCCTGATCCAGCATGAGCTGACGCAGATCGTCGACACTGGCACCGCCCAGCACCTTCTCCGAGAACACCCGCTTCATGCGATCGATGGCCCAGAACAGGTTGACCGCGGTCGGGCGCGTGGACGCCAGCAGTTCGCAGTCCTTGAGAAACTCGGTGGTGAGCTGCTTGGTGCCGGCCGCCTTGCTGCGCCGCACGCTCAGTGCGAGGCCGTAGGCTGCCGAGACGCCGATCGCCGGGGCGCCGCGGATCACCATGGTCTTGATCGCCCGGGCGACGTCCTTGGGCGTGTGGCAGGTGAGGTAGACCTCACGGGTGGGCAGCTTGCGCTGATCCACCATCACCACCGCGTCATCCTGCCAGGCAATGGTCGGAAGCATCCGGCCATGATACCTGCCCGCGCATGGCCGGCGGGAAGGCAGGAGCTGCCCCTACCTCAGACCTGTGTCTTTGTGAGAAACCGTGCGTCGAAGGGCCGCGGCAGCAGCGCGCCCAGGCCCAGGACGGCCGTGACCTCGGCCGGCGAGGCCAGGATCACCGGCACGTCACCGCAGAACTCCCACAGGATCTGGCGGCAGGCGCCGCACGGGGGGGTCGGCTCGGCGGTGTCTGCCACCACCGCGATGGCCGTGAACTGGTCGGGCCGCATGCCCTCGGAGATCGCCTTGAAAATCGCCACGCGTTCGGCGCAGATGGTCAATCCGTACGTGGCGTTTTCGACGTTGCAGCCCGTGACGATGCGACCATCGCGGTGCCGCACCGCCGCGCCGACGGCAAATGTCGAGAACGGCGCCCAGGCATGCGCCCGCACCGCACGCGCCGCCGCCACCAGTTCGTCGTCGGCGAACGTCACGACGTGGACACCATGCGGGCAATGAAGGCATCGAGCAGGGCGGTGAACTGGCTGCGGACCCGCCCTGCCGTCGCCATCACGTCGTCGTGTCGGAGTGGTTGGTCGACGACACCGGCGGCGGGATTGGTGATGCAGGAGATGCCGACCACGGCGGCGCCCATGTGTCGCGCGGCGATCGCCTCAGGCACCGTCGACATCCCGACGGCATCGGCGCCAAGCGTCCTGAAGGCCCGGATCTCGGCCGGTGTTTCATAGCTCGGCCCGAGCGTGGCCACGTAGATGCCGCGCTGCAGCGGCACGTGCGCGGCCGCGGCGGCCTCCATCGCGAGTTGACCGAGGACGCGGTCGTACACGTACGTCATGTCCGGAAACCGTGGGCCCAGTTCGTCGAGGTTCGGCCCGACCAGAGGATTGGTGCCGAGCAGGTTGATGTGGTCGTCGATCAACATCAACGCGCCCTCGGTAAAGGCGCTGTTGATTCCGCCGGCCGCGTTGGTCAGCACGACCCGCGGTACCCCCCAACGGACCATCGCCCGGACGCCGAACACGGCGCGCGACACCGGATGCCCCTCGTAAAGGTGGGCCCGACCCGCCAGCGCGGCCACGCGTGCCCCCGACGCATGTCTGCCGACGACGAGCTTGCCGGCGTGCCCGACCACCGACGACGACGGCCATCCGGGGATGTCGGCGTAGGGCAATACGGCGACATCGTCGAGCGTGTCGGCGAAATCGCCGAGTCCCGAGCCAAGGACGACGGCGACATCGGGCGTGGCGCCGGCGCGCTCGCGCAGCAGGGCCACGGCGGAGTCGAGGGTGAGCAACAAGTCGGTCATAGTTGGCGTCAGTCGAGGCGCGCGAGGCCGAGGCGGTCGATGATCAGGGGACGGGCCACGGGCCGCGTGTCGCCGATGGTCAGCGCCTCTACCAGCAGTGGCCCGATCGCGGCGACGTCGGCCGACGACCGCGCGTGGATGGCAATCAGCGGCGCGCCCGCGCCGACCTCATCACCGGGCACGGCCACGAGCTCGAAGCCGACCGCCGGGTCGACGGCATCGGCAGCCGTGGCCCGGCCGGCGCCCAGCTGCACGGCGGCGCGCCCCAGCAGGCCGGCGTCATACCGCTCGACGAAGCCCGCGCGCGGGGCCACGAAGGTCTCCACGACCGGCGCCGTCGGCAACGTGGACGGGTCATCGATCATCCCGACGTCACCGCCCTGGCGCTGCACGACGCTGCGCAAGACTGCCAGCCCGGTGCCCGTGGCCAGTGAGTCGCGCACGGCGCGGCGGGCGGCGTCCATCGTCGGCGCCGCCTGACCGAGCCACACCATCAACGCGGCCAGTTCGACAGAGAGTTCGACGAGATCGGGCGGGCCGCCGCCGCGCAGCACGTCGATGCACTCCCGGACCTCGAGCGCGTTGCCGATGGTGCGGCCGAGTGGCACGTCCATCTGCGTGAGCAGCGCCGCCACGCGCAGCCCGGAGCGTTCGGCGAGCCCGACCAGGGCGTCGGCCAGGGCGCGCGCGTCGTCTTCACGCACCATGAAGGCACCGCTGCCGGTCTTGACGTCGAGGACCAGCGCGTCGATGCCCTCGGCGATCTTCTTGCTGAGGATGGAGGCGCAGATCAAGGGCAGGCTTTCGACTGTCGCCGTCACGTCGCGCAGCGCGTAGAGCGTGCGATCGGCTGGAGCCACGTCATCGGTCTGGCCGATCAGGGCGCATCCGAGATCGCCGACCTGGGCGCGGAACTCGTCGAGTGTGAGCCGGGTGCGGAAGCCGCGGATGCTCTCGAGTTTGTCGAGCGTACCGCCGGTGTGCCCGAGGCCGCGACCCGACATCATCGGCACGCGGACGCCGAGCGCGGCGACCACCGGCGCGATGATCAGCGACGTCTTGTCGCCGACGCCGCCGGTGCTGTGCTTGTCGACCTTGACGCCGGGGATGGCGGACAGATCGACGCGCACGCCGGACTGCACCATGGCATCGGTGAGCCAGGTCGTCTCGTCGGGGGACATGCCGCGGAGCCAGACCGCCATCAGCCAGGCCGATAGCTGGTAATCAGGGACCGAGCCATCGCTCGCGCCGGCGACCATCCAGCCGATCTCGTCCCTGGTGAGGGCGTTGCCGTCGCGCTTGGCGCGAATGATGTCGACCGCACGCATGGGGAGGCGCAAGTATACTGCCGGCCGTGCGCGCATTCCCGGTGCTCGTGATGATGACGCTGGACAGCGCATGCCGGTCATGCGGTCCGTGCAACCCCCGAGCGCGGCTGCGGATCTGATGGTCGTCGACGCCCGCGTGTACACGGTGGACAAGGCGCACCCTCGAGCGCAGGCGCCGCCCATCCGGGGCCATCGGCTCATCGTGGTGAGCACGTGACGTTTTGCCATGGCCTCTGAAGCCGGGCGCGTGCTGGTCGCTGGAGCCGTCACGCTGGTGCTGGCGCTTGCCGTCCTGACGTGGCACACCGTGCGGATTCCGGCTCGCGCGCCGCACCGCGTCGTCGCGGAATTGCGCCTGGCCCAGGCGGCGGCCGTGCTGCTGTCGTTCTCGGCCGCATTCCTGGCCGGCCTGAGCGCGACCGCGGCTGGCCCGGTGGCCGCGTTGGACATGGCGTGCGCCGTCCTGGCGTGCGGCCTCGCACTGATGACCCTGGTGCGCGACCCCCGGGCCGCGCTTGCCTGGCTCGCGGCCGGGTTTGTGGCCCGCGCCGCGCTGGACCTGGCCCATGTGACGGCGTGGCTGCCGACGGTGGCCCCCACTGCCGTCCTGGTCGGCAGCACCGCGGCCAACCTCTGCGGCGCCGCGTGCTGCGTGCTGCCGCTCGGGCGACGACCCGGCCGGCGGTAGCGTCCAACCGGCTACCCTCAGCCCGATTGTTCGATCCACACTAGGTTGCGGGCTGCGCTCCGGCGGCCCCCCTGCTTCCCGAGGTTCGTGCCCGATGCCGTCTTCCGTCAGTCGCCGCCGTTTTCTGCAGGAACTCGCCGTCACGTCCGCGGCATTGCCGCTCGCCAGCCGTGCGCTGCAGGGACAGGCCGCAAGAAAGCTCCGTCACGCCAGCTTCGGCGCCTCGGGCATGGCCCTTTCCGATATCCGTAGCTTTTCGAGCCACCCAGCCTTCGACCTGGTGGCCGTGGCTGATGCCGACCTCTCGCGCACCGAGCAGGTCAAGAAGCTCTTCCCGGACGTGCGCATCTATCAGGATTGGCGGGAGCTGCTGCGCAAGGAGGCCGACAACCTCGATTCGGTCAACGTGTCGACGCCCGACCACATGCATGCACCGATTGCGATGGCCGCGATGTCGCTGGGCAAGCACGTCTACGTGCAGAAGCCGCTCGCGACCACCGTGCGCGAGACCCGCATGCTTGCCGCGACGGCACGCGAGAAGCGACTGGTGTCGCAGATGGGCATCCAGATCTCGTCGCACCCGACGCAGCTGGCCACCGAGCAGATGATTCGCTCGGGCTTCATCGGCAAGATCACCGAGGTGCACACGTTCTGCGACAAGACGTGGGGCGACATGTCGCCGATCCCGAGTGGCGCCGATCCGATCCCGGCCTCGCTCGACTGGGATCTGTGGCTCGGCGTGAGCGAGAAGCGTCCCTACAAGACCGACGTCTATCACCCGGGCAACTGGCGCAAGCGCGTCGGCTTCGGCACCGGCACCCTCGGTGACATGGGCTGCCACATCTTCAGCACGCCGATCCGCGGCGTGAATCTGTACCTGCCGACCTCGGTCACCTCGTACGGGCCCGGGGCCGTGTATGGCAACTGGCCGATCGACGCCAGGATCAAGCTGGTCTTCCCGGGTAATACGCTGACCGCGGGCAGCACGCTCGACTTCTGGTGGTACGACGGCGCCACGCGACCGCCCAAGAACGTCGCCGACGCCGTCGGCGGTACCACCCCTGGCTCGGGCGCGGTGATCATGGGCACCGGCGGCGCGATCCTGCTGCCGCACATCGGCGCCCCGACCCTGCACCCGGCGGCGACGTTCGCGGGGCGGACGGTGCCCACCGTCGAAGGCCGCAATCACTACCACGAGTTCCTCGACGCCGTCCTGAAGGGACCCGGCACGAAGTGCTCGGCCAGCTTCGACTACGCCCAGCTGGTCACCGAAGCGGTGCTGCTTGGCAGCGTGGCCGAGCACTTCCCCAATGAGACGCTCGACTACAACCCCGCGACGATGCAGGTGACGAGCCAGACGGACGCCAACAAGTGGCTGCAGCGCTCGTTCCGCAAGAAGTACCTCATGACGCGGCTCTAGCCGCGTGTCCAGGCAGGACGCGTGTCGCCTGGCGACACGGCCACTGCCGCATCGGATGGACAGGCGGGCCAGCGCGGCGGGCCCGCCGCACAGGAAAGAGACATCCAAGTGCGTCGATCGGTGACCTTCATGTCGGTGACGCTATTGGCGGCTGCGAGCCTCGTGCTGTCTGCACAGCAGCCGGCCGTCGCACGCAGCCCGCGCGCCGACCTCACGGTGCGGCTACGGACCGCCGCCCGTCTCGGAACCACGTACGTCCCCGGCCGCATCCTGGTCAAGTTCCGCGCCGGTCTGCCGACGCAGGCACAGACATCGGCGGTGGCGCTCGCGCTGCCGGGGACGACAGCGGCCCTGCGGTCCGTCGAGGTGTACAGCGACTTCAGCGTCCTGGACGTGCCCCTCGACGCTGACGTGCCAGCGCTGGCCGCCGCGCTGGCCGCGCGTCCGGAGGTGGAGTACGCCGAGCCGGATGCGCTGCACCACCCGGAGGTCACGCCGACCGACCCGTCGTTCCCGCGGCAGTGGAACATGCGCGCGATGAACCTCGAGCGCGCCTGGGACATCAACGACGGCGCCCGCGACGTCGTCGTCGCCGTGATCGACACCGGCCTGGCGATGGCCAACGACGTGCTGCGATTTCCGCGCTTCTTCAACGGACGTCTGCAGATCGTGGACGTGCCCTTCGCGCGCAGCACCGACATCGTGTCCACCAACCGCCTGGTGGCGCCGTACGACTTCACCTACGACGACGACCAGCCCTACGACATGGATGGGCACGGCACCCACGTGACGGGCACGGTCGGCCAGCTGGCCAACACCGAAAGCGGCATCGGCGTGGCCTACAACGCGCGCATCATGCCGCTCAAGGTCTGCTTCGGGGAGTGGGAGGTCCTGTTTGCGCTGGCTGAGGACCGCGTCTCGACGCTGCCGCCGCAGTTCGAGGGCGGCGTGTGCTTCGGGTCCGATGAGGCGCGCGCCATCCGCTATGCCGCCGACAACGGCGCCAAGGTCATCAACATCAGCATCGGGGGCACCAATGCCTCGACGGCGACCCAGAGCGCACTGCAGTACGCCGTGTCGCGAGGCGCGTTCGTGGCCGTGTCAGGGGGCAACCGATTCGACGAAGGTAACAGCCCGGGATACCCGGCGCTGTACGCGCGCGCTCTCAATGGCGTGATGGCTGTGTCGGCGGTCGGCCAGGACCTCAATCGTGCCTACTACTCCAGCACCGGTGATTACATCGAGATCGCCGCACCAGGCGGCAACACGCGCGTCGGCGGCGCAGCCGGACGAATCTTGCAGCAGACGTACCGGTCGGCCAGCTTGGCGCTCAATCAGCTCGCGCCTCGATTCGACCTCCTCGAGGACGACGCCTATCAGGGCACGTCGATGGCCGCGCCGCATGTCGCCGGCCTGGCCGCCTTGCTGTACGCGCAGGGCATCCGCAACCCCGCGACGATCGAGGCCGCCATTCGCCAGTTCGCTGCCGATCGTGGCGCCGTCGGACGTGACAACGAGTACGGATTCGGACTGGTGGACGCGCGGGCAACATTGCGAGGATTGGGGATTGCAAAGTGAGTGGACGTGTATCACTCCTTGTGTTGACACTGTCGCTGACGTGCCTGCTGGCTGGTGCCGCGGCCGCGCAGGACCCGACACCCGCGCCGCTGCCTGCTGAGCGCCCGACCGATCAGGCACCCGCTGTGGACGAGGCGACCGAGCCCGACGACGCCATGCCGCCGCCGAGCACGCCGGGGTTGGCCATTCGCGCTCGTGTGTTCGGGCTGGTCGGCTTCCAGACGTTCACCGCGGCCGACAGCTTCTCGGCCGTGCTCGGCACGTCCAGCGGCGTCCTCCCGGGCGGTGGCGCCGGACTCCTGTTTGGCCGCCACCTGTTTGTCGACGTCAGCGTGGCGCGTTTCTCGGCCGACGGCAGCCGTGTCTTCATCGCCGACGGGGGCGAGATCATCGATCTGGGAATCGACACGACGGTCGCAGTGACCCCCATCGACGTGTCGATCGGCTGGCGTTTTGCCGGGCGGCCCACACAGCACCCGTCGGGCAGGCCGCGCCTGCGCCCCGTGCCCTTCGTGGGCGGTGGCTTTGGCGTCCAGCAGTACGAGGAAACCTCGGCGGTCTCGGCCGCCGGCGACGACGTCAGCGAGTCGCACGGCAGCTATCACGCGCTTGGGGGGGTGGAACTGCCGTTCACCCGACGTCTCGGGGTCAGTGCGGACGTGCTCTATCGCTGGGTACCCGACGCCCTGGGCACGGCTGGCGTCTCTGCCTATTACGACGAGACGGACCTCGGCGGGGCGCAGGTTCGGCTGCGACTGGTGTTCAACTTCTAGGCGCACCCTGGCCACGACACGACGGCGGCCGCTTCCGGAGGGAGGGGCGATGACGCCCCGATCATTTGCCGACCGCGTGTACGACGCGGTCCAGGCCATCCCGAGCGGGCGCGTCGCGACCTATGGTGACGTCGCGCATGCCGCCGGCTGCCCCGGGGCGGCCCGGGCAGTAGGCACCCTGATGGCCACCTGCGGACAGAGGCGCCTGCCTGCACACCGGGTCGTGGCGGCGGGCGGGGCGCTTGGCGGCTACGGCGGGCACGAGGCAGAGAAGGCGGCGTTGCTGCGAGCGGAAGGACTCACCGTGGTCGGGCGACGCATTCGCCGCTTTGCCGCCGTCCGCTGGCAGGTGTGAGCGTCGGGCGCCCGCGCGGCCGGGGCCTTCCCACTCCCAGCAGAGCCGTTGACGTGACGCGGTCTTCGGGCGCGAACTCCCGCCGACCCGTACTCGTACTTGTAGCCACCTCCGGGCAACGTTACCGACCTGCCCGCCGTCCAAGATGCCAGTGACGAGTCATGCCGCCGACGTGCGGCTCGCCGCACGATGCCGCGCTGGAGACCTCGCGGCGTTCGAGGAGATCTATCGCGTGCACAGCACGCGCCTGTACGCCGTGGCGTACCGGATGCTCGGCCACGCGGAGGACGCGGAGGACCTGCTGCAGGAGATCTTCCTGCTGGCTTTCCGCAAGCTGTCATCGTTCAAGGGCGATGCGTCGCTCGGCACGTGGCTCTATCGGCTCGGCGTCAATGCCTGCCTCGACCGCCTGCGCAGCAAGGCGCGGCGCAACGACCGGCAGACCGAGTGGCTCGACGACCAACTGCCGCCGGTCGGCGCAACCACCATGACCGCAGCGGGCGTCCTGCAACGATTGGACCTCGAACGCGCGGTGCGGGAGTTGCCCGCCGGGTGCCGGGCGGCCTTCCTCCTGCACGACGTGGAGGGCTTCGAGCACCGGGAAATCGCGTCGATGCTCGGCATCGCGGAAGGCACGTCGAAATCGCAGGTCCACAAGGCGCGGATGCGTCTGCGGGGCCTGCTCGGCCGGAAACTGACAGGAGGAACACAGGCGTGAGGTGCGAGGACGTACAGCACGCGCTGGACGGGCAGCTGCTCGGCGCGTTGAAGCGCGAGGATGCCGCCGCACTCGACGCGCACATCGCCATCTGCCGCGAGTGCCAGGCCGTGGTGGCCGACGCCCGTCGGCTGCAGGCCGAAGTGCGTCTCATCGGCACCGAAGGGCCGTCTCCTCGGTCGTGGGAGCGCATTGCGGCAAGTCTCGAGAACGACCCGGAGTTCCAGCGCGCCGCTGCCGCCGACCTGCAGTCGGACCGGCGGGCGTGGCAATTGGACTGGCGGTGGGTCGTGCTGGCGGCAGCGCTGATCCTGGTCGTCGCGAGTTCGCTGCTGTTTCTGCGACGGTCGCTGGAAAGCTCGGCTGCGCCTGCCCCCCTGGCGGCCTCCGCCCCAACTGACGCCGGGTCGGACGACCTGGTCACGTCGATCGAGAGCGAACTGGATCTGGCCGCCAAGCACTACGAGAACGCCATCGCCGGACTGGAGCGAGTCGCCAACGACAGCGAGTCGCCCATCGACCCGGCCCTGATGGCGACGGTGAAGACCAACCTGCAGATCATCGACCAGGCCATCGACGACAGCCGCCAGGCGCTGCGAACCGACCCCCAGAGCCAGTTTGCGCAGGAAAGTCTGTTTGACGCCTTCCGCCGCAAGGTCACCCTGCTGCAGGACACGATTTCGCTGATGAACGAGATGCGCAAGGGCAACCCCGCGCGTGCGACGGCAATTGCCTCTGGATTGAACAAGGGATGACGACAATGCGTGGGATCTGGCGAGGGGTGATGTGCGCAGGCGTACTGACAGCGGCGTGGCTGCCAGCGGCCGGCGCTGCGGCGCCGCGCGACGCGGCGATACCGCTCGGCGCGGTCGACTCGGCGCAGCCGGCACCGCCGCCGCCAGCTCGACCTGCCCCCCGGGCCGAGGTTCGGGTCCACGAGCGCCAGGTCCGACGCGACGCGGAGCGGGGCTGGGTGGACTCCGAGGTGATCGTCCGGCCCTTCACGGGGGGAGATGGCATCACGCTCGACCTGCTGAACATGCTCGGCGATGTCGTCGTGGTGGGGTCCAAGGGGCGCGACGGGCGGTTGTCCATCGTGCGTCGCGTGCGAGGTCATGGCCCTGACACCCAGGAACTGCTGAAGACGTTTGCCATCGACGTCTCGCAATACGCCAATCGCGTCGCCGTTCGGACGTCGATGCCGAGTCCGGAGCATCCGCCTGGACGAGGGTACAGGCCGCGCGTCCGGACCGACTACGAGATTGCCCTGCCCTCGGGCACCGCGCTCGAACTCAAGAACATGCAGGGCAACGTACGGCTGAGCAATGTCGGGGGCGACGTCCGGGTCGAAGCGATGGCCGGCGACGTCGTCGGCGAGGCGCTGTCGAAGGTGCGGATGCTGCGCAGCATGTCCGGCGACGTGATGCTGTCGCGCAGTGTCGTGGAAGGTGATGCGAACCTGCAGTCTGTGAGCGGCAATGTCATCGCCTCAGGGGTCAAGGCGGGGTCGTTGACGATGGGGACCGTCAGTGGCAACGTCCAGGTCACGTCGTCGTCGTCGGGGCGAGCGGTGCTGCGCACCGTGAGTGGCGACATCGAGTTCGCGTCGTCGCCGCGCAAGGCCGGACGCTACGAGCTCAAGACCCACGCCGGCGACATCTTCGTGTTTACCGGTGGTGGGGGCTTCGAGTTCGAGGCCACCGCGTTCAAGGGCGACGTGCAGAGCGATGTCCCCACCCACCCGGGGGCTCCCGGCTCCAGGCAGGTCAGGGGGAGCGTCGGCGACGGCTCGGCCTTCTTCGACCTGACGTCGTTTACCGGCGACATCAAGGTGATGAAGAAGCAGGAACGGTAGGCGCCGGCGGCGGTGGGCGGTTGCCGGGACCCGGCGACCGGATTCGCATCACCGGGGCAGGGCCCAGCGCCCGGTCCAGCTTCCGTATTCGCCCCGTGCTGTGCGTATAATCGCCAACGGATTTCAGGAGACAATCGATGACGCGTAGAAATATGGCTGGAATGACGAGTGTGCTCGCCGCGGGCGCATTCGCGCTGATGGCGACCACGGCACCTCTTTCGGCCCAGCACAAGGCTCCGAACACGCAGCCTGCGACGGCGGCTGCCGATGCGGCAGCGCTACCGACTGGCACCACGTCCCTCGGCACCGTGCGCATCAGCCGCGCGGTCAAGGCCAACGGTGAGGCGCTCCCGGCGGGCAGCTACCAGCTGCGCCTGACCGGCGAAGAGCCGCCAGCCCCCACGGGCGCGACCAAGCCGTACGAGCGGTGGGTCGAGTTCGTCAAGGGTGGCAAGGTGGTGGGCCGTGAAGTCGTGAGCGTGGTGCCCGCCAGCGAGATCAAGAACGTCACCAAGGGGGGCGGCCCCTCCGCCGGCGGCTCGAAAGTCGAGTTGCTCCGCGGTGACGACTATCTGCGGGTGTGGGTGAACCGGGGTGGCAATCACTACCTCGTCCACCTGGTGGCCGCGTAAGCGTCACCAAGCGACATCGCACGACACACATCAGTGCAAAAGGGCCGTCTCCTCACGGAGGCGGCCCTTTTGTCGTCCACGGCCGCGTGTCTACAGGCTCATCACGTCGAACTGCTCGTGATGCAGGTAGGCATCCGGGCGCACCGTCACCTTCCGCCCTACCACCTGCTCCACTTCGCGCAGCACGCCGCGCTCGTCACCCTGCAGGGCGTCGGCAATTTCCGGGTTCACCCTGAGCAGCACGCCATTGCCGTCGAGGTCGTTACCGACCTTGCGGAACTCGTTGAGGATCTCCTGGCACACCGTGGCGCTCGACTTGATGGTGCCGGTGCCCGAGCAGTACGGGCAGGCGTCGGTCATGAGCCGCTCGAGGCTCTGCTTGACGCGCTTGCGCGTGATGATGATGAGTCCGAAGTCTGAGACCTGGATGGCCTTGCTCGGAGCGCGGTCGCGTCGCAGTTCATGCTCGAGCGTCTGGAAGACCTTCTGCCGGTTCTTCTTGTCCTCCATGTCGATGAAGTCGAGCACCACGATGCCGCCCATGTCGCGCAGGCGCAGCTGCCGCACGATCTCCTTCACCGCCTCGAGGTTGGTCTTGAGGATCGTGTCCTCGAGCCTGCCCGTGGTCTTCTTGCCGACGTATCGTCCGGTGTTGACGTCGATGGCCACCAGCGCTTCGGTCTGGTTGATGACGATGTAGCCGCCCGACTTGAGCCACACCTTGCTGCGCAGCGCCTTGTCGATCTCGGTGCGAACGCCGTATTCCTCGAAGATCGGGAAATCGCGCGTGTACAGCTTCACGCGCGGCAGCATCGCCGGCATGATCCGCTCCACCAGCGCCGTGACCCGGCGGTATTCCTCGGCCGAGTCGATGCGGATGACGCTGAACTCCTCGGTGAGCAGATCGCGCAGCAGCTTGGCCACCAGGCTCTGTTCGCGGTAGATGACCGCGGGCGAGCGCTGCGTGTCGGACTTGTGCTTGATCTCCTTCCACACCTGGAGGAAGTACTCGAGGTCGCCAAGGATGTCGGCGTCGGGCCGGTTGGCGGCCGCCGTCCGGATGATGACTCCCCCGTTGAAGGCGTGGGCCTCGCGGAACTGCCGGACGATGCCGCGCAGCCGCGCCCGCTCCTCGCGCGATTCGATCTTGCGAGAAACACCGATGTGGTCGACGGTGGGCATGAACACCAGGAAGCGCCCGGGGATCGTCACGTGCGAGGTGATGCGGGCGCCCTTGGTGCCGATCGGCTCCTTGACCACCTGCACCAGGACGTCCTGGCCTTCGTGGAGCAGGTCCTCGATGTTGGGCTGCGCCGCCCGCTCCTGCCGCTGGCGCCGGTCATGGCCTTTGCCAGCCGCCGGCCCGCCAGTCGCCGGCTCGTCGGGACCCTGCCCGTCGGCTCCCCCGCCATCGTCGCCCTCGCCGCCTGCCTCGTCGGCGCCGTCAGGGTGCCGGGCCAGTCCCGCGGCTACGTCGTCGGCCGGAGTCGACGGCTCGTCGGGGTCGTCTTCGAGCGCCTCGGCGGGCGTGATGACGTCCGACACATAGAGGAACCCGTCACGCTCCAGCCCGAGGTCGATGAAAGAGGACTGCATGCCAGGCAGGACTTTCGAGACGCGTCCTTTGTAGACGTTCCCGATGACGCCCTGCTGGCGCTCCCGTTCCATGAAGAACTCGACGACCTGGTCGTCCTCGAGGATGGCGACCGCGGTTTCGCGGTCGGTCGCGGAGACAATCATCTCCTTGGTCATGCAGCATGCTCCCGGCGCCGCGGCCACCTTCCCCGTACTCGTGCGCGCCCGCGGCGCACACCGGCACCAGGTGCGATGGCCGCGGCCCGACGTTCGGGCCACACCATCGCAGCACCATGTGCCACACGAGGAGGAAGGACGAGGTCGCCATCAGTTCGCGAACCGCCGCATCCTCACGTTGAGGATGAAGCCGAAACTCATGAGCGTGGCGATCATCGAGGATCCGCCGTAGCTCATCAGAGGGAGGGTGAGCCCCTTGACCGGCGCGAGGCCGGCCGACATCGCGATGTTGTAAATCACCTGGAAGGCAAAGCACGAAATCAGGCCCACCACCAGGTAGGCGCCAATCCGATCGCGTGCAAGCCGCGCCGCCTCCAGCGAGCGGAGCAGCACGAAGAGATACAAGCCCAGCGTCGCGAGGACGCCGAGGAATCCGTGCTCCTCGGCAAGCACGGAATAGACGAAGTCGTTGTGGGCGACGGGCAGGAACTTGTATTGCCCCTGCGTGCCGTTGAGAAAACCCTTGCCCATGAGGCCGCCCGACCCGACGGTGATGCGGGCCTGGATCTGCTGATAGCCGGCGCCACGCGCATCCTGAGCCGGATCGAGGAACGTGACCACGCGCGACTTCTGGTAGTCCTGCAGCCCATAGGCCCACGCAACGGGCGTGAGCAGCGCCAACGCCAGCACGGCATAGCCGATCAGCCGCACACGCAGGCCCGCGGCATAGGCGATGCCGCCGAGGACTGGCAGGAGGGTGACCGCCGATCCGAGGTCGGGTTGGCGGGCGATCAGGAGAAACGGCACGAGCAGGACCCCGCAGGCCACCGCCAGGTCGCCGCCGCGCAACGCCGAGAGCTTCTCCTGGCCGAACCACGTGGCCAGCAGGAGCGCCAGTGCGGCCTTGGCAAACTCGGACGGTTGCAGGTTGAAGACGCCGAGTGAAATCCACCGGCGCGATCCGCCGGCCACGACTCCGAAGAACAACACGTAGATCAGCAGCACGGCCACGGCGCCGTACAGGACGGGCGCGTATTCCGACAGGGTGCGGTAGTCGATGAACAGCACCACGGTCATGGCCAGCAGCCCGATGCCGACGGCCGACAGCTGCGTGTAGAACTCACGTCCGACGCGCGCCCGGATGGGGTCGTAGGTGGTGCTGTAGATCATCACCAGCCCGACGAGGCAGAGCAGCAGG
>JBKJQW010000073.1:0-19280 GCA_046593715.1 Luteitalea sp.
GGCGATGGTCGCGGCGCACGCCAAGGCCAAGATGGACGAGCACTGGGCGGTCTACGAGGTCGACGCCGGCGCGCAGGACCTGACGTTCTTCTTCTTCTACGCGAAGGCCTCCCTGGCGGGCATCGACGCCGCGGGCCCGATGCACGGCAGCGACGCCTTCCGCGACGCCGTGGGCGAAGGCGGCCGCATCCAGATGCGCGAAGGCACGCAGGCGGCCATCGAGTCGTCGACGACGTACATCTTCCAGATGCGTCCGGGCATGAGCACCGTGAGCAAGCAATGGCTCGACGCCGACCCGACGTTCTGGACGGTCAAGGCACCCGAGCCGGCCGCGACTGCCGCCAAAAAAAAGTAGGACCGAGAGAGGCCGAAGGGAGAGGAAGCGGGAAGCAGACTTCCCACTTCCCACTTCCTGAATTCTTAATTCTTAATTCTATTATTTGATCTTCAATCCCGACCCGAGCATCTTCACCCGCTCGCCGAGGGCGGCATCGCTGCCGCCGAGCGCCAGCATCTGGTCGTAGTGCGCCTGCATCTTCTGGACCCGGGCCTGGTCGTCCGGGCCGCAAGGGCATCCCTTCTTGAAACCGCCGAAGTAGGACCACGCCGCACCCCAGCGCGGCATCCACCACTTTGGCGCGAGTTCGGCGGCCTTCTCGAGATGCGGGATCGCCTTCTCGTACTCCTTCTTGTCCTTCAGCGCCAGGCCGAGCACCGCCAGGCCCATCGGATTGGCGTACTCGGGCATGGCGACCGCCTTGTCGAGGGTCTGGACCGCGCGATCGACCAGTTTGGACTCGTACAGCACGGCGCCCAGTTCGGTGAGCACGCCCGGATCACTGGCGTCGAGGGCGGCGGCCTTTTCCATGGCCGCCAGCGCACCGGGTACGTCCTTCTTCTGCTCGCGGAGGATGCGCCCCTGCCCGTAGTGGGCAGCGCCGAGCGAGGGGTCGAGACGTACCGCGTTGCCGTAGGCCACGAGCGCTTGGTCGTACTGCTTGTCGTGCTCGAGCATTCGCCCGTGCAGATACTGCGCTTTCGCGTTGTCGGGCAGCAGTGCGGCAGCGGCGGCGGCCGGGGTCCTGGCGTTCTCGAAGTCGTTGGTCCGGACAAGCGCGTCGGCCAGGCCCAGTTGCGCGTCAGGCTGTTTCGGGTCGAGGGCGATGATGGCCCGGAACTGCTGCGATGCCGCGTCCAGACGGCCCTGTTTGTGCTGCAGCGTGCCGAGCGCGAGCAGCAGCGACTTGTCATTGGGGTTGGCCGCGGCCGCCGCATACAGGTCCGGCAGTGCCTTGTCCTCGTCGCCGGTGGCCAGATACGCGCGCCCGCGAAGCGCGTAGAGCTCATTGCGTCCAGGCTCGGCCGCCAACGCCTGGTTGGCCGCGGTGATCGTGCCCGCGTGGTCGCCCTTGGCGCCGAGCACCTGCGCCAGTTGTGCGCTGGCGCCCGGCTGGTTCGGATTGAGTTCGAGGGCACGCTTCAGCGGGGCTTCCGCGTCCGGCCCGCGCCCTGCCGCCAACAGCGCCTCGCCGAGCGCCGCATGGACGCCCGCATGGTCTGGCAGTGCCTTCACGGCCGCCTCTCCGGCAGCGATGGCCCCGGGGCTTTTCATCTTGACCAGGGACTCGGCGGCAATCACGTGTGCCTGCGTACGGGACCCATCCAGGGCCAGCGCGGCGGCAGCATGTTCCGCAGCGTCGGCGTGGCGGCCCGCCTGCGAGTGACCTGCGGCCAGCCCCAGATGCGCCTGCGCCTTGTCGGCGCCCGTCAGCGCGCCGATGGCGAGCTGATAGTTCATCAGCGTGCAATCCCAATCCTTCTGCACTTCGCAGACCTTTGCCAGCTTGTAGGCGGCCTGGGACTGCTTGGGATCGAGCCCGACAATGGCCTTGAGATACGCCTCGGCCTTGGGCAGGTCATTGGCGGCGATGAACTTGTCGGCCTCCTCCATCAGCCGCGGGATGTCCTTCGGCTTCAGCTTGGATTGATCCTGCGCGTGGACCGGCAGTACCGACGACACACTGGCGAGCAGGACCACGGCAGCAGCCGCGGTCCACGCGAACTTGCGCATGGCCATATCTCCTTGTGGTTGAACGAGCGCGCTGATGGTACCAGAGCCGTGCCGGCTGGACGACCTGTCCCGCGCGCCGCTACACTGCCGCATGATCGACGTCGAATTGCTCGAGATCCTCGTGTGCCCAGAGGACAAGACCCCGGTCACGCTGGCCAGCGCCGAGATCCTCGCCACGTTGAATGCACGCATTACGGCCGGTGGGGTGAAGACCCGCGGCGGCGCCGCGGTCACCGAGATCGTCAGTGAAGGCCTGGTCCGCGCCGACGGCCAATACCTCTACCCGGTGCGTGAAGACATTCCGGTGATGCTGATTGACGAAGCGATCGGGCTCGGATGAATCGTCGGCAGTTCGCGCTCGCCGCCGCGAGTGCCGGCGGCACCGTCCTGACCAGCCGGCCATCTGGCGCCACAGCGCAGCCGGCCGCGCTCCTGTCCACGCCGCCAGACCGTGCGGCCTGGGGCGCGCTCGCCGATCGGACGTTCACGCCGGTGCTGCGTGCGCTGGCCGCGGGCCGCCTGCGCGCGACGATGCCCGTCGAGACCGTCCCCGGCGTCACAGGACTGGAGACGGTGACGCACCTCGAGGCGGTGGCGCGCACGTTGATGGGGCTGGCGCCGTGGCTCGCGCTTCCCGCGACCTCGGATCCGGAAGGGATACAGCGCGCGGCCCTCGTCAGTCTCGTGCGGGAGGGTCTCGGGGAGGCCGTCCGGCCGGACGGGCCGGACCGGCTCAATTTCGACAAGGGCTCGCAGCCGCTGGTCGATGCGGCCTTTCTGGCGCAGGCCTTCCTGCGCGCGCCGTCGCTGTGGCAGTCGCTGCCCGACGCCACCCGCACGCGCCTGGTCGACGCCCTGCGGTCCGCCCGCGTCATCCCGCCCCCCTTCAACAACTGGCTGCTCTTTGCCGCCACCGTCGAGGCTTTCCTCAAGCGCGCCGGCGATCCGACCTGGGACCGCATGCGCATCGACTACGCGCTGCGCCAGCATGAGCAGTGGTACAAGGGCGACGGTATCTACGGCGACGGCCCGCAGTTGCATGTCGACTACTACAACGCCTACGTGATCCAGCCGATGCTGGTCGACATCCTGGCGGAGTGTGGCGACGCACGCCCCGCGTGGCAGGCGATGCGCGAGCCGATCTTCGCGCGTGCGCGGAGGTACGCCGCCATCCAGGAGCGATGCATTGCCCCGGACGGGTCGTTTCCGCCGGTCGGACGCTCCCTGGCCTATCGCTGTGGCGCGTTTCAGGGTCTGGCGCAGGCGGCGCTGCGTGGGCAGTTGCCCGCCGACGTGACGCCCGGGCAGGCACGTGCCGCACTGGGCGCCGTGATTGTCCGGACACTCGGGGCCCCAGGCACCTACGACGGCGCTGGCTGGCTGACGCTCGGTCTGTGCGGCCATCAGCCCGGTCTCGCGGAGACCTACATCTCCACAGGCAGCCTCTACCTGTGCTCGGCTGCCTTCCTGCCGCTCGGTCTCCCTGCCAGCGACCCGTTCTGGACCGATCCACCGCGTGACTGGACCGCGAAGCGTGCCTTCAGCGGTCAGCCGTTCCCGATCGACAAGGCGCTGTAACCGCAGGTCAGGCGCCCGTCCTACTTCTTCGCGCCGAGGCTGACCAGATTGGCCACGATCCGGTAGGCACCGGGCACCCCCGCCGGGAGTTCGCGGAACCACGAATAGGCCGAGTACACGTAGTGCCCCTTGCCGAGGCGCGCATGGACCAGACCACCCTTCTGCTCGGTGTCCCAGGGATCGTGGCTTTCGAGCAGCGGCGTATATCGAGCGTCGAACTTGGCAAAGCCGTAGGCATTGCGCTCCTGCCGCCAGTGTCGGAAGTCGTCCTGCGTGATCCGATTCGGCGTCGTGAACACGGCGTGCGCAGGCTCGAGGATGGTCACCGGGGCCTCTTCGTCAGTCACCCGTGATCCGATCTCGGCCGGAAACGGCGGCAGGCCTTTCTGCGTGTAGACCTCGTGCTGTTCCTGGACGACCATCGTGCCGCCGGCGCGGACGTAGTCGAGCAATCGGCCGTGGTTGGCCACAAAGTCCGGCCGGACCTCGGAGGCCCGCACGCCCACCATGATCGTGTCGAACCGCGACAGGTCCGACGACGCCACGTCGCTCGGCGTGAGCAGCGTGACCGGCACGCCGAGGCGTCTGAGCCCGTCGGGCACCTCATCGCCGGTACCCATGATGTAGCCCACCGTGACCGGCGCGACCTGCACATCGACTAGGCGAAGATCGAAGCGCGAGGGCTCGTAGATCCTGTGCGTCTGAATGTGCGGATACGCGACGGTGCGCAACGCGGAGGTGTATGGCGCGCGGCCGGGTATGGTCGCCACCGCCGCGAAGACGTAGCTGCCGGGTGTCACATCGGCGGGTGCCGTCAACGCGAACGTGGCCGTCGCACTCTGCCCGGCCTGGGCCACGGCAAACGGCGCGGTACGCGGGGCCGATATCCACCCACGCGGCAGCTGCAGCGACACCTCGCCGGCCAGCGCCGCGGGCGCCAGGCTCTCGATGCGCACGCTCACCTGCCGCGGCTCCTTCGCGCGGGCCAGCGCCACCACGTCCATGCCTGGCGTCACGTGCACCGACACGGCCGGGACGACGACAAAGGCGCGACGCAACTCGCCGCGCACAGGGTCGATGAACCGGAACTGCACTGGCACCTCGACGGTGACCTCGACGCCTGCGATGGAGACGACCGCGCGGCCCAGGGCCACGGGCGGGCCGAACGGCACGTGCATGGGTCCCCCGGGCTTCCACGTGAAGACGTCGCCACGGGACTCGGCCTCAGTAGGCGCGTGAGTGCCCGCACGCGGCTCCAGCCAGTAGGGCTGCGTGGTGGCCGCATCCGGGGCCGCGGTCACCGTGAACCATGCCTGCTGGGTTGGCTGCTCGCGAATGAATCGCGCCATGAAGCCGCGTCCGCTGAACTGCGGCGCCTCGGCCAGCGCCGCCTGCGACCATCCTTGCGGCAACTCCAGCGTCGGCGTGGCCACCGAGACCATCACGCCGTCCGGGACAAAGGCCCGGACGCTGACACTGGCTTGGCCGCCAGGCACGATCGTCTCGCTGGTCGCGAGGGCCTCGACGTGCAGCCCTGAGGCATGCAGCAATGCCGCCTCGTAGTCGGCGATCTCGTGATCGAGCAGGAACGTCGCCTCGGCACGCGCCGCGTCGGGCGCGTCGACGCGCGCGACCGCGGCGCGGGCCGCGCGGGCAGCACGCACGCCTCGAGCGAGCGTGGGCAACACGGCCGCCGGATGGCGCACGTCGACCTCGGCCAGCGCCTCACGCGCCGCCGCGTCCATGATCGCCAGGTCGGCCATCAGCGCCGACGCCGGCAGGCCCGCCAGCGCGGCCAGTCCGGGTATCGACGTATCGAGGCCGTCAAACACCGACTGCTCGTTTTCGACCTTCGGCACCTGGCTGTCGACCAGTCGCAACCCGGTGGACTGCGGACCATGCAGGAGCGCACCGCCCATCTCCTGCGTCTTGTGCTGCGAGCGCCCTTCGGCCGCGATCTGCGCGTAGGAGCGTCCGAGCACCGGATCGAAGACACCGGTCGGCAGCACGAGCGTCGGCGGGTCGGGCTGGTTCGGGCCGAAACGCATGCCCACGTACAGCTTCCGGACGCGCCACGGGCGGAGTCCCTCCGCGAGGTGTTCCGGAAACTGCGCGGGATCGGCCGCCGCCTTGACGGCAACCGGGGTCAGCGCGCCAGCCAGCTGGTGATTGCCATGCCCGTCCGCCGCGGTGCCGCTGAAGCGCGACGCGACCACCAGCGGGCGGTACATCCGCAGCACCCGCACCATGTCGGCAAGCGGCACGTCACGCCCACCCCACTTGCGTTCCGTCTCCGGCATGTTGACCGTGTATCCGAAGTCCACGACGCGGGTGAAAAACTGTTGGCCGCCGTCCAGGGCGCGTGCCTGCAGCAGTTCTTCGGTGCGGATCACCCCGAGCGCTTCGTAGAACTCCGGGCCGAGCACGTTCTGCCCGCCTTCGCCTCGATTCAGCGACAGGTAGGCGACGCGCGCATGGTCGCCGCGCGCCAGACGCGCCAGCAGCGCGCTGTCCTCATCATCGGGATGCGCGCCGGTATGGATGGCGCTGGCGGTGGTGGTCAGTCGCTGCAGCTTCTGGATCAGCCCCGCGGCGCCCTCACTGTACGGGGCACGTACTTGCGCGCGCGGTGACACGACCAGCAGGACCAGCGCGATGCAGACCACGCCGATAGGAATTCGCATGCGGCCGATGATATCGCGCCGATGCCTACCGCATCGAGGCGCGAAACTCGCGCACCGCCCTCAGCACGACGTCCTGCTCGATCAGGAACGCGTCATGCCCATGCGGCGAGGCGAGCCAGAACAGCTTGCTGTTGGGCAAGCCGCTGGCCAGCGCCTGCATCTCGTGCGGCAGGTAGAGCACATCGCTGTCGATGCCAATGACCAGCGCCGGCTGCTGCAGCGTGGCCAGCGCCGCCGTCACGCCGCCGCGGTCGCGGCCGACATCATGCGAGTCGAGCACGTGCGTCAGCGCCACGTAGGCCCGGGCATCGAAACGGCCGACGAGCCGCTCGCCGTGCCGGTGCAGCCACCCAGCGACGTCTGGCTGGCCCCTGTCCCAGCGACCGGCAGCGAACCGCGCCTCGAACGCGCGGGCGCTGCGGTACGAGATCATGCCCATCATCCGCGCGGCGGCGAGCCCGCGCGCGGCCGGGCCGTCCGGCCATTCCGCATCGGCGAGGATGGCGCTGCGTTGCGTCTCGTTGAGCGCCACGGCCCACGGCGCGTGCACGGCTGGTGCAGCCAGCACCGCGATCGCTTCGACCAGATCCGGATAGAGCAGCGCCCACTCGAGGGCCTGCATCCCACCCATCGAGCCGCCAATCACCAGGCGCAAACGCTCGACGCCGAGCGCGTCGAGCAACTGCCGTTGCACGTGGACCACGTCACGCACCGTGACCGCCGGAGCCTCCGGCTGCGCCCCGAAGACCCCGTCCCACTCGGGACTGCCAGGGCCGGTCGTCCCATAGCAGCTGCCGAGGACGTTGCTGCAGATGATGAAGTCGCGATCGGGGTCGAGAGCACCGCTCGGACCCATGAGGGCGCCCCACCAGTCAGACACGTCGGCCGAGCCGGTCAGGGCATGACAGACCAGCACCGCGTTATCGCGGGAGGGCGCCAGGGTGCCCCACGTCTGGTAGGCCACCGTCACGCGCGGTAAGACCGCGCCGGACTCGACTCGGACGGGCGCCGGCAGCACCAGCTGCCGGCGCCCGATAGCCACGGGCACGCTCACGCCCGTTTAGGCCCGCACCGCAGCAAAGGCCTGGGCGAAGTCCTCCTTGATGTCCTCGATGTGTTCGATGCCGACCGACACCCGCACCAGGTCGCCCGACACGCCCGCGGCCACCTGCTCGGCCTCGGAGAGTTGCTGGTGCGTCGTCGTCGCCGGATGAATCACGAGCGTCTTGGCGTCGCCCACGTTGGCCAGGTGGCTGGCCAGCTTCACCGAGTCGATGAACTTGCGGCCGGCATCGCGACCGCCCTCGATGCCGAACGACAGCATCGAGCCGAAGCCGTTGGTCAGGTACTTCCTGGCCAGCTCGTGGCTCGGGTGCTCGGCCAATCCCGGGTAGTTGACCCACGACACCTGCGGCTGCTGCTTCAGCCAGGTGGCCAACGCCATGCCGTTGTCGGCGTGACGCTGCACGCGGAGTGACAACGTCTCGAGCCCTTGCAGGAACAGAAACGAGTTGAACGGGCTCAACGCGGGGCCGAAGTCCCGAAGGCCCTCGACGCGGGCGCGGATGATGAACGCGATGTTGCCGAAGGGACCCTTGACGCCGAACGGCTCGGTGAAGACCATGCCGTGATAACCCGGCGCCGGCTCGGTGAACAACGGGAACCGGCCCGATGCCCAGTCGAACTTGCCGGCGTCCACGATCACGCCCCCAATCGAGGTCCCGTGCCCGCCGATCCACTTGGTCGCCGAGGCCACGACGATGTCTGCGCCGTGCTCGATTGGCCGGCAGATGTAGCCGGCGCAGCCAAAGGTGTTGTCCACGATGAGCGGAATGCCGTGGTCGTGCGCGAGCGTGGCCAGCCCGGCCAGGTCGGGCACGTTGTAGCGAGGGTTGCCGATCGACTCGATGTACAGCGCCTTGGTCTTGTCATCGATCAGCTTGGCAAACCCCTCCACGCTGTCGCCGTCCACGAACTTGACGCCGATGCCGAGGCGCGGCAGCGCCACCTTGAACTGGTTGTAGGTGCCGCCATACAGGTAGCTGGTGGAGACGATGTTGTCGCCGGCCTGCGCGAGCGTCGAGATGGCCAGAAACTGGGCCGCCTGCCCGCTGCCCGTGGCCAGCGCCGCCACCCCGCCCTCGAGCGCCGCCACGCGCTGCTCGAAGACGTCGGTAGTCGGATTCATGATCCGGGTGTAGATGTTGCCGAACTCCTGCAAGGCAAACAGCCTGGCGCCGTGGTCCGCGTCGTTGAAGGTGTAGGACGTGGTCTGGTAAATCGGCACGGCGCGGGCATTGGTGCCCGGAGCGGGCTGCTGCCCGGCATGCACCTGCAACGTCTCGTAGCGGTACTGGCTCATGGAGTCGGTCCTCGGCGCCCATTGGCGCGGCTGTGGCCGTGGATATCGGGAGGGCCCGACCGGAACGACCGGGGCGGGTCAAGAGCAACAACGGCAAACGCGTACCTATCCGAACACCGCCGCCCGAACCTGGGTTGACCGCGGGAGACCGGAGACGAGCTGGCGCGTCCTCCGAGCAGTATGGGAATGCGCCCGACGAGCCGGCAAGCCGAGGGCGCGTCATAGCGGGTCGCCGCTCGGTCTGCACACCGTCGAGATGGAACGGTTGGACGTCGTCGCTCATGCCTCCTCGGACGCCCCGCCGGGCATGTGGAGCGTGAACTCGGTGTGGCCTGGCTCGCTGCTGACCTGCACATCGCCGCCGTGCCGCTCGACAATGGCGCGGACGATCGACAGGCCGAGGCCACTGCCCTCGCCAAGGGCCGCGCGGGACGGATCGGCTTTGTAGAACCGGTCGAAGACATGAGAGAGGTGTTCGCGGGCGATGCCGGGGCCGGTGTCGGTGACGCGCAGCGTGATCAGCGCTCCCCGGGCTTCCGCGGCCATCGAGATGCGGCTATCCCGTGGCGCGTACCGCAGCGCGTTGGCGACCAGGTTGTCGATGGCCTGTTCCAGGCGGTGCGGGTCGGCGTAGATCTGGTCCGCCGACTCGTCGACCGCGATGTCGAGGCTGACGCCCCTGTCCACGGCGACCTGCTCATGGCGGCCCGCGACCTGCTCGAACAACCGGCGCGTCGAAAACACGCGCATCTCGAAGTCGGCAGCGTGGTTCTCCAGCCGGGCGACGTCGAGCAGATCGGCGATGATGCGCTCCAGGCGCCGCGTCTCGCGCTCGAGCGTCGCGAAGTAGCGGGTGCGACGCTCCTGGTCGGCCGCGATCTCCGGGATCTGCAGCGTCTCGATGAAGCCGCGCATCGCCGTGAGTGGCGTCTTCAACTCGTGCGACACGTCGGCCAGCATCTGCCTCCGCATGAGGTCGACCGTGCGCAGGGCTTCGTCACGCTCGGCCAGTTGCTCGCCCATCCGGTTGAAGGCGCGGGCCACCAGCGCGATCTCGTCGCCGCCGCCATCGGGCGCACGGGCCTTGAGGTCGCCTTCGCGCATCCGCTCGGCGGCGGCTTCGAGCGCCGACAGCTTGCGACGCGCGGGCGTGAAGATGATCCACGACGCCAGCGCCGTGCCGAGGGTCAGAATGAGCAGGCCGCTGAACGACAGGAAGCGGGCGACCTCGCTGACCAGGCTGCGCGGCGTGAACCGCAGCACGACCAGGCCCTTCAAGCGGCCGGCCACCTGGATGGGCGCGGTCAGGAACGGCGTGTCGATGTTCGGGGCGCCTCGCTGTCGGGGCGAGGACGGCGGCAGCATCTGCCGGGCATACTCGATGAGGGCCGGCGGCAGCGGGACGCCGGAGGCCGACTGCACGCTGCCATCGCTCATGACGATGTCGATCATCGTCCAGTCGGGGAAGCGTTCGTGCAGGAAGCCGACGAGGTCGAAGCTCTCCTGCTTCTCGAGAGCCGCAGCCGCGGCCAGCGCCGTCGCCATCGCGGCGGCATGCGGCGAACGACGCGGATCGCGAGAGTCGCGCTGCATGCGGGCGGTGAACAGCAGCCCCTGGATGAGCGCAATGGCGATCACCAGCGAGACAAAGCTCACTCCGATGCGCAGGTATTGGCTGCGCCACCACGCGACCCCCCAGGATGACGGGACATCGTCACAAGCTCAACACGAAGATGTGGAGGAAGTGTGGCTGGCCGTAAACATTCGCGGCGCCCGCGCCGTAGGTCTTTGCGTGACAGCGGGTGTGCATCGACGGGCGTTGGTGGTGGAAGATGACGACTCCATTCGCCAGTTGCTGCACTTGCACCTTGGGCTGGCCGGCTACGACGTCGAGGAAGAAGCCAACGGCCGGGTGGCGCTGGAACTGGCGCGGCAGACCCGTTTCGACTTGCTCGTGCTCGATGTGATGTTGCCCGGTCTGGACGGCGTCTCGATGTGCCGGGCGCTGCGGACGGCCGGGGCCAACGTCGAGACGCCGATCCTGATGCTGACGGCCCGCGACACCGAAGCCGACACGGTCATCGGCCTCGAGAGCGGCGCCGACGACTATCTCACCAAGCCCTTCGGCGTGCGCGAATTGCAGGCACGTGTCCTGGCCATCACCCGCCGACACACGCGCGCCGGACCCACGGCGCCGGCCGCCGACGGACCCGTGCTGCTGGCGCCGGGGTTGACCATGGACCTGGCACGCCGCGCGGTGGTGGTGCAGGACCAGTCCCTCGAACTCACGCGCCAGGAGTTCGATCTGCTCTACCACCTGGCCACGCACCGCGGCATCGTCTTCAGCCGAACGCGCCTGCTCCAGACGGCCTGGACCAACGACACGTATACCGAGCGCACCGTCGACACGGTCATCAGCCGACTCCGCAAGAAGCTCGAGCGGGACGCCCGCAGGCCCGAACTCATACTCACGGCATGGGGCGTCGGCTACAAGTTCGCCGACCGGCCGTGAACCGCCCCGGTGTCGGCGCAGGGGCTCGACACGACATGCGCGCGCATCGCTCCTGCAACATCTGCACAACATGGCTGGCGTCGAATGAACTGGCAGGTCGCGAGAGCGCCCGGGCACGGCAGTCTGCGTCAAGGAGACGGACATTCCAACAGGGGTTGGGGTAAACCGACAGCACCTTCTTGACGCCGACCCAACCGGTCCCCGACACTCTCGCGGTCTGTGCGTTCTATCACACGTAGGCGCACGCGCCGTGCTCCGTACTTGGCACAGCGCCATCGGCGACCTGCATTGTGAATCGTGAATTCTGAATTTCCGTGTGCTAGTGCGTTCGCAGCGCCGCTGCCAGTTCCCGCAGACGAAGCAGACCCGGGCTGAGTCGTTCGGCGCGTTCGAGCGACCGCCGGGCCACATCCCAACGTCCCAAACGCATGTGCGCGGTGGTGTCGGCAAGATGCCAGAGGTCCTCCCGGAGCAGGGCCCGGTCAGCTCGCAGGGCGTCGACAAATCGCAAGGCCTTGCCGGGGTCGGCCAGGATGAACTGATCCCAGAAGGCCCACGCGCGCGTCTCGCTGGCAAACGCCTTGAGTCGCGGGGCAATCGCGGTCAATCGGGCGGTGTAGGTATGTGACTCGCGCACGACCGCCGCGCCGCGTTCGGCACGACGGTTGCGGGCGACGTCGTCGTGCAGATAGCGGTCGGCCACGTCGCCGATGGACGTCCCTGGCGGCACGGTCACCAGGTCGCGCTCGACGTCAAACAGCGTCGCCGCCTCGTCGCCCTGGTCGGTCACGACCAGGCAGCCGCAGGCCATCGCCTCGAACACACGCATGTTGATGCTGGCGCGTCCGTGTGCGCGCGTGACGTTCACCGTGACCCGGGCTCGTTGGTACACCTCGCGCAGGCGGTCACGCTCGGTGACCATGCCGCGATAGCAGGAGGCCAGGGTCGCGTCGGCCGTCCAGCCAGTCTCGTCGTAGCCGTACACCGACAACCCCGCGTTGGCCAGCGGCCGCAGCGCGGCCACCCGCTCAGGGGTCGGGCCGCCTGAGAAGACCACGGCGAGGTCGCGGGGCGCCCCGGGCGACGGCGGGTAGAACATCGCCTCGTTCACGGCCATCGGCAGATACTCGGCAGCCACGCCGAAACTGCCGAGGTCGGCCAGCGCCTGGCGATCCCAGCAGAAGACCCGCACGTCTGCCTGCTGGAGCCGCTCGATGTAGGGACGGGTCGTGGCATCGACCGGCCGGTCGAACGGCGCCCCGAAGTCATAGAAGAAGCAGGCCACGGGCGCTCGAGCCGCATCAGCCAGTCGCCAGGGATCGTCGGCGAGCGCCGTCGGGAATGGCGGCAGAATGGCCTCGATTCCGTAACTGAGCACCAGGTCGGGCGCGAAGGCCCGGACCTGCTCCCCCACACGCGCCAGCGTCGCCTGCCACGCCTCGATTGGCGCGCCATCCAGCTGCTGAGTCAGCGCATCGAAATCGATCCAGTGCACCGTCCAGCCCAGGTGACGCGCGGCCTCGGCAAGGTCGAACGCGACGAATCGTGCGAAGCTGCGCTGCCGAATGGAGACGACGACCTTCATGGCCGGGAGACCCCGAGATTGCCCTGACGGGGCCAAAGTGTGTACAACTCGGGGGATGTGATGGCGGTGCCCGACCGATTATTGGCCCACGATCCGCCTCGCGCAAGCTCGACTCTGATTCTCGCTGTCCCGACTCCCGACTCCCGGATCCTGCCTCCATGACCCCAGCACTCCTCGTCCTTGCCGCCGGCATGGGCAGCCGCTACGGCGGCCTCAAGCAACTCGACCCGATGGGCCCGCACGGCGAGACCGTCATGGACTACGCCATCTTCGATGCCCTGCGGGCAGGCTTCGGGCGCGTCGTCTTCGTGATCCGCCGCGACTTCGAGGAACCGTTCAAGGAGCAGGTGCTCTCCCGGTACGAGGGCCGGATCGACGTCAGCTACTGCTTCCAGGACATGGAGGCGTTGCCGGGGGGCTTCACTCGCCCGGCCGACCGGACCAAGCCGTGGGGGACCACGCACGCCATCCTTGCCGCCCGCGACGCCCTCGTCGAGCCATTTGCGGCCATCAACGCCGACGACTTCTACGGGCAGCACTCCTACGACGTCCTGCACGCGTTCCTGTCGGCGCCCGAGCGCCAGACCGAGCCGCATACGTACGCGATGGTCGGATTCCGCCTGCGGTCCACCCTGTCGCCGCACGGCAGCGTGGCGCGTGGCGTGTGCGTGACCGACGCGCAGGGGCACCTGCAGTCGATTCGCGAGTTGACCAAAATCCTGCCCGTGGGCGATCACGTCGAGAACCAGGACGGCACCGAGCCCCCGGAGCGCCTCACTGGCGAAGAGCCGGTGTCGATGAACATGTGGGGCTTCACACCGGCGCTGTTCCCACAGCTGGAGACCGCGTTTGTGCAGTTCCTGGAGCGCGAAGGACGGCAACTCACGTCCGAGTGCTACATCCCGCTCACCGTCGATGGGCTGATCACTCGCGGCGAGTGCGTCGTCGAGGTACTGCCGACGTCGAGTCACTGGTTCGGCGTCACCTACCGCGAGGACAAGCCTGGCGTAGCCAAGGCGATGGCCGAGCTGGCTGAAAGTGGCGCCTACCCGGCGCCGCTCTTCGCCTGACCCGCTGTGGATGACCGGCGCGCCCGCGACGTGCGGGCCCTGAGCGGCCGCTTCGCGCTGCAGGGCAGGTGGGTGCAGGCCGTGGCGCACGGCAGCGGCCACATCAACGAGACGTATGCCGCGACATACGACCAGGCGGGCACGCCGGTGCGGTACATCCACCAGCGCATCAACGGCCAGGTCTTCGGCGAGCCGGTCCGCTTGATGGAGAACGTGGCGCGGGTGCTCACGCACGCCGCGAGCCGCCTGGCCGATGCGACAGACGCGGCGCGCCGCACCCTGACGCTGGTGCCCGCCCGCGATGGCCGCCCGTACGTCATCGACGAGGCCGGCGCGGTCTGGCGGACCTACCTGTTCATCGAAGGCGCACGCACGCACGACATCATCGAGACCCCGGCGCAGGCCGAGCAGGCGGCCCGCGCCTTCGGGCAGTTCCAGGCGCTTCTATCGGATCTGCCGGGAGAGCGTCTGCACGACACCATCCCGGACTTCCATCACACGCGCAAACGCTTCGATGCCTTTACCGACGCGGTGCAGGACGACCCGTGCAATCGGGCTCGTGACTGTCGGGATCTGATCGGCATCGCGCTCGCCCATGAAGCCGACGCCGACCGGTTGCTGGCGGCAGCCGCGGCAGGCGACCTGCCCGAGCGGGTGACCCACAACGACACCAAGGTCAACAACGTGATGATGGACGAGGCGACTGGCGAGGCGTTGTGTGTCGTCGATCTCGATACGACCATGCCCGGTCTGGCGCCCATCGACTTTGGCGACATGGTACGGACGGCGACCAACGCGGCGGCGGAAGACGAACCCGACCCGTCGCAGGTCGTGTCGCGGCCCGAGATCTTCGAGGCCCTCGTGCGTGGGTACCTGTCATCGGCGGGCGCCATGCTCCGGCCGCAGGAACTGGAGTGGCTCGGCTTTGCAGGTCAGTTGCTCGCGTTCGAGCAGGCGATCCGGTTCCTGGCCGATCACCTGCGAGGCGATACCTACTACCGGATCCATCGAGCCGGCCACAACCTCGAACGGGCGCGCGCCCAGTTTGCGTTGATGGCCTCGATCGAGCGCCAACGCGACGCGTACGATGCCGTAGTCCGTGAGTACGCGTAGATTCAATTCTCCATTCCGAACAATTCCAAACGGACAATTGCTTTATTCGACCCGTGCCCGTACCGGCAGCGCGTACGCCTGCCACATCGCGTCGAGACGTGCGGCGTCAGGGGGGCCGTCCATCACCACGATGCGGTACCGCAGTGTGAACACCTCGCCTGGGCGGATGGCCAGCGGGCCCGCCTGTTGGGGCGCAAAATTGAAGAAGGGCTCGGAGGGATGAATGCGCATCGGCTGCGGCGACCGCGCATTGTCAGGATGCGAGAGCATGGCGAGACCGGCGCGCTGGCCATCGACGTCACCGCTCA
Source organism: Luteitalea sp. (assembly GCA_046593715.1). GTDB lineage: Bacteria > Acidobacteriota > Vicinamibacteria > Vicinamibacterales > Vicinamibacteraceae > Luteitalea. The sequence goes on from JBKJQW010000073.1 coordinate 15,284, forward strand.
TGTGCACCCAGCTGGCGCGCGTCCCGTGGCCTGACACACGACCGCGGCCGGTCGAGGTGAGGAAGAAGGTGCGATCCGGGCCATCCCACTCGTGACGGCCGCGCATGCCCAGGCCGCCGTAGCGATAGGTGGGCAGTTCGAGCGGCGCGTTGCCGGCCAGCGACTGCGTGATCTCCAGGTCGAACACATGCGCCGGTCGCGTCGCCTGGGGCTGCGCGTAGGCAATCACACGCCAGTTCTCGAGCAGGACCGTTTTCGGCGTCGGGGCGAGCAGGTCCATGTAGCGATGGCGAGATTCCAGGCCTGCCGTCAGCGGTCCGGACCATGTGCGCCCCAGACGCTCGAATTCGACGGTGCCCTTGCGATCACCCATGTTCCAGAAGTCCGGCGTGCGCCCCTCGAAGCGCGTGCTCGTCCATGCCGACCAGATGCCGTGGTGGTGTCGGTGATTGGGAGGATAGTCCTCGGTGACGCGCCGACCTGATGGGGTCGTCACCGGGTGAATGTACCCGCCGCGCTCGTAGGCGTCCTCGACCCCCGCCGGCAGGCGCCCGGGCTCGCCGACGTAGGTGAAGGCCGGCGCGCCATCCACGCGCACCCGCACGTCGGAGGACTCGCGGAGGGCAACGACGCGATCGGCCGAGGTCGCCTTCAGCGCAGGCTCGATGCGGTACCTCACGGCCTTGTCGGCAGGAATCGAGGGCACCACGGCCCAGGCCTCGCGGTCTGGTCCGATCTGCAGCGGCACGATCTCGCCGGTCTCTTCGTGGCGCAGCTGCAGATCGGCGCCGCGCACGGATGAGGGCAGTTGCACGGTGACCCACGCCTGCGTCCGCGCGATCTCACTCGCGTCGAGCCGCAGCCGCGGCAGCGTCGAGAGCGGCGTGGTCGGCTGCGCCAGCAGTGAGACACCCACACACAGGCCGACCAGCGTCGTCACGAGGGGGGACGTCATACCGTCGAGGGTAATCCACGTCCTGCTCGATGGGCGTGCCCAGGTGCGAAACAAGGCGACGGTTGCGTGCAGGGATCCCCGGCGCTCCAATATTCTGGAGAATGGCGCTCCAACGTTCCGGAGATCGTGTCCCCGGTCGTGCGGAAGTCGGTTCCGCACCCACATGTCGCGTGGCGCGAAGGTTGCACTGAACGGTCATGCTGTCGGTCCCCACACCCCGCACGTCGGAGGTGTGAGTGAAGTCTGTTCGAAACTATCTCACCGGAGGCCTGGCACTCGTGCTAGCCGCGGTGATTGCCCTGCTCCCGGCTCCCGCCGCTGCGCAGGCGCTCTATGGCAGTCTGACGGGCACGGTGTCTGACGACTCCGGCGCGGCAGTGCCGGGCGTCACCGTCACGGCCACCAATACCAACACCGGGCTCGAGGTGATGGCCGTCTCGGACAACTCCGGGGCCTATACCATCCGCAACCTGCAGCCGGGCACCTACACCGTCAAGGCGACGTTGCAGGGGTTCAAGGAGTCGGTCCGGACGGCGATTCCGGTTGACGCCAACGACATCGTCCGCATCGATGCCAAGCTCGAGGTGGGCGCACTCACCGAATCGGTGACGGTGACCTCCGAGGCGGCGCTGCTCAAGACCGACAAGGCCGATGTCTCGGTCAACCTCAAGCCGGCCGAGGTCGTCAACCTTCCGCTGAACCAGTACCGCAACTACCAGGGTCTGATGAACCTGGTGCCTGGTGCGACGCCGGTGGCCTTCCAGAACGCGCAGACCGACACTCCGGGCCGCGCGCTGACCACCAACGTCAACGGAACCAACCGCAACAACAACGTCACCCGCATCGACGGCGCGGCCTCGATCAACGTCTGGCTGCCCCATCACGCCGGCTACATCGCCCCGGTGGAGACCATCGAGACGGTCAACATCTCGACCAACTCCTTCGATGCGTCGCAGGGCATGACCGGCGGCGCCGCCGTGTCGGTCGCGACCAAGTCGGGGACCAACGCCATCAAGGGTTCGGCCTTCTACTTCCGCAACCAGGACGAGTGGAATGCGCGCCAGAACTACTTCTCTGGCGCCGACAACCCGAACTCGAGCGTCCAGATTCTGGGCGGCACCGTCGGCGGCCCAATCCTGAAGAACCGCCTGTTCTACTTCGGAGGCTGGGAGCGCAATCTCGAGAACAACAGCCGCATCTCCACCCTGACCGTGCCGACCGCCAGGATGCGGACGGGCGACTTCGGTGAGGTGCTCGCGTTCAATCCCGCGTTCCGCCTGTATGACCCGGCCACGGGCAACGCCAGCACCGGTGCGGACCGCACCGTGTTCCCGGGGGCAGTCATCCCAGGCAATCGCATCAGCCCCATCTCCAACACGATTCAGGCGCTGTATCCCCTGCCGAACGTCCCAGGCACCAACAACGGCACGCAGAACAACTACGAGCGCACCGAGTTCCCCGAGGCGAGCCGCGACAACGTCGACCTCAAGGTGAACTGGAACCGCACCTCGGCCAACCAGCTGTGGGGCAAGTACTCCATGATGGACGCCACGGTGCAGGACCTGTTCTACCTGCCCTTCACCACCCCGGGCGGCGGCGACACCAAGGTCAACCTGTGGAGCATCGGCCAGACGTACACGCTCACGCCGACCTTGATCTGGGACGCGACCTTCGGCTCCAACACGATGGATCACTCGTCGCAGGGTCCGGACTTCGGCACCAACTTCGGCCTGGACACGTTCAAGATTCCTGGCACGAACGGCGCCGGCGTGACCGGACCGGGCTCGACAGGCGAGTTCGCCAGCTTCTACTCTGGCATGCCGCAGTTCAACACCGGCCTCTCGACCATCGGCAACAACTCGGGATGGACCCCGGTCCAGCGTCACGAGTTCAACTACACGCTCTCCACCAACGTGACCAAGGTGGCGGGCAAGCACGAGCTCCGGACGGGCTTCGACTTCGTGCGGCTCGGCCTTGACCACTGGCAGCCCGAGGTCAACAACCCGCGTGGTCAGTTCAACTTCGGCGGCGGCATCACGGGTACGCCCGGGTACGCCAGCGTCGGTGGCTTCAACGACTACGGCTCGTTCCTGCTCGGCCAGGTCTCCAGCTTCGGCAAGAGCGTGCAGTTCGAGGTGATGACCACCAACGAGGACCAGTACGGCCTCTACGTCAACGACCGCTTCCAGGTCAACGACAAGCTGACGCTCAACATGGGCGTCCGGTGGGAGTACTACCCGCTGATGCAGCGCGACAACCGCGGCTTCGAGCAGCTGAACCTCTCGACCTTCAACGTGCTGCTGCCCAAGAACAGCGAAGATGCCGGGTACAAGGCGCAGAAGAGCCTGTTTGCGCCCCGCCTCGGTGCGGCGTACCGGATCAACGACGACACGGTCGTTCGCGCCGGCTTCGGCCGCACGTTCAACCCGATGCCGTGGTCGCGTCCGCTGCGTGGCTTCTACCCGGCCTCGATCGGCTACAGCGGCGCGGGCCCGAACGGGTTCATTCCCTACGGCCCGCTCTCGCAGGGCATCCCCGGCGCACCGAACCCGGACGTGGCGAGCGGCAGCGTGCCGCTGCCCCGTGGCGTGGACATGCGGACGCCTGAAGTCGGCAACGTCCAGCGCGGCACGATCGACTCGTGGAACGCGTTTGTCGAGCGTCGCCTGCCGGGCGACCTGTCGCTCAGCGCCGGCTATGTGGGCACCGCCACCAACAACGGCTATGCCGACATCAACCTGAACTACGCCGAGACCGGTGGCAACGCCAACCGCCAGTACTTTGCGCAGGCGGGCAACGCCAGCGTCCTGCTCTGGGGCGCCCGCACCCACGCCCGCTACCACTCGCTGCAGATGGCCCTGAACCGTCCGTTCAAGAACGGGCTGCTCCTCAAGGGTGCCTACACCTTCTCGAAGGCCCTCAATGAGGCCGACGACGACGGTTGGGCCGGTCTGTCGTGGAATCAGCCGTCGCAAATCGGCCGCACCTACTCGCGCGCCGGTTACGATCGTCCGCACATGCTCCAGATCGGCTTCGTGTATG
>JBKJQW010000016.1:0-5875 GCA_046593715.1 Luteitalea sp.
CTGCTGGTGCTGCGGGCCGCCCGTGCTATCGCCCGACGAACCAGCCGAGCAGGCCCAGCCCGTGGGCGGTAGGGTCGGCCAGCCAATCGGGCGGCGTGAGCCACACGAAGGCCAGGATCGCGATGACCATCAGGTCGTACGGGATCGTCGTGCGATCGTAGGTCCAGAACAGCACGCGCCAGACGCCGAGCGCGGGCAGCGGCAGTCGCTCTTCGAGCGAGGGGCGGCGGCCGGTCATGCCGTCACCTTCCGGCCCTCGAGCTCGCGCCAGGTGTGGAAGATGCGCCCGGCGACGGTGAGGACCGACAGCACGAGGATCACCCACAGCACCGCCGCCATGCGGTTGGTGAAGGCGCCGATCATGAACAGCACGATGCGCTCCGGACGTTCCATGATGCCGACCTTGCACTTGTCGATGAGCGATTCGGCCCGCGCCCGGGTGTAGCTGGTCAGGACCGTGAAGGTCATCGCCAGCGCGGTCACCAGCACGTAGTCGGCGCGCTGCAGCGAGGCGTAGAGGTAGACCAGGCCGAGAAAGAGCGCGAGGTCGGAGAACCGGTCCATGACCGAATCCCAGAAGCCGCCGAACTCGCTGGCCGTACCCGACAGGTGCGCCACCTTGCCGTCGATGAAGTCAAACAGGTTGGCGGCCACCATGATCGCGCCTGCCAGCACGAAACTGCCCACGCCCAGGGCCCAGGCCGCGGCCAGGTTGATGCACACGCCGACAAAGGTGAGCACGTTGGGATGGATCCGCAGCGCCACGCACAGCCGGATGATGGCGCCGATCGGGAACATGAAAATCGCGCCGATGGCGCTCGTGAAGGTCATTTGCCCATCGATATAATGGAGGGTCCGGGTCACTCCTGCAACCCGGCCGGGGAGATGGCGACGCCCAGGCGCGGCAAATCTCCCGGCCCATCCGTCGCGGCGGGCCTGGGACATCGACATGGCGATTGAAGACCTCAAAGCCCAGATCGCGCGGCTGCCCGAGCAGCCCGGGGTGTACCTCTACCGCAACCGCGGCGGCGACACCATCTACGTCGGCAAGGCACGGGCCCTCCGCGATCGCGTCCGCAGTTACCTCGGCGCCAGGGGGACGTCGGCCAAGACCGAGGCCCTGCTCGACGAGGTCACGGGTCTGGACGTCATCGTCACCGACTCGGTCGTCGAGGCGCTCGCGCTCGAGAACAACCTGATCAAGGAGCGCTCGCCGAAATACAACATCAAGCTGCGCGACGACAAGACGTATCCCTACCTGAAGCTGAGCACCTCGGAGGCCTTCCCGCGCGTCTCCGTCGTGCGCCGGGTGGCCACCGACGGCGACTACTATGCGGGTCCCTTCATGCCGGCGTCGCTGGCCTGGCAGACGCGCAGCCTGTCGCACAAGCTGTTCGGCATCCGCTCGTGCCGAGAAGTCATCGATGGGCAGCGAGGCCGGCCCTGTCTCGAATACGACATCAAGCGGTGCCTCGCCCCGTGCGTGGCCGAGATCTGCACGCAGCAGCAGTATCAGCACGCCGTGCGGGATGCGCGCCTGCTGCTCGACGGGCGCACCGACGAACTGGTCGAGGATCTCGAGTCGCGCATGGTCGCGGCCGCCGACGAGCTGCGCTACGAGCAGGCCGCGCACCTGCGCGACACGATCCGCACGCTGGAGACCTTGCGTGACCGGCAGCAGAAGATGGCAACGCCGCGGATGGGCGACCGCGACGCGATCGGCGTGAAGCTGGGACCGGCCGGCGCCGTGGTGCAGGTCTTCCAGATCCGATCGGGACGGGTCGTGGACCGCGTGGAGATGGTCACCAATGCCGACCAGGCCCGGGACGCGCGGCTCGACGACCTCGTCGAGCGGGCGGTGACCCATGCCTACGCGGACCATCCACCGCCGCCCGAGATCCTGGTGCCCATCGCGTTCCCCGACATGGACGTGCTGACCGAGTGGCTGTCGGCACAGGCGGGGCGCCAGGTGACCCTGAGCGTGCCGCAGCGTGGCGAGAAGCGGGCGTTGCTCGAACTGGCCGAACGCAATGCTGCGCTGTCCTACGACTCCCGCTTCAATGCCGACGGCGCCGCCAACTACGAGGCGCTCGAGACGCTGCAGGCGGCGCTGGCCTTGCCGGCCTTGCCCCATCGCATCGACTGCTTCGACATCTCGACCCTGCAGGGTGCCGAGACCGTGGCCTCGATGGTGGTGGCGCAGGATGGCCGCATGAAGCGGTCGGAGTATCGCAAGTTCAGGATCCGTCGGGAAGACCCGGTGGCGCCGGAACTGCGACCCGCGGCTCGGACGTCCCAACCCGGCGTGGCCGAATCGACGCGGTTCCTGGACGACTTCGCCGCCATGCAGCAGGTGGTGACACGCCGGTATCGGAAGGTTGCCGAACAGAACGGCCCCTGGCCAGACCTGATCGTCATCGACGGCGGCAAGGGCCAGCTCAATGCGGCCTATGCGGCCCTCGAAGCCCTCGGGCTGGACCACCTGGTGGCGGTCGGACTGGCCAAGCAGGAAGAACTGGTCTTCACCCGTGACCGGGTGGATGCGATTGCCTTCGGTCAGGGCACCCCCGCGCTTCGTATGTTGCAGCGGATCCGCGACGAGGCGCACCGCTTTGCCGTCACCTTCCACCGCACGGCCCGGACCAACCGCGATCTGCGGTCCGAACTCGACGACATCGTGCAGATCGGCCCGCGCCGCCGGCGTCAGTTGCTCATCGCCTTCGGCAGCCTGGCAGGCGTGCGGCGCGCCAGTCGCGAGGAACTCACCACGGTGGTGGGGAGCAAGGTCGCCGATGCGGTGATTCGGCATTTTGCCTCGGCAACCTAGGGCATTGCTGAATTGGCTGGTACCCTACTGTCTTTGCCTGCCGTGGAAATCAGCTCCATAGTTCTCGCGTTCATCGGCCTGTTGCTGGCCCTCACCGTGCACGAAGCGTCGCACGCCTGGGCCGCGTCACGTCTCGGCGACCCCACTGCGCGCCTGCAGGGTCGGCTCTCGCTGAACCCTCTGGTGCACATCGACCCCGTCGGGACGGTGCTGCTGCCGTTGCTGGCCTTTGCGATGAACGCGCCAATCATCGGCTGGGCCAAGCCGGTGCCTGTCGACGGCCGCAACCTGAAGAACTTCCGCCGCGACTTCATGTGGATTGCCCTGGCGGGCCCGGCCAGCAACCTGCTGCTGGCAATCGTGGCCAGCCTGCTGCTGCGCGCCCTGCCACTGCTGCCGGTGTCGCTCGGCGGCCTCTCGGTCATCGAGCCCCTGCTGCAGTTCACCTACGGATTCTTCCGGGTCAACATCCTGCTGGCGCTGTTCAACCTGATCCCGGTGCCGCCGCTGGACGGCAGCAACGTCGTGGCGGCGCTGTTGCCAGCCCGTCTGGCCGAGGGCTGGGACACCGTGCGGCAGTACGGCATCTTCATCCTCTACGGCCTGATGTTCACCGGCATCCTCGGCATGCTCATCACGCCCCCGTCGGCCGTGCTGCAGGAGCTGCTCCTGCCGCGAGCCGTCCTTCTCAGGCTCGTGCAACTGCTGTGACCAAGCGCGTCGTGTCGGGCATGCGCCCGACGGGGAAACTGCATCTGGGGCACCTCGTGGGCGCCCTGCGCAACTGGACGGAACTCCAGGAGCAGTACGACTGCTTCTACTTCGCGGCCGACTGGCATGCGCTCACCACCGACTACGCCGACACTAGCCGGCTGCAGTCGTACGTGGTCGACAACGTCATGGACTGGATTGCCGCCGGCGTGGATCCCGAGCGCGCGACGATCTTCGTGCAGTCGCTGGTGCCCGAGCATGCCGAACTGCACCTGCTGCTGTCGATGATGATCCCGATCCCCTGGCTGGAGCGGGTGCCGACCTACAAGGAACAGCAGGATCAACTCACCGAGAAGGACCTCACCACCTACGGGTTCCTGGGCTACCCGTTGCTGCAGACGGCCGACGTCATCATCTACGACGCGCACCTGGTGCCGGTGGGCGAGGATCAGGTGCCGCACCTCGAGCTCTCCCGTGAGGTGGTCCGCCGCGTCCACCACATGCACGGCAACATCTTCGTCGAGCCGCAGGCGCTGCTCACCAACTTCCCGCGCCTGCCCGGCCTCGACAACCGGAAGATGAGCAAGAGCTACCAGAACACCATCGACCTGTCCGACACGGCTGCCGACGTCGAGACCAAGGTCCGCGCCATGTACACCGACCCGAAGCGGGTCCGCGCCGACATTCCAGGCACGGTCGAGGGCAACCCGGTCTTCATCTATCACGACGCCTTCAACCCGGACCTCGCCGAGGGCGAGGCCCTGAAGAGCCGCTACCGCGAAGGGCGCGTCGGCGACGTCGAAGTGAAGAAGAAGCTGACGCGTGCGCTCAACGCGGCGCTGGAGCCGCTGCGCGATCGGCGCGCGGACCTGGCGGCGCGCCCCGAGCGCGTGCGCGAGATCATCCACGAGGGCTCGCGCAAGGCCCGGGTCATCGCGATGGAGACGATGCAGCGCGTGCGCGACGCCCTGCACCTGGCGTACTGATGGTCACGCCGTCGCCGCCCGAGTTCGAGTCCACGCTCGAACGCTTCCCGGTGAAGCTCGAGGTCTTCGAGGGCCCCCTCGACCTCCTGCTGCACCTGATCAAGAAGCATGAACTCGACATCTACGACATCCCGATCGCGCTGATCACGCGGCAGTACCTCGACTACATCGGCTTCCTGCAGGACCTGCAGCTCGATGTCGCCGGCGACTTCCTGGTGATGGCCGCCACGCTGATTCACATCAAGTCACGCAGCCTGCTGCCGCGCCCGGCGCCCGAGCAGGAGGATGCCGACGAGGACCCCCGCGAGGCGCTCGTGCGTCGGCTTGTCGAGCATCAGCGGTTCAAGGCGGCCGCCGAGCTGCTGCACGACCGCGAAACCGTCCGCAGCGCGCAGTGGTCGCGCCCCGACGAGCGCATCGCCGCCCTGGCCGGCGAGGGACTCGACAAGGAACCCGAGCTCGAAGTCGACCTGTTCAGCCTGATGACGGCCTTCAAGGCCATCGTCGAGCGCGCCAAGCAGCGCCCGGTGGCCTACCTGCCGATGGAGCAGATGCCCCTGGAACGGCGCATCGAGCAGTTGATGGCCCGACTGGCTGGCGTGGACGCGCTCGGGTTCGAAGAGCTGTTCGAGGACGTGGCACAACGTGGCGACCTCATCGTGACGTTCCTGGCCGTGCTCGAGATGATTCGCCTCAAGGTGCTGCGCGTGTACCAGAATGGCACCGGCGGGCCCATCCGCGTCTACAAGCGGGATCGCCCCGCCGACGCCCCGCGCCCCATCGAGCACCACGAGCCCGCCGCGCGGCCGCACGGTGCGCCCGGATCGCACTCATGAGCGACGACCAGACACCCGACGTGACGGCCGAGGACGAGCGCAGCGACGCCCCGAACCCCGCACCGGACGCCGCCGTGCCCGGGAACGTGGCCGGACAGGCCGCGACCAGCGCGACGGCCGAAGAGGCCGCCGCCACCGAGTCCGGCCACGACGAGGTGGTGCGCGAGTCGTCGATGTCGGCCAGCGACTTCGAGGCCATCACCGGGGCACTGACCGACCCCGAGTTGTTCGACCCCGATGAAGTGGCCGACGCCCCGCGCGCACCGCATCCCCTCAAGCCTGTCGTGGAGGCGTTGATCTTCGCCTCGCCCGAACCCCTGACCCTCAAGGCGATCGGTCGTCTGCTCGACGACCAGCCGCGCGAAGACATCGAGATGGCGCTGGCGCAGGTCCGCGAGGGCTACGCCAGGTCGGACGGCCTGCAGCTGGTCGAGGTCGCGGGCGGTTTCCAGATCGTCACGCGCCCGGAACTCTACGAGTGGGTGCGGCGGCTGTTCAAGGAACGGACGACATCG
>JBKJQW010000050.1:0-62830 GCA_046593715.1 Luteitalea sp.
GTCCTCGCACGCGGGCCACGCCATGCCTTCGGCCAAGGCCGGGGCGACGGCCACCACGGGCGCCGGCGCGGCCGGCGCGGGCAGCGGCAGTAGCGGCTATTCCGGTCAGGCCACGTCGGGCAGCGGCGGCACCGGCAGCGGCGCGGCCATGGGGTCGATGGCGGGCAAGGCGGCGATGGCCGGCGACACGGCGGGTACGCTGAAGGTCACCAACCTCAAGATGATCGCGGCGACCTGCCAGTAGTTCGCCACGGCGTGCAATACCACACGGCCGTCACGGGCTCTGCCCCGCGACGGCCGTGTGCCGTAGCGACACGCTTACACTTCCACGGCGACCGGCCCGTGCTAGCCGCGGATGATCCCGAGCACTTCGTCGCGCCGTGCCTCCATGATCGCGCTGGTCACTCCCTCGAGGTTGAGACGCAGCAGCGGCTCGGTGTTGGACTTGCGGACATTGAGGTGCCAGTCTGGATACTCCACCGAGACGCCGTCGAGGTGGTAGACGTGGCCGTCGGCGTACTTGGCCGTGATCGCGGCGATCTTGGCGTCGGCCATCTCCATGCTGGCCAGCTTGGTGTTGATCTCACCGGAGATGAAGTACTTCTCGCGCAGCGGCGCCAGCAGTTCGGCCAGCGTCTTGCCCTTGCGCGACATCAACTCGAGAATCAGCAGCACCGGAATGAATCCGTTGTCGGCGAAGAAGTTGTCGCGGAAGTAGTAGTGGCCGGTGACCTCGCCGCCGAAGATGGCGTTTTCCGCGCGCATCCGCTGCTTGATGAAGGCATGGCCGACGCGGCTCATGATCGCCTGTCCGCCGTACTGGGCCACGATGTCCTTGACCGCGTAGCTGGCGCGGACGTCGTACAGGACCGTCTCACCTGGGTACTTGATGAGGAAGGCTTCAGCCAGCAGGGCGGTGATCAAGTCGCCCGCCACGAAGTCGCCGGTGCCGTCGATGAAGAAACAGCGGTCAGCGTCGCCATCCCAGGCGATACCGATGTCGGCCTTGGTCTCGAGGACGCGCTGCGTGACGGTGCGCCGATTGGCCTCGATGAGCGGGTTGGACTCGTGATGCGGGAAGGTGCCATCCACCTCCATCGCGACATGCGTCGTCTTGCACGGCAGGCGCGCAAAGATCTTCGGGCCGATCAGTCCGCCCATGCCGCTGCCCGCATCGAGCACGCAGTTGAATGGTCTGATAATCGACGGATCGATGAACGTAAAGATGTGTGCGAGGTAGTCCTCGACGACATCGCGCCGCTCGTACCCGCCCAGGCTCGGCGTGCTCGGCGGCAGCTCGCGCGCCATGATCGCGTCGCGGATCTCGTTCAGCCCGACGTCGCCGCTCAGCGGCTTGGCGTCTCGTGACACCAGCTTGACGCCGTTGTACTCCTTCGGGTTGTGCGACGCCGTGATCTGCGCGCCGCCGTCCAGCCCGTCGCGGCACACGGCGAAGTACATGACGTCGGTGGGCAGCATGCCGTAATCGATGACGTCGCAGCCCTGCTGGCGGGCCCCTTCGATGAATGCGTCGGCCAGGCCTGGAGAGGACGTGCGCATGTCGCGGCTCACGGCGATGCGCCTGGCTCCGAGGTAGGCCACGAAGGCGCCGCCGATGTCGTGCGCCGCCGTCTCGTTCATCTCGGACGGGTAGAGGCCTCGTACGTCGTAGGCCTTGAAGATGTTCGGATCGATGACGTTCACGTCTGCCATGCGTCACTGTCCAGGCGCTGGACGAGCGGCAGGCCCGTCGCGCAGAAGAGCCCCGAAGGGCGTCAGAGCCTGCTGAAGTCGGTCACGGTGCTGCGGTCGCCGAGCATGCGCCCGTCACCCACCACCGTGTTGCGGCCGATGTGGCAGTTGCGACCGACCAGCGCGCCTGCCACCACGGCCTCCGCGCCAACGACCGAGTTGGCCCAGATTACCGAATCGCGCACCTGCGCCTGCTCGTCGACCTGGACCTGCCGGCCGACAACGGCGTACGGTCCGATCCGGCTGCCGGCTTTGAGGACGGCGCCTTCATCGAGGAAGCAGGGCCCCTCAATAGAGACGTCGGGTTCGATGCGCGCGCCGAGGTCGACGACGCCGCCGGCCCGATCGAGGAAGGGCGCGGCGGGGTAGCGCCCGTCCATGATGTCGCGATGCACCTGCCGGTACTTCTCCGGCGTGCCGATGTCGATCCAGTAACCGTCGTTGACGTACGCGACGAAGGTCTCGCCATTGGCGACGAGCGAGGGAAAGTACTGTCGCTCGATCGAGTAGACCTCGTCGTCGGGAATCCGCTCGAGGGTCTCCGGCTCGAGGACGTAGATGCCGGCGTTGATCGTGTCGACGGTGATCTCGTCCTGCCCCGGCTTCTCGAGGAAGCGCTGGACGTTGCCGTCGCCATCGGTCTCCACCAGGCCGTAGGCCGAGGGATTGTCGACCGGCGTGAGCACGATCGTCGCCTTGGCCTTTGCGGCCCGATGTCGGGCGATGACGGCCTGCAGGTCGATCTGCTGCAGCACGTCGCCGTTGAGCACGATCACCGAGTCCTGCACCGTCTGCGCCGAGAACTTGATCGCGCCGCCCGTGCCGAGTGGCTGGGGCTCGACGGCGTAGGAAATCTTGATCCCGAGCGCGTCGCCATTGCCGAAGGTCTCCTCGATGCGACGCGGCTGGTAGTTGAGGCTGAGGATGACCTCGGTGACTTCCGGCACCTGACGCAGCTGATCCAGCTGATACATCAGGAAGGGCCGGTTGAAGATCGGGACGATCGGCTTGGGAGTGTTGAGGGTGAGGGGGCGCAGACGCGTGCCCTTGCCGCCTGCCAGGAGAATGGCCTTCATATCAGCAGAGAATGATAGCGCAGACCCCCTGCGCGCCAGCAGCACGCCGGGTACAATGACGCCGCTTCCTCTCGATGCTCAACCTCCCCAACACCCTTTCGGTCGTCCGCATCGTGCTGGTGCCGCTGCTGGTCGTGGTGATGCTGACGCCACCGCGCAGTTGGGACTGGACGGGCGTGCACTCCGACTTCCTCGGTGCGCTGATTTTTGCGCTCGCCTCGCTGACCGATCTGCTCGATGGCTGGCTGGCTCGGCGGCGCCGGCAGATCACCGCCGTCGGGCAGTGGCTCGATCCGCTGGCCGACAAACTGCTCGTGCTCGGAGCGCTCATCTCGCTCGTGCAGCTGGACCGCGCGCCAGCGTGGATGGTCACGATCATCGTGGGTCGTGAGCTGGCCGTGACGGGGTTGCGCAGCGTGGCTACGGCGCGCGGGGTGGCAATGCCCGCCTCCGACCTCGGCAAGCGCAAGATGGCGGCGCAGGTGACGGCCATCCTCGGCCTGCTGCTGGCGCCGAGTGTGCCGTTCCCGCTCAACTGGGTGGGCACGGTAGCCCTGTGGGTGATGCTGGCGCTGGCGCTGTGGTCGGCGATCGACTACTACCGGCGCTTCAACGACGTGCTCGCCGGCGATTAACCCGGTGGGGCGACGTCCACCTTCGGGCGCGGTGGGGCCGGCCTGGCGGTGCCTGTCGACGGCACCGGTTTGGAGACAATCGAGGTCGTCGGGTCGGTGGCCGGCGCCGCTGGGGCGGGTGTCCCTGCGGGGGTCACTTGCGGGCTGCCGGTCGGCGTCCCTGGCGTGCGCGCCGACAGCGTCGTGGTGACCTGCTCCTTCAAGGCGACGCCTCGGGCCAGGAACTCGCTCTCGACGAATTCCTTCTCCAGCTTTTCGAGCAGCGGCAGCGCTTCAGCGTCGAGTTTGACGGTGACCAACGCCTCTGCCAGGTAGAAGTACACGGCATCGCGGTTGGTGAACGCCGGGTCCTCCTGCAGCACCTGCCGGAAGCGGGAGATGGCCCCGGGGTACCAGCGGGCCTTGTGGTAGAAGTAGCCCACCTTGTAGATCGACTCGCTCAGGCGATCGCGCGCGATCCGCTCCTGCGCGAGCACCTCCGGCAACATCGCGCTGTTGGGAAACTTCTGCCGGAATGCCGCGAACTGGTCGAGGGCGGCGCGCGTTTCCGTCTGATCCCGCTCTGCCTTGGGCATCTGGTCGAAGTGGGTCATCGCCAGTTTGTATTGCGCGTAGTCCGCTCGCTGGTGGGTAGGAAAATACGACAGGAACTCCTGGAATTCCCGTTCGGCGCGCAGCTTGCCCTCGGTCGAGCCGTCGTTGAGATAGGCATCGCCCAATCCGAGCTTGGCATCGGCGCGCAGCGGGCTCTGGGGATAGCCGTCCACCAGTTGCTGGAAGTACTCCCGCGCCGTGAACCACTTGCGGTCGGCCATCGCGGCCGTGCCCTGCTCGTGCAGGTACTTGTCGGGCTCGGTCACGCCGGTCGGGATGTTGCCGCGCTTGGGCGCACAGGCCCCCGCCATCATCGTCGCCAGCAGCAGGAGGCCGATGCCGGCACACCCGCCGATCCGGCTCATGCTCGTTCGCTGCGTAGCCATGCGTATTCTTCTGCCAGTCCCTGCTCGAGGGTTACCGACGGCGCAAATCCCAGTTCGGCCGTCGCCCGACTCGTGTCGGCGTAGGTGTCGCGCATGTCGCCCTTCTGGGGCGGCTGCTGATCGAGCATCAGCGGGCGGCCGACGAGCCGGCCGATGATCTCGAAGACGTGATTCACGGTGACGCGCGAGCCGCCACCGATGTTGTAGACCCGACCAGGAACGCCGAAGACGCCCGCCGCCACCGTCGCCGAGACGACATCAGCGACGAACGTGAAATCGCGCGTCTGCTGGCCATCGCCGTAGCGAACGAGCGGCTGGCCATCCATCGCTGCCGTCAGGAAACGATGAAACCCCATGTCCGGCCGCTGACGTGGCCCGTACACCGTAAAGTACCGCAGCGCCACAAACGGCAGCCCGTTGTTCACGTGGTACAGGTGCCCGAGGTGTTCGGCTGCCAGTTTGGACACGCCGTAGGGCGAGAGCGGCTGGAGCCGCTGTGCCTCGCGCATCGGAATGTCAGCCTCGTCGCCGTAGACCGAGGACGTCGAGGCATAGACGAAGCGGTCGAGCGGGCGGCCGGCACACGCTTCGAACAGGCGCTGCGAGGCGGCGATGTTGTTACTGACGTAGATGCTGAAATCGCGGCCCCAGCTCTTGCGCACGCCTGCCTGAGCGGCGAGGTGGTAGATGTGCGTGACTCCGTCGAGCAGGCCCGGCAGGTCCACGTCGAGCAGGTCGCCCTCGACGAAGCTGAAGTTGGCCGACTGCCGGGCCGTGGCCAGGTTGCGCTCCTTGAGCGCGCGGGGATAGTAATCGGTGAAGCTGTCGATCCCGACCACGGTGGCGCCCCCTGCGAGCAACCGGTCGGTGAGGGTAGAGCCGATGAAGCCGGCCGACCCGGTGACGAGTGCCTTCACGCGAACATCTCCCTCAAGGCGCCCGGCAGGCGGCAGGGCCGCCCGTCGCGGGTGACGGCTACATGCAGTGTGGTGGCCGTGGCGAGCCGGTGGCCGTCGGGCAACCGGACCAGCTCGTACGAGAACGCCACCCGAATGGCGGTGGCCATGCGGCCCACCGTCCGGATCTCCAACTCGTCATCGTACCGCGCCGGATGCCGGTACTGGCAAGTGGTCTCGACGACGGGCAGGCCGAAGCCCTCGGCCTCGAGGGCCTTGTAGCTCGATCCCATCTGGCGCAACAGCTCGGTGCGCCCGACTTCGAACCACGTGAAGTAATTGCCGTGGTAAACCACGCCCATCTGGTCCGTCTCTGCGTAGCGGACCCGGATCCGGGTCGCCCCGGAGACGCTCATCGGGGCGGGCGGGCCGCCCACCCGCGCTGGCCGGCCTCTCGCAACGCGGACAGGGCGGCGGCCGGATCTGGCGCGCCAAACACGGCCGCCCCGGCAACCAGCACGTCTCCGCCAGCCTGAACCACCGCCTCGGCACGACCCGCGTCCACTCCGCCATCGACGGTGATGGTGGCGTGGCTGCCGCTCCGGTCGAGCAGGTCCCGCAGCCGCCGCAGCCGGTCATAGCTGCGCTCGATGAAGGCCTGACCGCCAAAGCCGGGATTGACCGACATCAGGATGACGATATCGAGGTCCGGGGCGATCTCGGCCAGCATCTCGAGTGACGTCGCCGGATTGATCGCCACCCCAGGCCGGGCACCCGCCTGCCGAATGCGGTGCACGAGCCGGTGCATGTGGTCGGTGGCCTCGACGTGGAACGACAGGGAGGCGGCGCCGGCGTCGACAAACGCGTCGACGTACTTCTCGGGTTCGACAATCATCAGGTGCACGTCGAGCGGCAGCGACGACACGCGCTTCAGGGCTGATACGACCGGCAGGCCGATGCTGATGTTGGGCACGAACCGGCCGTCCATCACGTCCACGTGAATCCAGTCGGCGCCAGCCCCGGTCACCATCTGCACGTCGTCGCCGAGCGCGGCGAAGTCGGCACTGAGCACCGATGGGGCAATACGTACGCTCACCGACTCACCTCCAGGGAAATGGCGTCACCAGGCGCGATCTGGAAGCCGCCGAGCGGCGCCTGCCGCAAGACGATGCCGGGGGGCACACCGGGATAGGGCTGCTCGGCCACGAGCGCGACACGGAAGCCGCGCACCCGGAGAATCTCCGCCGCCTGCTGCGCGTTGACGCCGATGAGGTCGGGCATCACGTACGTCGTCCCACGCTCACCCCGGTTGACGAGCAGCGAGACCGTGTCGGCAGCGGCACCAGGCGGGGGATTCTGCGCCACGATGATCCCGGCGGGAAAGGCCGAGGACCGGACGGCGGCCAGGTTGCGGATCCCCACGCCCTCGCCCTCCAGCCGCAGCTGCGCGGTGCGCTCTGTCAGACCGACCACCGCCGGCACCCGGCTGACCGTCGGGCCGGCACTCAGCCACACCTTGACGCTGCGCGGGCGGCGGGCGGTGCTGCCCGTCACCGGATCTTGCGCGAGAATCAGGCCTGCCGGCACCTTGGGATCGGACCGCCGCGCCTCTTCGACCTTGAGCGGCAGGCCCAGTTCTGTGAGTGATGTGCTGGCCTGGTTCACGGTGCGGCCGCGAAGCTCGGGCACCCGCACGTCCCGCGTCCGCAACGCCAGCCGCATGGCCATGCCAAACGACGCCGCGTAGGTGATGGCCAGCAGCGCCAGCAGCATCAGCAGCTTGCCGGCGCCCCACACGCGCTCCGTGAATCCTTGCCGAGCCTGCATCCTGGTCGATCTTACAGGGCGCCAGACTTTTGCAGGACGACGGCGAAGAAGGCGTCCAGGCCGTGCACGTGCGGCCAGGTGCGCAGTGCGCCCTCCTCGGTCAGCAACGGCGCCATCGTCGTGGGCAGCGGGTGCAGCCTCAAGTCGAGCCGCTGCAGATCGGGCCGGGCGACCAGCACCTCGGCCACCAGTGCCTCGTTCTCTTCAGGTTCACTCGAGCACGTGGCATAGATCAGTCGGCCGTCAGGTGCCAGGGCGTGCAGCGCCTCGTCAATCAGGGCCCGCTGCATCGCCGCCAGCGCGGGCAGGTCGGCGGCGCTGCGGCGCCAGCGCACATCCGGTTCGCGGCGCAGCGTGCCCAGGCCCGAGCAGGGCGCATCGACGAGCAGCGTGTCGATGGTGCCGTGGAAGGGAAGGTGCCGGGCGTCGCTGCGGACGATGGGGATCGGGCGGCCAGGCACGCGAGCCAGTGTGGCCGCCAGCAGCGCCACCCGCCTGGCGCGCACATCATTGGCCAGCAGACGTGCGTCGGCCGGGAGAAAGGGCCGCATCGCCAGCGACTTGCCGCCGGGCGAGGCACAGCCGTCCAGCACGACACCTCGGCCGACCGTGCCTGCGATGACGCCGACCGCCGCGGACGCCTCGTCCTGCGCGTAGACCACGCTGTCCTTGATCAGCGGCAGCGCGTCGCGGCCGGTCGCCAGGACCCGTCCTCCGGGGACGAACCGCGTCGCCACGCCATCGATGTCCGGCAGGCCCGCTGGCGGGGCACCGACGCCCGGCGGCGCGCTGCCGCCGTGAGGGTCCGATCGCCCCGGCATCGGCCACACCGTCACCTCTGCCGGTACGTTGTCGTAGCGGACCCACGCTTCGGCGCCGTCCAGGCCGACACGATCGAGCCAGCGTTCTACCAACCACGCCGGGTGCGAATGTGTGATGGCCAACCAGGCCAGGGCCTGGGATCGCCACTCCGGGTGGTGATCGGCGACGCGCGGCGGCCCGGGCAGCGGCGGCGCCCCTTCGCGCACCACGCGCCGGAGCACCGCGTTGACCATGCCTGCGGCGCTGCGCGTCGGGCCGCGCTTGACGATCTCCACCGCGTCATTGACGACGGCCGACGGCGGGATGCGCGTGGCGTGCTGCAACTGGTACAGGCCGAGCCGCAGGGTGGCGCGCACATCGGGATCCAGGTCGGCCGGTTGCCGCTTGGTGAGCGCGTGGATGACGAAGTCGAGGGCCAGCTGCCAGCGCTGCACACCGGTGGCCAGTTCGGTGAGCAGTGCCCGGTCGCGCGCATCCGGCAGCGTGGGGTGGACCTGCGCGAGCGCGGTCGCGAGGTCCCATCGTCCCGCGTCCACCGCCGCCAGGACCTCGGTGGCGGCGCGCCGCGCCGGCGCAATCATGGCGTCCTGCCCGCGCGCAGTGGCGTGTCGGTTCGACGCCCGAGTCGCCACTCGCGTGCCGTCATCACCCGCTTGCCTTCGGGCTGCACCCGCAACACCCGGAGCGCCGTGTCCGCTCCGCACGCCAGGACGATGGCGTCGCTGTCCAGAGCCACGAGTGCACCGGGCTCGACGCCGGTGGCGGAGCGGTCGGCCACGGCGGCCTCGCGGACCCCGAGGCGCTGCCCATCGACGAAGGTGAAGGCGCCCGGCCAGGGCTGCATACCGCGAACATGGCAGTCCAGTGCCGCTGCCGGGCGCGTCCAGTCGATCGCCCCTTCCTGCTTGTCGATCTTCGGGGCGAGCGTGGCCCGCGAATCATCCTGTGGCTCCTCGACGACGGCTTCGCGCCGCCCGAGCCGATCGACGACGTCGCGAAGCAGCGACGCCCCGGCAATCGACAGCCGTTGCTCCAGCGTCCCGGCCGTGTCGTCGGGCGCGATCGGCACCTCGACCCGCGCCAGCATCGCGCCGGCGTCGAGTGCCAGCACGACGCGCATGATCGTCACCCCGCTCACGGCATCGCCGTTGAGGACGGCCCGCTGAATTGGCGAGGCCCCGCGCCACGCGGGCAGGAGCGACGCGTGGACGTTGAGCAGGCCGGCGGGGGGCAGGTCCAGCAGGACCTGGGGCAGCAGGCGCCCGTATGCCGCCACGATGCCGAGGTCCACGTTCCAGGCGCGGAACGCGTCGAGAAACGCTGCGTCCTTGAGCTTGCGCGGTTGCAGGACCGGCAGGCCGGCCAGCGCTGCGCGGGCCTTGACCGGCGAGTCCGACACCTGCTGCCCGCGCCCGCGGGGCCGATCCGGCTGGGTGACCACGCCGACCACCTCGTGTTCCGAGGCGAGCAGCGCCTCGAGGGTCGGGACAGCGAACTCAGGCGTGCCGAAGAAGGCGATACGTAAGGGCATGACACCGGGTTGGCGAGTCACCACTTACCGGCGCGACGCAGGCGGTTGATGCGGCGCGTGATCGTCCAGCGATACATCGGGCGAAGACGGTCGATGAACATGATGCCGTTGAGGTGATCGACCTCGTGCTGGATGGCCCGGGCGAGCAGACCCTCGGCCCTGATCTCGCGCACGTCACCGTCACGATCCAGCGCGCGCACCGTGAGCCGCAGGGGCCGCGGGACGGTCGCTTCGATGCCGGGCACACTGAGGCAGCCCTCTTCCTTCAACTGCAGGCCGTCGCGCTCGAGAACATCAGGGTTGATGAGCACCAGAAGCTGTTCGGGACGACGCCCGGCCGACAGGTCGATGAGGCAGAGCCGCAGCGACTCGCCAACCTGTGGCGCGGCCAACCCCACCCCGGCGGCCCCGTGCATCGTCTCGCGCATGTCGTCGATCAGCGCGTCGATCCGCGGCGTCAAGTCCGCAACGGGCATGGCCTTCTGCTGGAGCACGGGCTCGCCGTAGCGCAGGATTGGCCGGCGCATCGCGTCAGGCGCCCGCGGGTGTGGGGTGGAACCGTTGCCGGACGCGCGTGTCGGCGCGCTCGATGGCGGCGCGGATGTCGTCCATCGTGTCGGCGCCGAAGCGCTCGAGCATGGCGTCGGCGAGCACGAATGCCACCATGGCCTCGGCCACGACCGCGGCAGCGGGTACGGCGCAGAC
Organism: Luteitalea sp.; assembly: GCA_046593715.1. Taxonomy (GTDB): domain Bacteria; phylum Acidobacteriota; class Vicinamibacteria; order Vicinamibacterales; family Vicinamibacteraceae; genus Luteitalea. Next base: position 10,225 of record JBKJQW010000050.1, read on the forward strand.
ATCGCTCCGCTCGATGGCCGCCGGCGACTCCTGCATCGTCTGCAGATCGACGGAACGGAGCGGCTTCATCAATGTCGAGATTGGTTTCATGTAGCCGCTGATGCGCAGGTCCTCGCCGTTGGTCACGCCACCTTCCAGGCCGCCGGCGCGATTGGTCGGCCGCGCCACGCCGAGCGCGCGATCGACGCCATCGAGCGGCAGCACGATCTCGTCGTGGACCTGGGATCCTGGGATGGCCGCCACGCCGACGCCCTTGCCGATGCCGACCGCTTTGATGGCCGGGATCGACATCACGGCCTGCGCCAGGCGGCCATCGAGCTTGCGGTCCCACTGCACGTAGGAGCCGAGGCCGGGCGGCAGGCCCCGCACCACCACCTCGAAGGCGCCGCCGAGCGTGTCCCCGGCGGCCCGCGCGGCATCGATCGCGTCGATCATCTGCTGTTGACGCGCCTCGTCCACGCAATGCAGCTCCGCCTCGTCGTCGATGGCGGCGATCTGCTCGAAGGTGACCGCCAGCGGGTCGCCGATGCTGACGGACCCGAGCGTGAACACATGACTGGCCACGTGCACGTCGAGCGACGCCAGCATCTGACGTGCCAGCGACCCGGCAGCCACCCGCGCCGCTGTCTCCCGCGCACTTGCCCGTTCGAGGATGTCGCGCATATCTGCGCGGTCGTATTTCAGCGCGCCGGCCAAGTCGGCGTGCCCCGGCCTGGGTCGCGTTACCGGCGCACGTCGTGCTCCGGTCGCGTCTGGCGGTGCCGCCGCGTCGACGTGCATGGTCTGTTGCCAGTTTTTCCAGTCCCGGTTGCGAATCAGCATCGCCACTGGGCTGCCGAGCGTGTGCCCCTTGCGCACGCCGCTCAGGATCTCCGCGGTGTCAGTCTCGATCTGCATCCGCCGCCCGCGACCATAGCCGAGTTGCCTTCGCCGCAACTGGCGAGCCAGGGCGGCCTGGTCGATGGCCAGCCCCGCCGGCAGCCCTTCGAGCATCGCCACCAGTGCCTGGCCGTGTGATTCACCTGCCGTAAGGAAACGCAGCATCAACCGCCGATTCTACCGCGGGCTGCGCCCGCGCGGACGAGGTCGTCGTACTTCCTGCGGCACCGTGCGCGCTCGGCGCACGCAGAAACCGCACTCGACGCCGCGTCGTCGCGACTATTGCCGTCTATTGCTCGCCGCGACGTCTGGCGAGCCGCTTGCTCCATAGACCCCCATGCCCCGCGTGGTCTGTTCGCCGGTCGTCGCTCTGCGGGCGGGTCGCGTGATAGAGACCGCAGCCGGGCTGGTGGACCTGGCCACCGGTAGTGCCGCACACCTGGCGAGTCGCGTGATCGACGGTGACGAGGCGGAAGGCTGGCGGTCGCCGGGCCTCGGCATGCCGGGAGGTCTGCCCGGGCATGTCGTCGTGGACGCGTGGCTGACGCGCGACTGGCTCGGCCGATGGATGGAGCGGGTGCTGACCGTGGCTGACGGGGCCTTCCCGTGGGCGGCTACTTCGCCGTGGGCATGGCCGGCGACCGGGTCGAGAGATGTCCTCGTGTCCCGCGCTGAAGGACCAGCGGCCTGGTGTCGCGCGGCGGCCGCGGCCCGGGCCGCAGGCATCCTGCCGCTGCAGGCCGAATGGCTGCCCGCCTTGTCCGACTCCCCGGTGCAGCAGTGGCCGCCGCTGCTGGCGGCCGTGCGCGAGACGACTGGGCATGCAGGCCGCGAGGGCCTCGACGCCTGGATTGAGCGGGGTGGCCGCGTCGCCGCCCTGATGATGACGGCCGCACTGCCAGAGGCGTGGCAGACGACGCGGCCGGCAGCGGTGCGAGCACAGCCGGCCCGATCCTGGGCGGCGGATGCACACCGGGCGGCGCACGCACGCCAGGTCCGTCGCGCCTGGCGCCGGCTTGCTGGCGCGCCGACCTTTCCATCCTTCCTCACCATGGCCCTGCCTGCCGGAGACCGAGATCACATGACTCATCTGGAACTGCTCGACGTCAACACGCAGCTCGATGAGGTCCGGCGCGACGAGGAGGCGCTGGTCGTTGCGTGTCGTGCCGTGCGTCACCATACCCAGGCCGAGCACGCGGCCATCCTCGTCGCTCATCGCGGCGAGGCGCGACTCCTTGCCAGCGACGGCCCGCCCAGGGAGTCGTTGCTCGCGTGGCGTCAACTGTGTCGAACCGATGCCCCCGACGCCGTGACCACCGGCCGTGGCTGGCATGCGGCCGGTCGGCACGACCTTGAGGGCGACGCCTCGCTGCACGTCTGCGCATGCTGGCCGACCAGCGACGCCGGGCAGACCCGACAGCCGCTTCTGGCCGTGTTCGCGCGCCTGGTGGCTGGTCGGATCGGGACGGCCGCTCCGGTGGTCACGACCGCCGCGCCAGGCCTCGAGCAGACGCTCGTCGGCGACAGCGTGATCATGCGCGACGTCCGTGCGCAGATCGCCCTGGCGGCGCGTGCGCCCTTTCCCGTGCTCGTGCGCGGCGAGAGCGGCTGCGGGAAGGAGCTTGCCGCCCGCGCCATCCACGCGCTCGGCCAGCGTCGCCACCGGCACTGCGCGGCAATCAACTGCGCGGCGCTGCCCGATGACCTGATCGAGAGCGAGCTCTTTGGTCACGTCCGCGGCGCCTTCACCGGCGCCGCCAACGACCGCACGGGCCTGTTTGACGAGGCCGACGGTGGCACGCTGTTCCTCGATGAAGTGGGGGAGCTGGGCGGGCGTGCCCAGGCAAAGCTGTTGCGCGTGCTCCAGGACGGAGAGGTGCGGCGGGTGGGGGAGAATCACCCGCGCCGCGTCGACGTCCGGGTCATCGCCGCGACCAACGTCTCGCTGGAGGATGCGGTCCGGCGTGGTGTCTTTCGTGCCGACCTCTTCTATCGCCTGGACGTCGTGCGGGTGCGGATGCCGGCGTTGCGTGAACGCCGCGACGACATCCCGATGCTGGCCCGGCACCTCTGGCAGGATTGCGCCGCGCGGGTCGGCTGTCGCGCGCGTCTGGATGACCGCGTGCTCGACGTGCTCGCGCGACACGACTGGCCAGGAAACGTGAGGCAGTTGCAGAACACGCTCGCGGCGCTCGCGGTTCGTGGCCCGACCCGCGGCCGCGTCACGGTCGACGACCTCCCACCCGACGTGCGGTGTCCGGATACGGCCCTGACCTGCCTGGCGCGGACAGGGCTGGACGCGGCTCGACGCGAGTTCGAGTCCACGTACGTGCGAGACGCCCTGTCACGGGCCGGTGGTCGCCCGTCGCAGGCGGCCCGCGACCTCGGGCTGACCCGTCAGGGGCTCAGCAAGCTGGTCCGGCGCCTGGGTCTCGACCCGGGCGAGGTGGGGCCTCGACTACCATAGCCGCCGTCCCATGCTGCGCTTTCTCGCCCGTCGCCTGCTGCTGACCATCCCGGTGCTGCTCGGTGTGGCCACGCTGGTCTTCGCGCTCATTCATCTGGTGCCTGGCGATCCTGCCGTGTCGATGCTCGGCGAGGCGGCGACCCCGGCCGATGTGGCCGCCCTGCGTGCCAAGCTCGGTCTGGACGACACCCTGCCGATCCAATACGGTCGCTTCCTCTCCGATGCGGGGCGGGGCCATCTGGGGCAGTCGTTGCGCACCGGCCGACCGGTCACCACGGAGTTGTCCGAGAAGCTGGGAGCCACCGCGCTTCTTGCCGCGACGGCCATGCTCGTCGCCCTTGCGGTGGCCCTGCCGCTCGGCATCATCGCAGCGGTGCGCGCCAACACCTGGGTGGACAGCGCGGCCATGGCGCTGGCGCTGGTGGGCGTCTCGATGCCGAACTTCTGGCTCGGACCGTTGCTCGCGCTGCTGTTCGGTGTGCACCTGGGATGGCTGCCCATCTCGGGCCGTGGTCCGTCCAGCGCCTATCTGATTGGCTCGGTGCCGAGGGTGCCCCCGGAGTATCTGGTGCTGCCGGCCTTGACGCTGGGGCTGGCGCTGGCAGCGATCCTGGCCCGGATGACCAGGGCGAGCCTGGTCGAGGAATTCAAGGAACTCTACGTGCGGGCGGCCCTGGCGCGCGGCTTGTCATGGCGGCGCACGGTGGTTGGCCACGCCCTCCGCAATGGGCTCATTCCCATCATCACGATCGTCGGCCTGCAATTTGGCGCCGTCCTGACGGGGACGATCATCACCGAGACGATTTTCGCCTGGCCGGGACTGGGGCGGCTGCTGATCCAATCGATCCAGTTCCGTGATTACCCGATGGTCCAAGGCTGCATCCTGCTCATCGCGGTGACCTACGTCGCGGTCAACCTGCTGACCGACCTGGCGTATGGGTTGGCCGACCCGAGGATTCGCTATCAATGAACCTGCGGATTGGATTGCCACTCGTGCTGCTTGCCGTCGTCGCGGCCGTGCTCGGCCCGTGGATTGTCCCTGCCGACCCGCGGTCGCAGGAACTCGCGCTCAGGCTCGCCGGGCCGAGCCTTGCGCATCCGCTCGGGCTCGACGAACTCGGTCGCGACATCCTGGCCCGCCTGGTGGCCGGCGCCGGCGTGTCGCTCATCGTCGGCGTGTCGGTGGTCTCGGTGTCGTCACTGGTGGGGCTGCTGGTCGGAGGCCTCGCCGGATACGCGGGCGGATGGACCGACACGCTCATCGGCCGTGTCATCGATGTGCTCATGGCCTTCCCAGGCATCCTGCTGGCCATTGCGCTGGTGGCTGCGCTCGGGCCGAGCCTGCGCAATGTGGTCATTGCGCTGGCGACGATCGGGTGGGTGGGCTACGCCCGTCTGGTGCGAGGTCAGGTGCTGAAGGCCCGCGAGTTCGAATACGTGCACGCCGCACAGAGCCTCGGCGCCAGCCCGGCACGTCTGCTGTTACGCCACGTCCTGCCCTCGGCCTACCCGGCCGTGCTCGTGCAGGCGACACTCGGCATGGCGGGCGCCATCGTGGCTGAAGCGTCGTTGAGCTTCCTCGGACTGGGCGTGCAGCCGCCGACCCCGAGCTGGGGCGCCATGCTGGACGCCGGCCGCAGTCACCTGATCGACGCCCCCCACCTGACGGTGTTTCCCGGCCTTTCTATTGCCCTGCTGGTGCTCGGCTTCAATTTCCTGGGCGACGGCCTTCGCGACAGAATCGACCCGCGCGGGCGGACGTGAGGCGACGGGAGGAACATTTCTCTCCTTGCGGTGTCTAACCTGACATCGATACGCTCAGGGGGTGACTGCAGGATGGCAGGGGGAATGTCGTTGAAGCCCGTCACGCTCGACTGGGGCGGCGTCACTGACGCCGAGGCGGCGCTGGTGTCGCGCTGCCTTGCCGGTGACGAGCCGGCGTGCACCGAGCTGGTGGAGGGCCACCAGCGCATGGTGTACCACCTGGCTTTCCATCTGTTGGGCGACAAGGAAGAAGCACTGGACCTGTCCCAGGACGTCTTCCTCACCGTGTTCCGCATGCTCGGTCGCTTCCGCGGACAGTCCGCGCTCCGCACCTGGATCTACCGCATCGTCGTCAATCAGGCGCGCAACCGCCAACGCTGGTGGCGTCGCCGTCTCCAGTCCGCGCAGGTCCCGCTCGAGGTACACGTCTCCGAACATGGGGAGCTGGCCTCGCCACACGACGATTGTGGTCCGGAGAAGCTGCTGCGGCAGAAGGAGCAGGCCGAGCGGGTCTGGCAGGCGCTCCGCGATCTGCCATTCGATCAGCGGACGGCCCTGGTGCTTCGTGAAATCGATGGCCTCAGTTATGAGGAGATCGGGTACTCGCTCAACGTGGCGGTGGGAACGGTCAAGTCGCGGTTGGCGCGGGCGCGCCAGTTGCTTCGGGCGGAGCTGCAACCGTGACCACCCTGAATTCCTGCACGAGCATCGAGGAGCAGCTGTCAGCCTTCCGGGACGGTGAGCTGTCGGTGGCCGCACACACCGAGGTGCGCCAGCACCTGAGCCACTGTGCGCGGTGCCGGCGCGCAACCGATCAGCTCCACGACCTCGGTCAACTGTTGCGTGAGCACGCAGCGGTGATCTCGGCGGCCGTTGGCGACCAGCCTGTGCGGCACGGGCTGGCCGGCGCCGTCGTCAGCCGGGTGCTGGTCGAACAGGAGCAGTCGTGGCCCGTGCGTATGCGGGCGGCGTTTGACGACATGCACCTGGTGTGGGCGGGCGCGTGTGCCTCCGCCGCGGTGGTGGTGTGCGCCGCCCTTGCCGCAGGCATCGTCCTGCTCGCCCCAGCAGCCGAGCGTGCCGACTCGCTGCGTGCCATGGTGGAGATGATGGCCCTGGCGGGCACCGAGATGGAGCCGCTGCCCCTCGCCCCCGGAATGCAGGCGCCGCGTGTGTCGGCCGAAGCGGTGATGCCGCTGATGCTCGAGAGCGACCTCACCCTGGCTGACGCGCAGGACGTCGAGCTGGCGATCTCCGCCGTGGTGACACGCGAGGGCCGGATCGAGCAGACACACCAGCTGGAGGGCACGCCGAACCTGCAACTCGTGCAGTCGCTCGAGGACGGCGCGCGCTTCCATCCAGCCAGTCGCGCCGGCAGTCCAGTGGCCGTGAGCCTGGTGTGGCTGGTCAGTCACACCACCGTCCGACCACTGGTCATCAAGCCGCAGTCGTCGCGACGGCTCGCCGCCGACATCTCGAGCTAGCCGCGGTCCGCCTATCGCCCTGGCGGCTGCCGGGCCGGCACTTCCAGGGTGGTGAGGTTGGCCAGGCGGTCGCTGGCGCGAAGGACGACGGGCCCATCCCCAAGGATCGCCGCCGGGATCGTGAAGCGCTCGCGCAGGCCGTCCAGCGCGCCATCATCGGGGAACACCGGCCGCCACTGTCCATTGCCCAGCAGCACGTCCACTCGATCGAGCGGCGATGCCGCGTCGGTGACCTCGAAGGTCAGCGACGGTGCCGACGAGGCGCCGCCGGCGGGGGACCGACGCAGCTGAATGGTCGGCGGCGTGTTGTCCACCGTCAGCGGACCGCTCTCACGCTCTCCCTGCAGCGCCTGCGCCTCGGGGTTGGCGCGGTCGTCTCCTGCGACCACGCGCACGGCGTAGCGCCCGTCAGGCACCAGCGACGTATCCCAGGCGTAGACCGTGCCGACCAGTTCCCTGGCCAGCACTCGCCAGTCGTCGCTGCCGACGCGGCGTATGGAGACCTCATAGCGCAGGTCGTCCTTGTCGGGGTCACTGGCCTCCCATTGGAATGTCTGGAACCCCTTCTGGAACAGCCGTCGCCCGACCGGGGCCGCGGTTACCGTCGGCGTGGCCGCCGCGATCGCCTGATCGCGCGCCGGAGCAGGGGTGGTGGACTGGAAGCCCGCGAGATCGGGCGGCTCCTGGGTGGCGTACGGCTGCTGGAACACCACGCCCGGGGGATGAACGGTAAGGCTGGTCAGGCGCGGGCGCTGGTTGCGAGGTAGATACGTGAGCGTGACGTGGTCGAGTACGGGTGATCCGGCCAGGTCCACCTTCCACTGCAGGTAGCGGGCGGGCGGGCTGACGATGCGCTGCGTGCCCTCCTCGTCCCGAACGGCCACCCAGTCCGCCCACGTGTCATCTGGCGCTGACGTGTTGCCGCTGCGTGTGGCAAATCTCATGCTGCTGCCAGCGGGCCGCGTCCCCTCCCACCGCAGCAGGCCCCACGTGGCACCGGTCGTGGCGTCCTTCACCTCGGACGTGTAGCTGCCGCTTGGGGCGGCGACGCCTGCCAGTTCGAGAATCTTGCCGGGGTTGGACGCCGTGATGAGGAACCGATCCCCGCGCGGCACGATGCGGGTCAATTGGCGACCCGGCACTTGCGCGATGCGGGCTGTGCGCACGGGGTTGCCGTCCAGCGCGTAGACGACGCCGTTGTCGGCCGTTACGAGCAGTCGCCCCGACGGCGTCGGCAGCAGGTCGAACGGCAGCTCGCCGGTGGCCTCCCAGTACACATCCACGAGCCCGTCGGCCGAGAGTCGGTACACGGCGCCCTTGGCTCCCCCCGTGCCGACGCTCGCGCCGGTAGACGCGCTGAGGGATGGCGAGGCACTGACCGTGGTCGCGTCGCCGATAGCGACGATGGTGACCTCCGTGGTGACCTGGGCGGTCGGGACGGCAGTGGTCAGGGGAGGGCCTGGGGCGACACCGGCGGGAGCGGCGCCGGGCGACACGGCCAGAATCCACGTGTTGCCGTCGCTACCCGGTCGGATCGCCTGCACCTGGGTGTGGGGTCCGTCCATCAGCGCGAACGCCTTGCCGCCGGCGGGTACCCGATAGAGCCGGCCGGGGCTATCGGTGCCGACGAGCACGTCGCCGCGGTCGTTGACCGACAGGGCCGTCACGTTGGCTGCGGCGCTTTCGAAGATCCTGGTGGCGCGGCCCCCGGATTTCGGCAGCCGATAGACGCGCCCCTTGCCTCCGGTGGCCACGTAGACCTGCTGCTGGCGGTCAACCGCCAGCGCCCACACGTAGGTCTCGTCCGGGTCGAAGAAGACGGTGGCGGTGCCGTCGGCGGCGATGCGATAGACCTTGCCATCGGGGGAGGTGCCGGCCAGCAGCGCATCACCGTGCCAGGCGAGCGCGTGCACCTGCAGGTCCTCGCCGTCCCAGAAGACGCGGGTCCGGTCGCCGGAGAGCGCCAGCACCTGCCCGTCATTCCCGGTGCCCACGTACAGCGTGCCGTCGGGGCCGCTCGCGGCCGTCCACAGCGCCGGAGCGGGATCCTCGTGCAACACCCTGACGGCTGGGCCCAGCCTCAGGCGTCCGTCGCGCGTGACCGCCACCTGCTCGCCGCGCCCGGCCATCCACTGGTCGCTGCTGCTGACCTCCCACTGCGCCGGGCCGGCCGCGCCCAGCGGCAGCGACACGATGACCGCCACCGCGGCCATCGCCAGGACCATTCTGGACAGATGTGTCATGTAAGGCTTACGGAACGATGGGGGTGATGGCAAGCGTACGCTGACCAGTGGCCACCGCGTCGGCGGGCAGTTCCCACTCGGCGAGTACGTCCTGGTCCAGCGTCGTGCCGATGACGCCGGCCCCCGCGCCCAGCACCTGCATCACGCTGCCGGGGAGAGCGGGAAGATCGCGGCCGTTGACCACCGAACCCTGGGCGGATCGGGTGAGGCGGACATACCAGCGGTCGCCGCGGCGGGCCCGATTCAGGAGGCCGACGAGTTGGTCGACGCTGCGCGCCTGCTCGAGCGAACGCCGCCGCCCTTCGAGTTGGGCGAGCGTGGCCCCGTCGACGATCTGCAACTGCAGCGTGCCCGTGGCCGTCGCGGGGATCGGGATACGCAGGCGGTGCAGCTGCGGCGCATCCCGGAAACTCCGGGTCTCGGCCATCAGCGTCACGGTGTCGCCGGCACGCGGGCGCGGCTCGGCGATCCAGGCGCGGTCCAGACGCGTCGACCGCTGTCGCTCGTCGGTGTCCACCTCGAGGGTGATGCGTCCAATCCGCGGCGTCCCGAGGTCGCTGCGCAGCACGGCGGCCAGCGGCGCCGCCAACGACGCGGCGGCCGTGACGACCGCGCTGTCGCCGCCGAAGACGTTGTCCAGCCGGAGCGTCGAGGTGCCGATGTCGGCCGAGCCCTTGAGCCGAATCGTCGAGACGCCGACCTCGCGCTGATAGGACTGCAGCACGTTGGCGACCGCCGCAAAGACGATCAGCGGCGAGAACAACTGGTCCTCGGCAACCTCGAAGGCAAACGACCGGGGTGCGCCGCCATTGGCGCGCATCGCGACGGTGAGCGGGATCGTCGGGGGCCGCACACCGAGCGTGCCGCCAATCGCGGTGGCCCGGTCCTGGTCCATCACGCCCATCACCTCACCCAGATGTGCGAGCTTGATGGAATTGAGCAGGCTGGGAATGACGGTCACCACCTGGGCGCGGGTCATCGGCAGCTGCACCGGCCCGAGATTGAAGAACGGATGACCAAAGGCGAGCACCCGGGTGCCTTCCACGCTGGTCACCGTGCCGGTCGCGCCGAGCGACAGGTCGCCGCTCACCAGACTGACGCCCACGGCGTCGCCGGGCTGCAGCGGGGAGGTGTCGGCGGCGGCCACCGGGGCGCGCCCCGCCCCGCCGGCCGAGATTGGCGCGAAACCGGCGGCTCCGAAGGTGTCGGCCAACCACGACCCCATGGAGCCCGAGAAGCCCGCCATCGACAGTGGCGTGGCGATGGGGCGCAGCATCGGACTGCTCCCGTCCAGGCCCAGGCTGCGAACCGAGGCCGGCGACAACGTCACGCCATCGCGCCCCGGCATCGATGCGAGGAACACGTCTCGCAGGGCCTCGGCCGTGAGCGGCGTGTCCAACGGGAAGGCGGCGACAGACCGTGGTGCCGCCCCCGCGGTGGCGGCGGTGGCGTCGGCCATCTCCGCGATCGGCGTGATGCCGGCGATCGGCGCCTTGGCAAACTGGCCCATCGAGTAGGCCACCGCGCCGACGAGGCGGCCATCGATATACACCGGGCTGCCGCTCATGCCGGCGATGACACCCGTGTTCTCGAGGCCCGCGCCTTCGAGTCGCGCAAGGATGACCTGGCGCTTCGGGCCGATGACGCCGTCGAGCACGCCGAGGATGTGGACCGTGAACGTGACACGCTCGCCCCCGTCCATGCGCGTGACGCCCTGGCCGACCTGGCCGCGCCGGATCTCGGAGACGGGAAATGTCGTGCCGGCCGCACGCACGTCCGCGACCCACGCCGGGACACGAGCGGGCGACGGCGCCAGGCCGAGCAGGAGCGCCAGGCTGGTGGCCAGGCCACCGCGGAGCAGACGAGCAGGCACCGATGGGATTTCGAGCAAGATGAGTTCGGTTATGACACGCGGTCAGAAGGGGGTCAAGCAACGCGGCACACGCGTCATAGCGTTGGACGCCCGTTGACGGCGTTCGGACGAGTCTGGTACGGTCTCCTCGACATGCAGGGTGTGGTCACGTTCTCCCTCGTCTCTGGGTCTGCCTTCACCGGGGCGCCGTTTGCGGCGCGCTATTGGTGGTGGTATGGGTCCACAGCCGAGGGGGCGGCGGTCTAGCCGCGCATCGACCAGTACCGACTCGAAACGAGTACCTGGGCGCCCCCTCGGCCAACTGCCGACGGGGCGCTTTTTCTTTGCACCACGGACAATGCACGACGGCCGGCGCGACGAGCCAGCCCTAGCCGAGACCCGAAGACCGCGATGTCTACACCGACCGTGAAACTCGTGGCCACCCTGGCCGACCTGACCGCCGATGCGTTGCCCGCCGCGCGGGCGGCGGCGCTGCATTGGGCGGACCTGGTCGAGTTCCGGCTCGACCGCCTTCCGGCCCTCCCGCTCTCGGTCATCGTCGGCGAGGCGGCATCCCGGGCGATCGTGACGATGCGGCCGGTGAGGGAAGGCGGGCTGTTCGAGGGCGAGGAACCCATCCGGGAAGGACGGTTGCGGGAGGCACTCGCGCTTGGCGCGGCGTTTGTCGACATCGAATGGGATGCAACGTTCGGAGACGCGATGATCGCCGGCTACCCGGGTCGGGTCGTCCTCTCCCGGCACGACTTCGCGGGCATGCCGCCCGACCTTCCGGGCCTCGTGCGTGAGATGGCGACGCGGCGCCCGGCGGTGGTCAAGCTGGCCGTGACGCCCGGCAGGGCGAGCGACCAACTGGCCCTGCGTGGGGCGGCCGCCGCGGTCGCGGGCACGCCGGTCGTCCTGATCGCCATGGGCGCCGTCGGCTTGCCCTCGCGCATCCTGGCGGATCGCTTCGGCTCGTGCTGGACGTATGCAGGCGCGGCGATCGCGCCGGGTCAGGTGCCGCCCGACGTGATGCGCACCCGCTATCGCGTCGGGCAGCACACGGCAGACACGCTCGTCTTCGGCGTGGCGGGACGGCCGGTCGGGCACTCCCTGTCGCCCACGCTGCACAACGCCGCCCTGCGCGCCCTCGGCATCGACGGCGTATACGTGCCGTTTGAAGCCAGCACCCTCGAGGACCTCCTGTCCACCGCGGAGGCCCTGGACGTGCGCGGCCTCAGCGTCACCGCGCCCTTCAAACTCGCGGCGCTCGCGTGCGCGTCGTCGGCCGATCCGCTGGCGCGCCGGCTCGGGGCCGCCAACACGCTCACGTGGACGGCCGAGGACGGCTGGGTCGCGCGCAACACCGACGTCGAAGGATTCCTGCATCCACTGCGACCTCGAGTGCAACTCGGGGGCGCGCGGGTCGCCGTGCTCGGGGCCGGCGGTGCGGCGCGAGCGGTCGTCGCCGGCCTGCATGCCGAGGGCGCCCAGGTCCGGGTGCACGCGCGCCGTCAGGACCAGGCCGCGTCGCTGGTGCCGCTGGGCGCCACGGTCGGGGAGTGGCCGCCCGCTGCCGGCACCTGGGACATCCTGGTGAACACGACCCCCGTGGGCACCTCGCCCACGGTCGAGGACTCGCCAATCGATGCCGGCCTGCTGGTCGGCGGCGGGCTGGTCTACGACCTGGTCTACAACCCGGGGCGCACGCGGCTGCTGCGCGAGGCCGCGGCTGCGGGCTGCGAGACGCTCGGCGGGCTCGAGATGCTGATTGCCCAGGCGGCCGTGCAGGTGGCCACCTGGTTCCCCGTCGACCCCCCGGTCGATGCGATGCGCGCCGCCATCCACGCCGAAGCGCCCGACCTGGCGCTTGCGCCGGAGACTCCATGTCCGCGATGACCCAGACCACCTTCGATGAGTTCGTGGAACTTGCCGGCAGGGGCACGTTCGTGCCCGTCTGTCGGGAGCTCCTCGCCGACCTGCTGACGCCGGTGTCGGCGTTTCTCCGCGTCGCGGAACACTCCGACTACGCGTTTCTGTTCGAGAGCGTCGAGGGTGGCGAGCAGGTGGCGCGGTACTCGTTCCTCGGCAAGGACCCGTTCCTGGTGCTGCGGGCCCGCAATGGCAGGGCCGTGGTCGAGCAGGGCGGCCAGAGCGCCGCGCTCGACGAGACCTTCGTCGCGGCGCTGCGGCGAATCATGGCGGAGTACCGGTCGCCGTTTGTCCCCGGCCTGCCACGATTCACCGGCGGCGCGGTCGGGTTCTTCGGCTACGACGCCGCGCCCTGGTTCGAGCCGGCGCTGCAGGAGGTCTGGAACAGGTACGAGGGACAGCAGGAGCCCGGCGACGAGGCCGCCTTCATGTTGTTTGACACGGTCCTGGCGTTCGACCACGTCAAGCACCGGATCCTGCTCATTGCCAACGCCCGCATCTCGCCGACCGACGACCTGGAGTCGTTGTACCAGTTCGCCAATGCACGGCTCGACTTCCTGCAGCAGGAACTCGAGCAGGCGCACGCACAGCCGATTGCCGGCAGCGGCCCCCTCACCGACCCGCCAGCCGTGCGGGCCCTGACGTCGCGCGAGGACTTCGAAAAGAACGTGCGAATCGCCCAGGACTACATCGCCAAGGGCGACATCTACCAGGTGGTGCTGTCGCAACGCTTCGAAGTGGACCTGCAGGCCGACCCGTTCACCGTCTACCGCGCACTCCGGCACGTCAATCCGTCGCCCTACATGTACTTCACCCGGGTCGGCGAACTGTCGATCGTGGGCTCCTCACCGGAGATGCTCGTCCGCGTCGAGGGTGGCCAGGCCGAGACCCACCCCATCGCCGGCACGCGGCCCCGCGGCAGAACACACGAGGACGACCTGCGGCTCGGGGAAGAGCTGAAGCGCGACGAGAAGGAGCGCTCCGAGCATGTGATGCTCGTGGACCTTGGCCGCAACGATCTCGGTCGGGTCTGCGCGTACGGCTCGGTGCGCGTGCCCCAGTTCATGACCCTGGAGCGCTACTCACACGTCATGCACCTCGTGTCGCGCGTGGTCGGGACGCTGGCCGACGACGCCGATCGGCTCGACGCCCTGGTCTCGTGCTTCCCGGCAGGGACGGTGTCGGGGGCGCCGAAGATTCGGGCGATGGAGATCATCGCCGAGCTCGAGGGACGCCCGCGCGGCGTCTATGCCGGGTCCGTAGGCTATCTGGACTTCGCCGGCAACCTCGACTGCTGCATCGCCATCCGCACCGTCTGGATACGCGACGGCGTCGCCTTCGTGCAGGCGGGTGGCGGCATCGTCGCCGACAGTCATCCGGCCGCCGAGTACGAAGAGAGCCTCAACAAGGCGCGCGCCGTCCTGCGCGCGCTCGAACTCGCCCACTCGCTCGGGCGCCACGCCGGATAGCCATGGTCCTGCTGATCGACAACTACGATTCGTTCACCTACAACCTGGCGCAGTACTTCGGCGAGCTGGGTGCCGAGGTCGCCGTGCATCGCAACGACAAGATCACGCTCGACGAGATCGCCGCGATGACGCCCTCGCACATCGTCATCTCGCCGGGGCCGGGGCGGCCCGAGGATGCCGGCATCTCGGTCGCGGTGCTGCGGCGGTTCGGCCCCGAGCTGCCCATCCTCGGCGTGTGCCTCGGACATCAGGCGATGGGCCATGCCTTCGGCGGGCGCGTTGTCAGCGCGCCGGTGCTGATGCATGGCAAGACCTCGGACGTCGAGCACGACGGCAAGGGCGTCTTCCGCGACATCGCGCAGGGCTTCACCGCCGCGAGGTACCACAGCCTGGTGGTCTCGCCCGAGGGGCTGCCGGACGTGCTCGAGATCACGGCGCGGACCATCGGCGACAGCACGATCATGGGCCTGCGGCATCGGGAGTACCCGATGCACGGCGTGCAATTCCACCCGGAATCGGTCCTGACCGGGCCGGGGCATCACCTGCTGCGCAACTTCCTGGAGATCTGATGTTCGCGCCCCTGCTCGAGAAGCTGCAACGGCACGACGCCCTGACGACCGACGAGGCCGCGGGCGCGATGGCGGCCATCATGCGCGGCGACGCCACGCCCGCGCAGATTGGCGGCTTCCTGATGGCGCTGCGCTCGAAGGGCGAGCGTCCGGAGGAACTGGTCGGTCTGGCGCGGGCCATGCGTGAGGCGGCTGTGCCGTTGCCGCAGACGTTCGCCGACGTCTTCGACACCTGCGGAACGGGGGGCGACAACGCGGGCACGGTGAACGTGTCGTCGATGGCGGCGGTGGTGGTGGCGGCCTGCGGCGTGCGCGTGGCCAAGCACGGCAACCGCTCGGTCTCGAGCCGCAGCGGCAGCGCCGACGTCTTCGAGGCCCTGGGCGTCAACATCGCGGCGTCGCCAGCGGTGGTCGCGCGCTGCCTGGCGCAGGTTGGCATCGCATTCCTGTTTGCGCCGACCTTCCATCCCTCGATGCGGCACGCGGCGCCGGTGCGTCGCGAGCTGGGCGTTCGGACGGCCTTCAACCTGCTCGGCCCGCTCACCAACCCTGCCGGTACCACGCGACAGCTCGTCGGCGTGCCGCGGCCGGAACTCACCGAACTCGTGGCCCGCGCCCTCGGGCTGCTCGGGTCTGCGCACGTCTGGGTGGTCCACGCGGCCGACGGTCTCGACGAACTCTCCACGACGGGGTACTCGAAGGTCTCGGAATGCCGTGACGGCCTGCTGCGGACCTTCTTCGTGCATCCGTCCACGTTTGGCCTGGCGAAGAGCTCGCTGGCCGATCTGCGCGGTGGCGATGCGGCGCACAACGCGGCAGTGGCGCAGGCCGTGCTGGCCGGTAGCGCTGGTGCCGTCCGCGACGTGGTCCTGCTCAACGCCGGCGCAGGGCTGTTCATCGCCGGGCGGGTCAGCGCCGTGGCACAGGGTGTGGCGCTGGCCGCCGAGGCCATCGACTCGGGTCGTGCGGCCGAGGTGCTGGCGCAGCTGGTGACGGCCTCGCACGCCCCTGACGAGGCCACGGCATGAGCACGCCAGGGACGCCAGCCGTGCTCGACGCGATCGTTGCCGCCGCGTGGAAGCGCGTCGAGGTCGCGCGCGTGCGACGACCGCTCGGGGATCTGGAACGCGCGCTGACCGAGGGGGGCCGCCTGCCGACCACGGGCCGCCCTGCCTTCCTGGCGACGCTGCAACAGCCAGGCATCCGCGTCATCGCCGAGTGCAAGCGGCGGTCGCCGTCCAGGGGCATCCTGCGCGCGGACTACGATCCGGTCGCGATTGCCGGGGCGTACGCCACGGCCGGGGCGGCCGCGGTCTCGGTGCTGACCGAGCCCGGCTTCTTCGACGGCGCACTCGACCACCTGGTCGCCGTCCGTGCGGCGCATCCGGCCCTGCCGCTGCTGCGCAAGGACTTCACCGTCGACGAGTACCAGATCGCGGAGGCTGCCGTAGCCGGCGCGTCAGCCGTCCTGTTGATCGTGGCCGCACTCGAGCCGTCGGTCCTCATCCGATTGCTCGGCTACGCGGCCGACATCGGCATCGACGTGCTGACCGAGGTGCACGACCAGGACGAAGCACGCCGCGCCGTCGACGCTGGGGCGACCATCATCGGCGTCAACAACCGCAACCTGAAGACGATGGCGGTGTCGATCGAGACGTCGCAGCGGGTCGCGCCGATCATCGCCTCGGCGCAGGTGCGCGTCTCCGAGAGTGGCCTCCGCACCGGTGAAGACCTCGTGGCTCTGCAGGATGCGGGCTACGGCGCCTTCCTGATCGGCGAGCGGTTCATGACCGAGCCGAACCCGGGCGCTGGCCTGGCTCGCGTGATCGCGGAGGCCCGCGCAGCGGCGGCAACTCGGCGATGACGCGCATCAAGATCTGCGGCATGACGCGAGTGGACGACGCGCTGCAGGCCGTCGAGGCGGGTGCCGACGCCATCGGGCTGATCTTCTGGAAGGGGAGCGCGCGGGCCGTGGACATCGAGCGCGCGCAGGCGATCGCCCGGGCGTTGCCGCCGCTGGTCTCGACCGTCGGCGTGTTCGTCGACGAGACACCTGACCGCGTGCGCACCATCGGCGACGCGGTGGGTCTGTCGGCCGTGCAACTGCACGGAAACGAGGTGGTCAGCGACTGGGCGCAGTTCCCGCGCCCCGTCCTCAAGGCGATGCCCCTCAAGGCGTACGCGGCGAGTCCATGGAAGACCGCGCGTGCCGCCATCCTGGTAGACGCACACGACCCGGTGACGATCGGCGGCACGGGACGTACCGTTGACTGGCACGCGGCCAAAGAGATTGCGGCGACGCGACGGCTGGTACTGGCAGGTGGATTGCGACCCGAGAACGTGGGCGACGCGGTCGCGACGGTGGCGCCCTGGGGCGTTGACGTGGCCTCCGGTGTGGAGCAGTCGCCAGGAATCAAGGACCCGGCCCTCGTGCGGGCCTTCGTGCAGGCCGTGCGAGCCGCCGACGCCGCACGGGGCAGATAGGGACGGCTCACAGGGCCGGCCAGGTGGAACGAGACAGGAACACGATGACCATGGCAGCAGCGCAAGAGGGCAGGGGACGTCCGGTATTCGGCAGGCGCGATCCGGACGGTCGCGGGTACTTCGGCGAATTCGGCGGACGCTTCGTGCCGGAAACGCTCGTGGCGCCGATGGAGGCGCTCTCGGAGGCGTACTTCGCGGTCAGAAAGGACGAGGCGTTCATCGCGGAGTTCGAGCACCTCCTGCGGCAGTTCGTGGGACGCCCGACGCCGTTGTACGAGGCCGGGCGCCTCACCGCGGCGTGTGGGGGCGCGACGATCCTGCTCAAGCGGGAAGACCTCGCCCACACCGGCGCGCACAAGATCAACAACGCGCTCGGACAGGCGCTGCTCGCCCGTCGCATGGGCAAGCGCCGCATCGTCGCAGAAACGGGTGCCGGTCAGCACGGCGTGGCCACGGCGACGGTCTGTGCGCTGCTCGGGCTGCAGTGCGTCGTGTACATGGGCGTGGACGACATGGCACGACAGGCGCTGAACGTCTTCCGCATGCGCGTCCTCGGCGCCGAGGTTCGTGGCGTGGACGCCGGCGCCCGGACGCTCAAGGACGCCATCAACGAGGCCATGCGCGACTGGGTGGCCACCGTGCAGGACACGTACTACCTGCTCGGGTCCGCGCTCGGGCCGCACCCGTACCCGCTGATGGTCCGCGAGTTCCAGTCGGTCATCGGCGAGGAGGCCCGCGTGCAGTGCCTGGCGGCGTATGGACGCCTTCCGGATGCGGCGCTGGCATGCGTTGGCGGCGGCAGCAACGCCATGGGCCTGTTTGACGCGTTCGTGGCCGACCCGGGCGTCCGCCTCATCGGCGTGGAGGCGGGGGGCGAGGGGATCGAGGGCGGGCGTCATGCGGCGCGCTTTGCGGGGGGCGCGCCGGGCGTGCTGCAGGGCACGCGCACGTGGGTCCTGCAGGACGATGCGGGGAACATCTCGCTGACCCATTCGATCTCGGCCGGACTGGATTACGCCGCCGTCGGGCCCGAGCATGCGGACTTGCTCCAGAAGGGGCGTGCCGAGTATCGCCATGCCACCGACACCGAGGCCCTGGCGGCGTTCCAGCGCCTGGGCCAACTCGAAGGCATCCTGCCGGCCCTCGAATCGGCGCATGCCATCGCGGGCGTCCAACAGGTGGCGCGCGAAGTGGGGAAGGACGGGCTGGTGATCGTCAACCTCTCCGGACGCGGAGACAAGGACGTCCAGAGCATCCAGCACCTGCTGGGAGAACAGGCATGAGTACGCGACTCGAGCAGGCCTTCGCGCGGATGAAGGCCGACCAGCGCACGGGTCTGGTCGCCTTCGTGTCGGGCGGTGACCCGACGCTGGAACGGTCCGGTGACGTCATTCGTGCCGTTGACGAGGGCGGCGCCGACGTCATCGAAATCGGCGTGCCGTTCTCGGACCCGCTCGCCGATGGTCCGGAGATCCAGCGATCGTCGGAACGCGCCCTGCGGGCCGGCGCGACGCTGCGTGGTGTGCTCGATCTGGTGGCGGATCTGCGCGCCGACATCGCGGCCCCGCTGGTGCTGTTCAGCTACGCCAACCCGGTCGTCCGCTTCGGCGTGGAGGCCTTCGCCGCGCGCGCGGCGGAGGCTGGGGTCGACGGCGTCCTGCTCCTGGATCTGCCGCTCGAGGAAGCGGGTCCGAGCCGCGAGGTGCTCGTCGCGCACGGTCTTGCGCCGATCTTCCTCGTGAGCCCGACGACGACCGGCGCGCGGGTCCGCAAGGCCAACGACCTGGGCAAGGGATTTCTCTACGCCATCTCGCGGCTCGGCGTCACGGGTGTGCGCGCGCAGGTGGCCGACGACGCGCGTGGACTGGTCGAACGGCTGCGCCAGGATTGCACCCTGCCCATCGCGCTGGGCTTCGGCCTGTCGCGGCCGGAGCACATCAGGGACGTCGGCAAATATGCCGACGCCGCGGTGGTTGGCAGCGCCCTGGTCGCGCAGGTGGCCAGGCATGGAGAGTCGCCCGAGCTGGCTGACCACGTGCGCGACTTCGTGCGCTGGCTGCGGGAGGGAGCGTCGGCATGACCGACCCGGACTGGCGAATGCAGGCCTTGCGCGAGCGCATCGACGCGCTCGACGAGCAGGTCGTGGCGCTGCTCAACGAGCGAGCCGCGTGCGCCCTGCAGATCGGCGAAATCAAGCGCGAGACGGGCATGCCGATCTATCAGCCCGGCCGCGAGCGCGACGTGCTCGAGCACGTACGTCGCGTCAACCCCGGCCCCCTGGATGGCGACGCGGTGATGCGCCTGTTCGAACGCATCATCGACGAGGCCCGGCGTCTCGAGCGACAGGTGCAGCAGGCGCACGACGCGGGGACGGCTGGCGATGAATGAGCAAACGGAAGGAACACTGACATGGTCGTCGTGATGAAGGAACGCGCGAGCGAGGAGCAGATCCAGCGCGTGGTCGCCCAGTTGGTGCAGATGGGGTTCGACGTGCATCGATCCACGGGCTCCCTGCGGACCGTGATCGGCGCGGTGGGAGGCGAGGGCAAGAAGGATCCCCGCCTGCTCGAGGTGCTCGAGGGCGTGCACGAGGTGATCCGGATCACCGAGCCGTACAAGCTGGCCAGCCGGACCTTCAAGAGCGAAGACACGGTGGTGACGGTTGGCGACGTGCGCATCGGCGGCGATGAAGTCATCGTGATCGCCGGGCCGTGTTCGGCCGAGAACGAGGCACAGGTGATGAGCAGCGCGGCGGCGGTGCGGCGGGCCGGCGCCAAGGTGCTGCGGGGCGGCGCGTTCAAGCCGCGCAGCTCGCCGTACAGCTTCCAGGGGCTCGGTGAGGAGGGTCTGCGACTGCTCCGCGCCGGCGCCGATGCGCACCACCTCAAGCTGGTCTCGGAGGTGATGGACGCCAACCAGATCGCCCTCATGGACGGCTACGTCGATATCTACCAGGTGGGCGCCCGCAACATGCAGAACTACACGCTGTTGCGCGAACTGGGCAAAGTGCGCCGACCGGTGCTGCTCAAACGCGGGATCTCGGCGACCATCGAGGAGTGGTTGCTTTCTGCCGAGTACATCCTGGCCGGAGGCAACACAGACGTCATCCTCTGCGAGCGCGGCATCCGCACCTTCGAGAGCTACACCCGCAACACGCTGGACATCTCGGCCATCC
Organism: Luteitalea sp.; assembly: GCA_046593715.1. GTDB lineage: Bacteria > Acidobacteriota > Vicinamibacteria > Vicinamibacterales > Vicinamibacteraceae > Luteitalea. The sequence continues at coordinate 30,543 of JBKJQW010000050.1, forward strand.
CGGTGGTCAAGAAGTTGAGCCACCTGCCTATCTTCGTGGACCCGAGCCACGGCACCGGGCGCCGGGACAAGGTGGCGCCGATGGCCCGCGCCGCAGTGGCGGCAGGGGCGGATGGATTGCTGATCGAGGTGCACTGCGACCCAGACAACGCGATGAGCGATGGCGCCCAGTCGATGTATCCCGGGCAGTTCGAGCGTCTGATGGCTGAACTCCGGATCATCGCGCCAGCCATCGGTCGCAGCATCTGCCAGGAACCCGTCGCGCGCCGCGGTTGGGGGCAGTGAGCGACCCCGCGCCCTTCGACCGCGTGCTGCTGGTCGGATGCGGGCTCATCGGCGGCTCGCTCGGCCTGGCGATCCGCGCGGTGTGGCCCGAGACGACCATCGCGGTGCTCGATCCCGCGGCCGACCCGCGCGTCGGCAGTCACTTCGCGTTGGTGGCGTCGCCGTTGGTCGCGGCTGACATGGACATGGTCGTGCTTGGGGCGCCGGTGCTCGAGAATCTGCGCCTGCTCGACGCGCTGGCGCCCCATGTCGGGCCGCACACGGTGGTCACCGACCTTGGCAGCACCAAGGGCGCCATGGTCGCGCATGCGCGGCGCCATGCCGGATTGTCGTTTGTCGGCGGCCATCCCATGGCGGGCAGCACCCAGAGTGGCTTTGCGCACGCCGACGCCGGGCTGTTTGTCGGGCGGCCGTGGATCCTCACGCCGGACCACGAGGGCCCGCGCGACGCAGCCTCGATAGGAGCGGCGCTGGCGCGGCTGACCCAGATGGTGGTCGGGATCGGCGCACGCCCCGTCGTGATGGGCGCCGACGAGCACGACCACGTGATGGCCTACGTGAGCCACCTGCCACAGGTGGTGAGCAGTACCTTGATGGCCGTGAGCGGGCGGTCAGTCACGACAGACGGCCTGCAGTTTGCCGGGCCGGGCCTGGCCGACACGACCCGCCTGGCCGGCAGCGCCCCGGCGCTGTGGCTCGACATCCTGGCCACAAACGCCACCCACGTCGGGGCGGCGCTCGAGCAACTCCGGGCGATGCTGCCCACGCCGGAGATGTTGGCGGGAGGCGCGGAGGCGATGCGGCCGGTACTCCAGGAAGGCCGGCGCTGGCGTGCCGCCTTCGAAGGACAGAACCCCGCGCGGGCGACCGCTCGCCTGCTGCATCGGCCGGCCACGCGCACCTTTCTCGAGATGCGCGCCGCGTCCTCGGTCGTCCCCTTCGCGTTCCCCGACGTCGAGGCCGTGGTGCGTCGACTCGATGTGGTTCCGGGTTCGCTGTACCGCTACCTGTACCGGGAAGTCGGACGTCCGTGGCACTGGCTCGACCGCTGGGACTGGAGCGATGCGCGCGTCGCCGAGCACCTGGCGTCAGGGGGGATCGAGATCTGGCTCCTGACGGTTGCGGGCACCCCGGCCGGCTACTTCGAGCTACACCGTACGGCCCGCGAAGTCGAGGTGTGCTACTTCGGGTTGCTGCCGCAGTTCACTGGGCAGCGGCTCGGCCCGGCCCTGCTGACCGTGGCGGCCCAGCATGCCTGGAGCACGGAACCCGACCGCGTGTGGCTGCACACGTGCTCGCTCGATCACCCGGCCGCCATCGCCAACTACCAGCGCGTTGGCTTTGTGTCCTATCGCGAGGAGCCGTACGACGCCAGGATTCCGGTCGGAAGGGAGCTGTAGACCAATCGTGCATACTCGGCCGAGCATGGACAAACAGATCGCCAGCGCCGACGCGGCCGTGGACGGTATTCCCGCGGGCGCGACGATCATGATGGGCGGGTTCGGACTGTGCGGCATTCCCGAAAGTCTCATCGCGGCCCTCCATCGTCGAGGCACGCGCGACCTCACGGTGATCAGCAACAATGCCGGCGTTGACGACTTCGGCATCGGGTTGCTGCTCAGGGCTCGCCAGGTCCGCAAGATGATCGCGACCTACGTCGGCGAGAACAAGGAGTTCGAGCGCCAGTTTCTGACCCGCGAACTGGAGGTCGACCTGGTGCCGCAGGGCACGTTCGCCGAACGGATTCGGGCGGGCGGTGCCGGCATCGGTGGCTTCTTCACGCCCACCGGCTACGGTACCGTCGTCGCCGACGGCAAGGAAACACGCGAGATCGACGGCACACATTACGTCCTCGAGGCGCCCCTGCGCGCCGACTTCGCCTTCATCAAGGCGCACACCGGCGACACGCATGGCAATCTGGTCTACCGGCGCACGGCCCGCAACTTCAATCCGGTGATGGCGACCGCGGCCCGCGTGACCATCGCCGAGGTCGAGCACCTGGTCTCGCCCGGCAGCATCGACCCGGACCATGTGGTGACGCCGGGCATCTACGTCGCGCACATCCTGGTGGGCGGACCCTACGAGAAGCGCATCGAGAAAACGATGACGCGTGACGCGCAACCCGGAGACCGCCACGCGGGCGGCGGCCATCCGACTGCCGACGGGTCCTAGCCACCATGGACAGACGCGAACGGATCATCCGACGGGTCGCAGCCGAGTTGCACGACGGCGACTACGTCAACCTCGGCATCGGCTTACCGACGCTCGTGGCCAACTACGTCCCGCCAGGGATCGACATCGTGCTGCATTCCGAGAACGGCCTGCTCGGCGTCGGCCCGTATCCATTGCAGACGCAGGTCGACCCCGACCTGATCAACGCCGGCAAGGAGACCGTGACGGCGCTGCCTGGTGCGGCCGTCTTCAGCAGTGCCGACTCGTTCGCGATGGTGCGAGGCGGTCACGTCGACCTGACGGTCCTCGGCGCGCTGGAGGTCGATGAACAAGGCAACCTCGCCAACTGGATGGTGCCCGGCAAGATGGTGAAGGGCATGGGGGGCGCCATGGACCTGGTGGCCGGCGCCAAACGCGTGGTCATCGCCATGGAACACGCCACCCGCGACGGTCAGCCGAAGATCGTGCCTCGCTGCACGCTGCCGTTCACCGGCCTCCGCGTCGTCCATCGCATCGTCACCGAACTGGTGGTGATGGACGTGACGCGGGCGGGCCTGGTCCTGCGCGAAATGGCCGAGGACTCGACGATCGAGCAGGTCCGTGCCTTGACCAGCGCCGGCTTTACTGTCGCCGACGATCTGCAGCGCTTCTGAGGGTGGCGGTGGGCGGGTCGTGCCGCCAGTTACGGCACGTCACTGGGGTCACGGATACCCGGTCGCACCTGTACCGACGTGGTCGAGCCGCCGACCACGCGGTCGCCCTTTTTCATCCGGAAACGCACGTTGTAGCGCCCGGCGATGCTGTAGGTGTGGCTGCTGCTGTAGTAGCGGCGGATCTCGCTCTGGCCCGCCTCGTAAGGCGCACAGTCGGCCGTGTTTTCAGATGACGTGCCGTCGTCCCAGTCCCACAGGATGGTGGTGCAGTAGAACGGCTCGTAGTCGAGCGACCCGCCCTTGAGCTCGGCCCGTACCGAAATCTTGGCCGGCGAGAACGCGATGAGTGGCGAGGCCTTCAACCCGATCTCGGGACGCGCGGTGTCGTCTTTCTCCGACTTCCCGCCCTTTTCTTCTCTGGGTGCCTGCGCGGCGGCTGCCACGCTCCAGACGGCCACCAGGATCGCTGCCACCCAGATTCGCGTCATCGCTGTTCCTTGCTCGAAAACCACCGGTATCTTCGCATCGTAGCATCACGTCCGCCCGGACCGCGGGCGTCAAAAAGGGGCGGTATACAATCCGGGGTCATGCTGTCGCACGAGTTCTACACGACGCCGACCCTGCGGCTCGTGGTCGGGCCCCCGGCCGGCGTCGAGGCCGACGTTCTGGTCGTCCCTGTGTTCGCGGACACGGACGCTTCGACCCTCCATCTACCAGACGCCACGGCCAGCGCGATGGCCGCACTCCGCAGTACGCAGGAGTTGAAGGGGGAGGCCTACGAGCAGCACTGGCTGGCGGCCGACGACATGGCGGCCGGACGGGTGCTGCTGCTCGGCGGTGGCGCCGCCGGGGCGGTGTCGCCTGACGTCGCACGCCGGTTCGGGACTGCGGCCGGCCTGGCCGCACGCAGCCGCGGGCAAGGTCGAGTGGCCGTGCTGGCACATGGCGCCCTCGAGTCCGAAGCGACCGTGAGGGCCTTGGCCGAGGGCCTGACGCTCGCGGCCTTTCACGTGGATGCGTACAAGACTCGCGACCGCAAGCTGGCCGACCTGCACTCGGCCGCCATCGTCGTGTCAGCGGGCGGCACCAACGCTCTTGCCGATGCCGTGGCGCTCGGGTCGGTGCTCGGCGAGGCCACCAACGTGGCCCGTGCCGTGGCCCATGAGCCGCCCAATGTCCTGACGCCCGCTGTGCTTGCCGACCGTGCCAAGGCCATGTTCGCCGGCACGTCTGTGCAGGTCGAGGTGCTGGAAGAGGCGCAGCTGCGCGAGAAGCACATGGGGCTGCTGCTCGGCGTTGCGCAGGGCAGCGTGCAGGCCCCACGCCTCATCGTCCTGACCTACGAACCCGAGAACGCCAGTGGCCCGGTACTGGCGCTGGTGGGCAAGGCGGTCACGTTCGACACCGGCGGCATCTCGATCAAGCCGGCCGAGAACATGGACAAGATGAAGTACGACATGTGCGGCGGCGCTGCCGTGCTCGGCGCCTTCCACGCGCTCGCCCGGACGGGCGCGACGTCCAAAGTGATCGGGCTCATCCCCTCGGTCGAGAACATGCCGAGCGGCACAGCGTTCCGTCCTGGCGACATCCTCACCGGCGCGAGCGGCCTCACCGTCGAGATCACCAACACCGACGCCGAAGGCCGCCTGATCCTGGGCGATGCACTGTGGTACGCCAAGCAACTCGGCGCGACGCACCTGGTGGACATCGCGACGTTGACCGGCGCGTGTGCGGTCGCGCTCGGGCGCGTCGCCTCGGGCCTGTTCGGCGCGCCCGATGCGTGGCGCGAGGCCGTGCAGGCAGCGGGCACCCGCGGGGGTGACTTCCTGTGGCCGCTGCCCATGTCGGATGACTACAAGGACCTGCTGAAGAGCGATATCGCCGACATGGCCAACGCCGCGGGCACGCGCTACGGCGGCGCCATCAGCGCGGCCTTGTTCCTCAAGGCGTTCGCCGGCGACACGCCGTGGGCGCACCTGGACATCGCCGGGACGGCCTGGGCCGACGAGTCCAAGCCGTATCAGCCCAAAGGCCCGACCGGCGTGGCCGTCCGCACCCTGATCGAACTCGCGCGTTCATCCGAGACCTGGGCCTGACCATGCACCAGGCTCGTGCGCAGCCGGGCTCCGAGCCGCTGCCGCCGGTGCTGCCCCCGCCGAGCCAGGCCGGCACCGCACCGCCGCCGCCCCCGCTGGGCGTGCCGCCCGGGCCGCCCGTGAGCACGGGCACACTCCGGACCCCCGGCCGGCGGCCGCAGGAAGTGCCGCTGATGTCGATCGGCCAGGACGAGCCCGCCGGCATGCGCGTCGAGGTAGGGCCGGTGACGCCATCGACCGGGGTGGCTGACGTCCTGCTCGGGTCGATCGGGTTGGTGGTCGTCGTCGTGGTCGCCGCGTTGGTGCTGGGGGCCGTGCTCGGTGGCGTGCTGGTGCTGGTGAAGCACCGACTCGGCTGGGGCGGTCCGGACAGGGACGCCGAGCAGCACATCACGCTGGCCCCGCGCGACTGAGCAGCCGCGGTGGCGCCGCGCTACTGCGCGCGCGATGCCGTGGTGGTGTTGCCCTTGAGCGAGCGCTGGTAGCGCAGCACCGCGTCGCGCAGCGCTTCCGCGATCTCCTGGCGATACCTGGAGGTTTTCAGCCGGTTGCCCTCCTCGGGCGTGCTGACAAAACCTATCTCGGCAAGGACGCTGGGCATCGAGGCCCCAATCAACACGACCAGCGGCGCCTGCTTGATCCCGCGGTCGGGCAGGCCCACCTCGGTCTTGCGCAGGCGTGAGACCAGGTTGCCCTGCACGATCTCGGCAAGGTCGCGAGACTCGTCCAGCTTGTTGTTCAGCGTGATCGCCTTGACGATGTCGGGCAGCTGCCGCATCGAGCCCTTGGCGATGGCATTCTCGCGAGCGGCGACCTCCTCGGCATCACTGGTGTTGGCGAAGTTGAGCACGAAGGTCTCCACGCCCTGGGCCGTCTTCCTGCGGCTCGAGTTGGCGTGGATCGAGAGGAAGAGGTCCGCGTTCTGACGATTGGCGATGCGGGTGCGTTCCTCGAGCTCGATGAACTGATCGGTGCGGCGCGTCATCACCACGTCCACGCCGGCCTCCCCCTTCAGGAGCTTCTCGAGCCGGAGAGCGACGTCGAGCACCAGTTCGGCTTCCTTGATGCCGTCGCCGAGCGCGCCGACGTCGTGGCCGCCATGGCCCGGGTCGATGACGATGCGCGACACCCCGAGACCGAGCTGTCGGGCCAACGAGTAGCTACCCGAACTGTTGGACTCGGGGGGCGCCGGGGCCGTGGCGACGTTGGGTCCGGCTGCTGACGTGGGCAGCGCGAGTTCGTTGGCCAGCGGTGCGTCTGCAATCGGCGCCGGTGGTGGCCCGGCGGCGGCGCGCGAGGGGGTGGTGCCGCCAGCCGGCGGCCTGGGCGCCGGCGGCGTGGCAACGGGCGCGCGCGTGACAGTGGCAGTCGGAGCGCCCACGATCGTCGTCCTGGTGGACAACGATGGTTCCCGGTACATGTCGAGCACGAGGCGATACGGGTTGTAGAGCGTGAAGAGGCTGTGGCGGGCCACGCCCTGGGTGTCCACGACGATACGGGTGACGGCCCCGGGATGAGTGGCCACGCGGATCTCGCGCACCACATCGCCGTCGGCGAACGTCTTGACCCCTTCTTCGATGGTGGGGGCCAGGCTGGCGCCGCGCAGATCGAAGAACAGGCGCGCGGGGTTGGCGAGCTCCTCTTCGTGATACGCCACTTCGCCGTCCAGCTCGATGGTCACGCGCACCACTTCCGGCAGGACGACTCGCTTGATGTCGCGCACGATGACCCTGGATGACGTAGCGGCGGCGCGGTGTGCGGGCAGCGATGGCGCGGGCTTGGCCGAGGGCAGGGTCGAGGTGATCGCCGCGGGCGTCCGTGCCGGTGCTGGTGGCGTCGCGCCCGGCGCGTCCGCCGCGTCCAGGCGATCGTCAGCTGCGGCCGGCTCGGCTTCGGCGGTGCGAATGTTGGATTTGGCGAGTTCGGCCGCGGCCGGCGGCGGCGTTGCCGGGTCCGCCTTCGCGCTTCGCCTGCCGGTCTCTGCCTTGGTGGTCTTCGGCGCCGCTGCGGAGATCTTGCGGAGCCGCGTCTGCGCATCGCGGGCCAACGAGCTCGACGGGTACTCCTTCACCAGCCAGCGCAGCATCTCCATGGCGCTGTCGCGCTCCTGCTTGGCGCCGTACGAGATGTTGGCGTCGTAGGCGAGATTGGCTCCGTTCCACAGCGCGTTGTCGGCGTAGCCGCTGGTGGGCCACTTGCGGGCAATCGCCTCGTACTCGGCGATGACGGCGCGCATCTGCGACAAGGGCGCCTTGCGCCGCGACGAGCGCAGGGCCCGTTCGCGCACGAGGGTCCGGTCGTAGGCCGTGCGGGCGGTGCGGGCCCGAGCCACCTGGCTGGCCTGAGGTGCTGTCGCCTTGGCGCTCGTCTTCTTCTTCGCGGCCTCGAGAGGCGCACAAAGGGAGAGGGCCAGTGCCACCGCGGCGATGATGCCTGTGCTGCGTCGCATATGATCCTCAGCGCAATTGCGCATCGACCTCGTCGAAGTAGTCCTTGGGCACGAGGACCTCGCGGGCCTTGCCGCCCTGGCCGCTCGAGACCAGCCCCTCGGCCTCCATCATGTCCACCAGACGTGCCGCACGACTGAAGCCGATGCGGAGACGCCGCTGCAGGTAACTGATCGAAGCCTGCGCGCTCGATACGACGATCCGCGACGCCTCGTCGTAGAGGTCGTCCTTTTCGAAACCCGCAGCTGTCGTGTCGCCCGATTTCTCTTCGTCGGTGATCGAGCGGTCGTAGGACGGCTGGCCCTGTTTGCGGAGGAAGCTGGCGAGCCGGGCGCTCTCCTGCTCCGAGATATAGGCGCCGTGCAGGCGCATGACCCGCGAGGAGGCTGGGGGCAGGAACAGCATGTCACCCCTGCCGAGCAGTTGCTCGGCGCCGTTGGCGTCGAGAATCGTCCGTGAGTCGACCTTGGACGAAACGCGGAACGAGATCCGCGACGGCATGTTGGCCTTGATCAGGCCAGTGATGACGTCCACCGAGGGCCGCTGGGTGGCCAGGATCAGGTGGATGCCCACGGCTCGCGCCATCTGCGCCAGCCGGCAAATCGACTGTTCGACCTCGCTGGAGGCCACCATCATCAGGTCGGCCAGTTCGTCGATGACCACGACGACAAACGGCAGTGTCTTGAGCGGCTCGCCGCTCTTGGCGTCCGTGCGCACCTCGCCGGCATCGATGGACGCCTTGAGATTGCGGTTGAACTGCTCGATGTTGCGCACGCCGAACGCCGCGAGCGTCTTGTAGCGCTCTTCCATCTCGCGCTCCGCCCACCGCAGTGCGTTGGCCGCGAGTTTGGGCTCGACCACGACTGGCGTCAGCAGGTGCGGGATGTCCTCGTACATGCCGAGTTCGAGGCGCTTGGGGTCGATCATGATGAAGCGCACCTGCTCGGGCGTGGCCCGATACAAGATGCTGGTCAGCATCGCGTTCAGGCCGACCGACTTCCCCGTGCCGGTGGATCCGGCAATGAGCAGGTGCGGCATCGTCGCCAGGTCGCTGACGTAGGGCTCGCCATGAATGGTCTTGCCGAGGGCGATGGCCAGCTTCGAGCTCGACTTGCGATACGGCTCGGACTCCAGCAGTTCGCGCAAGGAGATCGATTCACGCACCGGATTGGGAATCTGGATCCCCACCGTGCTCTTGCCGGGGATGCGGTCGATCAAGACCGACTCTGCGCGCATCGCCAGCGAGAGATCTTCGGACAGGCCCGTGATCTTGCTGTACTTCACGCCCGCGTCCGGCTTGAACTCGTAGGTCGTGACCACCGGACCCGGCAGGATCTGCACGACGTTGCCCTCGACCGAGAACTCTCGGCACTTGTCCTCGAGCTGCCTGGCCGAGTCCATGAGCTCACGCTCGTCGACCTTGCGCTCGGCCTGGGCCGGGTCCAGCAGCGCGAGCGGGGGCAGGGTATACCCGCCCGCCTTGCGCTCGGCCGGCGCCTTCATGGCCGACTCGTGATCGGCCAGCGACGCCGGCGTGGGCGTGACCGACATCCGGACGTTCGGCTGCTGGCGCACCGGCGGCAAGTCGTTGACGACGCGAGCTGGCGAGGGGCCGATGCCCGCAGCCGATGCGGCCGAGGCGGCGAAGGCCGCTGCGCGCTCCCGCGGCGTCGGCGCGGGCGTGGGCTGGGCCGCTGCCGGCGCAGGCGTGGGCGGCAGCGGCCGCCTGACAGGCGCCTCGGCGGGCACCTCCTGGGACGTTCGCGCCTTGATCGCCTTCATGTCGTCGGCCGTGGCCTCGCGGCCCAGGCGCTTGCGGACGACGTCGGCGCGCTGCTCCTCGCGACGCTTCGTCTCGCGGCGCGCCGTCATCTGCGCGGTGAACGCGGCGGCCCGCGACCGCATCGTCTCGGCGGCGGCCGACACCAGCGCGCTCAGCGACACCTGGGTCGTCAGGATGAAGCCGAGGAGCCCGATCGACAGGATGACGATGGTGCCGCCGGTGCGATTGAGGTGCTGCACGGTGAGGTCAGCCAGCACGGCGCCGAGCTGCCCGCCAGCCGGAGCCGCGGCATCGCCCAGACGCGGAGAGACGGTGAGACCGAGCAGCGCGGCCACGCAGAGCAGCAGCACGACGGCCCCGATCGACTTGGTATACCCGGCCGGCAGGCTGCGGCACCAGAAGTAGTGGTAGCCGGCAACGATCAGCACGACGGGCACGAAAAAGGACGCGTAGCCGAGCAACTGGAACGATGACTCGGCGATGAAGGCGCCGAAGGTCCCCGCGAAGTTGGCAGCGGGCTTGGACGGGCCGGCGTAGAAGAACCACGCCGGGTCGCCGGGCGTGTAGCTTGCGAGCGCGACGAACCAGAGCAGCGCGGCAACGAACAGGGCCACGCCCAGGGCTTCGCTCGCCCGTCTCGACAGCACGGATGGCGGCATCAGATCTCCATCACCACGGGCACGATGAGCGGCCGACGCCCCGCCTTGCGCCGCAGCACGCGCTGCAATTCGGACCGCACACGTTCGCGCAGCAGCCCGACGTCGGTTCGTTCCTCCAGTGGCGCCGCCCGCACGGCGTCAGCAATCAACGCCGTGGCCACGCGCAGCAACGCCTCGGACGCCTCGTCCACCACGAAACCGCGCGTGATGATCTCGGGCGTGCCGGCCAGCTCGCCAGTCTGCATGTTGACCGCGACAATCGGCACCACCAGCCCGTCGCCCGCCAGGTGCTTGCGGTCGCGCAGCACTTCGTCAGCGACCTCACCGGTGCGGGTGCCGTCGATCAACCGGCGCCCGACCTCGGCTCTCCCGGCCACCGTCGCGCCCGCACCGTCGAAGCGCAGCACGTCGCCATTGTCGATCACCAGGATCTCGGTGGACCGCGACACGGTCTGCGCCACCCGGGCATGGCGGGAGAGCTGGCGGTACTCGCCGTGGATGGGCACGAAGTACTTCGGCCGCACCAGCGAGTGCATCAGCTTCAGCTCCTCGACGTGCCCGTGTCCCGAGACGTGGATGTGCTTCAAGCCCTCGTAGATCACGTCGGCGCCGCGCAGTGCCAGATGGTTCATCACGCGGCCGATGGCGCGCTCGTTCCCCGGGATCGCGCGCGCTGAGAACACGACCACATCGTCATCGTCGACCTTGACGAAGCGGTGGTCGTCGATGGCGATGCGGGACAGGGCCGCGGCGGGTTCACCCTGCGATCCCGTGGTGATGCACACCACGTCGCTGCCCGGAAAGCTGCGGACCTCGCTGTCGCGAATCTGCACCCCGGTGGGAATCCGCAGCAGACCGAGGCGTTGAGCGGTCTCGGAGTTGTGCACCACGCCACGTCCGACAAAGGCGACGTGCCGGTCGAACTGCGCCGCCAGGTCCACCAGGATCTGCATGCGGTGGATGCTCGAGGCAAACATCGCGACGACGATCTTGCCGGCCGTCGAGGTGAAGATCTCCTCGAAGCCGTCGATGACGTCGCGTTCAGAACCGGCCACGCCGGGACGGTCCACGTTGGTGCTATCGGCAAACAGCGCGAGCACGCCCTGCTGCCCCAGTTCGGCAAGACGCGGGAGGTCGGACGTCTCGCCGTCCAGCGGCGTGTGATCGATCTTGAAATCGCCCGTGTGCACCAGGACACCGGCCGGCGTGTGGATCGCCAGCGCCAGGCAGTCGGGCATGCTGTGCGTGACGCGAAGACATTCGATCGTGAACGGCCCCACCTGGACTCGCTCCCGCGGTGCCACCGCCTTCAGCCGTCCGCGGACGTCGATGCTGTGCTGTTCGAGGCGATGCTCGACCAGCGCCAGCGCCAGCTTCGAACCGTAGACGGGCCCCTCGACCAACGGCATCAGGTACGGCAGGCCGCCGATGTGGTCCTCGTGCCCGTGCGTGAGGAAGACGGCCGCCACCTTGTGTCCGAGTCCCTCGAGGTAGGCCAGGTCCGGCACGACCAGGTCCACGCCGGGCAGATCCGGCTCGGCGAACATCACGCCCGCGTCGATGACGATCGTCGTCTCGCCGCACGTGATGGCCATCGTGTTCATGCCGAACTCGCGCAGGCCGCCAAGCGGCACCACGTCGACCGGCTGCGCCAGCGTCGTCTTGAGGTCGGTCATCTCGTTTGCAAGCATCCCAGGCGTCGGCGGTGTACCGACGACGTCTCCGCCGCAGCACCAGGCCACGCCGGTCATTCACGTGCTGCGCCACCAACACCGGTCGAAGCGGGGGACCGGGGCGGTGGACACGGACGGCCGACAGGCCTGGCGGGCGCCAGCGTCAGCCTTGAGAACTCAGACCACTGGGTTGGGCTGAATCCGCTAAGTCCTACAACGGGCAACAAGATACCACGGCGCCGGGGCTATGTTCGAGAAGCCGCGGCCAGCCGCGCGAACTCGTCGAGCGACAGCGTCTCCGCGCGACGCGTTCCGTCGAGGGCGGCCGTGGCGAGCCATACCCTGGCATCCGCGCCCTCGCCCTTGGCCAGGGCCTGGAGGGTCGTGCCGAGCATCTTGCGGCGTTGCGTGAAGACGTGGCGCACGATGGCGTGAAAACGCGGGAGGTCGTCGACCTGGACCCGATCAGGACGAAAGAGGATGCGAACCACCGCCGATTGCACCTTCGGAGGGGGGCGGAAGGCGCCAGGGGGCAGGACCAGCACGCGAGTCACGTCGGCTTGCAGTCTCGTGGCAATGGCCAGTGGCCCGTAGTCGCCGCTGCCGGGCTGTGCCACCAGGCGGTCGGCGACCTCCTTCTGGAGCATCAGGAAGGCGTCCGACACCCGGCCCTCCCGAGCGTGGTCGAGCAAGCGCCCGAGGACGGGTGTGGAGATGTTGTACGGCAGGTTGGCGGCAACACGATACGGGCGATCGCCGTGGAACCAGGTCTCGGGCGGCACCGCGAGGAAGTCGCCGGCATGGACATGCACCCGCGGCAAGGCGCGCGCCTGCAACTCGGCGACGAGATCGCGGTCGATCTCCACCCCGTGGACAGTGGCCCCGGCCCGGGCGAGGGGAGCGGTGAGCTGACCGCGGCCCGGGCCGATCTCGAGAAACACCTGGCCCGGCTGCGGAGCGACCGCGGCCACCACCTTGTCCACCCAGTTCTGCTCCAGGAAGTGCTGACCGAACCGCTTGCGCACCTGGCCTGTCGGCCGCAGCCGTGGCGATGGCGGCACCACTAGTCGCCGTCTCCGTCCTGCTGGGCCCAGAAGTTCTCCTCGACCTCCTGGATCTCCTCCTCCGTCATGCCGAAGTAGTGGCCGATCTCGTGAATCAACGTCTCGGCCACCATGGCCACCAGGTCATCCTCGTTGACGGCATCCTCTTCGTGCGGCCCCTGGTAGAGCACGACCTGGTCCGGCTCGCGGTTGCCATCGCCCCATTGGCGCTCGGTGATCGGCGTGCCCAGGTACAGCCCGTAGAGCGTGTCCGGCGACTCGATCTCCATCTCGTCGAGGAGTTCGGCCGGCGGGTGATCCTCGACGATGATCGCGATGTTGCGCATCGCTTCCCTGAAGTTGTCGGGAATGAGGGTCAGCGCCTCTTCGATCAGCGCGGCGAACTGGTCTCGAGTCATTGTCTGGGGGCCTTCTTCTTCGGAGGGGCGGCGGTCCGGTCAGGCATCACGGGAGGCGAGCGCCTCGCCACACGGTCGGCGGGCGAGACGGCGGTACGTCCTCGCCGAGTTCGAGGGGCGCCTGCGACTGGCGCTCCGAGATCGATCGGCGCCAGGCCGCCCGTCTTGAAGGGATAGCGGCACACGTCGGCAACCTCGCACTGCTCGCATCGCGGTCGCGGCCTGCAGATGCGACGGCCATGCAGGATGAGGCCATCCGACAGCCGCGTCCAGTCGCCAGGGTCGAGAGCCGCGCACAGATCCCGCTCGACCCCTTCAGGCGTGGTGTGCTCGCTCAAGCCGATACGCTCGGCCACCCGCAGCACGTGGCGGTCCACGGGCAGCCCGGGCACCCCCAGCGCATGCCCCAGCACGACGTTGGCCGTCTTGCGACCCACCCCCGGCAGCGTGAGCAGCGCGTCCATGGTGGCTGGCACCTCGGCGCCGTGCTCGCTGACGAGTCGTTGCGAGAGCGTGACGATGGCCCGGGACTTGACGCGGAAGAACCCGGTCGCGTGAATGATCGGCTCGACCTCACCCGGGTCGGCTGCGGCCAAGGCGCGCGCGTCGGGATAGCGGGCAAACAACGCTGGGGTGGTGTCGTTGACGCGCTTGTCGGTGGACTGCGCCGACAGGACGGTCGCGATCAGCAACTCGAAGGCGTTGTGGAAGACGAGTTCGGTATCGGGGTCGGGGTAATGACGCAGCAGGCGGTCGAGGACGGCGGGAGCTGAGACCAGCGAGACGTCTGCTTTCTGGCGGGCCGGCACGTGACGATGGTAGTGCAGGTGGCCCTGGGATGCGGCCGGCCCGGCCTACCCGAGGCCCGCCGAACTCGTTCTAGAAGTCGAAGCGGACGCCGAGCTGGAACTGGCGTGGCGGCTGCGCGCCGTTGATCGTGCCGAAGGCGACGTCGTTGGCGTTGACGTTGGGGTTGGCCAGGTTGACCGAGTTGAACAGGTTGAACACGTCGAAGATCGGCGTCAGGTTGTAGCGCCGGCCGAACCGGAAGTTCTTGCGGAACGACATATCCATCTGCGAGAAGGACGGACCTTCGATCTGGCCAACCGTCGCCGAGCCGCGTCGATCCTCGGGCGGGTTGGCAAACGCCGTCGTGTTGAACCAGCGCAGTTCGTCGCCGTCGATCTTGATGTCGCCACCGACGTACTCGGCACGCCGGGCCCCAATCGAGGAGTTGCCCGACGGTGTGAGGTAGCTTCCAGACTGCCAGCGGTACTTACTGCTGGCTTCCCAGCCGCCCAGGAACGCCTCGAGCACGCCGCCGCGGTCGCGCAGCCACGGCAGGCGGTAGGTCAGCGTGTTGATGAAGGCATGGCGTCGGTCGAAGGTGGCCGGCCCGTAGAAGAAGTTCAGATCGTTGGCGCCATCGGCGGTGTCGTTCTCGCCATTGCCACTGGCGTTGGTGAGCGTGCGGCCCAGCGTGTACGACACGGTGAACTGGAAGTCGCCGGTACGCTTGGTCCCGTACAACTGCATCGAGTGGTACTGCGAACTGGCGTCGCTGGTCCGCATCCGAATGGACGAGTAGCCTCGGTACGGCCGGAGAAAGTTCTCCGACACGCGCTGGGCAGCCGGCAGGGCCGCGTTCTCGCGCAGGGCATCAAAGCTCGCCCGGTTGATGTCGGGCTGGCGAATGAGGCTGCGTCCGGAGTTGCCGACGTAGGTCGCCTCGACGAAGTAGCCGCGTGAGAACTGACGCTGCACGCCGACGCTGTAGTTGGTCTGGTGCGGCAACGTCAGGTTCGGATCGATGGCGTTGATCGTCCCGACGGCGCCCACGGCGCCGGCCGCGCCGCCGGCCGGGTTGGCCAAGTTGAAGTTCTCGTACAGCGTGTTGGCGAGCACCGGCGGGATGTTCAGCTGCGAGAAGACCAGGTTGCCTTCCGGCTTGTCGTAGAACAGCCCGACGCCGCCCCGGAATACCGTCTCCGGATTCAGCGTGTACGCGAAGCTGAAACGCGGCATGAACAGGTGCTGTGCGTCGTAGAGGCCACGCGGGGCACCGAAGGGAATCCGACTGAAGTCACCGCCCTCGACGAAATCGACGCGGCCCCGCTGATCCTCGGGGATTCCGTCGCCGGCGATCACGAGGCCATTGAAGCGATTGCCCACGCCAGGGACGAGCAGGCCGTTGGTCCGGACCGTGACGGCCTGGTTCGGGTCATAGCGCGACGGGTCGAAGTTCACGAGATTGTTGCCTTGCGCGTACGTCGGGTCGGTGTACTCGTAGCGGAGGCCGAGTTCGAGGCTCAGATTGTTGCGGACGCGCCACGTGTCGGACACGAAGCCCTGGTACGTGGTGAAGCGGAAGAACCCGACCGGGTCGGCCGACGCCTCGTCGTAGGTGCGAAAATTGCCGAGCAACAGGTCGCCCACCGAGCTGCTCGTGCTGTTCGGGTTCCCGTTGGCGTTGTAGTTCACCGACCCGAAGTAGTTGCCGCGACCGTTCTGGTCCTTGCGATTGCGGGAAATCGCCACGCCGGTGCGGACAGAGTGGTTGCCCCTGAGCCACGTGAGGGTGTCCTGCATGGTGATGTCGGTGGTCGGCGAGAGCAGCGAGAACGAGGGGCCGGTGATGCCCGCAAACCCGGCCACCGACGCGTTCGGAATGCCGCCGGCGACGTAGCCCGGTGCGCTGAACAACTCCGTGTACTGGAAGCCGAACGTGTCGCGCAACCAGAAGTCACCCACCGGCTTGATGCGCTGACCGTTCCACGATGCGCCGACTTTCGCCTCGTTGATCAGGTTCGTGCTGACGACGTAGGTGTGGCCGACCTGATAACTGCTGCCTGGACGCGATCGGTCGGTAGGCACCGTGGGCATGGCCGCGCCGGAGAACGTGCCGAACGGTTCGGTCAGCGTGTACTCGTCGTGGATGTAGCGGCCGTAGACGCGCTGCGTCGCGGTGGCCTGCCAATCGATGCGGATGATGTCCTGCCGCGACTCGAACGGGTTGTACTCCTGGAAGGTGGTGTTGTTGGCCGTGGGCGTGTCCGTGAACACGGCGGCCCTGCGCTGCATCGCCCGATAGATATTGGCCATGGCGCGGCCGTCGGTCGTGATGCGGTTCTGCGGGATGACGTTGCCCGGAAACTGCGCGTTGGTCACGGGATCGCGGAGCACACCATCGTCGGCCGTGCCGACGATGCCGTCGGCGCCCCGAAGCCGCAGCGAGAAGTCGCCGCTCAGTTCGGCGGTCGTCGGTAACGTCTGCCGCGTCGGGTTCGTGAAGCGGTTGATCGTGCGGTACTGCTGGCCGCCGAAGAAGAACAGCTTGTTGCGGATGATGGGGCCCCCGAACGCGCCCTCGAAGTTGCGGAACTCGAGGGGAGGCTTGGTCCGCTTGCCGTCGGCTCCCACCGGGGCGAAGAAGTTCGGTGAGTCGAACTTCTCGTCACGGATGTCGTAGCGCGCGGTGCCGCGGAAGCGGTTGGTGCCGCTGCGCGTGACGACGTTGATCGCCGCGCCACTGTTGCGACCGACCTCGGCCGAGAAGTTGGAGGTCTGGATCTTCACCTGATCGATGAAGCTCAGGCTGACGTTGTTGATCTGTGAGCCGTTCGAGCCGGAGTCCATGTTCGACGTGCCGTCCACCGTGAGGTTGTTGGTGTTGCCGCGGCTGCCGTTGATCGACTGGCCGGTCACGCTCAGGCTCGTGGCAAGCGCGAGGGGATCGAAGTCGGTGGTGACCGCGCCCGGGATCAGCGACGCCAGTTCGAGATAATTGCGGCCGTTGAAGGCGAGGTCCTTGATCTGCTGCGAGTCGATCGTGCGCGCTACTTCGCCGGACGTGCGGTTGACCGTTTCGCCAGCCGACGCCGTGACCTCGACCGACTCCGTGAGCTCACCGACGCCGAGGGCGAAGTCCGACGTGAGGCGGCCGTCAGCCGTGAGGTTGACGCCGGTCTTCTGCTGCCGACGAAATCCCTGCAATTCGGCCGTGATGCTGTAGATGCCGACCGGGAGATTGGACGCGGTGTAGACGCCGGAGTCGTCGGTGACCAGCGTTCGTGTGAAGCCCGTCCCCTCGTTGACGACGGTGACGGTGGCCCCGGGTAGCACGCCGCCCGACGAATCGCTGACGCGTCCGTCGATGCGGCCGGAGATGGTTTGGGCGAGTGCCGGCAGCGACCACAGCAACAGCGCGAGGCATGCATGGAGTCCGACGCGCCACGCGCGTGGGTACCCCGACCTCGAGTCGGAAAACATCGAGAGCTCCTTGGAGATTGAGTGGTGTGACAGGTATACGACTACCGCTGCGGCGGCCGCGATCCAGTCCTGGCCGCCGCCGCGGTGTGCGTAGAGGCTAGACGGTGCCGGCCTTCATCTGCGCCATCAGATGGTCGGTCGAGCGCACCGTCAGAGCCATGATCGTCAGCGTCGGGTTCTGGCAGCCGCCGGACGTGAAGCCGCTCGCGTCAGTGACCAGCAGGTTGCCGATGTCGTGCGTCTGCTGGAACTGGTTCAGCACCGAGTTCTTCGGATCGGCACCCATTCGCGCAATGCCCATTTCGTGGATGCCGTACCCCGGCACCCGGTCGAGGAAGAAGAACGGGCGGATGTTGCGGCCGCCGGCCGATTCGAGCATCTCGGCCGCGGCATAGCCCATGTCGGGAATCATCTTCTTCTCGTTGTCCTTCCACTCCATCGAGATGCGCAGCACCGGGATGCCGAACGTATCGACCACGTTGGGATCGAGGGTGACGCGGTTGTCTTCGTAGGGCAGGACTTCGCCGAATCCCGAGAACGAGAACTGGGTCACGCCGGAGTCGGCGACGGCCTGCTTGTAGTCGCGGCCGAAGCCCGACACCCCGTAGTTGAAGTTGCTCGAGCCGCCCCCCTGGTAGCCGTAGCCGCGCAGGAAGTCCTTGTGCTTCTCTTCGCCCGGCCGGTTGCGGAAGCGAATCACGTAGGTGCCGTTCGGCCGATTCGGGCCATTGGCACTCGGCTTCTGGGCGTAATCGGGGAACTCGGCGCTGGCCCCGCCGGCCACCCACGTGTGGTCCATGAGGTACTTGCCGAGCGCGCCGCTGCTGTTGGCCAGACCGCCATCACGACTGTTCAGGAGGATGCGAACCGACTCGAGCGCCTGCGCCGCCAGGATGACGACCCGGGCATAGACCTCCTTCACCTGTCGAGTGGTGCGGTCGATGTAGGACACGCCGCGCGCCTTCTTGCCCGTGCCATCCATCAGCACCTGATGCACCATCGCGTTCTGGATGAGGGTGCACTTGCCGGTCTTGAGTGCGTCGGCGACGGTGGTGAACGCGGAGTTGAAGTAGGAGTGGGTGGCGCAGCCGCGTTCGCAGGGCCCGCAGTAGTGGCAGGCGGCGCGGCCGTTGAGCGGCGTGGTGATGTTGGCGGCCCGGCCGATCGTCAGCGTGCGGTTGTACGACTTCTTGATCACGTTGCGCACGTGGTGCTCGGCGCAATTGAGGCCCATCGGTGGGTGGAACTTGCTGTCGGGCAGCATCGGGTCGTTCTCGGGCATGCCCGAGATGCCGACGTACTGCTCGACCATGTCGTAGTACTGCTCGAGGTCCTTGTAGGCAATCGGCCAATCGATGCCGTGGCCGTCGATGCTGGCGGCCTTGAAGTCGTAGTCGCTGAACCGGTAGCTCTGTCGGCCCCACACGTTGGTACGGCCACCGATGACCCGCGTGCGCCCCTGCCACGAGAACGGCTTGCCCTGCGGCGTGGTGTAGGGCTCGTCGTTGTCGTTCACGAACCAGTCGTAGTTGTACTCGGTGCAGGCGTAGCAGTCCTTCTGGCGTGGCCGCGTCTCGCGGATCCGGTCGTTGGCCCGGTTGCGATACTCGAGGGTGTAGGCGGGCGCGTGCTCCCGGTAATCGGCGTCGGTCAGCGCACGTCCGGCGTCCAGCATCGCGACCGAGATGCCCGCTTCCGACAGACGCTTGGCCGCCCAGCCGCCCGAAGCGCCGGAACCCACCACGATGACGTCGAAGGTCTGACCCGCATGATCACGCGAGGCTTGCGCCACTTGCTGACTCCTGAAATGAGGAAGAACTGACAGGCCGCAGCATAGTCATTGGTCCTCACGTGGGTCAAATCCGCGCGGTGGCCCGGGCGTGTGCTATGTTGCCCGAAACGCAGGCCTCGAGGAGTTTTCGCGCATGAACGAACGACGCACGTTGCCGGTCATCCACGCTGGACCAGACGCGGGCCTGTCCCGGCGCGCGGCGCTGCAGTCGCTGGCCGGTGGTCTTGGCGCGTCGCTGGTCGCGCCCGCCCTGGCCGGCGCCGATCAACATCCGGTGCACCGGCATGTCGCAGCGATTGCCGAACAGGGGCGCAAGCCATCGACTGGCGCCAGGCCGGCCGTGGCATACCGGCCCGCGACCCTGGACGCGCATCAATTTGCCACGGTCTCCGTGCTGTCGGAGCTGATCGTGCCGGGCGCCAAGGCTTCGGGGACCCCGGAGTTCCTCGACAAGCTGCTGACCGTCGAGTCGGCTGAGACACGGCGCCGGTTCATCACCGCGCTCGGGGCCATGGACGGCGCGGCCGTCAAGGCCAGGCAGAAGCCGTTCAAGGACCTGACGCTGGCCGAGCAGACCGCGTTGCTGACCGAGGCGTCCACCGGTCAGCCGAGCCGCCAGCCGGCATTCTGGAAAAAAGGGGACCCCATCCCGG
This sequence comes from Luteitalea sp., assembly GCA_046593715.1. Lineage (GTDB taxonomy): Bacteria > Acidobacteriota > Vicinamibacteria > Vicinamibacterales > Vicinamibacteraceae > Luteitalea. The sequence continues at coordinate 50,486 of JBKJQW010000050.1, forward strand.
TGCCCGAGGCGGTATCAGGTGCCACGACCCTGCGCGATCATTTCGACCACATCAAGGGTTGGGTGTCGGGCATCTACTTCGCGTCCGAGCCGGGGCTGAAGGAACTGGGCTACACCGGCAACGTCTTCCACGAGGCGTACCCCGGCTGCCAACATCCCGGCCATCACGCCTGACGGGTGCGCTGGACGCCTCGGTCTAACTGGCCCGGGTGCGGCGGGCGAGTGACCCCTTGGCCAGCGCGCGGAAGCTGCGGGCCGTGCGCAAGCCTTCGAGGCGGCGCGCGGTCCCCGGTTGGTCATTGGCCGTCACCCCAAAAAGACTGAGCTGCGGACCGTCCGCGGTGAGCCCGCTGGCAACGACGCTGACTCGCGCGGGCGGGTCGCCAAACCTCCAGAGCCGCGCCGCCAGCGTGCGCGCCACCGGTGCAAGGTCGGCGCGCTGTCGTGTCGATTCGCGCAGCGTCAGGCTGCGACTGCGAAAGCGCTGATCGGCGCCCGTGACGCGCACCGTCAGCGCATGCGTGAAGGCCCCGATCTGAGTCAGCCGCTGCGTCAGTTGGTCGGCGAGATGTTCGGCCGCCAACTGCACGTCCTCGGACGTCACCGGTGGAGGAAGCGGCAGGACACGCGTCAGGCTTCGTGGCAGCGTGGTGCTCGCCAGCGCCCGCGGGTCCTCGGCGCGTGCCGACCGCGACACCGCTGCCCACCCCGGGCCGATCGCCGCTTCGGCGTCGTACGGCGACAGGGCGGCCAGCGCGCCGATCGTCGTGACGCCACGCGCCTCCAGGCGATGGCGCGCCGCTGCCGACAACGCAGGCAGCCACTGCAGGTCGAGCGGGGCGAGGAACCGCTCGTCGTAGCCTGGCAGCACCTGCAGCAGACCCGACGGCGCCACCAACGACGCGGCGACGCTGGCCCCGACCTCGGTGCCGGCGATGCCCGCCGCCGAGGAGAGGCCGAGTTCCTCATGGATTGCGCGCTGCATGGCGTCTGCGGCCGCAGCCAGTGATCCGTTCTTCACGGCGCTGGCTGGAATCACCGCGCGGTCGATGGCCACCCAGTCCACTTCAGCGCACCAGCGCCTGACCAGTTCGTCCAGCAGGGACGTGGCTTCGACGTAGCGGTCGAGGATGCCCGGGACGAAACACGCGTCAGTGACCAACTGCGCGGCCTCCCGCAACGCCAACCCGGGCCGGACGCCGGCCGCGCGTGCGACACGGCACGCCGCCACCACCAGACCTGGCCCGGACGGGCTGCCGCCGACGATGACGGCCGCGTCCGGGGGCAAGCCCTCCCAGCGGCGTTCGACGTCAACCACGAAATCAGGCATCACGAGCGTCAGCAGTTTGGCCATGGTCCCTGTCCTTCAGACGCGTTCTACCCGAACAAAGGGCGAAGTGTCTGATGGGGGAGTGACGCGCCTCACATCTGACATCTGACAGCGGCTGCGGGACGGCGCCCAGCCCGCAGCCGGATGGCGTGGCGCCCATGACGCCAGGCCCGGTGCTGCGTCAGTGGATGGGGTCGCCCGACCAGCCCGGAGCGCCCTGCTTCTGCGACTCCGCAAAGGCCCGCATGTGTTCCTGGAGGGCGGCAATCATCGTGGGGATGAACGGCACCGGCACGACGATCCGCGCCTTCACCGGCGCCGGCACGATGTGGTCCCGCTCGGCCGCCTGCACATCCTGCGGCGACAGCGGCTGGACTTCGCAGAACGTCAACGTGAAGTCGAAAGGCGTATTGGCGACCGCGCAGAAATTGGCGTAGACACGCGGCACGTCTGCCGTCTCGGCAGGGACGATGGTGAAGTTGATCTGACGGGCTTCGGGGGGCTGACTCATGCCCGTCAGTATCGCCGCATCACGCCGATCACCACGCCCTGCACCTGCACGTCCGCCGCCGGCACGACGATCGCCGCCATCGTCGGGTTGGCCGGTTGCAGGCGCACGAGCTCCTGCTCCTTGTAGAACTTCTTCAGCGTCACGTCGGAACCCGCAAGCAAGGCAATCACCATCTCGCCATTGGCGGCCGTCTTGCGGTCCTCGACGATGACGAAGTCGCCGTCGCGGATCTGCTCGTCGATCATCGAGTCGCCCTTCACGCGTAGGACGTACGTGTCGCGCTTGCCGACGAGTGCTTCCGGCACCGTGATGGTCTCGGTACTCGTGATCGCCTCGATCGGCCGACCGGCCGCCACATAGCCGAGCAAGGGCAGCTCGAGGGCCCGGCCGCCGATCCGGGCCGGAATCAGCTCGACCGAGCGGCTGCGATTCCAGGCGCGCTTGATGAACCCCTTGTCCTGCAGGTTGGTCAGGTGCTTGTGGACCGTCGCCAGCGACGACAGCCCGAAGCGCCGGCCGACTTCTTCGAGGCTCGGCGCGTAGCCGTGCTGCTGGATGAAGTCGTTGAGGTAGTCGAGAATCTCGCGCTGGCGTTTGGTGAGCGGCTGCACGATGGGCACTCCGGAAACCGACCGCGGGACCCGGCAGCGGGCTGTGGCGGCGATGGCCGGAGACTAACGCAAATAAAAAGCGAAAGTCAAGGGGTCCGGCCAGATGCCCGATGCTAGACTCAAAACCTCAGTGAGCACCATGTCCAGACCGTCGCTTCTGCTGCGCTGCGCCCGGTGTGTCCCTGCGGTCGTGGCGCTGCTTGCCATGGGTACGGGCATGATCTGGCCAGCGACCATCTCCGGCGCGGGTGCGCGCCTGCTCGCGGGTCAGAATGGCGCCGCTGCTGCCGATCGCATGCAGCAGAAACTGGAATCGATCGTCCGGTTCGGAGCCATTCCCCGGCTCGAGACGCAGAGCACGGTCATCGAGGAAGGCGAGGTCAACGCCTATCTCGAGCACCAACTGCGCGCCGAGATTCCGCCCGGCATCTCGACGCCGACGCTGCGCATCCTGGCCAACAATCGTCTCAGTGCCACCGCCACGCTGGATTTGACGGCGATGGCAGCCAGCCGCCCCCCAGGTGACGGCTTCGACCCGCTGCGGCTACTCACCGGCAGCCTGCCGGCCAGAGTCACAGGCCGGCTCATGACCGAGAACGGGAGTGGCCGCTTCGTCCTCGAGTCGGCCGAGCTCGGTGGCATCCCCCTGCCGCGGGCCGTGGTCTCGCAGTTGGTGTCGCGCTACAGCGTCTCTGCCGATGAACCGAACGGCATCGACCTGGACGCGCCCTTCGACCTGCCGTCGGCCATTCGTGAGATCCGGGTCGAGCCCGGGCAGGTGACCGTCTTACAGTGACGCGGTCCGACCCGCTCCTGGCCCCGCTCGGCGACCTGCCGGGAGTGGGACCGACCCGCGGCGCCGCCCTGGCGTCGGCGGGTTTGCGCACGATCGAGGATCTGCTGCTGCGGTTCCCGCTGCGCTACGAGGATCGCGGGCATATCCTTCCCATCGCCGCGCTTCGGCCGGGCCTGGCCACCGTGGCGGGCGAGGTCGTCGATGCGCAGGTGAAGCCTACGCGACGTCCGCGCTTCACCGTCTTCGAGGTCGAGGTGCGCGACAGCACCGGCACAGCCCGCGCCCTCTTCTTCAATCAGCGTTTCCTCGCCCAGGTGTTTCGTGCCGGGCAGCAGGTGGTGCTGCATGGCAAGGTCGAGTGGACGAGTCTCGGCCCACAGTTCCAGTCGCCGCTGTACGAGTTTGTGGACCTGACCGAGACCGATGAGGGCGGCAGCATCCACACCGGGCGGATCGTGCCCGTCTACGAACGCATCGGCCCTCTGACTCCCAAGCTGCAGCGTGACCTCGTCTCACGCGCGCTCGACCGGCTGCCCGACTCGATCACCGACCCGCTACCCGTCGACGTGCGCCGGTCGCGGGGCCTGCCATCGCGGCGCGAAGCTCTCCTGGATACCCACTTCCCGTCGGAGGGTACGAGCCTCGAGACGCTGAACGCGTTTCGGACGCCGGCCCAGGTGCGCCTGATCCTCGAGGAGTTCGTGCTGTTCCAGGTGGCGCTCGCCGACCAGCGGGCGCGGGTGGTGGCCACTGCGAAGCCACACCGGGTGCTGGTGTCGGAAGAGGTCCGGAGCATGGCCCGGAGCGTGCTGCCGTTCACGCTGACCCCTGGGCAGAAGCAGGCGCTGCGCGAGATCGTCGAGGACCTGCAGCGGCCGGTCGCGATGAATCGTCTCCTGCAAGGTGATGTCGGCGCCGGCAAGACCATCGTCGCGCTGCTGGCGGCCGTGGTCGCGATGGCCAATGGGCTGCAGGTGGTGCTGATGGCCCCCACCGAGCTGCTCGCCGAACAGCACGCGCGCACGGTGGCCGCACGGCTGGCGGCCACGCCGTTCCGGTCCAGCCTGCTCACCGGCAGCCAACGGAGCGTCGCACGCCGCGAGGCGCTCGCGGCGATTGCCTCGGGTGCCTCGCAACTGGTCGTGGGCACGCACGCCGTGCTCGAGGATCCCGCGCTCTTCAAGCACCTCGGACTGGTCATCATCGACGAACAGCATCGGTTTGGCGTCGGCCAGCGGGCCCGGCTCCGCGACAAGGGACGTCTGCCAGACGTCCTGGTGATGACGGCGACGCCGATTCCCCGCACGCTGACGCTCACGGCCTACGGCGACCTCGACGTCTCGGTCATCCGCGATCTGCCACCGGGCCGCCGGGCCGTGCGCACCACGGCGCGTCCCGAGGAGCGCCGCGACGAGGCGTATGCGTTTGTCCGGGAGCAGGTGGCCGAAGGGCGGCAGGCGTACGTGGTGCTGCCGATCATCGACGACAGCGACAAGATTGACGTCCGCGCCGCCGTCAGCATGGAAGCGGAACTCCGGGCTGGCGCGCTGGCGGGGCTGCGGATCGGCCTGCTGCACGGCAAGCTGAAGACGGCCGAGAAGCAGGGGGTGATGCAGTCCTTTCTCGCCCACACGCTCGATGTGCTGGTGGCGACGACGGTGATCGAGGTTGGCGTGGACGTGCCAAACGCGAGCGTCATGGTGGTGGAGCACGCCGAGCGCTTCGGTCTGGCCCAGTTGCACCAGCTGCGCGGCCGTGTCGGCCGTGGCGCGGCTCAGAGCTACTGCGTCCTGCTGTTCGATCGACCACTCAGCAACGAGGCGCGCGAACGGCTGAAGGCGATGACCGACACCACCGACGGCTTTGTCATCGCCGAACGTGACCTCGAGATTCGCGGCCCTGGCGACATGTTCGGCACCCGCCAGGCAGGCTTGCCGACGCTGCGCATCGGCGATCTGCGACGCGACCAGGACCTGATGAGCGACGCGCACGAGATCGCCCGTGATCTGGTCGGGCGGCTGGCCGCCGACGCGCCGACGCTGCGGCTGGCCCGTGCGGCGTGGGCCGGGCGCTTCAACCTGGCGCAGGTGGGCTGATGCGGATCATCGCCGGCGCGTGCAAGGGGCGGGTGCTGCAGGCCCCCCAGTGGGAAGGACTGCGGCCCACCTCTGACCGGCTGCGCGAGACGCTGTTCAACATCCTGGCCCCGCGCATCGCGGGCGCCCGGGTGCTGGATGTGTGTGCCGGAACGGGCGCAGTCGGGATCGAGGCGTTGAGCCGCGGCGCGGCCGCGGTCACGTTCGTGGAGGAGGACCGGCGGGCGGTCGCGCTCATCGAGGCCAACCTCCGCCGGTGCGATGTGAGCGAGGGCTATACTATCGAGCGGCGCAACGCGCTCTCCCGCACGGTCATGTTGCCCGGCGGCCCCTTCGACATCGTGTTCCTCGATCCTCCGTACGCGCAGCCATTCCTGGAGCCCTGGCTGCAGCTGGCGTCGGCACACGTGGCGTCGAGCGGACTGGTCGTCCTCGAACACCCGTGGCGACGGCAGGCGCCCACCGAGGTCGAGAGTCTGCACCTGCGGCGGCGGCTGCGACAGGGAGACAGCGGACTGGCCTTCTACGAGCCGGGCGTCGTCGGAACGGAGAGCTGAGTGGAGCAAGGACGCGCCGCCCTCGTCGCCGGGTCGTTTGATCCGATCACCAACGGTCACCTCGACGTCATCGAGCGTGCGCAGCGATTGTTCGGCCGCGTCGTCGTCGCGGTGCTGGTCAACCCCGGCAAGTCGCCGATGCTCTCGCTCGACGAGCGCCTCGCCGTTGTCAGAGACGCGGTCTCGCGCACCCGCGGTGTGGACGTGGTGGCCTTCGAGGGACTGCTGGTCGACGCGGCGGCGGCGCACGGCGCCACGGTGGTGGTGCGCGGTCTGCGGTCGGTGACCGACTACGAGCACGAGTGGCCAATGGCGAAGATGAACGCGACGCTGCGGCCGGGTCTGGAAACGGTGTACCTCGTGGCCGCGCCGGAGTGGGCGCACGTCAGTTCGAGCCTGGTCCGGCAGATCCATGCCATGGGCGGGCCAATCGCGGCCTTCGTACCGCCGGCAGTGCTGACCCACCTGACACGACGCTGACAGACGGCACCAGGACGGCAGACCGCCCCGGCCTGCCCGACGACACCATCCCGCAGGGACGACGGTGCTTCCGATCCGGGCCGGGAAGGCGGAGACCATCGCATGCTCGCAGAACGCACCACGCGCATTTCTTCCTCCCCGACGATGAAGGGGCTGATCGCGGCCGAGCGCCTGCGCCAGGCCGGGGTCGACGTGGTCGACCTCAGCGCTGGCGAGCCCGACTTTCCAACGCCCGAGCATGTCAAGGACGCGGCGCACGCCGCGATCACCGCCAACTACACCAAGTACACGGCCAACTCCGGGTCGAGCGAGGTGAAACAGGCAATCGTCGCCCGATACCGCGCCGACTACGGCGTGGAGTATGACGAAAGCGAAGTGATCGTCTGCGCCGGCGGCAAGCAGGCCCTGCTCAACGCAGCGCTCGCGGTGTTCGGTCCGGGCGACGAAGTCATCACGCACACGCCGGGTTGGCCGACCCTGGTGGAGCAGATCAAGCTGGCCGACGCTACCCCGGTGATCGTGCGGGCTTCTCCCGAGGACGGATTCGCGCTGCGCGCGCAGGTGTTTCTCGAGGCGATGACGCCGCGCACCAGGGCCGTGGTCATCAACTCTCCGGCCAATCCGACCGGCGCGCTGATGACCGAGGAGGAGATGACGCGCCTGGCTGACTACGCCGCTCCGCGAGGTATCTGGATCATCCTCGACCTCTGCTACGAGCGGTTGATCTACGACGCGGTGCCGCACAACCTGCCCAGGGTGCTCGGCGAGCGTATGCGCGACCGCACGATCCTGACGGGGTCGGCATCCAAGGCGTACGCGATGACGGGCTGGCGCTGCGGCTGGTTGCTCGCCCCGAAGGCCGTCGTGGCGGCCTGCAACGCCATCCAGAGCCACTGCACCAGCAATGTCTGCTCCATCACCCAGAAGGCCGTCGTCGCCGCGCTCACCGGGCCGCAGGCGTGCGTGACCGACATGCTCGACGCGTACCGGCGCCGCCGCGACCTGATTCAGCAGCGGGTCAGTGAGGACGCACGGCTGACCTGCCTCACGCCGGCGGGGGCGTTCTACCTGTTTGTCGAGGTGTCGGCCCTGCTCGAGCCCGACGGCTTGCGCACCAGCGCCGAGTTCTGTCAGGCGCTGCTCGAGGACCAGCACGTGGTGGTGACGGCTGGCGAGGCGTTTGATGCGCCTGGATTTTTCCGCATCTCATACGCTGCCGATGTCCAGCGTCTCGAGGAGGCGGCCCGCCGCCTGCACGCGTTCATTGCCGACATCGACGCCGGCCGGTACGCGAGCCGCTAGATGCGCCTGGCCGACTGCAGCAGGCGCGACTGCCGATGACTCTCCGGCACTACGGCGCTGTCACCGAGGCATTCATCGACCAACTCCGCGCCGTGGTCGGCCACGCCCACGTGCGGACCGACGAGCACGCGCGCACGACGTACGGGACCGATGCCCTGAAGAAGGGGCACCCGGCCGACGTGGTGGTCTGGCCGGCGTCCACCGCGGAGGTGGCAGGCGTGCTGCGTGCCTGCACGGCCCACCGGATACCGGTCGTGCCGCGAGGCGCGGGCACCGGCTACACAGGCGGTGCCGTGCCCACGTGCGGTGGCGTGGTCCTCGCCCTGGAGCGCTTGAACCGTATTCTCGACATCGATCAGGAGAACCTGCTTGCGGTCGCCGAGTGCCACGTCGTCACCGGCGAGTTGCAGAGCGCAGTCGAAGCGGTGGGCCTGTTCTACCCACCCGATCCCGCAAGCCTGGCCACGTCTACCATCGGCGGCAACGTGGCCGAGTGCGCGGGCGGCCCGCGCGCGTTCAAATATGGGGTGACCAAGCGCTATGTGCTCGGCCTGGAGGCCGTGCTGCCATCCGGGGAGATCGTCCGCACCGGCGGCAAGACCGTGAAGAATGTGGTCGGCTACGACCTCACGCAGCTGCTCGTCGGATCGGAGGGCACGTTGGCGGTGATCACGCAGGTGATCGTGCGACTGATTCCGCTGCCGCCGACCCAGGTCACCCTGCGCGCCACGTTCGCCACGGTTGCCGACGCAGTCGAGGCGGTCACCAATCTGATTCGGGCGCGGGTCGTGCCGTCGGCCCTCGAGCTGATCGACGGCGACTCACTCGATGCGGTGGCGACCAACCTCGGGACGCGCGCCCTTGCCCCGGAAGGGACGGGCGCCTTGCTGCTGCTCGAAGTGGACGGGCTGCCCGAGACGGTGCGCGAAGAGGGGCAGCGCGTCGAGCAGGCCTGCCGCGACGCCGGCGCGACCGAGGTCCTGGTCGCGCACGACAGGGCGACCCGCGAGCAACTGTGGCACGTCCGGCGGGCACTGTCGCTCTCGCTCAAGGTGCTGGCACCGCTCAAGATCAACCACGACGTGGTCGTGCCCAGGGGCCGCGTGCCGGAGCTGTTCGATCTCATCGCGCAGCTGCGCGCGGACTCGCCTGGCGTACGCATCCCGAGCTTCGGGCACGTCGGCGACGGCAACATCCACGTCAACCTCATGTTGGATCCAGACGACCCGGCGGCTTTGGCCGCAGCTGTCGCGGCGGAGCGCCGGCTGTTCGAAGGGGTGGTCGCGCTCGAGGGGTCGATCAGCGGCGAGCATGGCATCGGCTTCTCGAAGCTGCCGTTCGTGCCGCTGGAACTGTCGTCGATCGAGATCGATCTGCAGCGGCGCATCAAGGCGGCCTTCGACCCGCTGAACATCCTCAATCCTGGCAAGATGTTTCCCGAGCGCCATCCCTGATGGAGTCGGCGACTCGCCCCTGTGGGCGGCTCGCGCCGCGCGTCAGTCCCAGTTCTGAATCGTGAATTACTGGTTGGTCACCAGCAGCACCGTCTCGAGGTCGCGAGCCGGGTCCGGCCAGAGCAGCGTACGCAGGCGGACGCCTGCCGGGTTGAAGTACTGGACCTCGGCCAACGTTCTGGTGACCAGCCCGTGCTCGCTGGCCAGCCGCGCGAGGTCGTCCTTGGTGATCACGCAGAGCACCCGCTGCGGCTGTCGCAGAAATTCCACCACCTCATGGGGCTGCACGAGGTCGGTCTGCTTGACGCCGGTGTAGAACACCAGATTGCGTACGAAGACGCGATAGGTCGCCGAGGGCTCGTGGCCCTGGTAGGCCGCGGCATGCTTGCGGGCCATCACCTGGACTGGTTCGAGGTCGGCCGCCGATGCCACCGAGTAATGCAACGACAGCAGGGTCGCAATCGAGGCCACCGCCATGGTCACCGGCAGCGCCCAGCGGCGGCGACTCCAGCTGGCCAGCAGCACCGAGATCGCTCCGACGGTCATGATGCCCGTGCAGACCAGGGCCAGCGACGGCGTCAGGACGAACAGCAGCGGCCGTGCCCGATGCAGCAGGACGCCCAGGATGACAAACAGGACCGCGCAGACGGTGCCGCACCAGGCCAGGGCATTCTGTCGCCCGCTGCGTGGGCTGACCGCCGGCTGTCCGTCGGGCAGCCGCGCGATGACGGTCCGGGCGAGCAGGAGGGCCATCGGCGGCAGCATCGGCAGGATGTACCGCGGCTGCTTGCCGATCGAGGCCGAGTAGAAGATGAAGGGAATCGCTGCCCACAGGATGGCGCGCCATTCCGCGCGGGTGACCATCCGTTCCCGCTTGAAGACACGGTGCCAGGTGGGCAGCCAGAGCAGGATGAACGGCGACCACGGCATCAGCCCACCGAGCACGATTGGCAGATAGAACCAGACGGGGCGCGGTTCGTTGTAGCGGTCTGTGGCGAAGCGCTCGAGGTTTTCGCCGATGAAGAAGCGATGCACGTACGCGAGGCCGTGGTGCTGGGCCATCGCCACAAACCAGGGTGCGGCCACCAACATGACCAGACCAACGACCAGGGCGAGGTCGAACACGCCGGGAAAGCGAGCGGTGTTCTCCGTACCGCGCCGTTCCTTCCACCACACCGGCAGGACGGCGAGGACGGGCAGCGCGACGCCAACCGGGCCCTTGGTCAACAGGCCGAGGCCCATCATGATGCCGGCAAACGCCAGCCAGAAGCGCCGTCGCGTCGCCGATGTCGTGGCCGTGGCGATGGGCGATCCAATGCCCTCGATCAGCCCCCAGGTCGCGGCGGCGATGAAGAAGGCGAGTGGAAGGTCGGGCAGCGACAGCCGACCGATGGAGAAGTAGCCGAAGCTGGTCGCGACGACGGTCGCGGCGAAGAACCCGGTGGCCGCATCGAACCAGCGCCGGCCGGCCAGATACGTGAGGATGGCGAGCCCGAAGCCGGCCAGCGCCGACGGAATGCGGGCGGCGGCTTCGCCCACGCCAGCGGCCTCATAGGCCATCGACACGAGCCAGTAGAACAGGATGGGCTTCTGGAAGCGGAGTTCGTAGTTGTAGTACGGCGTCAGCCAGTCGCCGGAGGCAACCATCTCCCGCGCCGCCTCCGCGTAGAACGCCTCGTCGGAATCCCCGATCGCGCCGCGGCCAAGGCCTGCGAAAAAGGTCAGGAAGCAGACCAGGCCGAGGATGAGCACATGCCGCGACACGCTGCGCGGATTCTACACCATGGGTTTTCGACTATACTGGCGTCTCACCCCGTGGTTCCAGGGTCTGGCCTCGCGTGTCTCTCGCGCACCGCCTGCCCGTCTCTCGCCTCACCATCCCCATCGCAGACCGAATGCCACCACCACAAAAGCGTTCCGGCGGCCGCCGCGGACCGCGTCCCTCGACTCCCCGCCGCCCCGTCAACGAGATTCCCGACGTCGCCAACGATCCGCCCGCCGACATGCCGTCCGAGGGGAGCGAGGCCAGTTTGCGGATTGGCGAGCTCAAGGAGATGACGATCCAGGCGTTGATGCAGGTGGCCCAGGATCTCGGGGTCATCGGCCCCACCGGCCTGCGCAAGCAGGAGCTGATCTTCCAGATCCTGAAGGCGCAGACCGAGCAGAGCGGCTTCATCTTCTCCGAGGGCGTGCTCGAGGTGATGCAGGACGGTTTTGGCTTCCTGCGCGCACCCGACTACAACTACCTTGCGGGGCCGGACGACATCTACGTCTCGCCCTCGCAGATCCGCAAGTTCGACCTGCAGACCGGCGACACCGTCAGCGGCCAGATCCGGTCGCCCAAGGACGGCGAGCGCTACTTCGCGCTGATCAAGGTCGAGGCCGTCAATTTCGAGGCGCCGGAATTCGCCCGCAACAAGATCTTCTTCGAGAACTTGACGCCGCTGTATCCACAGGCGCGTTTCTCGCTGGAAACCTCCAAAGACAATCTTTCGGCGCGGGTCCTCGACCTGATGACGCCGATCGGCAAGGGCCAGCGCGGGCTGATCGTCGCGCCGCCGCGGACCGGTAAGACGATGCTGCTGCAGAACATCGCGCAGTCGGTCGTGCAGAACCACCCGGAGGTGTACCTGATCGTGCTGCTCATCGACGAGCGGCCAGAGGAGGTCACCGACATGCAGCGGTCGGTGGACGGGGAAGTGATCTCGTCGACCTTCGACGAACCCGCGCAGCGCCACGTGCAGGTCGCCGAGATGGTGATCGAAAAAGCCAAGCGCCTCGTCGAGCACAAAAAGGACGTGCTGATCCTGCTCGATTCGGTGACGCGCCTCGCGCGCGCCTATAACACCGTGATCCCCGCCTCGGGCAAAGTGCTGTCCGGCGGCGTCGACAGCAACGCCCTGCAGCGCCCCAAGCGCTTCTTCGGCGCGGCCCGTAACATCGAGCAGGGCGGATCGCTGACCATCGTCGCCACCGCGCTGATCGACACCGGCTCGCGCATGGACGAAGTGATCTTCGAAGAGTTCAAAGGCACCGGCAACATGGAAGTGCACCTCGATCGCAAACTCGCCGACCGGCGCGTCTTCCCGACCATCGACATCCAGAAGAGCGGCACCCGCAAGGAAGAGCTGCTAATCCCGAAGGAAGATCTGCAGCGCATCTACGTGCTACGGCGCGTGCTCAATCCGCTGTCGCCGGTCGAAGCCATG
>JBKJQW010000036.1:0-47336 GCA_046593715.1 Luteitalea sp.
CGCGGCATGCATGACCGCGTCGTCGCGATCACGAGCGCCGTCGACGCCGAGTTGCGATCGACGGTCGCCGCGCTGCGTACGCTGGCGGAAAGCCAGGCGCTCGCCGACGGCGATCTGCGGCGCTTTCACGGTCTTGCCCTGCGGGTCACGCATCTGGACCCCGACTGGGTCACTGTGATTCTGGCCGACGCCAACGGCCTCCAGCTGGTCAATGCCACGCTGCCCTACGGCGCCGAGCTGCCCCCCATCGCCGAGCCCGCCAGCTTCGAGGCCGTACTGCGCACGGTGGAGCCGGTCATCGGCAGCCTGTCGGGGGGGCCGACCGGCGAGCGGCAGGCGTTCCCTGTTCGGGTGCCGGTGCTGCGCGACGGTCGATTAGCCTACGTGCTCACCGCGGTGGTTGACCCGGCGGCCATCTCGCGCATCGTGCGCGAACAGGGCATGCCCGACGATTGGGTCGCCTCGGTGGTCGACCGTCGGCTCCTCCAGGTGGCCCGCCAGTACCAGGGACAGGTGAAGGTCGGGGTGACGGTGGCGCCGGCGTTTCGCGCAGCCCTCACCTCCGGCGCGGCCCAGGGGGCTTACCAGGGCTCCACGCTGGAAGGCACGCCCTCGTACGTCACCTGGCGACACTCGGCGTTCAGCGGCTGGGCCGTGGGCATCGGCGTCCCCGCCAGGAGCGTCGAGGCCGGCGCTTGGCGCGCTCTCGTCATCGGGCTGCTGGGTGTGGCTGTGTCACTGGCGCTCGCGCTGCTGCTCGCCAGGTTGCTCGCTCGGCGCATCAGCGCGCCCGTGGCAGTGCTCGCGGCTCAAGCGCGCGCCCTGAGGCGTGGCAACGCCAGTGCGTCACTGCACCACCCGCAGCCCGAAGCGCACAGTCAGCCGCCCGCCGATGAGCCGACGGCGTCCACAGACGCGGCGGCTGGCGACGACACGCCAGGCTCGACGAGTCTGGCCATGCGGGAGCTGCGCGAGTTGCAGCACGCACTCGACGACGCGGAACAGGCGATGCATGCGCTCGGCCGGGCACGCTCGGATGCCGAAAACGCCAATCGGGCCAAGGACGAGTTCCTGGCCATGCTCGGCCACGAACTGCGCAATCCCCTGAGCGCGATCGCCAACGCCGCGGAAATTCTCCGGATGCGACCCGAAGGCGCCCCCGCGACCTTGGCGCAGGGTGTGTTGCAGCGGCAGACCGCGCATCTGACCAAGTTGGTCGACGACCTGCTCGACGCCAGCCGGGTCAGCCGCGGCAAGATCGAGCTCGATCGGCGGCCGCTCGACTTGACCGCCCTGGTGCAGCGAGTGGCCGCGCAGGTGGTCGGCAGCTCGCCCAAACACCAGCTCGTTCTGCGACTCCAGCCGGCCTGGGTGTCGGGCGATGAGACGCGGCTCGAGCAGATTGTCGCCAACCTGCTGAGTAACGCGGTGCGCTACTCGTCAGACGGCGGCACCATCGAATTGGGGCTGGCACGCGCCGCCGATCGCGTCCTGCTCACCGTGCGCGACGAAGGCGTCGGCATGGCCGCCGAGCTGTTGCCCCGCGTGTTCGACCTCTTCGTGCAGGGCGAGCCCGGCGGCGCACGGTCACAGGGCGGCCTGGGTATCGGGCTCACGCTCGCGCACCGGCTTGCCGAGTTGCACGATGGGCGGCTCGATGGCTACAGCGACGGCGACGGACACGGCAGCACGTTCACGCTGACCCTGCCTGGCATCGAGCCGGTAGCGGGTATCGAACAAGCCACCCGGCCGGCCAGCACCTGTGCAGTGCGTCGGCTCGAAGTGCTGCTGGTCGACGACAACGAAGACGGTCGGACGATGCTGCGCCACGTGCTCGAAGGTGCAGGACACCGGGTGACCGAAGCCGTCGACGGGCCAGAGGCCCTGGACCTGGCGAGCGCCGTGGCGTTCGACGTCGCGCTCATCGACATCGGCCTGCCCGGCCTCGATGGCCTGGAAGTAGCCAGGCGGCTGCGTCGGATGGGGCCGCGGCTGGCCGCCACGCTGCTGGTGGCGATCACGGGCTACGGAGCGCCGCAGGATCACGCCCGCAGCCGCGCGGCCGGCTTTGACCTCCACGTGGTCAAACCCATCGACGGCGTCGACCTCCTCGAGCAGGTACAGCGCCTGCTGCGGCAAGTACGATCAATGGACTGACCCACGTCGGCGGCCGTGCCGAAGGCGTGCGATGGCGCTGTCACATCACCGCGTTTGCGGGGAGGAGATCACATGGAAGAGACGTTGCACTTGGAAGTCACCGACCAGCACGAGCAGGCATCACTTCAGGAGATGCCCCAGCCAGGCCGGTACGAGGTACGCGGTCTCCCCGACGGAGAAGAGGCGTTCATCGAGCGCACCGAGAATGGCTCGTGGCAGCTCATGCGGCCCGACGCCGACGGAGTGCCGGCCCCGTGGGGCGCGGAGCACTCCACGCCGGAAGTGGCGCTGACCGACCTGCAGCAGGACGTGCATCGACGGTCGGGGGCCGCCGATGCGCAGCCGACCGCTGAAGAAGAGTGACCGGGCCCTGCCGGCGGAGGCGGAGGGCGAGCGTCGCCCTCGCCCTCCCTACCGCATGTCCTGGCTGCTGTGTCGCGCGGCCGCCCCGGTGCCACTCGAGATGACACAGAAGTTGTTGCCGTCCTTGGCGCCCCATGCGACCACGTCGGCCCCGGCGATGCCGTCGACGTTGCCAATGCCGGCAATCAGACCCGCCTGCGCCAGATAGCTGCTCTTGAACGTCAGCGCGCAGTCGCTCGTTGGCGTGATGGTCTTCGAGACCCACGGGGTCCCTCCGCCCTGCGAGATGGAGAAGGTCCAACTGAACACGATGGAGGTCGGGCCAAAGGTGCCGAGCACATTTCGTTCGGTAATCGTCCCGATATCGGCGTGGCCGTCCGCGTCGACGTCGGCCACCATCAGCGTGTCCACCGAGTCGGTCAGCGAGACCGCCAACGCCGTCCACGTCGACACGGCGTCATAGCTCACCTTCCAGACGCCACTCTCGAGCGCCATGACATCGGTCAACCCGTTGCCGTTGAAGTCGCCGAACCTCAGCTCCGCGATGCGCTTGCTCGACGTATTGACTTCGACAAATGGCGACGAGCCGCCCGACGACACGGACCAGCTCGCGCCGTTGGCGTAGAACAAATCGTCGCGGCGGTCGCCTGGGAAGTCGGATACGAACTCGCCAACCGCGAAATCGGTGATGAACGCGCCCGCGGCTGGAGCGTCATTGAGCACTTCGAAGGTCGATGCGCCACCCCACGACACGAGGATCCTGCCGCCGCTCACGCCGAGGACATCCGTGCGGCCATCGCCATCGACATCGCCGAATCGCAGGAACGACAGCGGCGCCTCGTTGCCACTGAGATACCGCCACTCACGCGCCCCCGCGGTGGAGAAATACCATGCCGCTCCGGTCGCCAGAAACAGGTCGTCGGCGCCATCGCCGTCGAAGTCACCAACCCCGAGACGATTGGCCGGGTGTGGTGCGTCGAATCGATTGGCGATGAAGTTGACGACCTCGCTGGCCGGCTGCGTCGGGAGGATCATGTACGGCTCGAACACCCCCGCGTCGTCGCTGGTCTGCAGCGACACGTTGCGACCGAAGTCGACCTTCCGGCACGGATGGCCCCGAATCTCGTAGTTGGCGCGATTTGCACCAAAAAACCTGTTGTTGAAGATCCAGTTGTGCCGACCCGCTCGTCCGCCGAAGCCGTTGTCTCCGTTGCCGTGCTGATCAAAGTCGTGGGTTCTCCAGTTGAACGGTCCCGGCCCGTCCTGCAGCGGCACTTCGGACAGCACCAGGTTGAATCGCGCGAAGTACCGGTATGTCCGCCTCCCGCGGCCGCGATCGCGTGCCTGTTAGCCAGGAACGTGTTGCCTTCGATGAACGGGAACCCGCCCTTGCCGGTGACGACGCCGTACCCCTTCTCCTGCTGCCGGTTATGGTGCAGGAAGTTGCGGGCCACCAGCACGTGCAAGCGGGACGGCGGCTCCAGAGTGCAGCCGGTCATGTCGTCGTCATCTGGGCCGAGCACGTCGATGCCACCGCCGCTGGCGCGATGGTGCCGGAGCTCGTTGGCGGATCGGTGTCTACGCCGACGATCTTCACCGAGACGAGCTCGCCCGGCGCCCCGCGCAACTCCATCACCAGTTGGTTGGTGCGGTTCAGCCTTACGGGCCAGCCTGCGACTGGAAGCGACGACGACGCCGGACCGAGCGTGACGCGCCGATTGTTGAGGACGATCTCGAGGGCGCCGCGCGGTGGCTTGCCAGCCGACGTGCCCTCCACCTGCAGCACGTAGACGGCGTCGGGGTTGAGGACGCTGAACGTTCGTATCACCGGGGTTGGCTTACCGGTGCGTCGAACGACCACTTCGGGGCCAAACGCCGTCCATGTCGAGGCAGACGCGGAACACGGGATGAGCGTCGAGAGCAGAACGAGGCGTGCCAGACGAATGACCGCGGCGGGCTGCATCATGCGTGTATCTCCGGCGTCGTGTGATGGCTGGCGCTGGCGCATTCCACTGCGGGTGCCGCGATGGCCTCATTACGGGGCGACTCCTGGCGCTCACTGCGTGAGCGTGCGAGTCGTCTCCCGGGCCGGGCGGTCAGCAGGCACGGCCTGGCCGGCCGCGCTCCGCAACGTCGTCAGGACCTCTGCGGGATTCCAGCCGTTCCCGCGCCAGATATCCACGACGCGGCCGTCCCGGCCGATTACCGCGGTGGCCAGCGTATGGTCGAGAAGTACGCCGTTGCGTTCGACGTGGATCGCGAATGCCTTGGTCAGCCGGGCGATCTCGGCCGCGGTGCCGGTCAGGAACCGCCAGCGCGCAGGGTCGGCCTGCATCGCCGCGCCATGCGCGGCAAGGATCGCGGGCGTGTCGAAGGCGGGGTCGAGCGTCACCGCCAGCAGTCGTACATCGGCCAGTGACAGGTCGGCCGCCAACGATTGCTGCAGCTGCTGGAAGCGCTTCACCATCAGCGGGCAGAACTGCGGCACCGGACAGCGCGTGAAGATGAAGGTCACGGCCGTGACCTGACCCCGCAGGTCGCCCGTGGTGAACCGAGCACCCGCCTCGGTGACCAGCGACACGTCCGGCAGCAGATCGTCCTTGCGGAGTCGCGACGGCGCGGTCGAGGGCGAGCCGCCGCTCAGCGCTCTCGCCACAGTCGCGTCATGACCGACGACCTCGAAGCGCACCGCCGCGGCGGTCGTGTCGTCCACCCTGAGGACGAAGCGGACCCGGTCGCCGGGCATCAGCCGCGCCACGTCCTCGCCCGGTGCAATGGCGAACGGCATGGTCATGGCCGGCATGTAGCCGGCGATGTCCTCGTGCGAGACCATCACGGTGCCGGCGGCCGGCGATGCGGTCACCACGCCGGCGACAGGGTAGTCGCGGTGTGAGGTCTCGACGACACCGGACTGTCGCGAGCGTGCCACGGCCACCGTCACCGCCATCACCACGAGCAGCACTGCGAGCAGGCGTCGGATCGTCATGGGGCGAGTCTGCGACACGCCGCGCGCCGCGTCGTTGCGCCGGCGCAACATGCAGCTAAGCCGCGGCTCCCGAGCCCGACGTCCCGCCACCTGCGTCGCGATTGTCCGTGTCGGTATTGCGCTGGGACAAAGACGACGGCCGGCGTCCGGGTGAATGCTGTGGGCAGGAAGGATTTTCATGAACCGCACCCTTGCTCCCATGGCTCTCATCCTGGCCGTTCTCGGCGCCGGCTGCAGCTCGCCCACGCCGTCCGACCCCGCGACACCCACCACCGCCGCACCGACGGCCGCCGCGCCTG
Organism: Luteitalea sp.; assembly: GCA_046593715.1. GTDB lineage: Bacteria > Acidobacteriota > Vicinamibacteria > Vicinamibacterales > Vicinamibacteraceae > Luteitalea. The sequence goes on from JBKJQW010000036.1 coordinate 5,806, forward strand.
CCGCCATCGTGCACGACGGCCGCGCCATCGAGATGACCGGCAACGACACCATGAAGTTCAGCGTGACCGAGATCACGGCCACGCCTGGCGAGAAGCTCACCATCACGCTGGTCAACGTCGGCACGACGCCGAAGTTCTCGATGGGGCACAACTGGGTGCTGGTCGCTGCCGGCATCGACGTGGACGCATTTCTTGTCGCGTCGGCCGAGGCCGTGACGACCGACTACGTGCCGCGAGTGGCATACGGCGACAAGATCCTCGCCGCCACCAGGCTGCTCGGACCCAACGAACGCGACACCGCCACGTTCACGGCGCCCACCACCCCCGGTCGGTACGAGTTCATCTGCTCCTTCCCCGGGCACTACCAGGTCGGCATGCGCGGCGTGCTGATCGTCCAGTGAACCCTCACTCCTCTCAAAGGACCTTCAAATGACGACGCGCGCGTCCCTGCTCATCGGCAGCAGCTTTGCTGCTGCCCTCCTCCTGACCGCGGCCTGCAACCCGCCGGGCGGCACCAAGTCCGCGTCGAGCGACTCGTCGCTGGCCGCCAAGTCGTTCGTGGCGCCTGGGCAGAAAGACGAGTTCTATCTCTTCTACTCCGGCGGACATTCCGGGCAGGTCTACGTGGCCGGTTTGCCGTCGATGCGGCACATCTCGACCATTCCGGTATTTGCCCCTTATCCCGCGACGGGCTACGGCTTCGACGTGGAATCCAAGGCGATGATGGGGCAATTCACCTGGGGCGATGTCCACCATCCGGGGCTGTCGCAGACCGACGGCCTGTACGACGGCCGCTGGCTGTTCGTCAACGACAACGCCAACAACCGGATTGCCCGGATCGACTTGCGCGACTTCAAGACCAAGCAGATCTTCGGACCGATCCCGAACTCGAGCGGCAGCCACGGCTCCTCGTTCATCACCGAGAACAGCGAGTACGTGCTCGTGGCGTCGCGCTTCTCGGTGCCGCTCCCCAAGGGCCGGTACGCCGACGTCGCCAGGTACAAGGACGAGTTCAACGGCATGGTCAGCGGCATCAAGATCGACGCCAAGACCGGGGAGATGTCGGTGGGCTGGCAGGTGCTGACACCGCCCTTCAACTGGGACCTCGGCTCGACCGGGAAAGGCCCGAGCTCGGGCTGGGCATTCTGGACCTCGTACAACTCCGAGATGGCGCACGAGACGCTCGAGGCCACGTCCACGCAGTCCGAGCGCGACTACGCCGCCGTCGTCAACTGGCGCGCCGCCGAGCAGGCCGTCAAGGACGGCAAGGCGACGTTGCTCGACGGCGTTCCGGTGATCGATCCGGCCAAGGTGCCAGGCGTGATGTATTTCCTGCCGGTGCCGAAGTCGCCGCACGGCATCGATACCGACCCGTCGGGCCGCTGGATTGCCTCCTCGGGCAAGCTGCAGCCGGTGACCAGCGTGTTCGACTTCGAGAAGATCAAGAAGGCGATCGACGCCGGGACGTTCGACGGGGAGGTTCGCGGCGTGCCGGTGATCAAGCACGCGGCGGTCATCGAGGGCGAGGTGCCGGTCGGCCTCGGCCCGCTGCACACGCAGTTTGACGGCAAGGGCAATGCGTACACGTCGCTGTACATCGAGTCGGCGGTGGCCAAGTGGACGCTGCCACCCTGGAACGACCAACAGAAGAAGGACCTGAACGGCATCGTCACCGACAAGATCCCCGTGCACTTCAACATTGGCCACCTCGTGGTCGGCGGCAGCGACACCAGGAAGCCCTACGGCAAGTACCTCGTCGCGATGAACAAGCTCTCGAAGGGCCGGCACATCTCGGTCGGGCCGTCGCAACCGGAGAGCAGCCAGCTGATCGACCTCGAGGGCGGCACGATGACGATGCTGTACGAGGCGTACACGGAGCCGGAGCCGCACTTCGCGCAGATCCTCAAGGTCGATGCCATCGCGCCGATCGAGGTCTACCCGAAGGCCGAGAACACCAACCCGAATGCGGTGTGGAGCGCCGACCAGGCGCGCGTCACGCGTACCGGCAACAAGGTCGACGTCCGCATGATGGCCATCCGCAGCCGTTTTGTCCCCGACAGGATCGAGGTGCGGGCTGGTGACCAGGTGACCATCCACGTGACCAACTCCGAGCAGACTACCGACATGATTCACGGTCTCGGCATCGGCGAACACAACATCAACGTGGTGGTGGACCCGGGCGAAACCAAGACGGTGACGTTCACCGCAGGAAAAGCCGGAGTGTTCCCCTTCTACTGCACCAACTTCTGCTCGGCGCTCCATCAGGAGATGCAGGGCTACCTGGGCGTCAAGCCGTAGCCCTGGTGTGTACCCGAGGCTCCATCCCATGAATGCCAGATTCGTGTCCATGCAACGCCTTCTGGATCGTCCGGTGAGTCTCACCGGACGGCTGCTCGTGCTGGTTGCCGTCGTCGTCCTCCTCGCAGGCGCGACGCTGCCGCTGTGGCGCATCAGCCTCGTGGCCCCGCAGTATGCCGAAGGCCTGACGCTCGACATGTACGCCTACCAGATCGTTGCCGGCAACGACGGGCAGGACCTGGCCGAGATCAACACGCTGAACCATTACATCGGCATGAAGCACATCGCGTCGGCCGACTTCCTCGAGATGAAGCTGCTGCCGTTTGCGATCGGGGTCTTCGCGCTGCTCGCCCTCCGTGCGGTGGCGGTCGGCACCATCATGAGCCTGGTGGATCTCGCGATGCTGTTCACCTACTTCGGGGTGTTCTCGCTGGGCAGCTTCGCCTATCGGCTCTACAGCTACGGGCATCATCTCGACCCAGCCGCGCCGATGACCATCGAACCGTTCATGCCGGTGGTGATCGGGTCACAGCAGATTGCCAATTTCGTCCAGACGAGCCTGCCGCTCGCTGGCACGCTGTGCATGGTGGGGTTCTTCCTGCTGGTGATCACCGCGACCTGGTCGTCGGTGCGAGAGGCACGGCGGGAGGCCGCATGAGCATCCAGGGTCGAGGCGGGCCGCTGGTCGTGGTCGTCGCGCTGGCCGTGGGGGGCGTCGGGATCGCGGCCTGTGGCGGCGCGTCGATGTCCCAGGGGCGGCGCGATGATCCTCGCCTCGCGGTGGGTGCATCGCCCCACCTCGGCGCGGTGCCCGTCGATCGGACCGGATGGCTCGTCGAGCAGTTTGCGACGGCACCGGCCGGCAGCACCATCGAGGTACCAGCCGGCCTGTATCGCGGCCCATTCACCCTCGACAGGGCCGTCCATCTGCACGCCGCCGCGGGCGCCCACCTGCGCGGCGACGGCCAGACCCACACGGTGGCGGTCCGTGCCGCCGACGTGACCATCGACGGCTTCGAGATCAGCGGGTCTGGCCTCGACCTCGGTCAGGACCACGCGGCGGTGCACGTCACCGGCGCGCGCGCCGTGATTGTCAACAACCGCATCCACGACGCGCTGCACGGCGTCTACGTTCGCCAGGCCGACGGGGTCCGCATCGAGGCCAACACCATCACCGGCACCAGGACCGTCCAGCAGCCCATCGACCCGTGGACGTCGAGGGCCACCCCTTCCGCGGGTGAACTGTGTGACGTCGAGCTCAACCAGAACCAGCGTGGCAACGGCATCCACATCTGGAACTCGCAGCACCATGTCGTGGTCCGCAACACGATCCGAGACACCCGCGACGGCGTGTATTTCTCCTTCGTCGATCGCAGCCAGGTGCGCGACAACGACATCGCGCAGGTGCGCTATGGCCTGCACTACATGTACTCGGACGACAACGTCTTCGAAGGCAACATCTTTCGCGACAACGCCGCCGGCGCCGCGCTGATGAACTCCAAGGGCATCCAGCTGCGCCGCAACCGGTTCCTGGCCAGCCGAAGCCATCGGGCGTACGGGATCCTGCTGCAGACCGTCGATGGCAGCGTGGTCCAGGACAACGAGATCGCCGGCAACACGGTCGGCGTCTTTCTCGAGAGCGGCCACGACAATCGCCTCGTGGGCAACACCATTGCCAACAACCACATCGGCATTCACGCGTCCGACAGTTCTGACGGCAATGCGTTTGCCGGCAACCGCTTCATCGGCAACCTCCATACGGTGGAGACCACCGGCGGCAACCTGACCAGCCGCTGGGCGATCGACGGGCGTGGCAACTACTGGGATGGCGCGCTGGCCCTCGATCTGAATCGCGACGGCATTGCCGATCTGCCGCACCGGGAGCTCGACCTGTTCGGCAAGCTCCGCCGCGATTTCCCGGCGATCGGGCTGCTGGCGGGCAGTCCCGGCGAGCGCCTCCTCCGCTTCGTCCACGCGCGCCTCGCCCTGCCCGGCCTGCCCGGGGTCACCGACCCGGCGCCGCTGGTGCAACCGACACGGCCATGATCTCGATCCACGGACTCAGCAAGGCCTACGGGCGCCATCGCGTCCTCGATGGGCTCGATCTGCAGGCGCGGCCCGGCGAGGTGACGCTGCTTGTCGGCGCCAACGGCTGCGGCAAGTCCACGACGTTGCGCCAGCTGAGTGGACTGTCGGCGCCCGATGCCGGCCGCATCCTGATTGGCGAGGCCGATCTGGCCACGTCCCGGATGGCGGCACTTTCGCATCTGTCGTTTCTGCCACAGTCGCCGCGCTTCCATGCGCGCCTGACGACTCGGGAGATTCTCGACTTCTATGCGCGGCTGCGCGGCCTGCCGCCCGATCGCACCAGCGCCGTCGAGGCGCATTGGGGCCTCGGGCCGTCGCGCCACCAGGCCACCGGCCGGCTCTCCGGCGGCACGCTGCAGCGCCTCGCGCTCGCGGTGTTCATGCTGCCGGACGCGCCCGTCCTGGTACTCGACGAGCCAGGCCTGAGCCTCGATCCCGACTGGCGACGCTTTCTGCATGCCGAGTTGCACGCCGCCGCTCGTCGCGGTACGACGGTGCTGGTGGCCACGCACCTGCTGGGAGAGTGGGATGGCCAGGCCGACCGCTGCCTGGTCCTCGAGCACGGCCGGGTCAGCCGCGAGCTGCCGGCCGCACGGTTGCGCGAGGCGTTCCCCTTCACAGTGCCGCACGCGGCACTCGAATGCGCCGTCTGAGGACCCACGCCGATGACGATCCGGATACACGCCATGACGTTGCACGCCGCGCTTCACCGCGAGATGGCCGAACACCGCTTGAACCGCTTCCTGCATGTCCACGTGACGCTGTCCGCCCTGGTCGCCGTGCTGCCGCTCTTCACACCAGATGCAGCGGCGCGTTCGGCCCCGGCGTGGATCCTGCCGTCGGTGTTGTACTGTCTGTCGCTCTCAGCACTTCTGTTGGGTCTGAGCGCCGCGCATGGTGATGCCGACGAGTTCCCGATCCTGTTCACGCAGCCGGTCTCGCGGGCCGCGTGGCTGGCCGGCAAGGTTGCCGCCATCGTCGTGATGCTCGTGCCCGCATCGGCACTGCTGATTCTTCCCGCGATGCTGATGGGCGGCCTGACGACGACGCTGGCCGGCGTCGCCGCCGCCTCCGCCGGTGTGTGCATCGCCATGGCGCTGCTCGGCCTTGCTGCCGGGTTCTGGGTTCGCGATCACGTCCGCGGTCTGCTGCTCGCGCTCGGTCTCTGGTTCGGCCTGCTGTTTGGCCTCGATCTCCTGCTGCTTGCGATCTCGGGCGCACCGTGGGTCCACGCCCATGCCGGCGGTTGGGTGCTGCCCCTGATGGTCAACCCGCTCTCGGCGCTGCGCGTCGCGATGGTGTTCGGCCTGGAGCAGACGGCCCCGGCCAGCACCGGGACAGGCGGGCTGGTGCAGTGGTGGCTCGCCAACAGTGGCGTCTGGCTGGCGCTGCTGCTCGCGGGCTGGGTGGCAACGGCATTCGTCGTGGCCCTGCTCGGCGCGCAGCGGCGGCTCGACCTCTAGTCGGCGCCGGCGAGTTCTTCGAGACGCGGCAGCGAGCGCAGCAGCAGCCGGCGCTGGCGCGATTCGAGCAAACCCCTGGACTGCCACTCCGACAGCGTGCGACTCACGGTATATAACGTCGTCCCGGTGAGATCGGCGAGTTCCTGACGGGTGAGCGGGTGCGTGATCAGCACGCCCTCGGGGCTCGTCTCGCCGCACTGCCGGGCGAGGCGAAGCAAGGTGTGCGCGATACGCTGGCCGACCCGAGCGGTGGTCAGTTCGCGGACGCGGGTGAGCGCTTCGGTCATGTGCGTGGCGATCTCGCGCATGATGTTGACCCGGACCTGCGGTGTCTGCATCAGCAGCTCTCCAACGACCTGGCGCGTCCACTGGTGCACGATCGAGGGTTGCTGGACCACGGCGGTCACGGGATAGGGGCCTTCGCCAAGTGCCACGACGCCGCCGAATGGCTCACCCGGAGCCACGAACCGGACGATCAGCTCTGTGCCTTCGGCCGTGACCTGCAGGATCTTGAGGAGTCCCGACTCGAGGACGAAGAAGAGCCGGGCCGGCTCGTCCTGTCGTGCGAGGGTGTGACCGCGCTTGTAGGTGCCCCTGGTCGCGCTCGACAGCCAGCGCTCTCGTTCTGCCTCCGTCAGGCCGTCGAACACCCGTGAGCGTCGCGCGACGTCAGCAGTGGACATTGCCGGCCATTGTAGACGCACCAGACTCACCAGCATGGTTGCGCGAGCGCAACGACGGGCGCCGCACCTGGCGCTAGCCTTGCTGCATGATCATCACCTCAGACGCCACCGTTGCCGACATTGCCACTGCCGCGCCCGCCACCATTGCCGTGTTCCAGCAGCATCACATCGATTTCTGCTGCGGCGGCCGCCTGCCACTCGCGCAGGTCTGCGCGGACCGTGGACTGGACGCCGACCTCCTGGTCACCCAGCTCGTAGCCGCGGCAACGCCGGCCACCGCCGAGCCCTCGTGGTCGGACAAGACCTTATCTGCGCTGATCACACATATCCAGCAGCGTTACCACGCGCATCTCCGCACCGAGCTGCCTCGCCTCGACGGCATGCTCGACAAGGTCGTCTCGAAACATGCCGCTCACCTGCCTGACGTCCTCCTGCCGCTGCAGCACACGTACAAGGCGCTCGTCGAGGAGCTCCTCGAGCACATGGTGAAGGAAGACCAGGTGCTGTTCCCGCTGATTGAAGCGCTGGAGCAGGGGACGGCAAGTCCCGGCGAGGCGTCGGCGCGGCTGGACGCGCCGATCTCGGTGTTGATCGAGGAACATCAGGCTGCAGGCGCGGCCCTGGCGGCGATCCGGCAGATGACGCAGGGGTTTTCGCCTCCGGAGTGGGCCTGCCCGACCTTCAGGGGGCTGTACTTCGGCCTGGCGCAGCTGGAGACCGATATGCACCTGCACGTGCATCTCGAGAACCACATCCTGTTCCCGCGTGCAGAAGTGCTGGCGCGTCGGCGGTCGTGAACGCCGCGTCCCGATAGCGCCGGCGCCGTTTGCTTTCGGGTCGCGGCAGTCGTACGCTGCCGCTCACTGTGTCATGGCGCATCTATCACTGGCCCTGGTACACCATCCCGGCGGTGCTGATCGGGCTGGTTGCCGGTATAGGCAGCTACACGTTCGTGTATGCCAAGGGCGCGTCGTACCTGACCAACGACCCGGCCGCCTGCGCCAATTGTCACGTGATGCAGGAGCAGTACGCAGGATGGACGCGGTCGAGCCATCGGGCCGTGGCGGTCTGCAACGACTGCCACACGCCTGCCGGCGCCGTGGCCAAGTACGTCACCAAAGCCAACAACGGCTTCTGGCACTCCTTTGCCTTCACCACCGGATGGTACCCAGACCACATCCGCGCGACGCCCCGCAACAAACGGATTGCCGAAGCCGCCTGCCAGAAGTGTCACGCCGCGCTGACGGCAGCGATTCAGACGGCCCACCCGACCGGCGACACGGTGCAATGCGTGCGCTGCCACGACTCGGTCGGCCACCTCCGATGACCATTGTGTCGCTTTGCCCACGGGCCGCCTCGTGGCCCGAAGGAGTGTCGACGTGAGCGCCGAGACCGACCGTACGCCCGTGCCAGACCCCGACCGCAGGCCCGCCTGGCGACTGGTGGCGATCACGGCCGTCCTGGCTGCCGCGTCCGCGGTGGGCGTGACGGCGTTGCTGGTCAACATCTTCGAGCGCAAGCAGGAGGCGCGAGATCCCTTCTTCCGTGTGGTGCAGCTCACCGACGAGACCACCGATCCAGCCATCTGGGGCCTCAACTTTCCGCTTCAGTACGACAGCTACCGGCGCACGGTCGATCAGCAACGCACCAGGTACGGCGGCAGCGAGGCGGTGCCGCGCGCGCCAACGGCGGCCGACCCGCGATCGGTGGTGGCGCAGTCGCGCCTCGACGAGGATCCCCGGCTGCGGACCATGTGGGCGGGTTACGCATTTGCCACGGATTTCCGCGAGGAGCGTGGCCATGCCTTCATGCTCTCGGACCAGACCTACACCGAACGACAGCGGGTGGCCAAGCAGCCGGGCACCTGCATCCACTGCCACGGATCGGTCTATGTGCCCTACAAGAAGCTGGGCGGCGGCGATCTCATCAAAGGCTTCGAGGCGATGAACACGATGCCGTTCGGCGAGGCGCGCGCGCTGGTCCAGCATCCGGTCTCCTGCATCGATTGCCACGAACCGACGACCATGCAGTTGCGGATCACGCGCCCGGGCTTCCTCGAGGGCATCAAGCTGATCAAGGCCAAAGCCGGCATCGAGAACTACGACGTCAACACGATGGCGAGCCGTCAGGAGATGCGCACATATGTGTGCGGTCAGTGCCATGTCGAGTACTACTTCAAGGGGCCCGACAAGCGGCTGACCTACCCCTGGCGCGACGGCATCAAGGGCGACGAGATCCTGGCGTACTACGACCGAGAAGGTTTCGCCGACTGGACGCATGCCGAGACCGGCGCCAGGACGCTCAAGGCGCAACACCCCGAGTTCGAGATGTACAACCAGGGCATCCACGCCCGTGCTGGCGTGGCCTGCGCGGACTGCCACATGCCCTACCAGCGCGAGGGCAGCCTCAAGGTGAGCGACCATTGGGTCCGCAGCCCTCTGCTCAACATCAACCGCGCCTGCCAGTCGTGCCACAAGGCTTCCGAGGAGGAGCTGAAGACGCGCGCCGAGATGCTGCAGGAGCGTGTGTTCGGCTTGCGCAATCGGGCGATGGACGCGCTGATGGCGTTGATCGGCGACCTCAAGGCGGCTCGGGCCACGGGCGCCACCGACCCGCAGTTGGATCAGGCCCGCCGCCACCAGCGGCAGGCGCAGTTCCTGCTGGATTTCGTCGAAGCGGAGAACTCGGTTGGCTTCCATGCCCCCGAGGAAGCCGAACGGCTGCTGGCGATCTCGATCGATTACGCGCGGCAGGGCCAGATCGCCCTGCTGCGTGCCGGCTCGCCGGCACCTGACGTGCCGAAGGCGCCCGCCGGCATTCTTCACGGCACCATCCCGCCCGAGTCACGGATCGGGCCGAAGGCGGGCCCCGCAGCGACGGGCACGACCGGAACACGGTAGCGCCCGGGCTCGGCTGCGTCACTCCGGGGCGGACCCTTCAGCACGCGACGTCGGTCCAGCTCGCGTGTGAGGCTGTCGCGTGCCATCTCCCTTACACTGCTGGCGCCCGATCCAGCCGACGTTGCCCGAACCGTCCGACCCGCCGGAGACCAGATGACGCCCGCACCCAGGCCCGTGAATGACTCGCTCCTGCCCGCCACCCATGGCGAGCTGCCGCCCTGGAACGTGGCCGACCTGCCGGCGCCGCCGCCGTTTTCCGTGCGCAACGCCTTCAAGGTGATCGGCCCGGGCGCCATCATGGCGGCTACATCGGTCGGCGGTGGCGAGTGGCTGGTCGGGCCGGCGGCCGCGGTCAAGTACTCCTCGTCCATCTTCCTCATCGCGACGATGGCGATCATGCTGCAGGTGGTGTTCAACCTCGAAGCCATCCGTTACACGCTCTACACCGGCGAACCGATCTACGGCGGTATCCTGCGACTCAAGCCGGGGGCGCGTTTCTGGGCGGCGTTCTACACGGTGATTGGCTTTTTCCAACTGGGATGGCCGGCGCTGGCCGGTAGTGCCGCAGCGACATTGCTCGGTGCCTGGATGGGGCGTATGCCGGGTGCCCCCGAACAGGGGACCCAAAGCTGGATTGCCACCGGGCTGATCCTCGCAGTGGTCCTGATCCTGTCGTTCGGCGGCACGATCGAGCGGATGCTCGAACGCTTCGCCTGGACGATGCTGGGCGTGGTCTTCCTGTTCCTGCTGGTGGTCAACATCCTGTTTGTGCCATTGCCGCACTGGTGGCAGACCGCCACCGGCTTCTTCACACTGTCCGGTCTTCCGCACCCGATCGACTGGGCCCTGCTCGGGGCCCTCGCTGCCACCGCCGGCTCAGGCGGCATCGGTAACCTGACGGTGACCAACTGGCTGCGCGACAAGGGCTTCGGCATGGGCGCGCTGGTGGGGGCGATTCCCAGCGCGGTCGGCGGCCACCAGATTGTGCTGTCGCACGTCGGCACGGTGTTCCCGGCCACCCCCGAGAACATGGTGCGCTGGCGGGCGTGGGTGCGGTACGTGCACGTCGACCAGATTGTGGTCTGGGGGATGTTCTGCTTCCTCGGCATGTTCCTGAACGTCAACCTGGCCACTGCGGTCATCCCGCACGGTACGGACATGCAGGGGCTCGCCGCTGGCGCCTACCAGGCCGAGTACCTGAGCCGCATCTGGCCCGGCTTCTGGTTCCTGACGCTGTTCAATGGCTTCTGGATCCTGTTCAAGACGCAGCTGGGCAACACCGACATCCTGGTGCGGACAATCACCGACGCGCTCTGGATGGCGAGTCCGAAGGCCCGCGCGGCCTCGAGCATCCGGACGATCTACTACGGCATCCTGGTGGTGTTCTCGATCTGGGGCGCGATCGTGATTCGCTTTGCCTCGCCCTTCACGCTGTTCAAGATCCTGGCAAACATGGCTGGAATCGTTTTGCTGATCGCAGGCGTCCAAATCTTCTTGGTCAACCGGCGCTTCCTGCCGGCCGCACTGCGTCCGCCGCTGTGGCGCGAAGCCGGCCTATTGCTCTGCTCGGCCTTCTACGCCTTCTTCACCTTCTTCGTCCTGCGCGACCTCGTGCGTTCGATGTGGTGACGCCCGCCAGCGCGACTTCCCCCCGGTCCTGAAACAGCCCGTCACGTGCAGCGTGGAGTAAAGACCTCTGCAGCTGTCTCCTGCGTCTGTACGGTTTCGCGCCATGCACGCTGCGTAGGTGCGTCTCGTCCCAGTTACCCCTACGGCGCTTTCAGCGTGCAGAACCACCATCCCGCACGTCAACCGACACGGCTCTGCGCTTGCAGCGGTGAGTGCCGCGGGTCAGTTGGGTGGGAAGTGGCCTTGTGCCGCATGCATCCAGGCGGCCGCTCGATGCGTAGAGCCGTACGCACCTTCACATCTTCCCTTACCCCAGGAGTCGCAGATGAGAGCACTTTCCACACTGGACGCAGCCGCGTCCGGCAGTCGCCGGCAGTTCGTCACGCTGGCCGGCATGGTTGCCGCAGCGGGCGTCGTCGGCGCATCGTCGGCTCGCCTGTCAGCACAGGCGTTGACCGATTTCGACATTCTGAACTTCGCGCTCAATCTCGAATATCTCGAGGCGGAGTACTACCTGCGTGCGGCGTACGGCCGCGGCCTGCGCGACGGTGACGTGACCGGCAGCGGCGAACTCGGTCCGGTGGCTGGAGGCCGGAAGGTGTCGTTTGCCACGTCCAGCATCCAGCAGTACGCGGCCGAGATTGCCCGCGACGAAGAAGCCCACGTGAAGTTTCTCCGCGCCGCGATCACCGCGTTCGGCGGCACGCCCGTCGCGCGCCCGGCCATCGATCTCGAGCAGAGCTTCATGACGGCCGCGGCCGCGGCCGGGCTCGGCGCCGGCTTCGACCCGTACGCCAACGAGAACAACTTCCTGCTCGGCGCCTTCATCTTCGAGGACGTCGGCGTCACCGCCTACAAGGGCGCGGCCCGGCTCCTGGTCAACAAGGACGTGCTCGAGGCCGCCGCCGGTCTGCTCGCCGTAGAGGCGTACCACGCCGCTGAAGTGCGCACCGTGCTGTATGCGCGCGGCCTCGGCGACGCAACCCAGAAGATCTCCGACCTCCGTGATGCGGTAGACGGTCCCGACGACCTCGACCAGGGCGTTCTGCTGGCCGGCAAAGCCAACATCGTCCCAACCGACGCCAATGGACTGGTCTTCAGTCGCAGTGCGGCGCAGGTGCTCAACATCGTCTATCTGGGCGGGGAAGCCAACGATTTCGGGTTCTACCCGAATCGCATGAACGGCACCATCCGCTGACCTTTGTTGACAGACCCCTTTTCGAGACTTCAGGAGCAGCAATGACCGCACATCTTTCCTCAGCAGCCTCACTGACGAGCCGCCGGCGCTTCGTCAGCCTGGCCGGCGTCGCCGCAGCCGGCATCGCCGGAGCGTCCAGCGTGCGCCTCGGGGCGCAGGCACTCAACGACTTCGACATCCTCAACTTCGCGCTCAACCTCGAGTACCTCGAGGCGGAGTACTACCTGCGCGCCGCCTTTGGTCGCGGCCTGGCCGGTCGCGACACCAGGGGCACTGGTGAGCGGGGCCGGGTGACCGGCGGCAGTGCCGTGCCGTTTGCGACCGCGGCGATTCGTGAGTATGCCGAAGAGATCGCTCGGGACGAGGAAGCCCACGTCAAGTTCATCCGCGCGGCGATCACCGCGTTCGGCGGCAGTCCGGTCGCGCGTCCGACGATCGACCTGCGGACCAGCTTCACCAACGCGGCGGTTGCGGCGGGGCTGATTCCGGCCGGCGGCACCTTCAACCCGTTCGCCGACGAGAACAGCTTCCTGCTCGGCGCGTTCGTGTTCGAAGACGTCGGCGTGACCGCCTACAAGGGCGCCGCGCGCCTGCTCAGCAACAAGGATGTGCTGGAGGCCGCAGCCGGCCTGCTCGGCACCGAGGCCTACCACGCAGGCACCGTCCGCACCGTGCTGTTTGCACGAGGGATGACCACCGCGGTCAAGAAGATCTCCGATCTCCGCGACGCGGTTGACGGGTCCAGCGACCTGGATCAGGGCGTGGTGCTTGGCGGCGTGGCCAACATCGTGCCGACCGATGCCAATGCCCTGGCCTTCAGCCGAACCGCCGAGCAGGTGCTCAACATCGTGTACCTGGGGGGCGAGGCCTCCGGCTTCGGGTTCTTCCCCGATCGCCTCAACGGGAACATCCGCTAACCGCACGTGTCGTCACCACGACAGAGAAAGCAGATTGCATCATGAGCACTCGTGTATCGCAGGTCCTGGCCGCGCTCGTAGGGAGCGCGGCTCTGTTCACGGTGGCGCTGCCGGCGCAGGCCGCAGTCCTCACCTTCGACGATACGACCGCCCCGGCGTTGCTGTCGGCGGCGACGCCGCTCACCGCGCAGTACGGCGCGCTCGGCGTGACGTTCTCGGGAACGGGCGCCGTCCTCAATGAGGTCAGCGACTACCTGGTCACCGGCTACAGCGGGGCCAACTTCCTGGCGTACAACAGCGAAGCCATCATCGGCTTCGGCACCGCCAACGCCACGTCGAAAGCCTTCGACGTGTTCACGTTCTCCACGCCCCTCCGCGCCGTGTCCTTCCTGCTGGGATCAGGCCTGACCGGGCCGCCCTCGAGCGTCGGCCGTACGGTCGAGGTGCGCGCCTTCAACGCGTCCGGCACCGAGGTCGACATGCAGTCGATTACCCTCGAGTCGGCGCTGCGCATGGTGAGCCTGTCGGGCATGGACATCACCAGCGTCACGCTGATGGCCGGCCTCGACTTCGAGGACGAAGGCGGCGTGGGATTCGTGGTCGATGACCTCACCACGCGGCCCGCGGGCGGAGACGTCCCGGAGCCGGTCAGCCTGGCCTTGATGGGCTCGGCTCTTGCCGGCGTCCTGATCTCCCGGCGTCGCGCGGCTACCCGCCGCTGAGCGTGTGACAGCCTCGCCGCCAGAGCGCCGACACGGCGCTTTGTGCGGCGCGGTGCTGTCCGGCCATCCTGCACACGCGTTGCACGCGTGTGCATCCGCACGTGCGGCCCCTCCCCGGGGCCTGCGACGTCACGTGCGAACGCGCGTCGCTTCCCGGGGCATGCCTGGGACGGGCGGAGCCTCCGCGGTCGTCGCGGCCAGCCGCGCAGCGCGACGCGCCAAGGCAATCTCGATCAGGTTGGCCGTGGGGCCAACGACAAACAGCGCGTAGTAGGGTGCGTGCACGAACTCCATCAGGCGGAAGGCGGCTTCCACGGCCGCGACCAGCACCGCGACCAGGCACTGCCCCCAGCGTGGCGACACGGTCGTCCTGGGGTCCGTAATCATGAAGAAGATGAACAGCTGGTACATCGGGCCGGTGATTGGCGCGACTTCGGCCAGGAACGGGTGGCCCGTGACCGCCGACCGCAGTGCTGCGAACGCCAGGAACGACAGCACGTAGGTCAGCGTGATGTGGAAGCGGCCCAGCGTGCTGATGATCACCGCGCCGAAGACCCACACCACCACCATCGGCAGCAGGCTGTTGCCCCACTGCACGCTCAGGCTCGCCACCGTGTCGGACGCCAGCACGAGCATCGCCACGATGCCGAGGTTGGACGGATTCCAGATGTGCCGGCCGTCGACGCGAATCAGGTATTTCGAGACGATCGAGATCGCGGCGCAAAGTGCGTACGGCCAGAACTCCGGCGACCGTACCAGCATGCCGATGCTGATACCCGAGACATAGGCGCTCGCCAGGTGCGGCCAACGCCCACCCAGCAGGCGCCCAAGCGCCAGCTCCATCACGATCGAGGTGCCGATGGCCAGCGCCGTGCGTGACCAGCTCTCGAGGAAGCCGTACGTCAGCTGCCCGACGATGAGGACCAGCGTGACCAGCAGCGGTGCGAGGTAGCGCTTGTCGAAGCGGACCCGCGGCTGCGGGTCTGCCAACGGTGCCATCGTGATCATGCCGGTTCCCTCAGCACATGGACGGTGTTGATCGCGGGCGCGGCGACTTCCTGCATCTTACCGGACGGCCAGCGGATCACCGCCCGTTCGACGGCCGCGGCGCTACCCACACCAAAGTGCAGCCGGCGCTGATTCTGCGCGCAGAAACCGGAGCTGCCGAGCACCTCCTGCAGTTGCTGCTGGCCCTGCCAGTGCAGCGTGACCTGGGCGCCGATGGCATTGCGGTTGGAACAACGCTCGGCCGCTGGCGTGTCGGGACGGCAACCGCCCTGGAGGTCGAAGCCGACCCAGCCACGCCCCGGCGCCACGTCGTTCCGGTAGAGCAGCAGCGGGCCGCGCTGGTTGGCTACCACGACGTCGAGTACGCCGCGATTGCCGAAATCAGCAAGCGCCACCGACCGGCCATCGTGACGATCGGTGACGCCAACCATCTGCGCGACGTCAACCAGACGCCCCGCGCCGTCGTTGACCCAGACTCGCTTGGCCTGATAGCCAGCGAGGCTGCGTGTGCCCATGGCCGGCCAGTTTTTGGCGTCCGAGATCACCACCTCATGGCCGCCGGCTACCTTGGAGTAGTCGTACCAGTAGCTCTCGGTGCGCGAGGCTGACACGTAGCCGTTCACCAGGTACAGGTCCTGCGCGCCGTCGTTGTTGAGATCACCGAACTGCGCCCCGAAGCTCCAGCCGCCGAGGTCCACGTTCATCGAGCGCGCCAGGTTCTCGTAGGTCGGCAGCGTCTTCGCGTCGCCGCCGGTGGGCACCCAGAGGTTGTTGCCCTGAATCAGGATCCCCTCCTCGGAGATGTTGCTGACGTAGACCGCGAAACGTCCCTGGTTGAGCACGTCGCCGACCGTGGCGTTCATGCCACTCTTGGGCGCGTAGCCAACGCCGGTCTCGCGGCCGACCTCCCGGAAGTGGCCGCCCTCGTTGACAAAGAGTTCGGACACACCGTAGTCGTTGGCGATGAACAGGTCCGGGAAGCCGGTGCCACGCAGATCCGCCGCCACCGCCGCCAGCGCCCACCGCGTGGACGTCAGGCCGCGGGCCGCGCTGACCTCCTCGAACCGTCCGTCGCCGAGGTTGCGATAGAGATACTTGCGACCGCCGTTGTTGGCGTACTCGAAGCTCTCCGGCATGATCCTGGTCGTAGACAACTTCCACAGATTGACGTCTTCAGCGAAGTACCCGCCCATGAAGAAATCGAGCCGCCCGTCGCGGTCGAAATCCAGCCACGTGGCGGCGTTGATGTTGGCCCACGCCGGCAGCCCTGCCTGCTCGCTCACCCGCGTGAAGGCGCGCCCACCGTCGTTGTGGAACAACTCCTGGCGTCCCCAGCGGTGCAGCAGCAGGTCGTCGAAGCCGTCGTTGTCGTAGTCGCCCCACGCCGATCCCATCGACACGCCCATCCCGGACTCGTTGAGCGCGGCGATCCCGAGAGCGCCGGCGACATCCTCGAACGTGCCGTCGCCGCGGTTGCGATACAGGCGGTTGTGCGACCCCACCTGACTGTTGGTCACGTACAGGTCGGGCTTGCCGTCGGCATCCACGTCCACCACCGAGACGGCGGCCCCCATGGACGCCACCTGCGGCATGATGTGCGTCAGCTTGTCGTCGAAGGTCGGCCCGGCGTGCACGAAGTCGAGTCCCGCAGGCTTGGCCGATTCAACCAGCCGGAAGCCGTACCGGTCGAGCGAGTCCGCCGTCGTCTCGGCGACCGAGGCGCGCCGGAGCTGACGGATCGCCCATGGCGTGGCCAGCATCGTCACGAAGATCAGGGCGAGGAGTGGGCGGGCGTAACGGGTCATTGAGCCTGCTGCGGCGCGGCGCGGCGGAGGGCGCGTCGTGCATCGGGGGTGACGTAGCGCGTGTGGTAGGTCGCGAAATCATCGGCGTGCTGCGTGTAGACGGGGTCGTCCTCGAGCGTGCCTGGGGCGCGCGCATAACGGCCGCTGGCGTGCGTGGGCAGCGGCAGTACCGTCCGCGAGAACGTCGTGTTGAAGTCGCCGTCCTTGACCCAGCCGTCGCCGACGACGACGAAATCCCGCACCATGCCCGGGGCGGCGGGCGGCGCGGCGGGGAAGCGCAGTGCGAGCTCGTCGCCGGCATTCATGATCACGTAGCGGTCGTCCACGGCGGAGAGCAGCGGCCGGACGTCGCCGAAGCGGGTGTGATAGCCCTCGAGGTCGAGCCAGCGCGGCGCGGTGCCCTCGACGGCATACCGCGGCCGTTCAGGGGTACTGGGCGGGTGCGCGACGATGCGCGAGAAGCCGCGATAGCGCAGGTCCGCGGCACTGAGGGGCAACCGCAACGGGGTGACGCGTACGTCGGGCCGGCCCACGGCCCATGCCAGGCGGTCCCAGAAGATCTCGAGGTTGGTCGTCAGACGCAGTCGTCGTGCGCCGGTGGCCGGCAGCACGCCCTGCACCTCGATGAGGATGGTCTTGTCCTTGCCTGAGGGGAATCCCAGGTTGGACTTCACCGTGCGGAATCGGCCCTGTGCATCGGCGACCTCGAGCGCGAGGCCCTGCGGGCGGGTGTGCGCACCCTGCCCGATGGCGACGTTGATGGAGCTGTCGGTCGGGTGCACCCAACCCTGCGCCACCAGGTACAGCGGGCCCTGACGCGGCGCATCGTCGGGGACGAGAATCTCGATGGCATGCTGACGTGTGATGCCCTGGTAGCGACCACGCCCCGCGAAGTCGAGATGCGCGTCGTCACGCGCGGCGACGACCGACGAGACGTCGCGGCCGCGGTCATCGGTCACGCGGGCAAACGACTGCAGCGGACCCGTGACGACAGGGGCGAGGACCGGTGCCGGTACGGCAAAGCGCTCGTCCACGAAGACCTCGGTGCCCACCGAATGGTCGACCACGGCCAGCGACACGAGGTCGAAAAAGTGGGTCTCCCAGAGTTCGGCGGTGATGCGCAAGTCGTAGGCGCCGTCACGCGGCACCAGCTGCGACCCGCCGACCTTGACCCAGTCCTCGGTCGTTGACGCGTCGGCGGTGACGTGCCCATTGATCCGCAGACCGAGCGGCGACCGCCAGATCAGGTCGGTGACAAAACCCATCTCGCGGCCGTTCCACGCAAACAGCCAGGGGCACGAGCCCTTCAGCCGCTGGCTGGCCCGAATGGTCGCGTCGGCTTTCTGCGCAAACTCCGACTGCAATACCCCGTTGGGCCAGACAATCCGTACGACGTCGGCGCTGGTGGCCTGGCCGAGTCCGACATGCACGACCGGGCTCGAGATGGGGTGCATCTGCACATGCAGCCCGGTACGGACTTCCACCTGGCCGCCGATGCCGAAGGAGTTGACGCGCTGGTCGCCGGTGGCGGTCGCTGCCCGCAGCCGCAGCCGCTGCCAGTGGTACGACCGCGCGCCGGTGCTGCGTGCGGTGGCGAGCTGCCCCTCGGGAGTCACGCCCACCAGGTCGAGCCGGCCGTCCTGGTCCAGGTCGGCCACCGCGTGTGTCGCGAGGCGAATCGGCGCGCCGATTCTTGTGAAAGCCCCGTCCTCACCCGCGAGCAGCACGTGCGTCTGTTCGGCGAACGTGATGACCAGATCGAGCCCGCCGTTGTTGTCGAGGTCGGCGACCAGCAGACGGGTCGTGTCCGCCGTCGCCCCCACCGGCGCCTCGCCAAGCCGTGCGACGGGACGCCACAGCCAGCGTGGCAAGGCACTGACCGGGTCGGTGTGCCTGGGCTCCTCGAAGGTGAGCGCGACGACGTCTCCGTTGACGGCCAGCGAGACCAGGTCGGCTCTGCCATCCGCCGTGACATCGGCCACCGCCACGGCAAGCATCGGTGCGGGCGGCGCCGGCACCGCCACGGCCGCGAACGCGCCGCCCCTCAGGTTGGCCAGGACCTGCACGGCGCCTGATGCATCGAGACAGGCCGCGTCAGGCACGCCCTCGCCGTCGAAATCGGCCCAGGCGAACCCGCGCATCCGCGTGCACTTCCCGAACGGGTGTTGCTGCGCAAACGTGCCGTCGCCGTTGTTGCGTGCCACGAAGGCAGGGCCGTCGATCGTGCCGACGACGATGTCGAGGTCGCCATCGAGATCGACGTCTGCGGCCCAGCCGCCGTGCGCGGGCGTTCGCAACGCGGCCGACGGCAGGCCCGTCGCCGCCGTCGTCTCGCCAAACGTGCCGTCCTGTCGTTGGCCGAGAAACCTCAGCCCGTTACTACCAGCCAGCACCAGGTCGGTGCGGTAGTCGTAATCGAGATCGGCGGCCACGACGGCCGGTCCACCAGGTCGCGCCGGCGGCGGGGGCGCGAACGCCGCGATACGCGTGCCATCGCCCGTCAGGATGCCCGTGCCGTCGACCGCCACAAGGGCTTCCGGCCGATCGTCGGCAAGGTCGATGGCACCAGCCCACAGCACGCCGTTCGGCCAGCCATCGGCGACGGCCACCGAGAAGGTCAGCGACGGATCGGCGGGCGCTGGTGCGGGCGACGGGGCCGGCAGGACGAGGAAGTGCGGGATGGCCTCGCCGATCGCATCCAGCGGTGTGGAGACCTGCGCCAGCGCTCGTCGATAGGTGACGTCGCGGGTGAGCAGGTTTCGCAGAAAGGCCACCTGCGTTGCGGCCGCACGCGGGTTGCCGGCCGCTTCCTGCACGGCCGCCAGCCGCTCCCGTGCCGGCGCCGGCCAGGTCGCCGACGCGGCTGTCAACGGACCCAGGGCCTGCGCCAGCGCAGGCGCGTCGCCACGTTTGGCGGCCAGGCGCGCGTAGTCGAGGCGCACAGGCAGGTTGTCGGCGCCGGCAAGCAGTCGTTCGAGCACGCGCTGGGCCTCGGCCTCAGCCTCGGCCCCGCCCAGCCGCTCGGTCTCCTGCGCCAGCGCATACGCCGACTTCAGGTCGCCCGGATCCAGTTCGACGGCCCGCCGCCACAGTCGCGTGGGGTCGGCGAGATTGCCCTCACGGCTCTCCACGAGTGCCTGCAGGCGGACGATGGCCGCCGCGTCTGGTGAGAGGTCCGCGGCACGCGACAGGTGCGTCTTCGCAGCGGCGTTCTCCTGCTGCCGCAGCAAGAGGAGGCCGAGATTGGCCCAGCCAGCCGGTTCCTGTGGCACCAGCGCGACGACGCGGTCGAGTTTCTCCCGCGCGAGCACTTCCTGGCTGGTGTCGATCGCCGCGAGCGCGGTGTAGAAGGCAACCACCGCTTCCCGGTACACGTCGGGCGGCACGGCGGGGGACGAGCGGCACGATGAACACGACGCCGTCACGAGACAGGCGCCGGCCACGATGCCGACGGTGATGATCCGCAGGGCCGTCATCGGGCCGCCTGTCCGGCATACGCGGGCGCCAGGGGGCTCGTGTCGCCGAAGCCGGCCCGCGCCAGCAAGGCATCTATCGCGTCGGCCGAGACGCCGAGCCGTTCGCGCGCGGCGTGCAGGTCGGCGGCGAGCACCGGGTACCAGTCACGCCGGCTCGTGTCTCCGAGGCCGGCCACGTCGAAGGGCTCGACGGTCCTGGCAATGTCGTCGAGCAGCGCCTGACGCGCAGCGGCACCGCGCAGCATGGCGACCCGGCTGGTGATGTCACGCAGTCTGCCCCCGAACACCGGATCGGCCTGAAGCATGAAGCCTCGGGCGCGCTCCGGTTGACCGAGACGACGTACGGTCTCGGCGTAGCTCGCCGCCGCGAAGTACAGGGCAGTCAGGCGCTTGAACAACGGGAAGTCCTCCATCGTCGCGTACAGCGCTGCCACCAGGCCCTCAGTGACCCGCAGTTCTTCGGTCGTGTCGTGCGCATACTGCGCGAGTGCGGCCTCGCGTACCGGCCCGGGCGTCGTCTCTTCGAGCAGGCGAGCGAGCCGACCGATCCCGAGCAAGGTCAGCGGCATTCCGGTCGAGAGCAGGGGATCGACGACGCCGGCGGCCGACGGCAGCAACGCCCAGTCACGGCCCGTGACCACGGCCGTCCGGTGGGCGACGCGCGGTTGGTGCACGAACGGGCGCGCCGGCCGCGCCCCAGCAAACTGAGCACGCACCGACGGGTAGTCGGCCAGCAGGCGCGTCCAGGCATCGGCGCCCTCGTGCAGTCTGTACCGGTGTGCGATGCGGTCGGTCGCGGCGACTCCGGCGCTTGTCAGTCCGTTGTTGAAGCGTAACACCCACATCCACGCGCCCGGCAGCACGTGATGCACGGCCGCATCGTCGAGCGGGTAGGGCGGCGGCGCGTCGGCCGGGTTCAACTGGTCCCAGCGCTCGACACCCTCGAAATGTGTATACAGCGCCTGCGTCGACGGCAGCCCCTCCGGCGCTGCGTCGCCCAGGTGCAGACATCTCCACAGGAAGCCGCGGGGGCCGCTGGCATCCACGAGGAACTTGGCCGAGATACGCACCCGCGTGCCGTCTCGCGTGCCCTCGACCACCGGGTGGCCCTGGTCGAAGGTGGGCGTCTCCAGCGTGGTCGCGTCGAGATAGCAGACACCGGCGGCCTCGGCTTCGTGCACCAGCCATTGATCGACATGCGGGCGATACCAGTGCGTGTCGGCAATCGCGTCATTCGGGCTCGCGGCCACCAGCAGTTGGCGCGCGTGCGAGCCATCGTCGGAAAAAAACTGTCCCGGCGTGTGCTGGAAGAAGCTGAACCCTCGCTTGAGGCCGCACGCCACCTGCGGGCAGGTCGCCTGCCAGGTGCCCCATTTCGAGAACGGCCGCAGGCGCGGCAGATCGTACCGGTCGGCGAGTTCCTCGAGCAGTAACCCCGCCAGCGGGGTGGAAGACTCGCCGATGGCAAAGCGGGGATGGCGATCGCGATCCAGCAGAGCGACGCGCATGCCGCGTTGTCGGAGGACGAGCGCGAGCATCGTGCCCGCGAAGCCGGATCCGATGATCGCGACGTCGGCGTCCACGCGACGTACGGCGATGAGGGTCACGACGGCGTCACCTGGCCACAGACGTCGCAGGTCAGGGGCGGGGGGACAGACTGCGAGAGGTTGGCTTCGATCAGCCGTGCCCGTCTGGCGTCGCGGCAGCACGGACAGGTGGCGAATCGGTCGAGGTCCCAGGTGTCGACAAAGATGCGCCGGCTGGCGTGGTCGGCCTTGGCCATCGCGGCGCTCACGGCCTGTTCGATCCCCAGCAGACTCGGCGGTGTGAACAGTCCTTCGGCCGCCAGCGCCTCCATCGCGCCGTTGCCGGAGCGGGTCGGGATCAGCGTGATCGCGGTGGCGCCGCACTCCAGTGCGGCGGCCACCGAGCGTGCCAGCCAGGCAGCCTGCTCGCTCGCCGGCACGAACGGCGGATCAATCAGCAGGAACACCCGCAGGTCCACGTCGTGCGCAGACAGCGCACGGGCTGTCGCGGCAAAGGCGTCCACCGAGATGCCCTTGTTCAGTTGCTCGAGCGACGAGGGATGCACGGTTTCCAGACCCATGGCGACTTCCAGGCGCACGTCGTGGTGCGAGCGCGTGAGCTGCTGGTGCAGCCGCCACGTCCGGTCTCCGACCAGTGCCGGATGCGACTCCACCACCACGCGGGCAAATGGCTGCACCGACGCGACGATGGCGATGTCGTCGCCGGGCGGGACGGCACGCGGATCGAAGAAGCTGCCCGCGTTGTACAGCTTGATGACCGACGGCATCGCCGCGAGTTGCCGCAGGCCGACGACGGCCGTCTCGATCTGGTGGGCGATCGCGCCGCGCGGCGTGTCGGCCACGGTGGTGTGGCGCCACAGGTCGCACATCACGCAGCGCCAGGCGCACTCGCGTCCGGTAAGAAAGACGGTGGCGGTGGAGGCGAGTCCGCCGTCGGCGGCGCGCTCACGTTCGAGGAGCACGCCCTGCACCTGCAACGGGTCGAGCACGGGCCGCTGGCCACGGCGCGCCCGCACGTAGCGTTCACGCGCACCCCGGCTCGACCGAGCGACAGGCCAGGCGCCGGCGGTGACGGCATCGTTCATGCGAACAGGGCGTGTACCGCGCGCCGGCAGCTGGGCTCGTCGGCGGCCAGGGTGGCGCGCATGGTCTCGGCCGGCATGGCGCCGTGCTGGAACCGACGTTTCGGGAACACGGGCATGTCCAGGCCGGTCACCGCCTTTACGCCGCGGGAGACGATCTCGCCCTTCAGGCCGTAGAGCGTCGGCACGTCGTAGCCGGTCAGCGCGGCAAAGGGAATGCCCTCCGCCACTTCGATGACTGACGGGCGCGTGAAGGGACTGAAGCTGTCGAGGTCGTAGCGCCGCGCCGGCGCGTAGGTGCGCACGTAGCTCCGGCTCAGACCGCCGCTGTAGGTGAGCGAGTGCTTGATGCGGCCGACGCCCCAGCCTTCCTGGTACAGCATCAGGTTGTCGACGACGCTGCGGATGGTGAGCTCGGGGTTGTCCTCGATGGGGTAGTCCTTGAGGTTCTCGTCACCGCCGTCGCCGTCGACGATGAAGCGCCACTCCGGATAGCGCTCACGAATGCCGCGACACAGGCGCAGGCCGAGCGAGGCGCATTCGACGTCGAGCGCCTTGTAGTCCTCGAGGACACGCAGGGTCTCTTGCAGGTCCAACGGATCCGGGCCGGCGTCGATGGCTTCGACAAAGAGAGCGAGGCCCAGTCGATCGAGGAAGGTGTGGGCCTGGGCCACGTCCGGCCCGCCGGCGTCGAGCACGAAGGCCTTCAGCCGGGACGGCGACATGCCCAGTCGGCGCATCGTGTCGTAGACCACGAGGAAGACGGCGCCGCTGTCGATACCGCCGGAGAAGCAGACGCCGATCGGCGCCTGGCCCTGCGATGTGCGCTCCACATGCTGCAGCCAGCGGTTCACCTCGTGCGCCAGTGCCGCGATGTAGCGCTGTCCGATGACATCGAGGTCGGGCGGGAGTGCATCCCGCTCGGGCGTGAAAAATCGCGTGTACGTGGGGTCCGGATCGGGGCAGCCGACCAGCCGTAGTTCGACGACGTGATGCGCCGGCACCATCCGCGTGTAACTCGAGTGGAACTGGCCGTCCAGACCCTCGGCTGCCAGGGCCGAGCGCAGCGTGTCCATGCGGTCGGCAATGAACAGGGCCGGGCCCTCGGCGCGCTTGGCGAGGAAGTACCGCATCGGCCGATCCAGCGAACGTGCCATGCGGATGGTGATCCCGTCCCTGGCCACGAGGGCGAAGGAACCATCGATGCCACGGACCGCCGACGGGTCGCCCGAGAGCACACGGGCCCGGGCCTCATCGTCGGTCAGGTCGTGGAGCACGTTCAGGGTCGGGTCCAGAAGATCGACGACCCGTTCGACGTAACGGCGCATTGCACAATTCTACTGTTGCTTCGCGGTCGCCGCGGCTCATGCGAAAGCACTAGCGCAAGGGCATGTGCGCGCTATCGGCGGGCGTCAGGCCACGTGCCATACTCCCGGCTCCAGCATCGTGCACGAGCCCCGCCCCTCTATTCCGTTGCTTGCCCTGGTCGGCCCCGCCCTCATCGTGGCGGCCTGGGCCGCCGTGTCCGCCCTGCAGCTGTTTCCGCCGGCGCTTTTTCCCACCCCTGGCGCCGTGGCGCGCGGGCTGATCACCGAGGCCATCAGCGGTCGTCTGCTGCAGGATGCGGTGGCCTCGCTCTTTCGCGTCGGCGCGGGCTTTCTGCTGGCGACGGCGCTCGGCATTCCGGCCGGCCTGTTGCTCGGGCACTCGACGGTCGCCCGCGCGGCGCTGCTGCCGCTGGTCAACTTCTTCCGCAACCTGTCGCCCCTGGCCTGGATCCCGTTTGCCATCCTCTGGCTCGGCATCGGCGATCCGCCGGCCATCTTCCTGATCTTCATGGCCGCCGTGTTTCCCGTGATCCTGTCCACGGCGGCCGCCGTGGCCAGCATCCCGAGCGTCTACTTCCGGGTGGCTCGCGATCTCGGCATCCAGGGGCCTCGCCTGCTCAGCGACGTCACGCTGCCGGCCATTGCGCCGCAGGTCATCACGACGCTGCGCGTGACGGCGGGCCTGGCCTGGCTCGTGGTGGTGGCGGCCGAGATGATTGCGGGCAGCGATGGCCTCGGGTTCGCCGTGTGGGACGCCCGCAATGGCCTCCGGATCGATTTGCTGGCGGCGGTCATGGTGGTGATTGGCCTGCTCGGCGTGGGCATCGATCGGCTGCTGGTGCAGATGACCCGCATCCCGAGCGTGCGGTGGGGCTACGAGCGATGACGCCGCCGCTGGTGCTGCACCTGGATGGCGTGGCGCATGCCTTCGGCGAGGTGCCGGTGCTGCACCCCATGGACCTGGCAATCCAGCCGGGAGAGTTCGTTGCGGTTGTGGGACCGTCCGGCTGTGGCAAGACGACGATCCTGAACCTCTGCTCGGGGTGGCTGACGCCGTCGCGCGGGGTCGTCCGGCGCAGCGGACGATCGCGTACGGTGTTCCAGCACGACGGGTTGTTTCCCTGGCTCACGGTGGGCGAGAACGTGAGGCTGGGATTGCAGCATCTGGCAGACGAGGAGCGGACCGGCCGGGTGTCGCACTGGCTGGGGCTGGTGGACCTGCTGCCGTTCGTGCAGCACTACCCGCATCAACTGTCGGGCGGGATGCGCCAGCGCGTCGAACTGGTCCGCGCGCTGGCCGGCGAGACCGACCTGCTGTTGATGGACGAGCCCTTCTCCTCACTCGACTACCTCACGCGGCTGCGGCTGCGCGGAGAACTCGCGCGGTTGCTGCAGGAGCAGCCGCGTACCGTGGTGCTGGTGACCCACGACATCGAGGAGGCGGCACAACTGGCCGACCGGGTACTGGTCCTGAGCGAGCGCCCGGCGCGTGTGTGCGACGAGGTGAAGATCGCGGCCAGCCGCCCTCGCGATCTCACGCACCCGGCGGTCGTTCAGGCGGTCCATCGCATCCTGACCGCATTGGGGCTGGAGCAGGAACAGCCAGCGGCCGTCTCAGCGCCTGGCTGACGTCATGCCCGGAGCGGTGTCTCCTGGGCGGGAGTGTCTGATGCTGCGTTCTCCGTTTGTCCGCTGGACCCTGGGTGCTCTGCTCGTCGTGCTCGCGCTGGGGGCGCTGCGCCTGCGGCCCTGGTCCCGAGGCGCCGCGCCCGCGACATCGACGTCGACGCAGGCACCAGAGGTGCTGGCCGTGGGCTTCCTGCCCGTGACTTGTCATCTGACGTGTCCGGTGACCGACTACGCCACCCGGACCAGTGCGTCCACACGGTTCGAGTCGCAGCGGTTCACCGATTTCCCGACAATGGTCGAGACGCTGAAGAGCGGCCGGCTGGACGCCACCTTCATGATTGCGCCGCTGGCCATGAAGCTGCGCGAGCAGGGTGTGCGGGTGAAGATCGTGTATCTGGGGCACCGCGACGGCTCGACGGTCATCGTGCGCAAAGACCTGCCGGCCTCGTCCTTGCGGGACCTCGCCGGCCGGACGTTTGCCATCCCGAGCAAGTACAGCAACCAGAATCTGGTCATCAGGAAACTGATGCAGGACGAGGGCGTGGACCCCGCGGCGATGCGCTTTGTCGAGATGCCGCCGCCCGACATGCCGGGGGCGCTGGCGAGCAAGGCGATCGACGCCTACTTTGTCGGGGAGCCGCATGCCGCTCGCGCGGAACTGGACGGGTCGGGGCGGGTGCTGTATCACGCCAAGGACATCTGGCCGCGCTTCATCTCCTGCGTGCTGGTGGTCACCGAGAAGCTCATTGCAGAGCGTCCGAAGGTCGTCGCCGACCTGGTGCGCGGCATTGCCGAGAGCGGCGAATGGGCCGAGCAACATCGGGTGGAGGCTGCCGCGCTCGTCTCGCCATACTTCCGGCAGGACGAGGCACTGGTGCGCTACGTGCTGACCCATCCATCCGATCGCGTCAGCTACCGGATGCTCACGCCGCTCGATGCCGAGATGCAGCAGATTGCCGACATGGGTGTGGCGGCCGGCATCCTGGACCGTCGCCTCGACGTGAAGGACCTGGTGGACCGCCAGTTCATTCCCGCCGACATCCATCCGGCCACGATCGACCCGCCTACGCCGGCCCCGTGACGCGATCGGGTGGTAGGGGCGCGTCTCCGACGTGCCCGGGCGTGGCGCGCGATGGAGGTGTGATGGCCGCCGGCCTGGTCGGCCGGCGTCGAGAGGTGGGCAGCTCGGGGAGCTGCCCCTACCGCCGTGGCGGCCGACCGCCGGGGCGTCCGATTCCGTTGGCCCATGTCGATCGCGATGGTAGGGGCACGTCCCCGACGTGCCCGGGCGCCACGCGCGGTGGCGATGTGATGGCCGCCGGCCTGGCCGGCCGGCGTCCAAGGGTGGGCAGCTCGGGGAGCGGCCCCTACCGCCGTGGCGGCATCGACCAGACGTCCAATCCCCCGCGTTACGCGATCGGGATGGTAGGGGCACGTCCCCGACGTGCCCGGGCGCGGTGCGCGGTGGCGATGTGATGGCCGCCGGCCTGGTCGGCCGGCGTCCAAGGGTGGGCAGCTCGGGGAGCTGCCCCTACCGCCGGGGCGGCATCGACCAGACGTCCAATCCCCCGCGTTACGCGATCGGGATGGTAGGGGCACGTCCCCGACGTGCCCGGGCGCCGGGGCGTGGTTTGCGGCCGTGCAATGGCATCCCCTCGTTGCAGCTGGCAAGAGTTGCCATACCTTTCGCGGGGCGCCACGACTGGCCCGGCATCGGCGTGGCACGCGGCCTGCTTGGTGCCGAAGCATGGCCGATCGCCACGCTGTCGAAGTGTTCGGCCGCCGGAAAACCCTGCCGCACGCGTGGCTTCCCTGGGTCGCTGAAGACGCGGTGTACCTCCTGACGGTTTGCTGCCGCACGCGGCATCGCAATCAGCTGTCCAAGCCCGAGGTGTTTGCCGACCTGCGCCAGTGCTTGCGCCTTCACGACGAGCGGGCAGAGTGGCAGTTCATTGCGGCAGTCGCGATGCCCGACCACTTGCACGTCCTGGCGCTCATGCCGCCTGGTACGCGCATCGGTCGCATGGTGGCAGGGTGGAAGCGCTTCACGGCGCGTAAGCATCGCGTGACCTGGCAACGAGATTTCTTCGAGCACCGCCTTCGTCACGACGAGCATGTCGAGGCCAAGAGGGAGTACCTGCGCATGAATGCCGTGCGCGCCGGTCTGGTGACCATGCCAGACGCGTGGCCCTACTTCTGGTCGGCGTGGTAGAGGCACATGGACACGCGGCCCCGTCGATGTGCGTTCCATGATCGCGGTGGTAGGGGCACGTCCCCGACGTGCCCGGGCGCCACGCGCGGTGGGTGTTATGGCCGGCAGCCTGGCCGGCCGGCGTCGCGGGGTGGGCAGCTCGGGGAGCTGCCCCTACCGCCGTGGCGGCCCGTCGTGGTCCGTGCGACGCGATCGCGGTGGTGCCGGGCGCCCGATGTGCCCCGTGACGTGATCGCGGTGGTAGGGGCACGTCCCCGACGTGCCCGGGCGCCGGCGCGCGGTAGGTGTCATGGCCGCCGGCCTGGTCGGCCGGCGTCGAGAGGTGGGCAGCTCGGGGAGCTGCCCCTACCGCCGCGGCGCCATCGACCAGACGTCCAATCCCCCCCGCATGACGCGATCAGGGTGGTAGGGGCACGTCCCCGACGTGCCCGGGCGTGGCGCGCGGTGGAGGTGTGATGGCCGATCGTGGTCCGTGCGACGCGATCGCGGTGGCGGGGCGTATCATGGATGTCGTTCCCTCACAGGCAGGCGCCGATGACCAGCGGTCCCCAGCAACAGCCCGATGCGTCGGCGGCCCTCACCGACACGCACGATCTGGCGTTTGACGCGCCGGTCACGGTCGAGGCCTTCGGCCTGTCCGACACGGGCCACGTGCGTGCGTCAAACGAAGACCACTTCCTGATCGCGCGGATCGGCCGGTACTTCGAGACGGTCGGGACGAGCCTGCCGGCCGGCGAGGTGCCAGCCCGCGCCGATGAGGCCGGCTATGCCCTGATTGTCGCCGACGGCATGGGCGGACACGCCGCTGGCGAGCTGGCCAGCCGCTTGACGATTCGCGAGCTGGTGCGCGTGGCCCTGGCATTGCCGGACTGGATCGTCCGCCTCGACCCGGCCACCGTCGAACAGGCCACCGAGCGTTCCGAGGCCCGCATCACCAGCGCGCATGAGGCGCTGATGGCCGAGGGCCGCCGCGAACCAGAGTTGCAGGGGATGGGGAGCACGGTCACCGCGGCGCGCAACCTCGGCCGCATGCTGCAGCTGGCCCACGTCGGCGACTCACGCGCCTACCTCCTGCGACAGGGCACGCTGACGCGTCTGACGCGGGATCACACCTACGTGCAGATGCTTGTGGACAGCGGCCGCATGACTCGGGAGGCCGCCGAGCGCTCGGCCTCCCGTCATGTGCTGGTCAATGCCGTTGGTGGCGTGAACGAGAGCGTCCGCGTAGACGTCCAGCACATCCCGCTGGAAGACGGCGATCGCGTGATGCTGTGCAGCGACGGCCTGAGCGACCTGGTGGACGAGGCAGCGATCCGGATGCTGTTGATCGGGGCCGACACCGCCGAACAGGCCTGCCATGCACTCGTCGATCGGGCCCTGGCCGCGGGCGGACGCGACAACGTGACGGCAGTGGTGGCCCTCTATCGCTGGGGCGCCGAGCCGCCCGCCCGCTAGCTGGGGACCACCGCGCTCGTCAGATGCCTTCAGCCCGCGGCTGCTCGTCGTCGGTCAGCTTCTCGAGCGCCACCGCGTTCATGCAATAGCGCAGGCCGCTCGGGGCCGGGCCGTCCGGGAAGACATGGCCCAGATGCGCGTCGCAGACGCTGCACGTGGTCTCGACGCGCACCATCCCGTAGCTGCGGTCGGCCGTGTAGGCAATCGCGTCGGGCGCGACCGGTTGCGTGAACGACGGCCACCCGGTACCGGATTCGAACTTGGACGAGCCGTCGAAGAGCAGCGCGCCGCAGCAGAGGCACGCGTAGCGGCCAGGCTCGAAGCGGCTGCACATCTCGGAGCTGAACGCCCCCTCGGTGCCGTGTTGCCGGGTGACGTGGTACTGCTCGGGGCTGAGGCGGGCCCGCCACTCCTGCTCGGTCCGTTGGAGGCGCCGCGGCGCTGCCAGGTTGCCCTCGTCGGCTCGTTGCATCACCACCTGCCAGGTCAGCACGTCAACACTCCTCGACGGGATCGCCAACTCGACCGGGTGGCCCAGCGCGTCCCTCCATCGTTCATACCATGGCGCCGCTCATCATCGCGACTCGAGCGTGAACGGCCTCGCGCTCGTCGCGCAATCTTCATTCTTCATTCTTCATTCTGAATTTTGAATTCAGCGTTCACTTCCCGTATGGCGGCCCCCCGCCATCGGCAATGCGGATCTGCACCGTCTGTCCCGGGCGCAGCGAGAGTGGCAGGCCCTGCACCAGTTCAGCGCCGAGCCGCTGCACCGGGTCGGCGCCATCGATCCGGACCTCGTAGCGGCGGTCGTGGTCCACGGTGAACCACTCGGGCCATTCGTTGAGTCGCGGGTAGTTGATCGGGAGGTGCAGGTGGTCGCGATGCCGCGGGTGGTCGAGCCGGAGATGGCCGGTCCAGGCCTGTTCGGCAGCCACGCTGAGCAGCACCGACGTGCCATCGCGCTCGGCGCCGACGTGCACCTGCCGCGTCCAGGGCTCGAGGCGCGCCCCCTGCGTCTTCCACATGACGTACATCAGGCCCGTGCGGATCGTGTTGCCGTCGCCGTGCCAGTCCTCGACGATGCCGTCGGGACGGACCACGTCGAGCATCTTGCTGGTGGCGGCATCGATCTGGTCGGGCAGGCCCGGGGTGGGGATCCGGTTCATGAGGACGATGGCCGACTCGATGGCGTCGGAGTAGGAATTGGCACTCCACCAGGCCACGGGAGGCGTCTCGTCGAACAGGTAGGTGGGAGTGCGGGTCACCGTGGCCAGCGCGCGTTGCACGGCGTCGCGGAAGCGCGGCTCGCCGGTGGTCATCCACGCGGTGTAGACCGCGTTGAACATGTAGCCCCAGCAGTGCGCGTGACGGTCGGTGAGCGGCTGGCCGGTGACGATGTCGATGTCGTGGTGCCAGACCCCGTCGGGAGTCCGACCGACGTCGAGCAGCCGATCGATCATCTTGACGAACGCCGGACGGTACTGTGCCGCCTTGTCGGGGCGGACGTGGGTGGCGAGCACGAATGCCTCCGAGAGACCGCCGACGATCTCGTTGCCGTGGTCCGAGAGCACGAACCGCGTGGTCAGGGGCGTGCGCGTGGCCACGTCCCAGCGGTCGGCGGGGAGATAGTTGGTCGTCGGCAGCATGTCGAGGAAATAGAAGTCCGCAATCGCCAGCACCTGCGTCAGGTAGGTGGCGTCACCGGTCTTGAAGTAGAGGCGGCTCAGCACCTGCAGCATGTTGCCGTTGACCTCGGTGGTCTGGGCCGGCAGGGTCCCTCGACTGGTCGCGTAGGGGGCATTGGCGACGAGGTCGGTGGCGATGCCGCGCATGCGGTGGTACCACGGGGTGTCGCCAAACAGCTCGGTGAGCGGGATGAGCCCGTCCTTCATGTACTCGCTCGACCCGAAGATGATGGCGTCCAGGTCCGGCGCGGCACGCACGAACGTGCCATTGCGCTGCACGTCGTCGGACAGGCGGCCGACGCGGGTCGTGAGCAGGGTCTCCTGGCGGAGGATGTCGAGCATCGCGCCGTGGTACACGGCCGGCTCGGTGAGGCGTGCGGCCATCACCATGAACGGATAGAGATCAGCTGCCGTGTTGGCGACGACCCAGCTGGGGTCGGGCTGACTGCCATTGAATGTCCCACGGTGGGGCAAGAGCCCAGTTGTGGCGTCCTGGCGCGCCAGCCAGGCGTGCATGACCCGGTTGCTCACCACCAGCGCCCGGGTTGCTTGCCGGCCGTTTCTGGCGGCACGGCTGGCGGCATCCTGGTCGGCCGCTCCCACGCCGATCGTCGCCACCGCCACCCACCCGCACAGGACCATTTTCATCACACGCATCACGGATCTCCGGCTCATCGCACTTGTCATTAGCAAAACTGTTGTTGACTCTCGCGAAATCGGCTTCATGCTATGCCCATCTGGAGAAGAGTGAACGCCAGCGTACTCGAGCCTTCCAGCTGAATTCCGTAAGCAGGTGTCCCCCCTGGGCTCGCGAACGATTTCCTGGCCAACTCCCTGCCGTGGAGGCATTTGTGAAGCAGTTCCGACCCTTACATTGCGTTTTCATCCTGGCCCTCATGGCCTGCGCATCCCTGGCGTTGCCAGCGATTGCCAGCGCCCAGGCCCTGTACGGCAGCCTCACCGGAGTAGTGACCGACAACTCAGGGGCGACCATCCCCGGGGTGACCATCACGGCCACCAACGAGGGCACGGGCCTGACGCTCGACACTGTCACTGACGGCCAGGGTCTGTACACGATCCGGAACGTCCTGCCGGGTTCGTACAAGCTCAGCGCCGCCCTGCAGGGCTTCAAGACCTTTACACAAACCGGCATTCCGTTGACCGCCGGCAGCATCGCCCGCGTCAACGCTCCTCTGCAGATCGGTGACCTGAGCGAGTCGATCACGGTGACCTCCGAGGCCGCCCTGCTCAAGACCGACAAGGCCGACGTGAGCGTGGAGCTGAAGCCGAAGGAAATCACCGACCTGCCGCTGAACCAGTACCGGAACTACCAGGCGCTGATCAACCTGGTGCCGGGCGCGACGCCGGGCACGTTCCAGAACTCGACGGGCTCGACACCGCAGCGCTCGCTGAGCGTCAACGTCAACGGCGTCAACCGCAACAACAACAGCACGCGTATCGACGGCGCGGCCAGCATCAACATCTGGCTGCCGCATCACGCGGGCATGGTGGCCTCGGCCGAGACGATCGAATCGGTCAACATCGTCACCAACAACTTCGATGCCGACACCGGCATGGCCGGTGGTGCGGCGATCGGCGTCGTCACCAAGTCGGGCACCAACACGCTGAAGGGCTCGGCCTTCTTCTTCCGCAACGACGCGGCGTGGAACGCCAACACGTTCTTCAACAACGCCAACAAGCTGGCCAAGCCCAAGGGCACGCAGTCCATCTACGGCGGCACGGTGGGTGGGCCGGTGCTCAAGAATCGCCTGTTCTACTTCGGGTCGTGGGAGCGCTTCAATGAGGAGCGCGGCCTTCAGGACACGTTCACGGTGCCGACGGCCGCGATGCGGCGCGGGGACTTCAGTGAGGTGCTGGCCGCGTATCCGAACTTCCGCATCTACGACCCGCTGACCGGCGCCGCCAACGGTTCCGGCCGTGAGGCCTTTGCCAACGCGATCATTCCGGCCAACCGCCTCAGCGCCATCGCTGGGCGCATCAACGAAGTCTATCCGCTGCCCAACGCGACGGCCGACATCAACCGCAACGGTCTGGCCGACGACTACGTCATCGAGCGGCAGCCCGTGTTCAACCGCGACAACTACGATGCGAAGGTGACGTTCAACCGCTCGAGCGCGCACCAGATCTGGGCCAAGTACTCCTACCTCACGGCCGACGTGCAGGACCGCTTCCAGCTTGGCTTTGCCGAGCGGGCGCCCGCGCCGACGGTCAACCACGCGCCGGTCATCGGCCACACCTGGACGCTGTCGCCCACGCTCATCCTGGACGGCAACTTCGGCGTGACCTTCAACGAGCAGAGTGGCTTGTCGCCCGACTACGGGAAGAACTATGGCCTCGAGGTCTGGGGCATCCCCGGCACCAACGGCCCGGACATCCGCCAGAGCGGCATGCCCATCATTGCCAACGGGTTCAGCACACTGGGCAACGTCTCGTCCTGGAATCCGTACTTCTACACCACGTCGGTGTACTCGTTCTCCCAGGCGTTGACCAAGGTCGCCGGCCGCCACGAGCTGCGCTTCGGCTACGACGCCAATCGTCTCGAGATGAACCACTGGCAGCCCGAGATTGGCTCGGGT
Source organism: Luteitalea sp. (assembly GCA_046593715.1). Classification (GTDB taxonomy): domain Bacteria; phylum Acidobacteriota; class Vicinamibacteria; order Vicinamibacterales; family Vicinamibacteraceae; genus Luteitalea. Next base: position 39,528 of record JBKJQW010000036.1, read on the forward strand.
CCGCGCGGCAGGTTCGACTTCGGCGGCAACGTGACCGGCCAACCCGGCTACCAGCCTGTCCAGGGGTTCAACGGCTACGCCACCTTCATGCTCGGCCTGCCGAGCGCCTACGGCAAGAGCGTGCAGGCCGAGGAGATGACCACCCGCGAGTTGCAGCACGGGTTCTACGTGCGCGATCGGTGGCAGGTCAACGACAAGCTGACCGTCAACGGCGGCCTCAGGTTCGAGCTGTACCCGGTCATGAAACGGGCCGATCGCGGCATCGAGCGCCTCGACTTCAGCACGTTCGAAGTACTGATTGGCGGCCGCGGCGGTGTCCCGGAGGACGTCGACCTGAAGCCGCGCAGCGTGTATGTCGCGCCCCGGCTGGGAGCGGCCTACCGCATCGACGACAGCACGGTGCTCCGTGCCGGCTACGGGATCACCTACAACCCGATGCCATGGTCCCGTCCGCTTCGCGGCTTCTACCCGGCGACGATCGCGTTCAGCGACTCGGCGGCCGGTTTCAACTACATCAGCACGCTCGAGCAGGGCATTCCCGCCATCAACGTCCCTGACCTGAGCTCGGGCCGCGTCCGGCTGCCGCGTGGCGTCGACATGCGCACGCCCAACCCCAACAACGTCGACCGCGCCGACCTGCATCAGTGGAACCTGACCCTGGAGCGCCGCCTGCCGCTCCAACTCGTCGGCTCGGTGGCCTACGTCGGCACGCGCAACAACGGCGGCTATGCCGACTACAACCTGAATTACGCGGCACCCGGGACCGGCAACGCCGGCCGTCAGTACTTCGCGCAGGCCGGCAACTCCAACATCCTGGACTGGGGCGGCTGGACAAGCAGCAAGTACCACTCCCTCCAGACCACGCTCAACCGGCCCTTCAAGAATGGCCTGCTCATCAAAGGTGCCTACACCTGGAGCAAGGCCATGAACGAGACCGACGACGACGGCTGGACAGGCCTGAGCTGGAACATCCCCGACCAGCGGCACCGCAACTACGCGCGCGCCGGGTATGACCGCACCCACGTGCTGCAGATGGCCGCCGTCTACGAACTGCCGTTCTTCAAGGAGAGCACCAACCCGGTGGGCTGGGTGCTCAAGGACTGGCAGGTCAACGGCATCTTCTCGGCCTTCTCGGGCACGCCGTTCTCCATCGGCGGCAACAACCCGACGCTGCTCGCGCCTGGCGCCGGGTTTGTCAGCATCAACCAGAGCGGCGATGCAAAACGCCTCGGCAATCCGGGACCCGACGAGAAGTTCTTCGACCCGTCGGTCTTCTCGCAGCCGACCGGCCTCGAGTGGGGCAACTCCGGACGTAACGCGTTCCGCGGACCGGCCGTGTGGAACCTGGACTTCTCGGCGTTCCGTAACATCCCCATCGGCCGTTACCGCGTGGAGCTGCGTGCGCAAGCGTCCAACGTGCTGAACCACTCGCGTTGGGGCAACCCCAACACGGACCGTAACAGCCCGAATTTCCTTCAGATCTTCAGCGTGGACGCGCCGCGGACCGTGCAGCTCGGATTGCGCTTCCAGTTCTGAGAGACGTCTGACTACAGGTAGCGCCCGCAGGTCACTGCGGGCGTGAGCCACTGGCAATCGCCGGATCGAGCCATCGATTCCGGCGATTGCTGTTTCCAGCCCCCGTACCGGAATGGCCCGGCACACCCAGTCGGGGCAGGTCTACCTGGCCCTTGCCACCCGCGTGTACCGCCCCGGCATGAGCCTCACCCGCTGCGAGACGCCGTCGGGCCAGGTGATGCGCGCCGTCACGGCGCCGCGGTGGTCGCCGAGCCCGACGAGCACCCGCGGGTCCGACGACGAGAGGTAACTGCCGTCGGTGCGCACGCGAGTGAGCCTGCCCGCCGCAGGGCCGTCCTCGAACACGACCGTGGCGCCGATGGCGTAGCGGTTGGGCCCGGGCTGTCGCAACTCCAGACCCACCCAGCCATGGCCTGTGCGCGCCGTGTTGCGAAGCACGCGGGCGGGACCATTGTTGTCAGTGGTCACGGCATCGGGGAACCCGTCGTTGTCGAGGTCGCCGACGGCTAGACCGCGGCCGACACCGAGCGGCGCCAATGCCGGACCTGCCGGCGCACCGAGCACTTCCTCGAAGCGGAACCGGCCAGGACGAGCGCCGCCCTCCGGCGCGGGTGATCGACCGCTCAGCACGCCCCTGAACAGCTGGTTGCGTTGGCGATACGGCACGGCCTGACCACGCAGCTCCGGCACCATGGTCACGCCGCCGTTGACGGCCAGCAGATCGACTGTGCCGTCGTTGTCGGCATCCAGCCATGCCACCCCGAAGCCCGTCATCGCCGCCGTGGACCGTGCGAGTCCCATCTCGGCCCGGAGGTCCTCGAAGCCGCCGCGCCCGTCGTTGGCGTACAGCGCGAACGTCTCGCCGGCGATGTTGGTCACCACGAGGTCCTCATCGCCGTCCGCGTCGGGGTCGCCCGCGGCAATCCCCATGCTGCCCTCCGGTCGCCCGAGGGCATTGAAGGCCACGCCAGACAGCGGGCCCAGGTCCTGCAATCGCATCCCGCCCTGGTTGCGCCACAACTGGTTCGGCGTCCCGTCGTTGGCCACGAATACATCGGGCCGCCCGTCGAGGTCGTAATCGCCGATGGCCACGCCGAGGCCATTGCCAAAGGCTCGCAGGATGCCGGCCGCTTCGGACACGTCCTCGAACTTGCCGTCGCCGCGATTGCGGAACAGGCGGCTCGGCACCGGCCGATATCTCGTCGGCGGACAGTAGTCGCGCGCCCCGGCTGGCTCGAAGCAGGGCCTGCCTGACGAGGCCGATGTGTCCACGTAATTGGTGAGGAACAGGTCGAGGTGACCATCACCATCAAGATCCGCGAACGCCGCGCTCGTGCTCCAGCGCGGGTCGTCCACGCCGGCGTGCGCGGTGACGTCCTCGAAGGAGCCATCGCCACGGTTGCGGTAGAGCGCATTGGATCCCAACGCCGTCAGGTACAGATCCATGAAGCCGTCGCCATCGAAGTCGCCAGCGGCCACGCCCATGCCGGTGCCGTGCGCGCGAATGCCCGCCCGGGCAGACACGTCCACGAACCGCAGCCTCCGCGACCCGTCGGCCGCGACCCGGAGATCGTTGCGGAACACGCGCGCTATCGGCTCCGGCGGGCCTGCGGAACCTGCGGCCGCCGGCCCGCCTTGCAGCACCATCACGTCGAGGTCGCCGTCGTTGTCCAGGTCCACCAGGCCGACGCCGGCGCCGATGATCTCCTCGATACGGAACTCGCCTCGCGCGCCGTTGCGACGGGTGACGTCCAGGCCCACGGCGGTGGTGATGTCCTCGAACCACGGGCCATTCACCGCCTGCATCGCCTGCGGTCGCCCGGAGGCGCCGGCAACCAGCCAGACTCCCATCATCACGGCCAGCACGCTCGCCGCCCGACCGGCGCTGGCGGTACGCCACCGCGACGTCATGGTGGCGGCCCCAGCTTGCGCATCTCGGTGTCGATGAAGGTGGCCATCCTGTGGTCTCCCAGCTGGCGTGCCAGCGTCAGGGCGTCGGTGGCCGTGCGCAGCGCATCGTCGTGGCGGCCGCGGCGCAGATATGCGGTCGACAGCGCGAACAGGTACCTCGGTGTCTCTGCATGACGGAGCGTGCGAAGTTCCTCGAGGTACGCGATGGCCTGATCCACGAGTCCGGCGCGCATGGAGAGCCGCGCCAGGGCGAAACGCGACTGGTGGTCGTCGGGCCCCAGCTGCAGCGCGGTGCCGTACGCTTCGGCGGCCTCGGCGACGCGGCCGAGCCGTTCGAGCGCCAGGCCGCGGCCCTGCCAGGCCACGGCGTCACGCGGCGCTCGCGTCGTGGCCCGTATGAACAGCGCAAGTGCCTCGTCCACCTGCTGCTGCTCGAGCAGGACGGCCGCGTACGTGCGGTCCGCGTCTGTGGCAAAGCCGGCCTGGTCCAGCGCGGCGAGATAGTGCTGCTTGGCGCGGGCGGTGTCGCCGGCGCGCCCGTAGAGTTCGATGAGGTTGAGGTGTGCCTGTCCCCGTGTCTCCGGTTGATCGACCGCGGCTTCGTGCAGCCGGATCGCGTCAGGCGACACGGCGGTCGTGTTCGCCGAGGCTGCGGCGATACCTCGTGTCAGCCGGGCGAACGCATCGTCGCGCAGCCCGGCGATGCGTGCCTGCCATGGGTCGTCGGGCCACGGTCCGCAGGCTGGGCACCGCTGCTGCAGGGCGAGCGCCACCGCGGCGGCCTCGGTGTCGCCGGCGCGCCGGTGCGCCTGCGCCAACGCGTAGTGGGCGGCGCCGAATTCTGGGTGCAGCGCCGTGGCTTTCTGCAAGGCGGTGCGCGCCGACGTCTCGTCACCACGTCGCAGCGCAAGGCGACCGATCCCATACCAGGCGGCCGCGGCGTGGGCGGGCTCGACGAGCAGCGTGCGGTAGAGGGCCTCGGCCTCATCGTCGGCGCCTGCGGCGAGCCGGGCATCGGCAAGGCGCCCCGACACGAGCGCCGCGTGATCGGGCGCGAGGGCCGAGGCGCGGGCGAACTGTCGCGCCGCACTGTCGGGCATGGCGCGGGCCGTGTCGGTGAGGCCGCCGAGATACCACCAGTCCGCCTTGTCTGGTGCCAGTGCCTGGGCGCGACGATAGGCCTCGGCGGCCCCGTCCCATTGCTCCCATGCCTGCAGCAGCATGCCCAGCGCACCGACGACGCTCTCGTCTCCCGGCCGTGCGCGGGCAGCGCGCAGGGCCTCGGTGATAGCGTCCCTGGACGGCTCGGGGAATGTCTCTGCCGCAATGCGGGGCAGCGGCGGCGCGTCGGACAGCGGCTGTGGCGGCTGCGCGAGTGCGTGCGCCGAGCCGATCATCACTGCGAGGAGCACGGATGCCGCACGATGCATGCGCGTCACTGCCTGAGAGCCACGGGACACTTCCGCCTCGAAAACATGACTGTTGGTCGTCAGTCCGTACGGTATGGTCCCCGCGCGGCGAAAGCAAGGCGCCGCCGCTGCCGCGGTGCACTCAGCGCTGGTGGCTGGAGCGAGCGCACAGGCCAAGGGCCCCGGAAGCGGTGCTTCAGGGGCCCTTGGCTCTCCGATGGCCGATGGTCGACTGCCCACTGCCCACTGCCGTCTCCCGACCGCCGCTCCTAGAACGTGAAGCGCGTGACCAGCTGCAGCGTGCGCGGGGCCGCCACACCGTTGATGGCGCCGAAGCCGTTGGGACGCACCAGCGCGCCGGAGGCATCGTACGGCAGGTTGGTGATCGTCCTGTCGGTCAGGCTCGCGAAGTTCGCCGTCGCGTTCACGCCGGTGAACTGCGTGTGGTTGAGGGCGTTGAACATGTCCAGGCGGAATTCGAAGCGCATGTTCTTGGGCAGCGCGAACGTCTTCGAGAGCGACATGTCGAGGTTGTTGATGGGCGGCGCGTTCAGGAAAAAGCGCGCCGACTCGGCGCCGTCGCTGCCCGGCTGGGGTGGCGCGAAGCAGGACGTGTTGAACTGCTTGTAGGGATCGCCGCCGGACCCTGTGCCCGGATCGCAGGTCAGGACGATGCGCGCGCCGGGCGTGTCGGTGCCCGTCAGGTTGATGGATCCGATGCCCGGGATGTTGTAGCCCACTCCGTACGGGCGGCCGCTGGTCCAGCGGTACACGCCCGAGACCTGCCAGTTGTTGATCAGCAGGCCCGACCAGTTCTGCGTGACTTCGGGCGTCTGGTAGACGAAGTTCATCACGAAGTTGTGTGGACGGTCAGTGCCCATGTAGGAATAGTCGAGGCGACGGATCTGCTCGTCGGTCTGGTTGGGCACGCCGGCGGAGAAGTCGTCGTTGCTGATGCCCAGCGCCTTGGACCACACGTAGAAGAACGAGAACATGAACCCGTTGTCGTAACGGCGGTTGATGCCGGTCTGCAGCGAGTGGTAGTTCGAGTACCCGCTGTAATCCCACATGCGGATGCCGCCGTAGCCCGGGTACGGACGCAGCAGATCGTTGGGCAGGGCAGTGGCGCCTGGCACCGTGCTCGTGCCGACGCGAGTTGGATCCTGGTTTTGCGGCGCGAACGTCGCGCCGAACGGCAGGGCGTTGATCTGCGACTGGCGGAGCAGGTTTTCCGACTTCGAGCCGACGTAGGCCAGGTCGAACATGAAGGTGCGGAACAGCTTGCGCTGGATGCCGAGATTCCACTGCGTCGTCCGCGGCGGCTCGAAGTCGTACACGGTCGGGTTCAGGCCAAGGACCGGGTTCGGATCGCCCGTGCCGGAGGTGAGGCCCTGAAGGGTGCCCCATTGCACCGTGGAGTTCAGCACACCCGGCGCGTTGGCGATCATGTCGAAGACCATGTTGCCCTGCGGCCGGTCGTAGAAGATGCCCCAGCCGCCGCGGAGAATCGTGTTCGCTTCACCGGTGAAGTCGTACACGAAGCCGACGCGGGGCGAGACAACGAACGCGCTGCCGTCCTGCAATTCCGGGTTGATCCCCTGGCCCGCCTGGAACGCGCCATTGAAGCGATCGGACCCAGGCGTCAGGCGCCCGATGAACCGGCCCTCCACGGTGTTGGCCAGCGACGGCGTCTGGCCGGCCGCGAGCAGGCGCGGGTCGATGCCGCGGCGGTTCGCGCCCGAGCATGGCGAGGCGCCGATGCAGACGGGCGTGAAGAGCCTGGCGGCGCCAGACGCGCTGAACTTGTCTGGCAGGAAGTTGGACGCCTGCTCCGTGTGATCCCACTGCGGTGTCAGGTAGTAGAAGCGCACACCGTAGTCGAGTGTCAGCTTCTTGGCCGCGCGCCAGTTGTCCTGCAGGTAGAACTCCAGGTTCGTGTAGCGCCACTCGGGAATCGCGAACTTGTTGGCCTGCGTGTAGGTGTTGAACACGCCCAGCGCAGCGTTGGCGTAGCCGTACCCGGAGTCAAACGGGTTGTTGGCGTCGTCCGCGAAGTTGATGCGGCCGTTGAAGCTCGCGAAGATGCTCTGCGGCTTGTAGCTGTTCTGGTAGTACAGGCCGGCCTTGGTGTTGTGCGACCCGAACAGCTTGGTGATGTTGGCCAGCACGTCGTGGGTGACGTTCTCGTTGGTGAATGGCCCGCGGTCGGTCTGGTACTGGCCGGCGTTGGCGGTGCGGCCGCCGCGGAACTGGAAGTCGGGCACGTAGTCGCCCTGGACCGCGTCGGGAAAGAGGTACGGGAGTCCGGCGGTGCCGGAGTTGGCGCGGCGGAGCGAGTCGAGCTGCAGGTCGTAGATCAGGGAGTTCTGGGCCCGACCCCAGCTGACCTCGAGCGAGGTCGTGGGAGTGATGACGCCGGTGGCCGACAGCATGTAGTTGGAGCCCGGATGGATGAACTGCACCGGCATCGGCAACTGATCGCTGCCGTTGCCTGCCCACGTCGTGCCGTAGGCCTGCAGGATCTCTTCCTTCGTCTTCATGTAGCGCCCGGTGACGCGCCACTTGTCGGTGACCTGGTAGTCCATGCGCAGCAGTTCCTCACGGCGTGGCGCGCTGTCGGCGTTCTGGCTCGTGAAGTTGAGGCCGGCGCCGGCGCCCGACAGGTTGGCCTGCGGGAAGATGTTCAGAATCGCGAGTCCGGGCTGATACAGACGGGTGGCCGGGATGCGTCCGATGACGCCACCGTCCTGGAAGCAGCCGCTGGTATTGGCCGCGTTGCACGGCAGGCCGGTCGTGCTGTCCCGGATGTACGGGAACGGGTTGCCGCTGGCATCCAAGCTCTGCGAGAAGTCGCCTCGGCGTTCGAGCGCGGTCGGCACGCGTGCCTGCCGTTCGTTGCCCGGGTTCGTGCGCCGCTGGTGCTCCTGGCTGAAGAAGAAAAACAACTTCTTCT
>JBKJQW010000003.1:0-41596 GCA_046593715.1 Luteitalea sp.
GGCCGTCAGCAGCAGCAGCGCGCCGAGAGCGAGCGCCGAGCGGGACCGGAGTGTGGCGTGCATGGCGTATCCCCCTCGGATACGACGCCGGAGTTAGGCCAGGGCCGCGGCGATGCCGCGCATGTACGAGAGAGACTCGAGCATGCCGGGCACCGGGTCATCCGCCTTGATCTCGTACTCGAGCGAGACGTGGCCGGCGAACTTCATCTTCACGAGTTCCTTGAACACGCCGACGACTGGCAGAATGCCCCGGCCAACCTCCACCTGACTGTCCTTGTCGGTACCGTTGGCGAGGTCCTTGATGTGGAGATCGAGCAGCCGCGGCCCGGCGACGCTCACGGCCTTGACCACGTCAGCGCCCGCCCGGACCGCGTGGCCGATGTCCATGCACACGCCCATCCGCGGGTCACGCGTGCTGATCTTGGCGAGCACATCCGACGGCGCGGGCCACCAGGGGTCCTCAGTGCCGTGATTGTGGATGGCGGCCTTGATGTCGAACTCCTTGACCATCTTCTCGAGGAGGTCGAGCGTCTCGGGCGCCGGCGAGCAGACGACAAGCGGCATGCCCGCCGCCTTCGCGTACTCGAAGTCCTTGCGCATGGCGGCCTCGTCGGCCGTCTTCCAGGTGAGCGTGCCACCGCCCATGATCGTGATGCCGGCGTCCTCGAACTCCTTGCGCGCCGCGCGAATCTGCTCTGGCGTGTCCGTGCGCGCCAGGTGCACGTCCTTGATGGTCACGTATTTGACGCCGAGGTCCTTGAGGGCCGCGATCGCCTTGTCGCGCGGGAACTTGCGGAGCGAGTACGACGCCACGCCAATCTTCAGCGGGAGCGGTTTCGGGGCAGCAGCGGCTGTCCGTGCCGCCGCCTGCGCCGCGCCTGCACGGGCCAGCGGCAGCAGCGGGAGGGCGACGGCGGCGCCCGCCAGGTGAAGCATCGATCGACGGGACAGCGAAGACGGTGACGGTTGCACAGGGACTCCTTCGATGAGGGTGAGGTCAGTCCAGGTCGGGCAGACTGGAGGGTCGGCGTGCGGTTTCGGCCGCGTGAGCCCGCAATTGCTCGAACATTGCCACAGTCCGGCTCAGGTACAGCAGGTGATAGAGCACCATGGTGATATGCCGAGGATAGCGCAGCGCGGCGGCTAAGGTGTGATCGTCACGCGCGTGCTGCGGGCCACGGCGACGGTGCCGCTCTGCACCGCCACCCGGACTTCGTAGGTGCCCGGAGTCAGGCTGGTCGCCGGCAGCGAGGCGATCTGCTGGATGCGCCCGTCACGGCCCGCCGGGTTCAACGGCAGGTCGGCCTGCCCGACCACCTCCATGCCGCGCAGCACTTGCACGTGCGCACGGCCCGGGACGGGTCCGGTCGGCACCAGCGAGAACGCGAAGGTGAGCTCGCCGACGTCGCCGAGGGTGACGGTGCGCGCCAGGTTCGGGTACAGCAGGATGCCGTCGTCCAGCAGGGGGCTGCGGACTTGCGCGGTCGAGATTACGCCGCGCTGCGCATGCTGCACGACGAAGAGGCTGCCCATGCGCGGCAGCCCGGCGACCGCCCGTGGCACGTCGAGGCTGCCCACTCGCACACTGGCGCGATCGGCCTGCATGTCGTGCACCACGGCCTCGACCTCGTATGCCCCCGGCGGCAGCGACACCTGTCGATAGAACAGCATCGCCTGCGCGCGCGACGTCTCCAGCTGGTCGATGGGGCCCTCCAGCACGTACTGATCACTGGCCTTCGCCAGGACCTGCCCGTTGATATCCCGCAGGCGGAACAGGAACACCGCCTCGGCACGGTACCGCTCCTTGTCGGTGTCGTACCGGAAGTGCCGGGCGTCGGCCTGGATGAACAACGGGACCACGGAGACGTCGGGATCCGATGTCGGGAACACCAGACGCTCCAGCAGGACGGGAAACGCGTTGGGCAGGCGCGACGCCTCGAGCGCCGACACCGCCGGGGCCTCCCACGCGTGGGTCACGAATCCCTTCGTCCGGGGGATGGCGTAGTAGCCATGTCGCGCGGTGACAGTGACGCCGGGACGCGTCACCCGGACCTTGATGCGACGGTACCTGCTGTCGTACGACGCGTTGGTCGACACGTACGTGAGGACGTAGTGATTGGCCATGTCCTCGGAGACGCGCGTGAAGATGCGGGCGAGGTCGTTGGTGCTCTCCATGTATGCCCCGCCGGTGTCGCGGGCGAGCCTCCCGAGCGAGGCCGCGGGCGTGGACATCAGCATCGCCTCGAAACGCTCGACACCGGCCAACGACGTGCCCTGGATGGCCGCGGCATTCAGCATGTCGCGCGCGTCGTTGGTCGGCGAGACGGTCCGCAGACCCGCCGCGTCGATCGTGTAGATGGCGACGTTAGCCCGATTGGCGGCGTTGATGACGTCCTGCAGGCGACCTCGCAGGGCAGGGCCCTGGTCCAGGCCCTCCGAGAGCAGCACCAGACTCTTGCGCCCGGGGACGTCGGCCATCGACGTAATCACACCGAGCAACGCCTCCTGGGTGATCTGGCTGCCGTAATCTCGCTCGGCCATCTCGAAGCCGAGCATCATGCGCAGTTGCATCGCCTGCAGATCGCCGAAGACGCCCTGGTTGGCAGGCGTGCCGACCGGCGGTGGCGTGGCGCCCTCACCGACGCCCGTGCCACCGGCCTGCAGGTCGCGAATCGACGCCCGATCATTGCCGAAAGGCAGCGCCTGATTCAGGCCGAGCACATCGATGGCCTGCCGGATACGCTGGTAGTCGCGCGTGTAGTTCGCGACCGCCTGCAGAGACAGGCCGATGCCGAACACGCCAACCACGCCAGGCGCCTCGGGTCCGTTGCCGATGAATTGCCGGGCCGCCCGGTGCGCCAGCCAGCGCGCCTCCGGCGTCAGGCGGTCGAACACGATCGCCACTACGCCCGCATCGCCGATCGTGTCGTCTGGCGTCACCTGGGCGTCCGGAGACACGGGGGACAGCAGGTCGATCTCGTCGATCGATACCACGCGCACGGCCTGCGCCTGCTTCGCCGTGAACGAGGTGATGTGCTGGAGCGTGCCGTCCTCGAGGATCTCGAAGTCGTCGGCGCTCAGGCCAGATACGGGGCGACGGTCGTCTCCCCGCACGACCACGTCGACGACCACCGCATCGGTGCGCAGGCGGAAGGTCGGCTGGGCGTCGGGCGTCGTCTGCTGCGCGTGCGGCCACGCTGCCGGGAGCACGGCCAGCACGAGCGTGACGGCGGCAACAAGGCGATTGAGCGACATGGCACACGCTCCTGACCCGATCAGGCAGTAGGGCGGCCCAGCGAGCGGTCGCCCGCACTCAGGGCGCTATGGTGAAGCGAGCCGAACTCCGGGGCGTTCACGTCCGGGCATCGAGTGTCGGCACGTCGTAGCCAGACAGCACCGCGTCGCCGGTCACCAGCCGCAGGTGCTCGAGGCGCGCCTGCGCCACGAGCAAGCGGTCGAAGGGGTCGCTGTGCAACGGCGGCAGGTCCGTCACAGCAAGCGCGTGCTCCAAGGTGATGGCCAGCGGCGCGAACGCCGACCGCGCGAGTTCGCGCGGCACGCAGACGGCCGGCGGCTCTCCCAAATCGAGGCGACCGAGCCCCACCTTGATCGCGATCTCCCAGGCCGTGGCGGCACTGACAAACACCAGCGTGCCCGGGCGTGCAATCGCTTCCCGTGCCTGAACGCCGAGCTTGCGGCTGTCCTGGAGCCACCACAGCAGCACGTGAGTGTCGAGCAGCAGCATCAGCGCGTGCCGAACGCCTCGGCAACGCCGTCGGGCAACGGCGCATCGAAGTCCCGGCTGATCCGCATCCGCCCCTTCAATGCTCCTGGACGCCGCGTTGTCGTGCCGGCGTCCACAGGCACCAACCGTGCGACGGGGACGCCAGCCTTGGCGATGATGATCTCCTGTCCCTCCGCCGCGTCCTGCACGAGACGTGACAGATGAGTCTTGGCGGCATGCAGGTTGACGACTTTCATGATGAACTAAGTCTAGTCCAATGCGCCTCAGGGGATCAAGGCAGCAGCATGGGTGCTACGGCGTCACTGTGACGGTTGCCGACCGCGTCACCACCGCGTTGCCGCTCTTGACGTGAATCCGCACCTCATAGGTGCCGGGCTCGAGGCTGTCGAGCGGTAGCCGGCTGACTTGCTGAATCCGACCCGACGCATCGGGTCGGTCGAGCGTCAGCGGCGCCTGCCCAAGCACCTGGCCGCCCTTGAGCAGCGTCACAGTGGCGCCTTGTGCCGGCGCGCTGCCCGGGTAGACCGAGAACGCGAACGTCAGCTCGCGCGCGGCGCCCTTGGAAAGCGCCTCGCCGAGTTGGGGATACAGCAACAGATCGCCGAAATAGAGTGGGTTGGACCCGTCGCGCTCAGCAGCCGGCACTGTCTCGGCACGCTGGACCACGAAGAGGCTGCTGACCCGCACCGGCGAGGCGGTCGTCGCTGGCACCTCGAGGCTGCTGATGCGCACACTGGCCTTGGCCGTATACGTGTCGTAGACGATCGCCTCGAGCTGGTAGAGCCCCGGTGGCAGCGTCGGGGTCCGGAAGAACACGACGTGGCCGGCCTGCGAGTTGGCCATCTGCGCGGACGCGCCGGTGAGCGTGTACTGCTCGCTCATCTTGGCCAGCACCTGGCCGTTGCTGTCGCGAACGCGGGCGATGACCACCGCCTCGGCCGAGAAGGTGTCGGCAGCTGTCGTGTAGCCCAGGTGCCTGGTGTCGAAGGCGACCAGCACCGGCACCGTCGACTCGGTCTCGTTCTTCGGGAAGACGAGCGCGCGTGCCGTGACCGGAAAGGCGTTGGGCAGTGGGGCCGACTCCAGCAGCGCCAGGCCAGGCGCCTCGTAGGCGAGCACCGGCGTGCCGTCGGCACTCGGCGGCACCGCGTAGTAGCCCTTGCGGTGCGACACCGTCAGCCCGGGTCGCTTGACCTTGACGCCGATGCTGCGGAACTTGCCGTCGTACGCCGGCTTGGTCGACGAGTAGGTCAACACGTAGTGCGCGCGGATGTCCTCCGACACACGGGTGAACCCCTTGTCGAAGTTGTTGCTGCCAGCGATGAGGAATCCGCCGGTCTCGTTGGCCAACTGCCCGAGCCCCGAGGCCGGATCCATGCGCAGGCGGTCCTCGTTGCGTTCGAGGTAGCGGGAGGCGGCCCCGCCCGCACCGATGCTGCGTTCGCCGTTGTTGAGGCGGCCGGCGGCATAGGCGTTGATCTCGTCGCGCGCCTCGGCCTGCGTGCTCTCGGCGCGGAGGCCCTTGGCATCCATGGCGTAGACGGCGACGTTGGCGCGATTGGCCTCGTCGATCAGCGACAGGAACCGGGGCATGACGTTGGGCGGAATGACCAGCCCTTCCGAGAAGAACAGCACGCTCTTGCGCCCCGGCACGAGCTTCAACGCGTTGACCACCGAGGTCATGGCGTTCATCGTGCCGTAGCCCTGCTGGTCGCGCTCGAGCATCGAGAAGGTCTCCGACATCCGCTGCTGCATCTGCGCCATCTGCAGGTCGGCGCCGGCGGCACCCTGGGCGGCACCCGCCGCCTGAGTCCCGGCGCCAATGGAGTTCCTCGTGTCCTGGATCTGCGTGGCGCGCTGCTGGTTCGAGCGCGCGTCGGCCAGTGTCTCGGAGGCCTGCGACCCGGTACGCGTGCTGACCTGCTCCAACGCCGTGCGCAGCAGCGCGGCATCGCGCGTGAACGGCTGGATGATCTCGAGGCCCCAGTCGGTGGCAAAGACCCCGACGACGTGGTCACTCTCGCTGTTGGCGCCGATGTAACGCTCCGCGGCGAGCTTGGTGTAGCGCCTCGAGTCGGGCGACAGGCGGTCGAAGACCAGCGCCACGACCGACGTCTCGCCCCGGGAGGCACCGGTGGCCGACCGGGGCTCCGGGACCGGTGCCACGACAGCCGCACCAGCCGCAGGTGTCCCGGGGGCCTCCACGGGCCTCATCGGCGGGGTCGTGGCTGCATCAGTGGCCGGCAACCGGAACGAGCCAATGGCCTGCGTGACCCCGTCCTCGGTGACCTCGAAGTCCGCCGCGGTCAGGTCGGTGACCGGCTGGCCCCGCTTGTCGCGCACGACCAGGTCGACCACGACGGCGGTCACGCTGGAGGATTCAACTCCTGTTGAGCGTCGAGGGGCCGGGTCCTGGGCGGCCAGCGACGCCACCAGAAGGGTGAGGGCAACGACGAGAATGACTGGCTGTCTGCGCATGAGTCCCTTACGAAGAATGTCGCGGTGCCGCCGCACGTGGTGTCCGTTACGGCGTCACGCCGCCGACGGCCGTGACGCCGTTGCGCTGCAGGCGGGCCAGGCGGTCCAGCCGCGTGAATTGCAGGCGAGCCTTCTCGGCATCGGCCTCCCGGCCAGCGCGGGCGTAGGCTTTGGCCAGCGTGAAGTACACCGTCGGGCTGTTGGGCTCGAGGTACTGGCTCTGCTGCAGCGAGGCGATCGCGGCAGGCACCTCGCCAGCCTCGAGCTGAATCTGCCCGACCAGGCGATGGGCGATGAAGTCGGTGGGGGCCAACGCGACTGCGCGCTCGGCATGCGGTCGCGCCGCCGCGTGGTCGCCGCGCTTGATGTACTCGAACGCCATCTGGATGTGCGAGGTGGCGTGAGCAGGCTGGATGACGAGCTCGCGCTCGAATTCCTTCAAGGCGCGGTCGGGGTCGTCGCTCATCAGGAAGACGCCGAATGCGTAGTGGACATTGGGCACGTCGGGATAGCGGAGGACGAGTTCCTCGAAGGCCGTACGTGCCGCAGGGGCCAGGCGCATCGCCATGAAGTAACTGCCGCGGCCGGCCATGAGCACCATCTCGCGCTTGTCGGCGGAGACCTCCGATGGCAGCAATGGCATCCGCAGCGCCGCCACGCCGAGCGCCTCGATGATCTGCGGCGAGTCGTTGCCCTCCAGGGCGAACTCGCCGATGGTGTTGAGCGCCAGTTCGAACTTGCCGAGCCGAGTCATGGCCAGGCCCGCATGGAACCGTGCCACCGACCCGATCTCCGCATTGCCGCTCACGCCAAGGGCCTTGGCCTGCAGCAGATCGTCGAGGGACTCGGGATACTGCCCCTGCTTGAAGAGGCACAGCCCGCGAAACGCGAGCGCCGCGCCGTTGCTCTTGTCGAGGCGCACGACGCGGTCGAAGGCCGCCCGGGCGTCGGCCCAGCGCTCCAGTTCGTAGAGCGACGTCCCCATGTACCACCACGCCTCGGTCAGGCGCGGCGACGCCTTGACCGCCTGCCGGTACAGCTCGATTGCCGCCTCCAGGTCACCGTCCTCGCGCGCCATGGCGGCCTTGGCCAGCACTCGGCTGGTGGCACCGCCCGCGCGCGCCGCCTGGGTGGCGCGTGCACCGCTCCCGGTGCCGACAGGGGCTGAAGCGCCGCGCGATGGCCTCGGCGGGGGCGCCTGCGCCGCCGCTGACAGGACGGCCAGCGCAACGGCCAGTCCGGCCGACAACATCGTGCATCTCATCGCGGGGGCGCTCCTGCAGCGCCGGCCTGCGCTGGCGGGCCGCCGGCGGCGGCGGCCGCGGCATCGGCCGCTTTGGCCCCAGGTTGCCTGGCCTGCGCGTCGGCGTTGAGGCGCTCGATGACCTCGCGCATCCGATCGCCATCGTCGCGACGCTGCAGGCGGTAGTAGACGGTGGCCAGCAAAACGTACGCTTCGGTGAAGGTCGGCGAGTCGGCCACGATGGCTTCGAGCACCGCGCGGGCCGGTTCAGCCTCGCCGCGCGACACATGCAGGCCGGCGAGCGAAAAACGCGCCGTCGGGTCCTGCGGGCGCATGCGCAGCGCGCGGCGGATGTACGGCTCCGCATCGTCGAAGCGCTGCTCTCGCTTGCGGAGGTCGCCGATCTCGAGGTTGGCCTGGAAGTCGTTGGGGTTGATGGTCAACTCGGTGGCAAAGGCCTTCGCGGCGCCTTCCTGGTCGCCGGTGCGCAGCAGGGCCCGCCCCATGAGGCTGTGCACGAGCGGCAGCTTCGGATTCAGCATGGCGGCCTTCTGCAACTCCGCGAGGGCCGCCGGGTTGTCGGTGCGACGCAGATGCACCGTGGCCATCAGCAGATGGGCCTCGGCCGAGTCGCCCTTGCTGAAGATGCGATCGATCAGGCGTTGCCCCTGATCGAGGCGATCGGTTTCGATGAGGGCGCTCCCGAGAATGTAGGCGTAGGCGGCGCTGTCGCCATAGCTTTCCTCCCAGAGGGCGAGGAGGTCGATGGCCTGCTGGAAGCGGCCCATCTGAAGGTGGCAGTCGCCGAGCAGCAGGCGCGCGTTGAGGTGATCCGATTGCAGGGCGAGGACCGTGCCGAAGACGTCGGCCGCCTGTGGGACCTGGGCCGACTTGTAATAGGCCAGCCCGAGATTGAACTGGAACGTGACGTTCTTCTGATCGCTCTCGACGGCGGTGCGGTACTCGGTGATGGCCTCGTCGTAGCGGCCGAGCCGCACGTAAGCTGCCCCGAGGTTCGAGTGAGCGCCGGGGTTCTCGGGATTGAGGTTCAGCGATGCCTGGTACGCGGCAATGGCGCCAAGGATGTCGCCGGCCTGGTGCAGCTCGAGCGCCTGCTGGAAGAACGACTCGGCGGTGGGTCGGGTGCCGGAGCCGGGCCGCGGTTGCGCCATCGTCGGGGCGATACTGCCCAGCAACGCGAGGAGCAGGCCGGCGCCGCGCACGAGCGGGATCTTGCAGCAGAACACTGTCACTCGATTGTATCGCCGGGAATCGGGAAACGGATACCACGGCTCCTGGCGTTGGCGCTCAGGACTCAGCGCCGTCGGCATTCGGCAGTCGGCATTTGCCGAGCGACCGCAAAAAAAGACGGGCCGAGGTGGTAGCCCACCCGGCCCGGCTTTGTTCTTCAGCGCGGTCGCGCTCTAGAAGTAGTACTTCAGCGCGAACTCCACCACGCGGCGGCCGCGCAGCAGGTTGATCTTGCCGAAGTTGGCCAGCGTATTGGCGGTGAACGAGAACCCGCCGGTCGGGTCGCACACGTTGTCCACCGTCCCGCCGACGCCGTTGGGGACGCCGTTCACGGTCCGGTTGCAGACGGTCTCGAGGTTGAGATCGATGTCGTTGGCGAGGTCGGACCGGACGCCCGCGTACGCCATGTTGAAGATGTTGAAGAATCCGACCCGGAACTGCAGCCGCTGATCGTTGGAGAAGCGGAAGTCCTTGAAGATGGTGAGGTCGTGATTCATGCGCGTCGGGTACCGGAGGTTGTGCGGCGGGTTGATGTCGCCGACCTCGCCCCCGGCCAGGTTCGGCAGCCGGATCGCGCTGATGTCGAACAGCTTGTCGCCCAGGCTGGAGTCACCGGTCCGCGGGTCGGAGGCGTACACCGGCGCGAAGGCGCCCGTGCGGTCGCCGACAAACGACGGCGTGCCGAAGAAGTATTGCTCCATGCCGTCGCTGTTGATCTGACCGGTCAGGCGCAAGCGGATCGGGATGCCGCTCGCAATCGTCGAGATGCCCGACAACTGCCAACCGTTGAAGATGCCCTTCAGGATGACCGGACCGTCCTGAATCGGATCAGGCAACACGGCGTTCCAGGAGAAGTTGGCGATGTGGGTGCGGTCGCTCTCGAGCACGCCTTCCGACCGCGAGGGATCGATCGGGTCGAGCGTGGAGTACTCGCCGCCCAGTGAGCCCTCGGACCGCGCCAACGTGTACGTACCGAAGTACGAGAACCGGCTGCTCGACTGCCGGCTCAGCGTCACCTGCAGCGAGTTGTAGTCGGTCACGCCGCGGAAGTCGAAGATGGTGACGCCCGAGTAGGCCTGATACGGACGGAAGCTGTTGACGACGGAGGTCGCGGCCGCGGCGCGATGCAACGGGTTCTGCATGTTCGCATTGCCGATGACCCCGCCCGACATCATCCCGTTGAGCCCGATGGCGTTGCCGTCGGTGCGGCTGACCAGATCGCGTCCACGCGTGCCGACGTACGCCGCCTCGACGACCTGTCCCCAGGGGATGCGGCGTGCGAAGGAGACCGAGTAGCTGTGGGTCACCGGCCAGCTGTCGTTGCCGATGTCCGGCGTGTTGACGCCGAGAGAACCACTGCCCGCACGCTGGTAGCCGTCCACGAACCGCAGCGTGTCGTAGTTCAGGCCGCGACCGCCGGCGAAGTCGGACCCGACGTCACCCGGCGACACGCCGGTCCTGTACGCCACCGGGGGCACACGGAGCGTGGTGTCGTACTCCACGTTGCCCATTGGGCGGTTGACGAACATGCCGTAGCCGCCGCGGAGCACGTTGTTGCCCTCGCCGTCGATGTTCCAGGCCAGGTTCACACGCGGCATCCAGAACGGCTTGCGGTTATCCGTGAGGCTCTTGGGCACGTCGCCCGTGGCCGCGTACCGGTACCCGTTGAGTCGCTGGTAGGTGCCAGGGTCGAGGAACGTCCCGGCATTGGGGTTGTAGGTCGACGGATCGAAGATCGCGCCGAGGCCATTTACCTCGATGTTGTTGGGCATGTAGCCCATGCGCAGTCCGTACTCGAAGGTGACGTTGGACTTGACCTTCCAGCTGTCCTGCGCGAACAAGTCGAAGTTCCAGGCGCGGAAGTTGCCGACCGGGATGCGCGTGCCCTGCTCGGCCTGCGCGAACTTGCCCGTCATCATGTCGGCCACGGTGTTGGACGTGCTGCCACTCGCCCAGTTGGCGAAGATGAACTGCACGTTCTCCTCGTTCTGGAAGTTCTGTTCCTTGCTCAGCTGGGTGGCGGTGCCGCCAAACTTGAGGCCGTGCGTGCCAACGATCTTGGTGATCTTGCTTTGTAACTGCAGCGCGTCGTTGTACGCGAACACGTCGTTCATCGGCGACCAGAGGTCGCCGACCTGGCTGCCGCCCCAGCTGTGGATCGCCTGCAGGGGCAGGTGCGGGCTCGCCCCCGGGAACATCCCCTCGAAGTTGATGCCCTGGTCGACCTTGCTGATGCGCGACGGGTCCCGATAGTAGTTGTCGAGCTCCAGCCGGCTGTAGCTCACCAGCGACTCGAGCGTCGTCGTCGGCCCGAGCACGTTCACGAGGTTGAACGAGTAGCTGCGGCCGGCGCTGTCGGCGACGTTGGGTGTCGGCAGGGCGACCTGTGACGGCCCCCACCAGCCGCCACGGGGCTGGTCGTTCACTTCGGACTCGCGGGCAAACCGCACGTAGGCCTTGGTGTTGTTGTTGATGTTCCAGTCCACGCGCGTCTTGAAGTCGTTGCGGTTCTGCGGCTCGAGGGCGGAGTACACGTAGTTGAAGCGGTTGGTGGGATCGGAATAGTTCGGATCCGGGTACGCATTCACCAGGTACTGGCCCAGCGGATGGATGTAGGGCGCGATGTTGTTGTTGGGCACGGGCGTGCCGGCGCCAGCAAAGCCGCCGGGGACGTTGACCACGGTCGGCATGTTCAGGTTCTGCCCGCGGCCGGCGAGCAGTTCGCTGAAGTCACCGCGCTTCATCGCCGCCGTCGGCACCGTGGTGAATCGCGAGCCGGAATCCACATTCTGCTTCTGATACTCGTAGCCGACGAAGAAGAACAGCTTGTCGCGGTTCTTGGTGAAGCCCAGGCCGGGGATGACGATCGGGCCGCCGACGTTGCCGCCGGGGTACTGATACGTGTCCTTCGGCTTGTCGGTGCCGGCGATGGAGTTGGAGCGATCGTTGGCGCTGAACTTCGAGTCGCGGATGTAGTCGTAGAGGGTGCCGCGGAAGCGGGAGCTGCCCGACTTGGTCACGGCGCTGATGCTCATGCCGCTCGAGCCGTACTCGGCCGCGTAGTTGCTGCTCTGGACCTTGACCTCCTGCACCATGTCGTTGTTCAGGGTGACGATCACACCGCTGTTGGAGCCGATGTCGATGAGCGCCGAGCCGTCGAGGCTCACCGTGTTGCCCGAGCTGCGCACGCCGTTGACCGTGTAGGCCTGGGTGTTGTTGGCGCCGGTGCCGAAACCCACGCTCTGCATGGTGCTCTGGTCGGGAGCCACGACGCCCGGCAGGATGCGCAGCAGTTCCAGCGAACTGCGGCCGATGATCGACAGCTTGTCGATTTGATCGGCGCGGAGCACGCCTTCCCGGGCGCCGGTCTCGGTCTGGATGATCTCGGCCGAGGAGGTCACGGAGACGACTTCGCTGAGCGCGCCGACCTCCAGGGCCACGTCGACGCCGCGCGTGTCGGCTGGCGACAGCGCAAGGTTGGTCTGCTCGTAGGTCTTGAACCCCTGGAGTTCTACTTTGACGGTGTAGGTCCCGGGAAACAGCCCGGAGAACAGATAGCCGCCCCGGTCATCACTGACCGAATTCCGGGTGGCCTTGGTCCCGGTATTGGTGATGGTGACCGTCGCGCCCGGCAGGACGCCGCCGGACGTATCGCTCAC
Organism: Luteitalea sp.; assembly: GCA_046593715.1. Taxonomy (GTDB): domain Bacteria; phylum Acidobacteriota; class Vicinamibacteria; order Vicinamibacterales; family Vicinamibacteraceae; genus Luteitalea. The sequence goes on from JBKJQW010000003.1 coordinate 12,377, forward strand.
CGTCCCGCGCACGGTCGCGGTCGTGCCACCTTGGGCATGGGCATAGACAGGAAGGGCAAGGGCCAGGGCGACAGCACCGACCCAGCAACGGCCTCTCAGGGCTGAGAACATATTTCTCTCGTCTCACAAGTGGACAAATGCGAATTGCCAGCAAATTTCGGCATAGCAGACCCGCACGTCACGATCTACTGCTTTCAGGTGACGCGGAGTATCTGCGTGCTGCGCAACCTTGTCAAGCGACGCAACGCGTTCAATTTATTGGAGTTACGAGCACATTTGGCCGTTCGAGCGGCGCCGGTGGACGGCACGCCTGATCGTCTGGTAATTGGAACGACCACTAAAATCAACAATTAGGTTGCTAGAAATTTTATATCTGAGTTACCTCAATTTATTTCGAACAATTCATTTATTGGTCAGTCCAATTTCTTGGCTCTGCAAATTACTGGCAGGTCCATTTTCGACTGCCGGGCGCACCAGACCGTGGCCAGCACTCGCCTGATCCGGGTATTTGGATGGCCGATTTGCCCTTCAACGCCCGCCGCCACACAACTCTTGTCACTTCGTGGGACGAACGACATGTCTGGCGCGACATCGACGCGCCCCGGGGGCGATGCACCCCTGTGGTACAAACCTTCGATGCCGAATGTGTGGCTGCCGCGGCGCTCCCGCCGCGAGTTCCTGCGCGTGGCCGGCGCAGCCGGTGCCGCCTCCGCCCTGCCATGGCAGGTTGGCCACGCCCAGACGACCTCCCCACCCAGCCAGACAGGCACCGGGTACTTCGAGGAAGTCCCTGCGTCGCGCAGCGGCATCACCTGGCGCCACGACAACGCCCAGTCCGAGTTCCGCTACCTCCCCGAGACGTGCGGCTCCGGTTGCGCGTTTCTCGACTACGACAACGACGGGTGGATGGATATCTACCTGGTCAACAGCGGGCCCGCCGACATCTTCACGCCGAAGACGCCGCTGCGCAACGCGCTCTACCGCAACAACCGCGACGGCACCTTCACCGATGTCACCGAGAAGGCGGGCGTGGCCGGCGGGACCTTCGGCATGGGCGCCGCCGTGGGCGACTACGACAACGACGGCTTTCCCGACTTGTTGGTGACCGCTTACGGACGATGCACGCTCTACCACAACAACGGCGATGGCACGTTCACCGATGTCACCGACAAGGCCGGTCTCGCCGCGCCCGGATGGACCACCAGCGCGGTGTGGTTCGATTACGACAACGACGGCCGCCTCGACCTGTTCCTGTGCAGCTTCGTCGAGTTCTCGCTGAAGACCAACGTGTTCTGCGGCGATAACAAGCTCGGTCGCCGCTACTACTGCATCCCGCGGGTCTTCAAGCCCTCGTCGAGCATGCTGTTCCACAACAATGGCGATGGCACCTTCACCGAGGTCAGCAAGGGCACCGATATCCAGCGCGCGCTGGGCAAGGCCCTAGGTGTGGTCGCCACCGACATCGACAAGGACGGCAAGCTGGATCTGTTCGTGGCCAACGACACGGTCCAGAACTTCCTCTTCATGAATCGCGGCGGCGGCACGTGGGACGAGATCGGCCTGCAGTCGGAGGTCGGCTTCTCGGCCAACGGGCAACCGCGTTCCGGCATGGGCGTGGACGCGGCCGACTTCGACCAGGATGGCCTCGAAGATCTGTTTGTCGCCAACGTCGACCAGGAAATGTTCTCGCTGTACAAGAACCGCGGCAACGAATCCTTCCAGGACGTGGCGCATGCCAACGGCGTCGCCCAATCCACGCGCCTGCTGAGCGGGTGGGGGCTGAAGTTCTTCGACTACGACAACGACGGCCATCTCGATCTGATCCTCGCCAATGGGCACCCCGACGACATGATCGAGCACTACTCGACGCAGGTGACCTACAAGGAGCCGTTGGTGCTCTTTCACAACGAGGGGGGGCGGCTCAAGGACGTCAGTGCCGTCAGTGGCGCGGTCTTCACCAAGCAGTTCGCGGCGCGTGGTCTGGCCGTAGGCGACTTCGACAACGACGGTCGGCTCGACGTGCTGATCAGCAACAACGGCGACGCGCCGCTGCTGCTGCACAACCGCGCCGGCCAGGGCAACCACTGGGTCGGCCTGTTGCTGCAGGGCACCACCTGCAACCGCGACGCCATCGGCGCGCGCGTCTCCTGGTCGGTCGCCGGCAAGGTGACGCGTCGCCTGAAGGCCGGCGGCGGCAGCTACCTCTCGGCGCACGATCCACGCGAGCTCCTCGGCCTCGGTGCGGCGACGACGGTCGAGTGGATCGAGATCGCCTGGCCCGCGCCGAGCACGCGCATCGACCGCCTGACCAATGTGAAGATCGACGCCTACCATCGCGTCGTCGAGGGCCAGGGCATCGTCAGCGGCCCACCTGTCTGAATCGCACCGCTAGTACATTCAGGTGAACGGCACCTCGGCCCGTCGCCGATAAGCTGCTGGTTTGACTGCTCCCCGTCAGACCCTCCTCGCGCTCGCGCTGGCCTCCGCGGTGGCCGCCAGCCTCGACTCCGCCCCCGCTGCGCAGGCCCCGAGGGCCGCGACGCCAGCAACCGGCGCCATCGCCTTCACTGACGTCACCGCCCAGGCCGGCGTCACCTTCCGGCACCACAGCGGCGCCTTCGGCAAGAAGTACCTGCCCGAGACGATGGGCGCTGGGGTTGTGGCGCTGGACTTCGACAACGACGGCCTGCAGGACCTGTTCTTCGTCAACGGCCGGACCTGGCCTGGCCGGCCACCGGTCCGCAGCGTGCCAGCGCTGTATCGCAACAGCGGCGGCGGCCGGTTCACCGACGTCACCAGGGCGGCTGGCCTGGCCGTGTCGGCCTACGGCATGGGTGCGGCCGCGGCCGACTACGACAACGACGGCGATGTGGACCTGTTTGTCACGGCGGTCGGTGGCAATCGACTCTTCCGCAACACCGGGACCGGCACCTTTGTGGACGTCACGCAGCGCGCCGGCGTGGGACGGGCAGGATTCTCCACCAGCGCGGCCTGGTTCGACTACGACAAGGACGGGCGCCTCGACCTGGTCGTGGCCAACTACGTGCGCTGGCAACTGGACAAGGACGTCCGCTGCTCACTCGACGGCAAGACCAAGTCCTACTGCACCCCCGAGAGCTACGCGGGCGAGACGCCGTTCCTGTTCCGGAACCTCGGCAACGGCACCTTCGAGGATGCCACCAGGAAAGCCCGCCTGCACGATCCGTCCAGCAAAGGCCTGGGGATCGCTCTGCTCGATTACAACGCCGACGGCTGGCTCGACGTGTTCGTCGCCAACGACACGCAGCCGAACCGTCTCTATCGCAACACCGGCACGGGCGCGTTCGTCGACGAGGCGGTGGCTGCGGGAGTGGCCTTCAACGACGCCGGCGTCGCGCGCGCAGGCATGGGGGTGGATGCGGCCGACTTCGACGGTTCAGGCCGTCCCGGGCTGGTGATCGGCAACTTCTCCAACGAGATGCTCTCGCTGTATCGCAACGAGGGAGGCGGCCTGTTCATCGACGAGGCCGCCGCCTCCAGCCTCGGGCGGGAGTCGCTGCTGTCGCTGACCTTCGCGTGCTTCTTCTTCGACGCCGACAACGACGGCCTGCTCGACATCTTCGCGGCCAACGGCCACGTCGCCGACGACATCAGTCGCGTCCAGCCGAAAATCACCCATGCGCAGGCCGCGCAGCTGTTTCGCAACGGCGGGCGATCTCGCTTCACCAATGTCGCAGGGGCCAGTGCTGCGCTGATGAGGCCAGTCGTGGCTCGCGGCGCGGCCCATCTCGACATCGACAACGACGGCGACCAGGATCTGGTCGTGACCGTCAACGACGGGCCGGCGCGGGTCCTGCGCAACGACACCCGGGGCGGGCGCGCCTTGCGCCTGTCGCTGGTCGGCGTGAAGTCGAACCGCTCGGCCATCGGGGCCGAGGTGCGGGTGACGGTTGACGGCGCGATACGCGTCGCCATGGTCAAGACCGGCTCGAGCTACCTGTCGCAGAGCGAGCTGCCGCTCACCTTCGGGCTCGCAGCAGCGTCCAAGGTGGAGCAGGTCGAGATTCGCTGGCCGAGCGGCCACGTCGATCGGCTCGGCCCGCAGGCGGCCGGAACCACCCTCGTCATCACCGAGGCGAAGGGCATCACCCGGCGCGTGCCATTCTCGAGGTAGGGGCAGCTCCCCGAGCTGCCCTGGCAGGGACTCCGTCAAGACCGGGCGCCTCGGGGAGGCGCTCCTACCTTCTCGAGGCAACTCTCGTGTACGAGCGTCGGTTCACCTTCCTCTCCACCCTCGTGGCGCTCGGCGCGGTGCTGGGCGCGGTGCTCGCCGCGCAGCCCTCACCCTCGACCCGCGACGTCCGCGAGCGGGCGTGGCAGGCCAACAACCTGGGCGTCGCCTACCTCGAGCAGTTCAGCTACGAGAAGGCCGCCGTGCAGTTCGAGGCAGCGCTGGCCATCGACGGCACCTTCACGCCGGCGCGCGTCAACCTGGCCATCGCGCGGTTCTACGAGCCCGACCTGCCCGCCGCCACCAGGACGGCCGCCGCCGCCGCCGCCGCACCGGACGCACCGCCCCACGCCGACTTCGTGCTCGGCCTGATCGCGCGCAGCGACAACCGCGAGGAGGACGCCCTCGCCGCGTTCCGGCGGGTGCTCCAGGCCGATCCCGACGACGTGGCCTCGCTGGTCAACCTCGGGCAGCTCCTGCTGCAGCGCCGCGAATACAGCGAGGCCGTGCCGGTCTTTGCCAAGGCGGTGGAACTCGAGCCGTACAACGTGTCGGCGCTCTACAACCTCGCCGTCGCGCAGACGCGAGCCGGACAACGCGAGCAGGGCGCGGCCAGCACCGCGAAGTTCCAGGTGCTTCGCGAAACCGGGTACGGCACGACGTACGCCAACACGTACATGGAGCAGGGCCGCTACGCCGAGGCGATCCTCTCGACGGGCGCCGAGGCCGACGTCGCGCCAGCTCCATCGACGCTGACGTATGGCTCCACCACGCTCGCATTCGGCGGGGCGGCGGCGACGGCAGCCGTGGCGGCTGCCGACCTCGATCGCGACGGGCACAGCGACTACATCGTCGTCGGCGATGACGGGCTCGACGTCTACATCAACACCGGCGCTGCGCCGAGACGCCTGCGCAGCCAGCCGTGGCCGCTGGCCGCGGGCCTGGGGGCGCGGGGCGCGGTTGTCGCGGACGTGGACAACGACGGCAGGCCAGACGTGCTGCTGCACGGTCGCGGCGGGATCGCGCTGTGGCGACAGAAGACGGGATCGAGCGGATCGGCAGTGGACCTGGAAGACGTCACCGGGCGGACCGGCATCACCACCTCGCTCGACGTGAGGACGGCAGCGCTCGTCGATCTCGACCATGACGGCGACACCGACCTGGTGCTCGGCGGCGCCGCGCGTGACAACGGCGAGGCGGCGCCGCTCGCCGTCTGGCGCAACAACGGCGACGGGACGTTTGCCGACATCTCGGCCAGTGCCCTGCCCGGGCAGACGTCACTGGTGGCGCGCGCCATCATCGCCACCGACGTCGACCTGCGGCGCGACATCGACCTGCTGGTGCTCGGCGAGGACGGCCGCATCCGTCTGTGGCGCAACATGCGCGACGCCTCGTTTCGCGAGGTCTCGGCCGATGTCGGACTCGCAACGCTGCCCGCCGCCTCGGCCATCGCGGTCGGCGACCTCACCAAGGACGGCTTTCCGGACATCGCCGTGAGCGCCCGCACCGGCAACAGCGTGCTGGCCGTCGGTGCCTCGAACAATCGCTTTGCCAGCCGGCCGCTCGACGAGGTGCCTGCAGGCGCTCTGGCCGCGCAGCTGGCCGATGCCGACAACGATGGTCTGCTGGACATCGTCGCGGTCACCGCTGATGGCGCACGCGTAGTGCGGCAGGGTGCGGGGGGCCGCTTCGAGGCCGCCCGCGCGGTCTCGGCCGATGCTGCCGTCCGGGGCGGCGGCGACGCTGGGGCGCGTCCCTCCCCCCACGCGTCGCTGATGCTGCTCGACGCCGACCGGTCCGGCGCGATCGACGTCGTCACCGTCCGGGATGGCACCGCGACGCTGCATCTGGCAACTGGTGTGGCAACGCATGGCTTCCGCGTGACGCTGACCGGACAGGTCAGCAATCGCAGCGGCGTCGGCGCCAAGGTCGAGATGCGAGCCGGGAGTCTGTGGCAGAAGCTCGAGACGTCGGCGTCCTCTCCGGCGGCGACGCCGGCCGACCTGCTGCTCGGCATCGGGTCCCGTCCGACGATCGACGTCATTCGCGTGCTCTGGCCGGCCGGGATCGTCCAGGCCGAACCGATTTCGGCTGCGACCATGCACGCCGGCGCGCTCGACGTGGTCGAGCTCGATCGCAAGCCGTCGTCGTGTCCCTACCTCTACACGTGGAACGGCGAGCGTTTCGAGTTCGTCACCGACTTCCTCGGCGGCGGCGAGATGGGATACCAGTTGACGCCCGGCGTCTACAACTCGCCCGACCCGGAGGAGTTCGTGCGCATCCGTGGCGACCAGTTGCGCGCGCACGAGGGTCGCTACCAGCTGCGTGTGACCAACGAGCTCGAAGAGACCCTGTTTCTCGACCATCTCTCCCTTGTCGCGGTGGACCACCCGCAGGGCACCGACGTGTTTCCGCGGGAGGGGCTCGTGTCCGCGCCGACCGCCGGCCTGCAGCTCGAGACCTTGCGCGCGCGACGTCCCGCAGTGCGGGTCATCGATGCCGCGGGGCACGACAGCACCGTCCACGCGGCCCGCACCGACCGCACGTTCGTGGACGGTCTGCCCTTGCTGCCGGTGCGCGGCTACGCCCAGCCACACGCAGTCACCGCCGACCTGGGCGCCGACACCCCGGCGCAGGGCGCGGTGCTGCTGCTCACCGGATGGACCGACTACGCATTCTCGAGCGACAACATCGCGGCAGACCAGGCCGCCTACGCGCTGCATCCACCTTCATTGCAGGTGCGCGATGCGCGCGGGCGCTGGCAAACGGTGATCGAGGAGATCGGCGTTCCGGTCGGGCGACCGCAGACGATCGTCGTGGACCTCACCGGCCGCTTCCTCTCATCCAGCCGCGAGGTCCGCATCGCCACGAGCATGCGTGTCTACTGGGACCAGATCGAGGTCGCGACGCGCGCCGACGCCTTGTCCGTCGTCACGCGCCTGCCCGCCATGACTGCCGATCTCAGCTGGCGCGGTTTCTCCGAAGTGGCGTCGCCCGTCGAGCCGCTCACCTTCGACTACGCGCGGGTGACCGATGCCTCGCCGTGGAAGCAGATGCCTGGCCGGTACACGCGGGAGGGTGACGTGCGTCCCCTGCTGTCGGCGGTGGATGACCAGTTCGTCGTCTCGCGACCGGGCGACCAGGTCGCCCTCGAGTTCGATGCCACCGCCCTGCCGCCTCTGCGCGAAGGCTGGACCCGGACCTTCCTGCTGCACGGCGATGGGTACAGCAAGGAGATGGACATCAATTCCGCGAGTCCGGACCAGGCGTGGCCGCTGCCGTCGCATCGCATGTCACGGTACCCTGATCCGGCCGCGCCCCTTGATGAACCGGCATGGTTCACGCGGTACAACACCCGCGTGGTCGGCCGTCAGGTGCCCCGCCTGGCCGGTGTGCCCCGGTGAGCGTCAGTCGCTTGCGTTACGCCGCGGCCGCATGCCAGACCGACCTGCCAAACCCGCGTCGGCGTGACGAGATGCGCGCCAACACCGACCGCATGATCGAGATGATCGACGCGGCGGTGATCGGCAGCCAGCCGTTCCTGCCGGTGCGGCTGGTGGTGTTCCCCGAGTTCGCGCACGCCGCGCCGGCCTATCCACGCCTGGAATCGCTGCTCGAGCACCTTGCGGTGCCAATCCCGAACGAGCACACGGACCGGCTCACCCAGAAAGCCCGCCAGCACGACATCTACATCCAGAGCGGTTCGATGATCGAGGTCGACGCCCGCTGGCCAGGGGTGGCCTTCAACACGACCTGCCTTGTCGGACCCACGGGCATCCTCACGAGGTACCGCAAGGTCAACCCGTGGCTGCCGTTCGAGGTGCATGCCAGCCCTCACGACATCCCTGGCTACGACGAGCCGCTGTTCCCGGTCGCCGACACCGACATCGGCAGGCTCGGCTGCGCCATCTGCTACGACTGGCTGTTTCCGGAAGCCATCCGACAGTTGGCCGCCAACGGCGCGGAGGTGCTGATCCGTGTGTCGGCGTACATGGACCCCTGGGGCGCCACGGAGCCGATGAACTGGTGGACGCTGGTGAACCGCACCCGGGCCCTCGAGAACACGGCGTACGTGGTGGCCGCCAATCAGGGCGCGAGCCTCGCGCATTACCCGCCGTACTCCTGGCCCGGTGGCAGCCAGATCGTCGACTTCGAAGGCCGACTGCTGGCAGAGGCATCTGCCGGCCCCGGCGAACGCATCGTCGTGGCGGCGATCGACATCGATGCCCTTCGCCATGAACGGGCATCGCGCGTCGGTCATCAGATGCTGGCGCAGTTGCGATCCTCGGCGTATCCGATCTACCAGGCCCCTGGGTTTCCGCCGGCCGGCACCGACTCGCCGATCACCTACGACGTCAACGTCGCCCGGATCGAACAGCGCAAGCGCGAGATCTGACGCCGCTCGTCCTGGCGACGCCCGACCGACCTTGACGCGGACGTTGGACGTCTACGCGATTCGATAGATGGTGTCGTCGGTGCAGACGGTCATGGCCCCGTCGGTCGGATCGAACGCGATGCCAAGCAGGCCGGCACCGCTCACCACCGCGGTACGCGACTGGTCGGTCCCGATCCGGTAGACCACGCTGTCTCCGGCCAGCGCATCGACCACGTAGAGCACCCCCTGCGCATCGAATGCCAGGCCCTGCGGACGTCCAAAGCCGTCGAGCCAGCGGGTCACGTCGCCGTCTGGCGACACCCGGTAGATCGCGTCCGAAGAATTGAGCGTCGGCGCCGACACGATCGCGGTGCCATCGGGGGCCACGGCGAGATGCACCGCCGCGACGCTCGGTGGAATCGACGCCAGGGGGGTGTGGGTGCCGTCTGGACGCACGCGATGGATGCTGCCTGACCGATCACCAACCAGCAGGTCGCCCTCCTGCGTGAATGCCAATCCGAACGCGACGCCCAGACCGTCGGCAAATTTCTCCAGTTCGCCGCTCGTTCGCACTCTCGAGACGGTGCCCTCGAATCGGCTCGACACATAGAGCAGCCCGTCCGGGCCGAAGGCCAGTGACGTAGCGTTGCCAAGTCCCGTGACCAGCGGTTCGCGGGCACCGTCGGGTCCGATGCGGAAGACCGACACCGGGGTCTCCTGGCCGCGTTGCCCGCTGAGCGTCGCATGGAGTCGGCCCTGGGCGTCGAAGGCAGGGCTATCCACCTGATGTACCCCGGTCGCCACGACCGCCCCCACCATGACCAGTGGCGTGGAACCCTCCAGCCCGGCGATCGAGACCGCCTGCTGCCCTCCCGGGACGTCAGCAGGCACGTCCACGACCACCACGCGCGACGAGGCGCGCAAGACCCGCGCATGCACACCGCCAAGAGCGACGTCGGGCACAGTGCCGGGGCGCACGTCGAACCCGTTTCCGCTGACGACCAGGTGACCGCCGGGAGTGACGGCGGTTGGGGCGATGCTGTCGATCTGCGCGCGCTGCATCCCCTGAGGGTTTCAGAATTGCGGGAATTTCACAATTTATCGATCGACGATGCGTCGCGCGCCGGCGAAGCGATCGGCCCAGTAGGCCGCGTCGAGCCGGTCGATGCGGATGCGACTGCGGGCGTTCGGCGCATGGATGAACCGGCCGTCGCCGGTGGCAATGCCGACGTGGGACACGTGGCGTCGGTCCGTGCGGAAAAAGACCAGGTCGCCGGCGGCGATATCGCGGATCCGCAGATTCCTGCCGACGTGGGACTGCGCCTCGGCCGTGCGGGGGAGCGCGATGCCGGCCTGCAGGTAGAGGAAGTGCACGAAGCCGCTGCAGTCGAAGCCACCGGGGCGGGTGCCGCCAGGGCGATAGGCGGTGCCGGCGTGGGCCCTGGCCTGCGTCGCGATGGCGCCCCGACTGGCGGTGGCCGGGACCGTGACCGCCGTGCGAGCCCCGCCACCCGACGCGCATCCGGTGGTCACCAGGGCCAGGGTGACGAGCAGGAGGTGGTGCCTGGCGCGCATCTGTCCCCGCTATCGGTATTGGCCTCGTAACTCTTTAGGGACGTGCACGTTACCGTGCGCACGGATGGCTTGACAGTGCGGAAGCGGCTCGGCCAGACTACGAGTCTGTACCGTTTGCATTCGTCAGTAGCGCCGCCCTATGGAGCACACACTGCTTCTCAACGCGACGTGGGAGCCCCTCAAGGTCGTCAACTGGCAGAAGGCACTGACTCTGTGGTGCCAGGGCAAGGTGGAGGTCGTCGCCAGTTACGACCGGGAAGTGCGTTCCGTCACGCTGAGCTTTCGACTTCCTTCTGTCATCCGCCTGCTGAGGCGGATCCGCATCAGGCGGGCCATTGACGATGTGCCCTTCTCGCGCGCGAACATCTACGCCCGAGACAACTGCAGCTGCCAATACTGCGGCGTCCGTTTCTCGGCCTCCGACCTCACCTTCGATCACGTCATCCCGGTAGCCCAGGGCGGTCGCAAGACCTGGGACAACATCGTCGCGGCCTGCGTCGCCTGCAACCGCCGGAAGGGTGGACGCACGCCAGATCAGGCCCGGATGTCGTTGATTCGGCCCCCCAGGCGCCCGTCGAAGGCACCGGCGGTGCGACTGACGATCGGGCTGCGTGACACGCCAGACAGCTGGCGCGACTACCTGTACTGGAACGTCGAGCTGGATGAGACCTGACCAGCCTCTGAGGACTACGCCGCGCAGACCGGTACGGCCCGCTGTGTGCGGCTGAAGTCGCGGACGACGAGATCGCGCTCGGTGAATAGCGCGCGCCCGGGTGCTTCCTTGAAGGGCTCCACGAGCACTCCGGGGTCGGAGGGCTGCTGCTCCAGCGCGTGTGCGTAGCGCTGCGGGTAGGACCCGTCGCGAAACGTGGTCGCGATGACCGCCCCGTGCCGCGCCTGCAGCGCCGCGAAGTCGTGGCGCACCACCTCCAGCACGTCGGCCGCCGGCGAGGTCTCCAGATACGCGAGCACGAGGTCGCGCACATCGTCGAAGAACTGCGGCGGGTGCGCACGCGGGTCGAAAGTGCCGTCGCCGCGGGCCAGGCGTCGCAAGCCGGTGGCATCAGGTGCGATGTGGTAGAGCTCGTGCACGATGGTGTCGAGCCGGACCACCCAGGGCGGCAGGCCCGGATAGCGCTCAAGCTTGCGGCGACTCACCTGATCCGAGAAGCGCGGCAACGCCACCGAGATCATGTAATCGATCGGCATCCCGTGCATCACGACGTCGGGTGAGCGGGTCACGAACCAGGGGGAGCGGCGCGTGATGGTGCCGGTGTCGGCATCGGCCCAGAAGTAATAGCCCGGCTCACTGGTCGGCAGGGTGAGGCAGTGGCAGGTGGCATTGGGACCGTCTGCGCCGCTCCGGCCGCGACGCGCGAACAGAAGCGTGCGCTCCGGGCGCACGTGCCCGAGAGCCGGCACGCGCCGGGTGATGTCGGCCACCAGGCCTGAGAGCGCGTCGGTGAGATGAAACATCCTGCTTAGGCGAATCGGACGGCGGGGCCGCAACATGAGACACCCGCAGGCGGCGTCCGGTCAAGCACGAGGGGAGAGCGGCGGCTCTGGACGGGCGTGAGGCTCAGCCGGGGACGTCATGGGCGGCTGCACGTCCGGCTCAGGCGCTGGGTCTGGTGCGGGAGGGGGCGCCTGGTCCGGCTGACCGGATGTCGGGGGCGGCGATGGCGACGGCGCGGAGGGGGGGACGGTGGTCTCCGACCCCTCTCGCGCGGGGGCAGCCGCCTCGTGTTCCGCTGGCGGCACGGGTGCCCCGCGCATACCCATCCGGCGGAGGATCATCTGCTGCCGTCGGCGCAACCGCAGGGGCGGGTCCGCCGGACTGTATCGATTGGGGTTGATCAAGGCGCCGGCCAGTAACGCCGCCTCCGCTGGCGCGAGGCCGGCCGACGACTTGCGGAAGTATCGACGGCTCGCCGCTTCGGCGCCCCAGGTGCCGCCACCCCATTCCACGACGTTGAGATACAGCTCGAGGATGCGCCGCTTGCTCATCAGCCGCTCGAGTCGATGCGTGATCATCAGCTCACGCATCTTGCGCAGTGGATTCTGCGACGGCGAGAGATAGAGGTTCTTGGCCAGCTGCTGCGTGATCGTCGAGCCGCCGCGCACGATGGCGCCGCCGGCCAGGTTGGCCTCGAGCGATTCGCGGATGGCATCGAGTTCGATGCCATCGTGCTCCCAGAAGCCGCTGTCTTCGGTGACCAGCACGGCCCGCTTGAGCGTCTGGGCGATGCGTGCGTAGGGCACGAAACGGTAGTCGCGGAGCGCCGGTCGTCCCTCGGCGTTGGCCTCCCTCGCGCGCACGCGCATGAAAGACGTCTCGATCGGAGGGGCACCGATGAGCGGCCGCACGTCGGGCAACGTGACCGCCACATACCCGAGAGCCACGACACTCCCCGCGACGGCGCCCGCGATCACGCGGCCTGCCATACGGAACGGCGATGACGACCGCGTGGGCGCGGTACGTTGGCGGCGAGAGGATCCCATCGGTCGACAGCAGTATGCCTCGCATCGGCGCGGCGCGGACACGACGCTGACAGGCACGGCGAGCGCGGCGAGGCGCCGGGCGCGCCGCACACCGACTCCCGTACAATCTCGACAATGATCGCCCCGGTCCCGGTGCAGGCCGAGGTGACGCACGATGCGATCACCTCGGCGATGCTGCGTCATCGCCGCGTGCTGGCCACGCTCGTGCTGTTAGGCGTGGCGGCCGTGTCGTTCTGGGTGGTGGTGGCACTGGTCCGAGCGCGATCGCAGCCGACACTCGGGCTGCAGATGAGTCGCGGCGGCGGTCCATCCCTGCGTCGATCCGCAACGAGTGGGTCGGTGATCGTCCGGGCAGTGCGTGCGCGCAGTCGCGCGGCCGCCGCAGACCTTCGTGCAGGCGACCGTGTGCTGCGCGTGGATGGCGCCTCGGTCGACGACAGGGACGCCCTTCTCGCAAGGCACGATCGGCTGTACCCGGGCGAAGTCGTGCACCTCGACATCGAGCGCGATGGGCAGCCACTGACCCGACGCGTCACCGCCGGAACCGTCCTTGCCGGGGGCTGGCAGTGGACGGGCGTGGGCCTGCGCCTCTTCCTCGTGTTCGCGCTGTTCCTCGGTATCCCCTCGCTCGTCTTCAAGTGGCGTCCACACGACCCTCGCGCGCTGCTGTTCATGCTCTTCGGGTCGACGTTTGGCCTGTCGATGCTGAACTTCTCGGTACCCGGTCTCAGCCAGCCGCCGGAAAGCGTGCTGCCGTTGCCCGACGCGTTCCTGCGCTTCAACATGCCGTCGCTGGCCATCACCTATGCCTGCGCGCTGGTGATCAATCCAACCCTGCTGCATTTCCTCGTGCTGTTCCCGCAGCCACGATTCGCACCGGCCACCTTGGGCCGGCTGCTGCGGTGGACCTATCTGATTCCATCGTTGGTCGGCTGGCTCGCGGCACCGGTCGTCGTGGTGCTTCTCGTGCGCAATCTGCCGGGGCCGGCGCTCCTGCCGGCCGGGCTCCTCATCGCTGCACTCGCAGCCGGCGCGATGGTGCGCCTGTGGTGGACCCGCCTGCGCGGGCACTCGTGGCGCCACCGGGTCCTGGACGAGACGCTGTCGCTTGGCGCCACCCTCGCGCTGGCGTACATGGCGGTGGTCTTGCCTGCGATCGTGCTGGTACATCTGCGATCAGAGGAGACGGCCGGGATGATCGCCGGGCTGCTGATGGGCGCGGCGGTCATCCTGTTCGGCGTCGGCGTGGGCATCGCCTACCCGATTGCCTGCTGCGTGGCGATGTGGCAGTCGTGGCGCTCGAGCACCGAGGACGTACGCCGCCAGATCCGCTGGCCACTGCTGAGCATCGCGCTCGCTCTCGGGAGTGCGGTGCTGCTGTCCCTGTTGTCCTTCGGGCTGTCGTTCTCGACCGGCACCAGTCTGCCGCCGTGGCTGTTCTCGGTCTTCGAGATCTCGACCTGGGTGGCCTACTCGGTGATCCCACTGGCCTTTGCCGCGGCCGTGCTGCGGTACGGGCTGATGGACATCCGGTTCATCATCCGCCTGACGTTCTTCTATCTGCTGACCACGGCCAGCGTCTACATCGGCGCCTTCGCCGTCGTGCTGTTGATCGCCGCCGCCGTCGGCGGTGCAGCCGAGAGCAACCGCATCACGACCATCGTGATCACCCTGCTCGCCGTGTCGCTGTTCGAGCCGTTGCGCCAGCGCATCCAGCGGCGCGTCGATACGCGTTTCTACCAGGGCACGCCCGACCCGGTGGGCGTGTTGGCCAGGCATGGACAGCAGCTGCGTGCCGTGTCGCAGCTGGCCGATCTCGAGCGCCGTCTCGTGCTCGCCTTGCAGGAAGCCATTCCGCACGGTCCGACCTATGTGTTTCGGCGGCGGGAGGACCAGACCGGATTCTTCGCCGTGCATTCGCCGGACCCGACAGCGCGCGAGGCGGAGCCCGCCCTGCCTTTCCTGGCCCAGCGCGCACCGGACATGCTGGGCCCGACCGTGCTCGCGCACGTCACAGTGGACATCGGCGAGATGCAGACCTGGGAACGCCTCGGGATCGAGGCCCTGCTGCCAGTGCGGCAGGGTGACGAGATGCCAATCGTGCTCGGTCTCGGCCGCAAACGCTCCGACCAGGCGTGGCAGGAACGCGACATGGAAATCCTCGCCTCGCTGGCCGCGCAGACAGCGATGGCCCTGGCCGACATCGAAGCCCGCGCCCACGATGCCTCCATGAAAGAAGCCTTCGACAACCAGCGCGCCCTGCTGCCGCAGCAGCTGCCACAGCCCGATGCGTACTCGATCGCCGGAGCCTGGCATCCCGCGCTGGCCCTGGGCGGCGACTACTACGACGCCTGGTGGCTGTCCACCGACGCGATCGCGATCTGCATCGCGGACGTCTCAGGCAAGGGCCTTGCCGCATCGCTGGTCATGGCCAACCTGCAGGCCACGGTCAAAGCACTCGCCGGGCCAGACGTCAGCCCTGCCGACGTGTGCACGCGGGTCAATGAGACGCTGGCCGCGAACTTGCGCCGGGGCCGTTTCGTGACGTTCTTCTACGGCGTGCTGCGACTGACCACCAGCGAACTGCGGTATGCCAACGCCGGTCACAACCCGCCGGTGCTGACCTCGGATGGCGCCGCACACGAACTCGGCCTCGGCGATCCCGGTCTCGGCCTGCTGCGCACCCACCGCTACCGCGACGCCACCGTGCGCCTCGGCGCCGACGCCCGTCTGCTGCTCTACACCGATGGCGTCACCGAAGGACGCAGTCCCGATGGCGAGGACTTCGGCATGTCGCGATTGCTCGAGCTCGTCGACCGGCCACACCCCGATGCTGGTGCGATGCGAGACGACGTGCTCTCGTCGATTGCCGCGTGGACGCAAGGGGAGTTCGACGATGACGTGACGCTGCTGGCGGTGGTGCGTCGCCGCACCACGCACCCGTTGTAGCGGTCCGCACAAGCAGCGCCAACGCAGCGACGGCAGCGCCCCTCAGCGAGCCGTTACCACGACCTTCAAGCGATCGCCAGCCTGGGGCCGCTCCGCCACGGCAAATCCGTTCAGCACCGCGAGTGTGGCCGCCGGTACCGTGCCGCGTCCGGCGCCGGCCGCAATCGACTCCCAGCTGTCGCCAGCTCTCGCCGTGTACAGCTCGAGGACGTTCGGGCGGATGCGTTCGGCCTCGCCGGCGCTGAGTGGCTGGAACGAGCGCACGCTCTGGTCCACCACCGGCTGCAGTTGTCGGTAGGCGTTCGCGGGCGCGAGGCCAGCCAGTCGAAAGACCTGGTTGCCGTGACTGATCCATGCCGCGCGCAGGACGACGTCTCCCATGTCCTGCATCTGCCCGCGGAACGTGCCGATGAATGCGGGAAGGCCGTTGACACGGGTCTCGCCGCCTTCGACCAGCTGCAGCCCCGTCTGTCCGAGGTCGGCGGCCGCGACGTCCTGCAGGGAGCGCCCCTGGGCCTGCGGCACGAGCTGCAGGAAGACATAGCCGCCGCCCTGCTGCGGCTGCGCCACGACCTGCTGGGGCGAGTTCTGGACCTGCCAACCCTGGGGGAATTCCAGCCGGAACCGCAGCTCCGGATGCAGGAACGCGTTGCCCCGCAGCACGCCCTCGCGGGGGTTGTCTCCAAACATCAGGCCATCGACGCGTTGCAGATAGGCGGCGCGGTTTACCGTCAACTCACGCGTGGCCTGGGTCCGCAACGCGGCGACGCGCTGCTCCAGACGGGCCACCCGGTCGGCCGGCATAGGATGCGTCGACATCCAGTTGGGGACGCCCTTGCGATCGGGACCGTCGTTGAGCCGCCCGAGGGTCTCGAGCATGCTGGCGACCCCGCGCGGGTCCCAGCCCTGCGACGTGGCGTAGCCCGCCCCAAGGTCATCGGCCTGCAGCTCATCGTCGCGACCGAACTTCAGGAACATCAAACCAAGCCCGGCTTCGGCGGCCTGCCCGAAGGGGCGAAGCTCAGGCACAAAGATCTGACCGAGCAGCAGTCCAAGCGAGCCGGCTGTCTGTTTGCTGTACTGCGCGGCTGAATGCCGAGCAGTCACATGTGCAATTTCGTGTCCCAGCACTCCGGCCAGTTCGGCTTCGCTGTTGAGGTGCGCAAGGATGCCGCGGGTCAGGTACACGAACCCGCCAGGCAGGGCAAAAGCGTTGACGGCCGCTGCGTCAACGACGGCAAAACTCCAGGGGAGGGCGGGCCGTTCGGTGCTGGCAGCCAGCCGCTGGCCGACGCCGTTGACGTACTGCTGCAAGGCTGGATCGTCAACAATCCCCATCTCCTTGCGGATCTGACCGTCCGACTCCTTGCCGAGCGCGACCTCCTGGGCCTCGCTCATCAGGTTGAATTCACGCTTGCCGGTAGCCGGGTTGGTCGCACACGCCACGGTCATGGCGATGCCGACGACGATAGCGGTGTAGCTGAACGAGAGTCCTGCGCGTTGGCTCATCCCTGGTCTCCTACCTGTTCAGCACTAGCAAGGACGACGCCATGTGAACAAGTCACTCCACGATCTCGTCCGACTAGGTGAAATGACCCCGGAGCTTCAGGCCCTTCCGGACCCGCTACCCCCACAACTCCGCTGGACCCACACCCGGCAACGCATGGCGTGGCTGTTCGCCGGCGCGACGTGCGTCGGGTCACTCGGCTTGGCCGGCTACGGCCGCGCCAGTGGGCTGACCAGCCGCGGTGTGTGGCGCCTGCAGCGCCACGGCGTGCTGCACCCCGGCGTGGATGTGGCTCCGGCCGACGGCCGGCACGCGCCGCTGCTGATGCGGCAGTCCTGGTCATGTGACGGCATCCTGGACTTCCCCGACGGTCACCCGATCGAGTGGCGCGCCATCGGCGCCCAGGGCACCACGTGGGCGTTCACGGAGGCCGACGGCGCCCGTGTGCTGACCTTCCACACCTCGGGCCTGCAGACCGAAACGCTGGTGGAGGTGGCACCCGCCGCCTGGGCCCTGGCCGACCCCTCGCCACTGCTCCTGCTCGGGGCATTCCTGGTCCGCCTCGCTGTCGACGACAGCGTGGTCATCGCTGGCGCATAGCGCGGGTCAGCCTCTCAGCACATCACCTGGTTTTGCCCCCGTACCACGACGGGATCACCATGCTCCGCATCGTCTGCAACCCGGCAGGCGCCTTGAGCACCTTGGGGATGGAGTTGACCGTGATCGAGGCCGTGGCGATGTCGCCATGGACACCGCCGTCGATCTTCATGTGCAGGTCGGGCGACCCCTTCACGATCACGGCGTCGTAGGGCTCCGGTGCACCAAGGTAGGCCTCCATGTGCAGCGTGATCCGCGCCTCCCCGTCCTTGTCGTAGCCGGTGCCGGTCTGGACGATGCCGGCGACCTGACCCTTCTGGACCGCGAGGAACTGGCTGCGCGTGGCCTTGGTGGCCACCTTGGGCCCGATGACGTCGGTGATGCTCACCAGCTTCCACCCCAGCGCGTCGGCAATCATCGCCACCGATTCGGTGAGCCCAACGTGGCGCACCGAGCCGTCCTGGACCTTCTCGGCAAATGCTTCCTGGGTCAGGCCGGCGCCGATTTTCTGCTGGAACGGCAGCCGGCGCACTGACGCGTCCTGGATGCGCTCGACACGAATCGAGTCGACGCGCTCGCACACCCCCGTCAGCGTGATCGGCAAGGCGTCCATCGTGAAGCCGGGATTGACGCCCGTGCCAAGCACGGCCACCCGCGCCTTGCGCGCGAGAGCGTCGATCTTCTTGGCCAGCCGCCTGTGAGAGAACCACGGATAGGCGAGTTCTTCGGTGGTCGACACGATTGGCAACTTGTACTTCAACACGTCGGCGATCTGGTCGGCCACCTCCGCCAGCGACGAGCTGGTGCAAAGCACCACGACGTCCGGCTTGCCAGCCTTGATGGCCGCTCCCAGCTTGCTCTCGACCTTCACCCGCAGCGGGTCCTCCAGTTCGGCCACCTCCGCGAGGTCCTTGCCGATCTTGCCAGGGTCGAGATCGACGGCGCCGACGATCCTGAATCCCTTGCGCGACGCGCACTGACGAACGACGGCAATGCCGATGGGACCGAGCCCGACGTGCAGCACACGAATGGCCATGACCGGGAAATCTCCTGAAGGGCGCCGGGTGCCGGCAGCCGTAGACCGCAGATTATACTCGGCAGCAGACAGTGGCGATCCTGGTCGGCCTCGCGTTTCTCGGCGCCACCCTGGCCGTGGCCTTCGTGCTGCCGATCCTCTCGTACCGGCGCGCATCGCAGGCCTCGCGACGCACCGAAGCGCTCGCGCAGCAGGTGCAAGACCTTCGTGCCGAGGTCGCAGCGCTGCTGACGGGCGCGACGACCTCGCCGGCGCCGGCAGCGATTCCTCCAGTACAGACGCCGCCGGTCGCCACGGCCGCACCTGGGGAGCGGCTGGCCGACGCTCCCGCTCCTCCCGGTACACCAGCATCGCTTCCGCCGTCCGCGGCGGTCGGCCTGGAAGAGCGCATCGGCGGGCGCTGGCTGCTGTACGCCGGCATCGGCTCGCTGATCCTCGGGCTGAGCTACTTCGTCAAATTCGCGTTCGACAACGGTTGGGTGAGCGAACCATTACGAGTGGCGGTCGGTCTGGCGGCCGGGGGCAGCCTGGTGGCGGCCGGCCAGCGCTTCGTCCGACAGGGCCTCGCATTCTTCGGCCATGCCCTGAGCGGTGGAGGGCTGGTCGTGCTGTATGTCGCGATCTACGCCGCCAGGCACGTGTACGACCTGCTCTCTGCACCGACGGCGTTTGTCGCGATGCTCGGCGTGACCGTGCTGGGGGCATGGCTCGCCGAGCGGCACCGCGCGCAGGTGCTGGGTGCGCTGACGATCCTCGGCGGGTTCGCGACGCCGATGCTGGCCGGTGGTGGTGACGACCGGCAGGTGTTCCTCTTCGTGTACAACGCGCTGCTGCTCGGTGCGGCCCTGGCCATGCTCGTGCGGCACGGCTGGGGCGGCGTCGCCGTGCTGGCCTATGTCCTGTCGGTCGTGATGTCGGTGGCCTGGGCTGCCGTGCACTATCACCCGGGCGCCGGGCTTGGCACGTTGCTGCTGCTGACGGTGCACCTCGCCGTCGTCGCCGGCATGGTCGTTGCCCTGCGACGGCAACGACCACGTCCGCCGCTGGGCGGAGCGGCTGCGTGGCTGTTGCTGTCAGCGCCCATTCTCTACCACGTCGCTGCGCTGTGGCTCATCGGACGGAGCCCGGGCCGCGTGCTCGTCTACCTGCTCCTGGCCACGGTGGGGGGGCTCTCCGCCGCGCACCACGCCAGTTGGCGGTGGGCGCGCACGCTGGTCCTCGTACTGGTGGCGCTGCCGTTCATCCGCTGGATGGGGGCACTGGTGACGCCCCGGTGGCACGCGGCCGGCCTGGTCACGGCCATCGCGCTCTATCTGCTGCACCTCGCTGGACAGTGGCGCGACCTGAGCGACGACGACCCGGCATTGCCAGTGCCGGTGGCCGAGTTGATCCATACCCACGCGACGGGCGTCTTCCTGCCGCTGGCGCTCTACGTCTTCCTCGCCGATCACTGGGTATCGTGGAACGCGCCGATGCTCACCGCCGTGGCGCTCTGCAACCTGACCATCGCGGCGCTGCTGCGCGGGAGGTGGCCGGTGATGTCCTGGCAGTTCATGGCGCTGGCTGCCTCGCTTGGCGCCATCGCCATCAGTGAGTGGTTCGAGGGGCCGCTCGTCGCGATCGGGTGGGCGGTCGAGGGCGCCGCGCTGGGGCATGCCGCACTGCGCTCGCGCAGCACGTGGCTCGAAGCCGGCGCACTCGGCCTCCTCCTGCTCGGTGGCATCAAGTTGACCGAGGCCCTCGTGCTGCCACTGCCGGTCGGGACGTGGCCCATCGTCAACGTCCGGGCCTTTGCGGCGCTGGTGGTCGTAGCCGCACTGGCCTGGCTGGCCGCCAGGCGTCGCGCCATGCCGGATCACCCGGAGCGCGCGTTGACGCGGCATGCCCTCATCCTTGGCGCCCACATCCTGGCAATCGGATGGATGTCCTCCGAGATTGCCCTGGTCTTCGGTGAACGCGCCTACGCGTCCAGTGCGGCCGGCCTGCCGGCTGGCGTGGCTCGGGCCGAACTCGCCCAGCAGGTGGCCCTGTCAGTGGCCTGGGCCCTCTACGCGGTGGGATTGGTGGCTGCAGGCTTCAGGCGCGCCTATGCGCCGGCCCGCTACCTGGCAATCGCGCTCTTCGCACTCACCATCCTGAAGGTGCTGACCAAGGACATCGCCGAGCTCGACCGCGTGTACCGCATGCTGAGCGTGCTTGGGCTCGGGGCCCTGCTGGTGGCGGCGTCCTACCTGTATCAGCGCATGGCCGCGCAGCGCCGCAGCAGCGAATCCGCGCTCCCGTAAGGTACGATCGCCCTCACCCATGGCCGAGTTCTCGTGGCCCGACGCACGCATCCTCGCGATCGACGATCAGGTCCAGAACGTCAACATCATCGACCGGCTGCTGCGGCGCGCCGGATTCGAGCACATCGTCACGACCACGCACCCGCAGCAGGCGCGGCCCTTGTTCGAGGAGCACCAACCGGATCTGGTGCTGCTCGATCTCCACATGCCGGACCTCGACGGCTTCGCCGTCCTCGACCAGCTCGCCACGCTGCTCCCGGTCGATGCGTACCTGCCGATCGTCTTCATCACGGCCGACGCGGATACGCATCTGAAGAAGCGCGCGCTGGCGATGGGCGCCAAGGACTTCGTCAACAAGCCGTTTGACGCCACCGAGATCGTCCTGCGTATTCGCAACCTGCTCGAGGCGCGCTACCTGTACCTGGCGCTGCAGCAGCAGAATGCGATGCTCGAGGCGCGCGTCAAGGAACGTACCGAAGACCTCGAGCAGGCGCAGCTCGAGATCCTGCATCGCCTGTCGCGGGCCGCCGATTTTCGCGATGACGACACGATGCAGCACACCGAGCGCGTCGGCCGCCTGTCGGCGTCCTTGGCGCGCGAACTGGGCATGCACGCCGAGGAGGTGGAGTTGGTGCGGCTGGCGGCGCCGCTGCACGACCTTGGCAAGATCGCGGTCCCCGACAGCATCCTGCTCAAGGGAGGCGGCCTGAGCGACGACGAGTTCGCGGTGGTGAAGACGCACACGCAGATCGGCGCGCGGTTGCTGTCGGGCAGCACCCATCCGCTCCTGCAGATGGCCGAACAGATCGCGCGCACCCACCATGAACAGTGGGACGGCACCGGGTACCTCGAGGGCCTCAACGGCGACGCGATTCCGCTGGTGAGCCGGATTGTGGCGGTCGCCGACGTCTTCGACGCGCTGACCCACGCGCGGACCTACAAGAAGTCGTGGCCGTTGTCGGAGGTGCTCGACGAGCTCCGGCGGCAGCGCGGCCGCCAGTTCGACCCGGCCGTCGTCGACGCACTGATGCACATCGTCGAGCGCGGCGAGGTCTTGATCGAAGGCTCGTAGCGCCGCGCAGGCGACGCCTCAGCGCGGGCCGTCGCCCGCGAGGTACGCGCCAATCTGCTCGGCCGCCTGGCGGCCCTCGGCAATCGCCCAGACGATGAGCGAGGCGCCGCGGCGCGCGTCACCGGCCACGAAGACGCCCGGCGCGGTGGTCTGGCGTGACAGCGCGTCGGCCTTGACCCGGCCCATGGCGTCGCACTCGACCCCCAGTTGCGTGAACAGCGGCAGGGGCTCGGCCCCGGTGAACCCCATGGCGAGGAAGATCAGGTCCACGTCCTCGCTGAACTCGGTTCCCGGCACGGGCTCGAATGTCAGTCGGCCGTCGGTGCGGACCATCTCCACGCGCACGCCATGCAGTCGCTTGAGGACGCCGTCCTCACCCTCGAGCCGCGTGGTCATGGCCGCGTACTCGCGCTGGCCACCCTCTTCGTGGGCGGCCGAGACGCGGTAGATGTTGGGCCACTGCGGCCACGGATCGGCCTGGCCGCGGCTCTCGGGCGGGCGGGGGGCGATCTCGAATTGCTGCACGCTGGCGGCGCCCTGGCGGTGCGCGGTGCCGAGGCAGTCGGCGCCGGTGTCGCCGCCGCCCAGGATGATCACCCGCTTGCCCCTGGCATCCAGCGTCTCGTCGTACTGGACCGCGTCGCCGGCGACGACGCGATTCTGCCGCTCGAGGTAGGTCATCGCGAGATGCACGCCCTGCAGATCGGCGCCAGGCACGGCGAGGGCGCGGGCCTGGGTGGCGCCGACGGCGAGGCAGACGGCGTCGAAGTCGGACCGGAGTTGCTCGCCGGTCAAGGCCCCGCCGACGTCGACACTGGTCCGGAACTGGACGCCCTCGGCCTGCATCTGATCGAGACGACGATCGAGGAGACGGCGGTGCATCTTGAAGTCGGGGATCCCGTACCGCAGCAGGCCACCGATGCGATCGGCGCGCTCGAACAGGACGACGTCATGGCCCTGCCGGGCGAGCTGCTGCGCCGCGGCGAGACCGGCGGGACCGGAGCCGACCACCGCGACCGTGCGGCCGGTGCGGCGCGCCGCCGGTTCCGGCAGCACCCACCCCTGCTCGAAGGCATGGTCGATGATCGAGACCTCGACCTGCTTGATCGTCACTGGCAGATCGTTGATGCCGAGCACACACGAGGTCTCGCACGGCGCCGGGCAGAGTCGGCCCGTGAACTCGGGAAAGTTGTTGGTGGCGTGCAGCCGCGCCGCCGCCTCACGCCAGCGATCGCGGTAGACCAGGTCGTTCCAGTCCGGGATGAGATTGCCGAGCGGGCATCCCTGATGGCAGAACGGGATGCCGCAGTCCATGCAGCGGCTGGCCTGCCCGCGCAGCGACTCCACCGGGAAGGGTTGATACACCTCTTCCCAGTCGCGCACTCGTTCCTGCACCGGACGTCGAGACGGGGTCTCGCGCGTGAGCTCCAGAAATCCTGTCGGCTTCCCCATCAGACCGCCACCCCATGCAATTCCGCTCGCTGCGCGTCGAGCGCCTTCTTGTACTCGATCGGCATCACCCGCACCAGGCGCGCCAGCGTCACATCCCAGCGACCCAGCAGGCGATCGGCGAGGTGGCTGTCGGTCATCGCGCGGTGGCGCTCGAGCAGTTCGAACACGAAGCGGTCGTCCTCGTCATCCACACCTTCGAGCAGGACCATCTCGAGATTGCAGCGCTGCGCGAAGTCGCCATCCTCGTCCAGGACGTACGCCACACCGCCGCTCATGCCGGCAGCGAAGTTCCGGCCGGTACGGCCGAGGACGACGACCCGGCCACCGGTCATGTACTCGCAGCCGTGGTCGCCGACGCCCTCGACAACGGCCAGAGCGCCGCTGTTGCGAACGGCGAACCGCTCGCCAACCACGCCGCGAATGAAGGCTTCGCCGCTGGTGGCTCCGTACAGGGCGACGTTGCCGGCGATGACGTTGCGCTCGGCGACGAAGGAAGAGTCATGGGGTGGCCGCACGATGATGCGGCCACCGGAGAGGCCCTTGCCGACGTAGTCGTTGGCGTCGCCCTCGAGGCGCAGCGTGATGCCGGCCGGCAGGAATGCGCCCAGACTCTGGCCTGCCGAGCCTCGCAAGCTGATGTCGATGGTGTCGTGGGCCAGGCCCTGCCCGCCGTACCGGCGGGTCACCTCGCTGCCGAGCATGGTGCCGACCGAGCGATTCACGTTGGTGATCGGCAGGTCGAGGACCACCCGCTCGCGTCGTGCCAGCGCCGGCTCGGCCAGCGCGATCAGTTGGGCGTCGAGCACGGTCTCGAGATCGACGTGCTGCCTGGTGGTGCGATACAGAGCCGGCGGTGGGGCACCGTCGGCGACCACCAGATGCGACGTGTCGAGGATGCGCGAAAGATCCAGCCCGCGCGCCTTCCAGTGCTCGACCGCCTGCTGCACGTCGAGCAGTTCGGTGCGGCCGATCAGCTCCTGCAACGAACGGAAGCCGAGCTGAGCCAGCCACTCGCGTACTTCCTCGGCGATGAAGTGGAAGAAGTCCACCACATGCTCGGCCTGGCCGGTGAACTTGGACCGCAGGGCCGGGTTCTGCGTCGCAATGCCGACCGGGCACGTGTCCAGGTGACAGACGCGCATCATCACGCAGCCCATCACGACCAGCGGGGCGGTCGCGAAGCCGAACTCCTCGGCGCCGAGCAGCGCGCCGATGATCACGTCGCGGCCGGTCTTCATCTGTCCGTCGACCTGCACGGTCACACGGTCGCGCAAGCGGTTGGCCACGAGCGTCTGCTGGGTCTCGGCCAGTCCGAGTTCCCACGGCACGCCTGCGTGCTTGAGCGAGGTGAGCGGGCTCGCGCCAGTGCCACCGTCATGTCCGCTGATCAGGATCAGATCGCTCTTGGCCTTGGCGACACCGGCGGCGACTGTGCCGACACCGACCTCGGAGACCAGCTTGACGCTGATGCGGGCGCGCGGATTGGCGTTGCGCAGGTCGTAGATCAGTTGCGCGAGATCCTCGATCGAGTAGATGTCGTGGTGCGGCGGCGGGCTGATCAGCCCGACACCGGGCGTGGAATGCCGGACCTTGGCAATCCAGGGATACACCTTGTTGCCCGGCAGCTGGCCACCCTCGCCCGGCTTGGCGCCCTGCGCCATCTTGATCTGCAGCTCGTCGGCGTTGACCAGATAGTGGCTGGTCACCCCGAAGCGACCCGACGCCACCTGCTTGATGGCGCTGCGCCGGTTGTCGCCGTTGGCGTCCAGGGTGAAGCGATGCGGGTCTTCGCCGCCCTCACCGCTGTTGCTCCGTCCGCCCAGACGGTTCATCGCGATCGCCAGCGTCTCGTGCGCTTCGGCGCTGATCGAGCCAAAGCTCATGGCGCCGCTGGCAAAGCGCTTGACGATCGCCGAGACCGGCTCGACCTCGTCGAGCGGCACCGCCGGTCGGGTGCCGGTGCGCAGCGTGAAGAGACCCCGCAACGTTGCCTGCTCACGGCCCTGATCGTCGACAGCCCTGGTGTAGTCGCGGAAGATGTCGTACCGCCGGGTCCGGGTCGCGTGCTGCAGCTTGAACACCGTGTCGGGGTTGAACAGGTGCAGTTCGCCATCGCGCCGCCACTGGTACTGCCCGCCCGGCACGAGTTCGCGTTCGACCAGCGGGGCCGGCGTCCAGGCTCGGACGTGGTTGACCATCGCCTCCTGGGCGATCTCCTTCATGCCGATGCCGCCGATGCGCGAGGGGGTGTTGGTGAAGTACGTGTCGATCAGTTCCTTGGCCAGGCCGATCGCCTCGAAGATCTGCGCGCCGCGATAGCTGGCCACGGTGCTGATGCCCATCTTGGACATCACCTTGACCACGCCCTTCTCCACCGCCTTCAGGTACCGGGCCTGCAGCGACGCGTCGGTGAGGTCAGGGTCGGCCAGCCCCATCTCCTTCAGCTGCGTCAGCGACTCGAGCGCCAGCCACGGGTTGACGGCGCTGGCGCCGTACCCGATGAGGGTCGCGAAGTGATGCACCTCGCGCGCGTCGGCGGTCTCGACAATCAAGGTGACGCAGGTGCGGGTGCGGGCGCGGACCAGGTGGTTCTGCAGACCAGCCACGGCCAGCAGCGCCGGGATCGGACACTTCTTGGCGGTCACCCCGCGGTCCGACAGCACCAGCACCTTGGCGCCGTTGCTGATCGCCGTGTCCGCCTTGGCAAACATCGCCCGCATGGCGGGTTCCATGCCGTCGGGTCCGTCGGCCACCGGAAACAGCATGTCCAGGACGGTCACGTAGAACGGCTGGTCCTCGCGCGAGGTGGGCAGCAGGCGGCCCGCGCGATCGTAGCGCTGCAACGCCTTGAAGCGGGCCATCTGCGAGTTGTCCAGGAACGGGCTGTCGCACAGGATCATCCGACAGCTCTCCGGCTGCGGATCGAGCAGGTTGCGTTCAGGGCCGATCGCCGTGCCGACCGAGGTCACCAGCTTCTCGCGGATCGCGTCGAGCGGCGGGTTGGTGACCTGCGCGAAGAGCTGCTGGAAGTAGTCGGGCAGGGGCCTCGAGCGGCGGCTGAGCACGGCCAGGGCGGCGTCGTTGCCCATCGAGCCGAGCGGCTCCTCGCCCTTGAGCGCCATCGGCCCCATCAGGACCTTGAAGTCCTCCTGCGTGTAGCCGAAGGCATGCTGGAGCGTACGCAGCGCGTCGTCGGTGTGCGGGGCCGGCAGATCGGCCGGCTGCAGGGCGTCGAGCGGCACGAGGTGCTGGCTCACCCACTCCTGGTACGGCTTCTCGGTGGCGATGCGGTGTTTGATCTCTTCGTCGGCGATGATCCGGCCCTCGGCCAGATCGACGAGGAACATCTTGCCAGGCTGCAGTCGGCCCTTCTCGATGACCTGACTCGAGGGGACGTCGAGAACGCCGACCTCGGAGGCCAGGATCACATAGTCATCGGCGGTGACCCAGTAGCGGGCCGGGCGCAGCCCATTGCGGTCGAGCACCGCGCCGATCTGCACGCCGTCGGTGAAGGTCACGCACGCCGGGCCGTCCCAGGGCTCGACCAGGCAGGAATGGTAGGCGTAGAAGGCCTTCTTCTCCGCACTCATGGTGTCGTGGTGCTCCCACGCCTCGGGCACCAGCATCATCACCGCGTGCGGCAGCGATCGGCCCGACTGCACGAGCAGCTCGAGCACGCTGTCCAGACAGGCCGAGTCGCTGAGTCCTTCCCGGACGATCGGCAGCACTTTCTCGAGGTCGTCACCGAACAAGGGCGAGGCGAGCATCGCCTCGCGCGCGCGCATCCAGTTGATGTTGCCGCGCAGGGTGTTGATCTCGCCGTTGTGCGCGATCAGGTGATAGGGATGGGCCAGCTCCCAGCTCGGGAAGGTGTTCGTGCTGAAGCGCGAATGGAAGAGCGCCAGCGCGCTCTCGGTGCGCGGGTCGTCGAGGTCGGGGAAGTACTCGCGCAGCTGGGGCGGCGTCAGCATGCCCTTGTAGGTGAGCGTGCGCGAGGAGAGCGACGGCACGTGGAAATACTTGGTGTCGTCGATGCCGCTGGTGCGGATCGTCGTCTGGTAGCGCTTGCGGATCACGTACAGCTTGCGCTCGAAGGCCGCCGTGTCCGCGACGTCGGACCCGGGCGCCAGGAAGACGTGGTCCATCACTGGCTCGACCGACTGCGCCGTCTGCCCGAGGCTGCGGTTGTCGGTCGGCACCCGACGCCAGCCGAGCAGCCGCTGGCCTTCTTGCCTGACGACCATCGCGAAAATCAGCTTGGCCAGCGCGGCCGCGTGCGGGTCTGGCGACGAGAAGACGAGGCCGACCGCGTACTGCCCGGCCGCCGGCAACTCGGCCAGCGGCGTGCCGTCCTCCGGCGTCAGGATGCGACCGAGCGCACACTCGTCCGCAAACAGCGCGTGTGGGAGCTGGATGAGGATGCCGGCGCCATCGCCGGTGTTGGACTCGGCCCCCGTGGCGCCGCGGTGTTCCATCCGCTCGAGCGCCTTCAACCCGCGATCGACGAGGTCGTGCGACGCCTTCCCGCGCAGGTGCGCAAGGAATCCGACGCCGCAGGCATCGTGTTCGAAAGACGGGTCATACAGGCCGCTTTGCGGCCGCTGGGGCAACTGCGTGTTGTCCATTGGGCACCCCGCTGACCGGGAGTCCAGCGGGGACACATCCCGCCGGGTGGTAAGCGTGCGAGCAGTGTATGTCAGCCGACCAACGCATGCGTTTCACTTATGGACAGAATGCAGCCGCCGCAGCGCTCTGCACGCCCGGCCATTAGCGTTGTTTACGTTGCGATTACCAATGGTGATACCGCCAGAGCTGCGACACCCGGAGCGGCGGCTCGCGACTGGTGCCGGCGTGCCGAGGGACCGGCCGCCGGGCGGTGCGTACCGGCGTCGGTCCTCGGAGTACGATGAGCCATGACCAAGACGTCGACCAACGCTGAGGCCAAGAAGCGCGCTCAGGAGAAGGTGGCCCAGCTCAAGCAACGGGTGGCAAAGCAGGATGGCGTGGCCGCGCCAGACGAGCACGCAGGCGAGGACGCCGACAAGGCCGTCCAGCCGTCGCACGTGAGTCGAGCGCAGTCGCACCCGGCCGCCAGGACCCAGCGTCCGCAGGGGCGTCGCGAGGGCAAGTAGCCAGCGGAACCCCCAATCACCGGCGCGACGTCAAACCGTATCCTGAGTCCACGTTCCCTCCCTGACCTGCATGGCGCTGACGACGTACGACGTGATCATCACTGGCGGTGGCCTCGCAGGCCTCTGCCTCGCCCGTCAACTTCGCCAGGAGCACCCGGACATCACCGTCCTGGTCGCCGAGAAGCAGAAGCATCCGGTGCCCGAGGCCGCCCACAAGGTCGGTGAGTCGAGCGTCGAGATCGGGGCGCACTACTTCTCCAAGGTGCTGGGCATCGAAGAGCACCTGGTCGAGCGACAGCTCTACAAGCTCGGGTTGCGCTACTTCTTCACCGACGGCGACAACCGCGACCTGGCATCGCGGATCGAGCTTGGGCCGAAGTCGTTTCCCAAGGTGCCGTCCTTCCAGCTCGACCGAGGCCGCCTCGAGAACTACCTGCTCGAGGAAAACCGGAAAGATGGGGTCGAGGTCCTCGACGGGTGCAAGGTCAAGTCGATCGATCTGGGCGACCCGCACCATCGCGTCGAGAT
>JBKJQW010000128.1:0-30242 GCA_046593715.1 Luteitalea sp.
CTCGCGCCTTCCTCGGCTGCTGATCGCGCCCGCCCGGCTCGCTGGCCTCGCCGCGTGGATCCTCGTCGCCGCGTGCGGTCGTGAGCCGGCGCCCGCCAGCAGCGCCGCCCCGACCACGCCCGTCGCGCGCTCACCTTCGAGCGAGATCTCCAGTACCGGGTCTGGCCCGACGGCCCTTGACTCGCAACCCATGCACGACGCCGATGAGGCACGCACCGCCCTTGGTCGGGCGTCGTGGGCGCGAGTGCGCTGGCCGGGCGGACAGGTGCTGGCGAGCAACCTCGAGACACGCCTCGATGCGCCGGTGTACGCCGGGTCGATCTTCAAGCTGGTGGTGGCGCGCGCCGCACTGGCGCAGGGCCTGGTCACACCCGGCACCCGCGTGGTGTGTCCGCGGCGCATCCAGGTGCAGGGGCGTCGGGTCGATTGCGTGCACCCCGAGCTCGGTCGGCCGCTGTCGCTCGACGATGCGCTGGCCCATTCCTGCAATCACTTCTTCGTCCGCCTCGCTGAACGGCTCGATCGGGCTGGCCTGGCCACCACACTGCACCGGCTCTCGGCGGGCGAAATCCCGCTGCCCGACCGCGACGGGCTCCCGTTGGTCGTCCTGGGTTTGGCCGGCCCACGCGCCGGCATGCGTGCGTGGACGCGTGTGGCGCTCGCGGCGATGACGCCCGCCGTGGGCGAGTCAGGGGAGGCGGCGCATGTGCGCCTTGGGGCCATCCGGGCCGTCAGCGAAGGCACCGCGTCCGCGCTTGCCGACCCCATGACGCTGACCCTGGCCAAGACCGGTACCACGACCCTGGACGGCGTGCAGGAGGGCTACGCGGTGGCCTGGCGCCCTGAGGTGGGCGAGGCCGTGGTGGTGCGCGCGCCGGGCGTGGCCGGACGCGACGCCGCACGCATCGCGCGCCTGGTCTGGGACGGCGCGGCCTCGGCTGCCGAGCCGCGGGTGCGGGTGGGTCGTGTGCGGCATCAGCCAGACGCGGGGTCGCGCCCGACGGTTGACGACGTGGCGCTCGAGGCGTACGTGGCCGGCGTGGTGGCGTCCGAAGGCGAGGCGTCGATGCCAGCGGTGGCGCTGGAGGCGCTGGCCGTGGCGGCCCGCAGCTACGCGAGTGCCTCCCCGAGGCGTCACGCTGCTGAGGGCTTCGACGTCTGTGACACGACGCACTGCCAGGTGCTGGGTGTGGCCACGCCCTGGAGCCGCGGCGCGACGATGCGCACGACGGGGCTGACCCTGGCCAGTCCGGGAGGCACGGTGGCGATGCCGTACTCGGCCTCGTGCAGCGGCGTGCTGACCTCGCCACGCGCCTTGTGGGGCGGACCGACCGACTCCGTCACCCGCACGGGCTCCGACCCCGTGCCGCACGGCGTGACGGCCTGGCGCTCGGCGGTGACCGCCGACGCGCTGGCCGCTGCCCTTGATGAGGCCGGCTATCGCGGCGACCTGCTGCGCGGCGTGCGGGTCGTGGCCCGCAGCAGTGCCGGCGTGCCATCGCGGATTGCCCTCGATGGTCTGGCACCGGCCGAGATCGATGCCACGACATTCAGGCACATCGTCGGCCGGCGGCTCGGGTGGGACGTGCTCAAGAGCCACGCCTGGGAGGTGACGCGGACCGGCACCGGCTACAGGTTCGACGGGCACGGGAAGGGACATGGGGCCGGACTGTGCCTGCGGGGTGCCGCCGTTTTCGCTGGCGGTGGCGGCACTCTGCGGTCGCTGCTGACCACGTACGCGCCCGGAGCTCTGGTCGTCTCGGACCGAGACGAGGTGTCGCTGCGCGTGCCGTCGGCGTACACGGCGGCCGCGCCGCGGCTGCGCCTGGATGCGCGCTCGACGCTGGCCGAGTTGCGCGCGCGTCTCGCGGTCAGCGCACCGCGCGCCGTGGTGATCGAGGTGCATCCCACGGTGCAGGCCTACCAGCGCGCGACGGGACGGGCCTGGTGGACCGCCGCCAGCACGCGACTGGTGCTGCCGCAGCGGTGGCCTGGCACGACGGAGGGACGCTCGGACCGGGGGACGACGGCTGCTCTGCGCGGCACAGCCCTGCGCGTGCCGGCCGCGCATCGCTACCGCGTCGACGTGGCGCCGATCCCCGGGGGACACGCCGCGTCGGCGGACCGCCTCGAGGCGGTCCTGCGTCACGAACTGGTGCACGTGCTGACCGGGGTCGTGCTCTCCGGGCAGGCACCGGCGTGGGCCGTCGAAGGCCTGGCCCACGCCGCCTCCCCTGGCGGCCGCGACCCCGGGGCGGTGCCTCCGCAGGGGTGTCCGAGCGACCAGGACGTCACCCGGCCGGGAAGTGGCGAGGCCATGCGCATGGTCTACCAGTCAGCTGGCGCCTGCGTGCTGGCCGCCCTGCCGTCCGGTCTGGGGGACTGGCGCACGCTCGCGCGCTGAATCTTCGGCCGACGTGCACCCTCCCATGGCGCTGCCCTCGTATATCGATGGTGTACGCCATGAACGCCCCTGCAAGCCTGCTCACGTCCCCCGCCATCGCCGACCGCGACCAGCGCCTGCTGGACTCGGCGCGGCTGGGCGACCTGGACGCCTTCGAGGCTCTGGTGCGCCGCCATCAGCGCCGCGTGTACAGCCTGGCGTGGCACGGCATCCGCGACCAGATGCTGGCCGAGGAAATTGCCCAGGACGTCTTCATGCAGCTGCATGCGGCGTTGCCGCGCATCGCATCTGGCGCCCACCTGGGCGCGTGGCTGCGGCGGACCACCTCGCACCGCATCATCGACTCGCTGCGGGTCCGCAAACCGGTGCGGTCGCTCGACCAGGTTGCAGAGCCGCAGGTGGCCGCCGGGGCCTCCGACCCTTTTGCCGATCGCCTCGTGCACCGCGCTCTGGCCCGCCTGGCACCCCGGGCGCGGCTGGTGGTCATGCTCCGCTACATGGACGATCTGCCCCCGACCGAGATTGCCGAGACCCTGGACATGTCCTTGAACACCGTGAAGAGCCATCTGCGGCGCGGCCTGCTGGTGCTGCGCGCGCGTTTGCAGCGGGAGCCTGCGCGATGAATCCCGACGCCCGCCTCCGAAACGCGCTGGCCCCAGTGGACCCTCCCGAGGGATTCGCGCACCGGGTTCGCGCTCGGGCCGCGCGCGAGGCCGGGCCGATGCCCGCCGCGGTCTCGCGCCGCACGTCGCGATGGCTGGCCATCGCGGCCATGGTCACGGCGGTGCTGCTCGGCCCACTGGCCTTTCGTGAATACGAGAGTCGTCGCGAGGCGCTGGCGGCCCGCGCCCAGGTCGTGCTGGCCCTGCAGATTGCCAGCCGCGAACTCAACGCGGCACACC
Organism: Luteitalea sp.; assembly: GCA_046593715.1. Taxonomy (GTDB): domain Bacteria; phylum Acidobacteriota; class Vicinamibacteria; order Vicinamibacterales; family Vicinamibacteraceae; genus Luteitalea. The sequence goes on from JBKJQW010000128.1 coordinate 3,307, forward strand.
GCAGGGTCGTGCGGCCGGTGGTCACCACGCTGGCTCCAGACGGGGACGGCGTTTCAGGAAAGGCAGGACGCCCATGATGCGTCGGTCACTCGTGATGTGTGCAGTGATGGCCGGGCTCGCCCTGGCTGTCGGCCCGGTCGGCGCCCAGCAACTGCAGATGCCGGACCTGACCCGCCTGAGCGCGGGCGCCGTGGATGTCGTCGACGTCTCGGTGGACCAGGCGCTGCTCGGCCTGGCCGCATCATTCCTGTCCAGCGGGACCGACGACAAGGAGATCAAGTCGCTGATCTCCTCGCTCAAGGGCATCTACGTGAAGAGCTTCACGTACGGCAAGGACGGCGCCTACGATCCGTCCCTGCTCGACTCGGTGCGTCGTCAGCTCTCCGGCGGTCAGTGGTCGCGGCTGCTTGCCGCGAAATCTTCCGCGGAGGGCAGTGAAACCGCCATCTATCTGTGGCGCAGCGGCGACAAGCCCGGTGGCCTTGCGGTGCTGTCAGCGAGTGCCCGCGAAGTGACCCTGGTGAACATCGTCGGGGCCATCGATCTCGAGCAGTTGCGCAGCCTGCAGGGCAAGTTCGGGGTGCCCGATTTGAAGATGGGCGGCGAGGCCGCCAGGACGACCACGCCACGGCGCCCGCGTTAGCGGCTCACACCCACTCGAATCCTACGGCCGTCAGCACGGCGCGGGCCAGCACGGCCGCGCCGATGTGATTCAGGTGCACGCGGTCCCAGTTGATCATCGCAGACGGCAGATCCTTCAACACGACGTCGAAGGCGGCCTGGCCATCCACCAGGACCGCCCGATGCCTGGCCGCCAGCCGCGTGACGATCGCGCCGTATTCGTCCATCCGGGCCCGCATCGGGTCATCGGTGCGCAGTTCGAGAAAGAACGGCGTGATCAGCACGAGCCCGCCCTTGAGCGTCGGGGCGGTGCGCGCCAGCAGGCGGTCATAGGTCTGCTCGTACTCGGCGGGCAGCACGCTGCGCTCGGGCTGCGTCACCCGATCGAACTGGCGCCACACGTCGTTGGCCCCGACCATGATCGACAGCCAGTCGGGCTGCAGGTCGGTCACGTCGGTTTGCCAACGCGCCTCGAGATCGCGGACGGTATGGCCGCTCGTGCCGACGTTGAAGATCCGGACGCGCCGCGCCGGATACCAGGCCTGCAGCAGCGCGTCCATCGTCTGGACGTAGCCAGTGCCAAGACCGGCGGGCCCTTCGCCAATGGGCCTGGCGCGGCCGGCATCGGTAATCGAGTCGCCGATGGCGACCCACCGTGCGGCTTGCGCCACGCGGAGGCCCTTGCCGGCACCTGCCTGCGCGGCGCGTAGTGGCGCGGCCAGGCCTGCCACCGCGGCGGTGGTCATCGATCCGATCAGTTCGCGTCTGCCAATCATGGTGCAATCTCCGGTTGTTGCGTTTACTTCGCGGGCACGATGTCGCAGCGCACGCCCAGCGGGCTCTCGGTGCTGAGTTGGTCGATCGCCGGCGTCAACGACGCGTCGACGTTGACCTCGAGTTCGTAGCTGACGTAGACGTCCAGCCGGGCCAGGGTCGGTGTGCCCGTGAGCGTGACGTCGATGCCCCCGTTGCTGGACCGCGCCCTGACGCGCACGGCGTCCCGGGCCAGCAGCACCGTGGCGGTGCTGGGCAAGTCCACGCTCACGGCATTGGCCACGTCGTCGCCCTGCCAGTGCGTCACGCGCCATGTGGCGACGTGCTTGTCGAAGCGCCAGGTACGTGTCGGCTCCAGTCCGAGGCTGCGACACGTCGCCGGGTATGTCACCTGCAACGCCATCGCGATCAGGAAAGTGGTCAACATCATGGGCGTCCTCAGTCGACGTGCGCCGGCGTGACCGCGACCACGGGCGCAGCGACTCGCCGGGCGGCAGTCCACAAGGTCGCGGCCCACGCCACCTGCGACAGCAGATAGATGGCCAGCAGCTTGGCGCCCGTGAAGCCGACCTCGATGGCCGAGGTCGGCAGCGCTCGCGGCCGCCAGTAGACGTACCGCCAGGGCCACCACACGAGCAGGGCCACGCCCACGCTGGTCACGGCCAGGACTCGCCAGTTCAGGCCGGCGGTCAGCCACTTCAGCGTCAGCACGTCGCGCCGTTCGTACCCGGCGATCCATGCCAGCGCCGTCGCCAACCATGCCGGCACCAGCACCCACTGGACCAGTACGACGCTCCACTGCACGGCGCTGTGCACCCACGCCGTGCGCGTGATGTCGCCAGCCGCGATTGCCGCGGCGTCGAACTCGCCGGCCCGCGACACCCACCACGCTTCGAACCAGCCCGCAGCCCCGCACACCAGGCCGAGCATCGTCACAACCAGGACAATGAGCGGCAGGTGCCGCGCAGCAGCGATGACGCTGGTCCACGGCGCCTGGCCGCGGACCAGACCGTGCGCGGCAGATGCCGACGACAGCAGGAGCAGCAGCACGGCCAGGAGCACCAGCAGAGCCGACGCGGCCAGCATCAGCACATTGGCTTCGGGCGTGTAGAGCAGACCGACGATCGCTGCGCCCGCGAGTGCGTCTACGGCACCAATCCACAGCGCGGTCCTGAGCACGGCGGCGATCATCGGGGCACTTCCTGTGGGCTCGACACCTCGAGCGCCAGGGTGGCGCTCGACGCGTGGACACCGGGCACGTACATCGGCGTGACCTGCGCGGGCATGGCCCGGAACCGGCCTGGCGTCGTCACGCGCAGCAGGTACGCGAACTCGGCCCGCCCCGGCAACTGATCGAGGAACAGCGCGACACGGTCGTCGCGATACTCCCGGTGCGAACCGTAGGTCCAGCTGGGTGGGGTGGCCAGTTCCAGCACGTCGGGCCGCGCCACCGCCTCGGTGCCGGCCGGAATCGGATCCTCGATCATCAGATAGCGCCAGTCGTTGGAACCGGCGACGACCAGGCGCACCAGGATGAGGTCGCCCGGCGCGGCCGTGCCGGTGTACGGCCGCTCGGCATAGACGACGCGCCCGGCGCGACGCACGGGCGCGAGCGTGAAGTACTTCCGGCTGAGGGCGAGCGTGCGCGTGCCCGTTTGTTCCAGTCCGACAGCGGTGTCGTAGTAGCGGGCACTGGCCGTCCAGTAGGCGGTCCCACCGCTTGCGGTGATCGTGACGGCATTGGTGCCGGCCGCTGCGGGCAAGGTGACCAGTGCCGGGAAGGGGCGCGTCCAGTCCTCGGCCGTCAGCGCCACGCTCTCGGACTGGCCGCCGCTGGACACCGTCACGGTGACCGGTGCCGGCTGTTCCTGCCGCCCCTGCATGGCACCGAGCAGACCGTAGAGCACCATGGCTGTCTGCTTGGTGCTGGCCCACGACATGCCGCCCTGGCGGTTGGCGAGCAGCCAGCGGACGCCAGGGTCGATGAGCGGATCGTCGGGACGCACGGCCGAGAGCGCCTGCACCACGGCGGCGGTCGCATCGGCGGTCGCATCGCCCCAGTCGCCGAGCAATGGGTCGTTCTCGCTTGGCCACCAGGCAAGGTCACCTCTGGTCTGGGCGCGTGTGGCCAGGATGCCGGCCAGTTCGCCGACGCGGCCGTCCTTGCGCGCGTGCAGAGCCAACAGCAGCCACGCCTGGCCATAGGGCGTCATCGCGCTGCGCCGGCCCCAGAGCTGGTCGATGAGCACCCTGGTCTCAAAGGCCGGCTGCTGCGGCTGCACGTCGACGGCGGCGGCTCGGGTCAGGACGTAGGCGGCATAAGCGCGCAGCTCGGGCACCATCGCTGGCGTCTCCTCCAGTTGGCGCGCCAGCGCGGTGGTGCCGTTCTGCAGGACCGCGGCAGGTACGTCGAGTTCCGCCGCGCGTGCTTCGAGCAGTCCATACAACGCATACGCGGTCATGAACGGGTGGTCGTTGTCGGTGGCCCACCAGCCCCACGCGCCGTTCTCGTGCTGCAGACGCAGGAGCCGGGTCAAGCCTGCGCGCGACACGCGGTCGAGCATGCTCATGCGCTCGGTGGGCGCCAGGTGCAGCTGCTGGAGCGTCCGCATGACGAGCAGATTGGGCACGAAGCTGGAGACGGTCTGCTCGGTGCAGCCGTACGGGTAGTTCACCAGATCGTCGAGGGCGCCGAGCAACGACCCGGCCAGCGACGGCATGACGCTGACCACCAGGCTGCGGGCCTGCGGGTTGGACGCGTCCGGAATCGAGAGTTCCACGGTACGGGCCGCGCCGCTGGCCGTCGTGCCCGCGATGCCGACGTCGCGCCTGGCGCCGAAGGGATGCACCGGGATGGTCAGCGCCATCGCGTCTGTGGCCGTGGCCGCGGTCGCGGTGCCCGTGAACGTGGCCGTGCCCGGTGTGTTGGCGCTGAAGGCCCATTCGGTACGAGCCTCACCGCCGGTCGGCACCGAGACCGTCTGCGGCGCAGGGTCTCGTGCCTCGAGGCCGGTGGCCGTCATCGCCACGGTCACCGGCACGGCGCCGCCCTCCTGGTAGTTGTGGACGATGCCCGGCACACGCACCTCGTCGCGTTCGGTGAGGAAGCGCGGCGGCACGACGCGCAGCAGCAGGTCGCGGGTGGTGATGGTGCGGGCCACCGCCATCCCGACCTGCGTGTCGCGCGTCACCGCGCGCGCCGTCAGCCGCCACGTGGTCAGCGAGTCGGGGTAGTCGATGGTCACCGTGGCCGTGCCATCGGGGCCGGTCACCACTGACGGACTCCAGTAGATCGCGTCAGGGAAGTTCTTGCGCACCTGCGGGCGCTCGGGCGTGTCGCCCTTGAAGTCGGCCAGCGACAACGGACGTCGCCGCTGCGCCAGCTTCAGCCGCAGCGTGCCCGAGTACCCCATGAAGTAGTACTGCCGCGAGTAGTCGGTGGACACGCGGCTGTACTCGGTGCGGTAGAAGACCCGCAGCGGATCGGCGGTGCTGTCCTTGCGCACGCCGTAGAGCGCCTCATCGACGACGCCGATGGCCACCTGGGCCTGGACGGGCGCTCCTGTCGCGTCGAGGGTACGAAGGGAGTAGAGGCCGGGTTCGCCTGGCCGGTAGATGGCCTTGTCGGCTGTCACCTCCACGGTCACCGCGCGCGCGGTCGCTGGCACGCGCAACTTCCTCTCGGCGTAGTAGACGCGGTCCTCCTTCAGGTAGAGCAGGTGCACCCAGGTATCGCCGAGGTCGGCCTCGCTGACCGGCACGTCGAAGACACCGTCACGGGTCGGCTGGCGCAGGTCGTACCACGTCAGGGTCCGCGCCTCCTTGGAGAGCAGCACGGGCGTGGTCGGGGCCAGGCCGCGGACGGCGACCCTGGCCGTCTCGCCAGGCGCGTACGTCGTCTTGTCGGTGATCAGTTCGATCGACTCGCTGTCGCTGTCATACGTGTCGTCGGTCGCCCCAGGCACCCACACGTACGTGTCGTCGGTGACGTGCCGGTCGCCGCTCAGCGCGCGTGCGTCCAGCAGATAACTGCCAGGCGAGGCTGGCGCCTGCGTCTGCCATGTCGCCCGGCCGTCGCTTCCGGTCGTGACCGCACCCGATGCCACCACCTCGCGGCGCTGCTCCTGCGCGGCGTCGTCCCATTGGGCACGCACAAGCTGAACGGCCACTGGCACGCCGGACACGCCCCCGCCGCGGTAGTCCACGGCCCGCAGCCGCATCGTGAGCGGCGTGCCGGGCCGCGCGACCGACGGCGTGGCCTGCACGGCGAGCAGCCAGTCTCCCCAGGTGGCGACCATCACACCGCTGGCAGTGACCTCGAGGTCGCTGGCATCGCGGACCCGGGCCTCGAACCGCACCTGCAGGTCGCTGGCGGAGTCGCTTTCGGGAAGCGTCACCGAGAAGCGCGCCTGACCCTGTGCGTCGAGCGTACCGGTCAGAGTCGCGAGCTCGTTGCCGCCGTAGAAATAGCCGCCGTCGCCACTCTCGTCCTCGCTGTCGCTGTCCACCCAGCGCAGCGGCGAATAGTACGGCCCCGACTGCACGACCAGCGAGACCGTGGCACGACGCACCGGTTGTCCGAAGTAGTAGCGGCCCTTGACCGTGACCTCGACGGTCTGTCCCTGTCGTGCCAGCGTGACGCCGGGGGTCACGCTGACCTCGAACTCCGGCTTGCGGTACTCCTGGACCTCGAAGGCGCCGCTGCCCTTGGACTCGCCCGACAGGACATCGACGGTGTACATCCCCAGCGCCGCGCCCGCCGGGAGCGTCACGTCCGTGTCCACCGCCCCGAACCCGTCCACGTCACGACGCACGCGGTGCAGCACGCGGCCGGTGCGGTCGCTCACCGTCATCTCGACCGAAGGCTCGTCGAAGGCGGTGAGCGCGCTGCCGGTGCGCCAGCGCAGGATGGCCTTGGCCTTGACCGTGTGCCCGGGACGATACACCGGCCGGTCGGTGAAGACGTGGGCGACCAACTCACGGCCGGCGTGCTCCTGCAGCCCATAGGTCGGTGGCGTGCTGGCCACGGTCTGGTTGCCGCAGCGGGCCACGGTAATCAACTCGTCGGCAGTGAACGCGCCCAGCGGGAGGGACACCAAGCCGCGGGCGTCGGTGGTCGCGCTGCCGAGCATGTGCTGGTCGGCGATGGCCGCGACGGCACATCCCGCGACGGGCTGCCCTGTGCTCCGGTTCACCAGATACGCCAGCAAGGCGCCGGGCGCGGTCTTGGTGACCAGGGCGACGTCAGACACCATCAGCACCGTGTAGGCGAGCTGAGTGCCGGTAACGGCCTCGACCAGGTAGACCCCTGGCGCGGTGACCTCGATCGGGATGCGACGAACGTCGGGGTCGGCAAGGCGGGGCAGCACCTCGCGCCAGGAGGCCACCAGTTGTTTGTCGTTGAGCAGGGGCACCTGGGCGTAAGCCGTCAGACCCAGTTGCACCCGCCGCTGCACGGTGTCCTTGTCGGCGCCGGCGCGCCGCTGCGCTCGGTACTCGCGGCTGGTCTGCTGGCGGAGAAACGACTGCAGATCCGAGCGCCGCTTCGCCTTCCACTCGGCGAGGCGCTCCAGCCACGTCTGCTCGGTCGGCACGCTGTAGGACTCACTCCCGAGCGCGTGGGCGTCCTCGAGCCCGGCGAAGAAGGCGACCGGGTCGGCGACGCGGTAGATGCGGAAATCGAGGGAGCCGAGTCGTTCAAACGTGAGGGTCACGTATGGCGACGCGCGGCTGGTGAAGATCTCGCCGCTCGACAGCGAAAAGGCTGGGCGGTCCGCCGGTCGGACTGCGTCGGCGTCCTGAGCCGCGGCGCCTGCTGGTAGCCACAGGGCGAGCGCCAGCAACCGGGCCATCGCGCTGACTGAGGGAGCGAGCCTGGGCAGATTCATGGAATGGTCAGCCGGTAGACGCCGTGGAACGCGGGGTTGTCGGGCGTCGGGCGCCACCGTGCCGCGGGATGCCGCCGCAGGTCCGCCAGCGACGCCTTGCGCATCTCGCCGGGGGTACCCGCGGCCAGATCAGGTCCAGTGTGATAGACGACCCAGTCGGCGCGGTCGGCCTCGAAGGCCGAGCGACCGACAAAGATCATCAGGTGGTCGGGAAAGCGCTGGCCCGATTGACGAAAGGCCAGCAGGTCCCCCGGCCGGGCGGCCGCCGCGTCGCGGCCGATCGGAGCGGTGTTCAACCGGAGGATGGTGCGGGCATCGGCAAATTCGGCAAACCGCGCCGGCGCCCCGTCGGTGACCTGGAACAGCGGCACACTGTCGCCTCGCGCGGCGGGGCGGCTGCGCAACTCAGGACGCGAGTGCCCCCCGGGGATAGCGAGGCGACGCTGCCACTCGGGCGTGTGCTCGCGCAGCGCCTCGCGCGCCGCATGGCGCACCAGGCCGGCGCAGTCGATCACGTCGGGAGTCGGGCGGTAGAACTGGGCGTCGGCCAGCAGCGTGAACCACGCACGGAAGGCGGCCCGATCCTGGGCGTCCAGTGTGGGCCGAGTCGGCGACGCAGGCGCGACGAGCAGCAGGGCAGTCAATAGCGCGGCAAGACGCATCTGGTTCGGGTTGAGTGTATACGCGGAGGGCAGGAGCCTCTGTCGGGCGCGTCGCCCCGCTACCGTCCGAAGGCGATCAGGATCACGTCCCGGTAGGCACGAGCATCGCCAACGCGTCCGCGCGCCAGGCTGTAGACGATGCGCAGGAGCATGCCGAGGATGAGGAGGGGCCGGATCAGCAGTCGGGCCGGCACCGAGCCGTGGATGGCGACGTAGCGGAGCAGGTTGCGATACCAGATGGTCGAGAACGACCCGAGGCCCAGTGCACGCATGGCCACGCCGCCTTCGTGCACGACCTCGGCAGCCGCCGCGTACCGGATGCGCCAGCCCGCCGCGCACAGGCGCCGGCAGAAATCGACATCCTCGAACCACGCCGGGTGAAATCGCGTGTCGAAGCCGCCCACCGCGTCGAAGGCGGCCCGGCGAACCAGCAGGCAGGCCGCCGCCGGTTGCTCGACGTCCTGATCCCGCTCGTGGTCCACGTCCGCCGCCAGGTAGTGCCGCGACACGGGATTGTTCGGCCACGCGTGATCCAGCAGCAACAGATCGGCGGCCCATGTCGCCAGCGTGGGAAAGCGACGGAGGCTGTAGGACGGCTGCGGGTGGCCGTCGGGCCCGACAAGGCGAGCGCCCACGGCGCCGACATCAGCTGACTCGCCGGCAGCCAGCATCCGCACGACTGCCGCACGCGTAAGGACGATATCGGGGTTCAGGACCAGCACCCACGCCGTCGCGGACTCGTGCACGCCGGCGTTGACGCCCCCAGCAAAGCCGAGGTTGCGGTCCGACGCCACGAGCGCCACCTCGGGGACGCGCACCCGGACGTACTCGCTGGTGCCGTCGCTCGAGGCGTTGTCCACGACCACCACCGGCCAGCCGGTGGCCACGGCAGCCTCGAGGGCGCGGGTGAGGTGCCGTCGGGCGTTCCAGGCGACGAAGACAAGGGTGACGGGGGATGGCGGCACGGCCGGGACCGCCAGTGTGCCACGATGCGGGCAGGGGTGCCCGCGTGGCGCACTGGCGCCGCCGCCTGGTCGAGGTGACCAAGCCCAGGGGCGCCGCGTCCAAAGAAGGACCGGCGTGATCGTCACGCACGCCACCGGTGCTGTTGAGGCACCTGACAACGGAACCAAGCGATGCTCATTCGAACGACAGCAATCATTCCCACCCGCGAGATCACCGACGAACGGCTCTATCTGGATCGGCGCGCGTTTCTTCGCGCGTCGGTCGGCGTCGCTGCCGGAGGGGTGGCGGGCGCGCTGCTGTCGGCCGAGGCGGCCGCGGCACAGACGGTCCTGCCAGGCATCAGGAAAAGTCAGCTCAGCACCACCGGTGAGAAGCTGAACTCGTTCGAGGACATCAGCAGCTACAACAACTACTACGAGTTCGGCACCGACAAGAGCGACCCCAAAGCCAACAGCGGCAAGTTCAAGCCACTGCCCTGGACGGTGAAGATCGACGGCGAGGTCGGCAAGCCGGGTGACTACGCGTTCGACGATCTGCTCAAGCGGTTCCCGCTCGAGGAGCGGGTGTACCGCCTGCGCTGCGTCGAGGCCTGGTCGATGGTGATTCCGTGGGTCGGTTTCCCGCTCGCCGATCTGCTCAAGGTGGTCGAGCCGACGTCCAAGGCGCGCTTTGTCGAGTTCACGACCGTACAGCGCCCGAGTGAGATGCCCGGTCTGCGCTACCCGGCGCTGGACTGGCCGTACCGCGAGGGCCTGCGCCTGGACGAGGCGCAGCACCCCCTGACGCTCATGGCGGTGGGCCTCTACGGCAAGACGCTGCCCAACCAGAATGGCGCGCCGCTGCGCCTGGTCGTGCCCTGGAAGTACGGCTTCAAGTCGATCAAGTCGGTCGTGCGCATCCGCCTCACGACAGGGCAACCGCAGACGTCGTGGAACGTCTCGGCGCCGCAGGAGTACGGCTTCTACTCCAACGTCAACCCGCAGGTGGACCATCCGCGCTGGAGCCAGTCGCGCGAGCGCCGGATCGGCGAGTTCCTGCGCCGTGAAACCCTGATGCTCAACGGCTACGCTGAGCAGGTCGGCGGGTTGTACGCGGGGATGGATCTCAAGAAGAATTTTTAATTCGGAATGAAGAATGCAGGGGATCAACGACGACTCGACGTCTGTCTCGAGCGCTGGGCCTCACCGCCCGACCACCGCTCGCGCGACGCGGGGTGTCGGCGTGACGTTCCGTTCAGCCAAGCCGGTGGTGTGGCTGTTGTGCCTGGCGCCGCTCGCATGGCTGATCTATCGCGCCGTGTTCGGGGGCCTGAGCCCGAATCCGATCGACGACATCACGCATGAGACGGGGCAGTGGGGCTTGCGTTTGTTGCTGGTCAGCCTGGCGGTGACACCAGTACGACGCATCACGGGCTGGAATGGCGTGATTGCGTGGCGACGGCTGCTCGGCCTGTTCGCGTTCTTCTACGTGTGCCTGCATCTGGCCACCTACGTCGTGCTGGACCAGTTCTTCGATCCGACTGCCATCCTCGCCGACATCGCGAAGCGACGCTTCATCACCGTCGGCTTTGCCGGATTCGTGATCCTGCTGGCCCTGGCCATCACCTCCACGACCGGGTGGATCGGTCGGCTCGGCCGACAGTGGCGTCGGCTCCATCGCCTCGTGTACGTGGCCGCCGGGTGTGGCGTCGTGCACCTGTTGTGGATCGTCAAGGGCGACGACCTGCGCGAACCCGCCGCCTACGGCAGCGTGCTGGCCGTGCTGCTGGCCGTGCGGGCGTATTACGGCTTCAGGTAAATGTCCGACAAGACAGGGCGCCTCGGGGAGGCGCCCCTACCACAGGTAGAGGCACGCCGATGGTAGGGGGGACACCGATGGTGGGGCACGCCGATGGTAGGGGCACATCGATGGTAGGGGCAGCTCCCCGACCTGCCCGCGCTTCTTACGGACACACACCCGCGCTGCCGCAGCGCGGGAACATCGTCAGCAGCTTGCGGTAGACCGCGTCGGCCAGTTCGTTGTACCCCGTCTGGGTGGGATGGAGCCCATCGGGACCCATCTGCGTGGCGATGAACTCGCGGCTGACCCCCTGCTCCACGGCCAGCGCATCCAGCAACCGGTTGTACTCGCGTACTGCTGACGCATTGGTGGCCGGTTGTCCGCTCACCTGGTCCACGCCGTAGGGGCCAAACAGCGCCAACAGCACCTGCAGGCCTTTGGCCTTGGCATCGGTGACCATCGCGCGCATCCCATTCTGCACCCGCGCTGGCGACACGGAGTTGTTCAGGTCGTTCACGCCTTCGAGCATCACGGTGACGTCGTGCGGCGCGAAGTAGTCGCGTGGGTCGGGTGAGATCGGGTAGAAGCAGTTGGCCTGCCCTGCCGTGCACCGTGCCGATCGCGCCACTCCTCCGGGGCTGTCGTTGAACCCCGGTTGTGTGACCCACTCGCCGGGCCAGCCTGCATTGCTCACCAGGGCGAAATCGCCGAACTGCGGCGTCTCGCCGAGCAAGGTCTTCAATCCGCGCGGATAGGGCCGCGAGGCCTGCATCGAGACCTTCATGCCTGCTACATAGGTTGTCTGGATGCCCCAGGTGAGGCTGTCGCCAAAGGTCAGCACGCTGAAGTAGCGGGTGAAGCTCGGTGCCCGCACGAAGCGGCCTTGCGCGCTCACCGACACCGTCAGCGGCCCCGCAGAGCCGAAGCCAGTCGCTGCCGTGCGCGCCGGCATGGTGAACGTGATGGCGCTCGGGCCGATGCTGGTGGGACTGACCGCGACGCCGCCGACATACACCGTGGCAGCGGCGCCAAAGTTCTCGCCGGTGATCGTCACGACAGTGCCCCCTGACAGCCGCCCGGACGTCGGACTCATGCCGGTCACCTTGACGTCTGCAGGCTCTCGCGTCGGTGTCGCAATCGGTCCCGCCCACGGGGTGCCGTCGTTGGCGTGGCCACCGACAAAGGCACTCCAGTACAACGCGCGTTCGACGACGAAGGGTTCACCCGCGACACTTTCGAGGAACGCGGCAAATCGTCGCCCCTGCAGCAGGGCGTACTTCGGGTCTGTCACCGGATCACCAACGACGGCCGGCCAGATATTGGTGCGTGCGTTGGCGGGCACCGTGGTGATGGTGGTGACGCCGCTGCCGTCCTCGGTGGCAAAGGTCGCCCGCACCTGAATCGCTGAGGCGTTGGGGTTCACGACCAGGAAGAACGAGTCGAATGCGACGCCCGACGGATCCTCGCCCTGACGCCCCTCGGCAAAGGCCCACTTCGACTCGGGTTGCGCAATGCCTGCCACCACGTGCCCCTCCTTCCACGGAAACGTCGGCGTCGTCGGGTCGACGGTGGAAGGCGTGCCCCAGTACATGGCGCGCTCGGCCACGATCGGGATGTCGCTCTCGAGGCGTACCGAGAACGCCGTCGCGGGCAGGAGCCGGTTGCCGGCGCTGTCGGGCTCCTGGTCGGTCCAGATGTTGAAGCGGCTGCGGGGCAGAACGGTATAGGTGCGCGAGATCGGCACGCCGGAGTCGCGGAAGAACGTCGCCGTGACGGTGGCCGGTGTAGCGCTGTCGTTGCCGAGCAGGAGGAACGTCTCGAAGGCGATGGTGGCGTTGCCCCCGGTGAAACCCTCGGCGAAATACCAGCTGCGTCGCCCACCCGTAACGCCGAGCGCGTCGTGACCGCTGCGGAAGCTGTCGAAGTACATCGCCCGTTCCGCCACGACCGGCTGGTCACTCTCGACCACGGTGGAGAAGCCCTGGTTGGCAAGGGCCGGCTCCTCCTGGCTTGGCCACAGCGTCGCTCTGGTGCCGGGCGCAATCACCCTGCTGGCGGCGACGATCCGGCCGTCGCCGCGAAGATAGCGCACGGTGACGTGTGCCGTGATCGTTCCAGGGTTGACCACGAGAATGAAGGTCTCGAACACGCCTGCCGCGCCTTCGGCGAGTATCCACCTGGTGGCCGGCGCCACCACCCCGCTTGCGCCGGTACCCCCCGCGTAGGGCGTGCCCACCAGCGGGAAGAACATCGACCGCTCGACGACGATGTCGGCCGGCGTCGAGGTGTCCTTCACGACGGCCGAGACCTGCGCCGACGCGGCGCCGTTCAACGCTGGGAACTCCCGGCGGAGGTTGACGGTCAGGCGTCCGGTGGCTGGCAGCAGGAAGACCTTCTCCAGCGCGGTGCCCGACGGCGTGATCACCGCATCGGGCGATGGCAGCAGTGTCACCGTCACGCTCAGCGTGCTGGCCGACGGGTTACCAACGAGGATGTCCTCGTCGAACGTGCCGTTGCTGGCCCCTTCAGCGAGGAACCAGGTGCTGGCCGACTGCGCGGCGGCGGGCACGCCTGCGCCGACACACAACGCCAGCGCGAGCACGAAACGGGGCCAGGACAGGCGGAGGGTCACAGGAAGATCAGCAGCGATGGTCGCCAAACCAGCGTAGCCCGGCGCCAGCCGGCCGACAAGCTACCTGAAGGTAGGGGCAGCTCCCCGAGCTGCCCTGAAGGTGAAGGGCGTCTCGGGGCGACGCCCCTACCTGAACGCCGCCTTGATGGCGCCGTAGGCAATGCCGGCCATCGTGTTGTAGCCGTCCTGGGTCGGATGCACGTTGTCGCTGCCGATCTCCACGCTCGTGCCGAAGTCCACCCGCAGGAACTGCTCGGCCTGCGCCATGCTGCGGATGGCCTCGTACATGTCGCCGCGCATGACATGGATGCGACCCATCAGGACCGTGGCGCCTGAGGCACGCGCCGTGCGGCCCATGGTGCGCAAGGCGTTGACGGCCGTGCTGACGTTGCCGCCTGCGTTGAGGTCGTTGAAGCCCTCGAGGATGATCACGACGTCGTACTTCTTCGCGGCCACCAGGCCGCCGATGCGACCCGCGCCGCTGGTCAGGTTGCCCGAGCAGCCGTTGAACGACGCGCACTCGCCGGACGCCCCTGCGTTGTCCACGTCGGCGTTGCTGCCGTACCGGGCGTCGGCGCGGAGCAGACCCTCCAGGGCCTCGGGGTACGGGGGGGCAGCAAACGAGTACTTCTGGTCGTACTGAGGAGGCGCCGGCGGCTTGGGGTTGTCCGGGTCGGGTGGCGGCGTCGGCTTCAGGGTGCGCTCGACCAGCTGTCCTTCGGTGAAGCTGTCGCCGATGGCCAGCACCCGGAAGACGCGGTTGATCGTGCCGACCGTCTGCGTCCGTCCCGCGGTTGTGAGGCGAATGCGGCTGGCCGCCAGCGTGCCGAACCCGGTCGCCGTCGTCCGCAGCGGCGCCATCGCCGTGATCGACGTGCTGCCGGCCGAGGTGATCGTCGCGGGCAGGCCGTCCACCGTGACCTCCGGCGTGCCGCTGAACCCCGATCCGGTGATGGTGATGGCCTCGCCGCCGCTGAGACGCATCGTAGTTGGCGTCACCCCGGTGATGTTGACGTTGCCGGGAGGCCGGGTCGGCGCGGCGATCGGACCCGTCCACGGGGTGCCGATGTTGACGTGACCGCTGCTGAAGTCGGCAAACAGGTACACGGCGCGTTCCGCGACGAAGCGCTCGCCTCCGGTGCTCTCGATGAACGTCGCGAAACGGCGGTTGGCCAGGGCGGCAAAGGCCGGCAGCGCGGCGGTGGGCCAGATGTTGGTGCGACCCCGCGCCGGGATGGTCACCGAGGTGGTCAAGCCGCCGCCGTCCTCGGTCATGAACGTGGCGGTCACCGTGATGGGGGCGGCCGACGGGTTGGAGAGCAGGAAGAACGTGCTGTAGGGGCGGCCCGCCGCGTCCTCGCCTTCGCGCCCTTCGGCAAAGGCCCACGCGGCGGTCAGCACGGGCGACCCGGCGGTGGCGTGCCCCTCCCGCCAGGGAAAGGTGGGCGTGGTCGGGTCGGCGGCCGACGGCGTGCCCCAGTACATGGCGCGCTCAGCCACCATCGGCCGCGTGGCCCTCACGGTCATGCCGAACGAGGCGGCCCTCAATCGCGTGTCGAAGGTCCGGCCCTCCTGATCGACCCAGACCGTCAAGCGCTGGTTCGGCGCGAGCACGTAGTCCCGGGTCACGGCCTGGCCGCTATCGAGCTGGTAGGTCACCGTCGCCGTCGTCGAGTTCGAATTGGTGTTGGCCAGAAGCAGGAACGTCTCGAACGCCGTCTGCGGGTTGCCGCCGGTGAACCCTTCAGCGAAGTACCACTCGTCGCTGGCCTCGGGCACGCCGAGGGCGTCGTGGCCACTGCGCGCGAAGCCACTGCCGCCTGGCGCCGGGTCGAAGTACATCGCGCGCTCCGCGACGATGGGTTTGCCGCCCTCGAGGCTTTCGACCACCGTCGAGAACTCCGCCGACCCGAGTTGCGTCGGATAGTCGTTCTGCGGCCAGTAGGTGGTGCGGCTGTTGGCAGGCAGGGTGGCCGTGAACGTGATCACCTCGCCCGTGCTCTTGAGGTACTGCACGCGCACGTTGGTGGCCGACGGGTTGGGATTGGACACGAGGATGAACGTGCTGAAGACGCCGCTGGCCCCTTCGGCCAGGATCCACCGCTGTGCCGCCGCGGTGACGCCGCTGGCGTTGTGGGCGCCAACCCGCGTGCCGTCGGGAAAGTACATCGTCCGCTCGACGACGATGTCGGCTGGCGTCGATGACCCGGCAACGACCGCCGAGACCTCGGCCGACGTCGCCCCGTTCAGTCCTGCGAACTCCAGCGCGAGGTTGACGGTGAGTCGGCTCGCGGCACCCAGCGGGAACGCCCTGGTGAGCGCTGTGCCGGGCGCGATCACCGCGGATGGATCGGGCAGCAGCGTGACGGTCACCGTGACCGCCGACAGGCCGGGGTTGGCCACGAGGATCTCCTGTTCGAGCACCGCATTGCTGGCGCCCTCGGCGAGAAACCAGCGTGACGCGCCCTGGGCCGCGGCCGGAGCCGGGGAGAGGGCGAGACAGACGAGGGTGAACAGGATGGCAGTGGATCTGGCGAACATGGCACTCATGACTTACCTGATGCGTTCAAACAACACGATGTCGGTGGCCTGCTCGACGAGACGCCAGCGGGAAGAGCGCGCAATCAGGTCGAGCGCGTCCTGACGCTGGCTGCCGTAGTCGACCACGTGCATGACGAGGTAGCGAACGCCGGCGCGGTCGAGCTCGTCGAAACTGGCGCCCCGGAAAGGAAAGTACCAGAGGATGTCCGCGCGCTTGCGATACGACGCGGGCGTGAATCCACTGTAGCCGTTGAGGAGCGGCTTCCAGTGGCTGGTGGACGACAGCATGTAATTGGCGTTGCGCGGCACGTCAACCGGTCGCCACCAGAACGGCATCTCGACGACGACGCCCTCGTCCAGTCGGGCCAGCGTGTCGTAGATGCCGGCGACGGGCATGGCTGGCACGTAGGGCACCGGGCCCCTGAACGCCTCGGCGTTGACGGCGACCAGCGCCAGCATGGACGTGGCCAGAGCGGCGCGGGGCCGGCGCTGTGCGAGGGCCGCCACGCCAAAGGCGGCGAGGATGGCCAGCCCGCTGAGATACAGCACGCCGAAGCGAGACGCCGCGCGCACGCTGCTGGCAAAGGGCACGGCCCAGTAGAAGAGTGTGTACAGCGGAGTCGTCGGGCCAAAGGACAGGACGAGGCCGACGATGGTCAGGGCCAGCGCGAAGAGCAGCCGAGGGTCGCGCCATCGGCCACGCCACAGCCACACGCCCAGTGCGGCCAGCAACGTCGCCGCCACCCCCGGGAACAGCGAGTCGCGCGGCTCCCAGCTCTGATACACCGGACCCGCCCAGCGTTGGTGCACCCGCGCCGGAGTGGCGAGATAGGCCGCGCCATTGGCCGACAGCGACGCCACCAGATCGAGTGACCGCGTGAAGCCGTGCGTGCGCTGCACATCGGCGTAGGCCCGCATCACGGGCAGCACAGGCACGCTGATCACGAGCGCGGCGGCCAGCGCGCCGGTCACCAAGGGGCGATGGGGGTAGGTAAGCAGCGCGCGCCAGCGCACCGCGGTCATCACCAGGCCGCAGACGACGCCGAAAATCGCGAGATAGCCGGACGTGAGGGCGAGCACTACGGTCGCCGACCCGGTCAGCACGCCGAAGCGCACGCCGCGCCGGCGCGGGTCCAGGAGGCCATCCAATCCGACCATCAGCAGCGGCAGTCCGTACGCGTGGATCGCCTGGATGTGTCCCATGCTCACCAGCGAATGGGCGTTGAAGGCAAACAGGCTGCCAGCCACCAACGCGGCGTACTGATGCTGTGTCCAGCGCCACGCCAGCCACCACATGGCCCAGCCCGAGAGCGCGTAGCCCAGCAGCAGCGAGAGGTTGTAGCTGAGCACCGGGGAGCCGCCCGCGGCCCGGACAGGCACCGACAGCAGGCCCGGCACGATCACGGGATCGGAGAACGCCAGCGTGTGTCGCTCGGGATGGAAGATGTTGCCCTCCAGCACCTGCGACGGCGCGCTCACCAGCGCGTGCGCCACCCACGCAAGCGCCCATGTGTTCAACACCGTGTCCTTGTTGTCGGTTCGACCAATGGTGCCGGGCGCCGTGGCCAGCGGCCAGGTGTGCGCCACCGTCAGGGCACAGAACACGAGGAGTGCCCCGACGGCGCGCCGGCCCGCAGGCCGAGGAGTGGACTCAGACACGGGTCAAATGCTTCACGGGTTGCGTGGGCAGCCCTTCGCTGGCTTGTCGTTGCGGGCATCACACGGCTGCAGCGGGAACTCCCGCGTCAGCTTGCTGAACACGTCGTTGGCCATCTGGTCGTAACCCGCCTGGGTGGGCGAGCCGCCCGCGGTGGGGATCCGGAAGAACGGCTGGCGGTAGATCTCGACGTTGAGCGAGGCATCGTTGCTGACGTTCCAGATGGCGTCGCCAAGCGCCTTGACCTGCCCGGCGTCGAGACTGCCGACGTTGGTCTCCTCGAACTTGGTGAGGATGACCACGACCTTGCGGTCGCGCGCATTGGCGACCAGGTCCCGAAGCACGAACTGGACGCTGCCGGCCGTGACGCCGGCTTCGAGGTCGTTGACGCCGTGTGAGACCACCACGACGTCGAAGGCATCGACGTTGGTGGCTGGCGGGTTGCCGGCCAGCGCCAGGAAGCGTGCGTTGCCCGACTGCGGCAGGCAGCCACTGCCCACAGCCGTCAGGCACTCACCGACCACTCCCGCGTTGACCACGTTCACAAACGAGCCGAATTGCACCAGCTTGGCTCCCGTCGCCACGCCGGTCGCCGGGTTGACCACGTCCTTCTGATACGACTGCAGGAGCGTCTGCAGGCGCGCCGGCCACGGCGTGGTGGCGCGCCCGCCGGCGACCGACCCGAAGACGTAGTCGTCGCCGAAGGCCAGCACGTTCAACCGGTAGGTATAGCCGTTGGTCAACGCGGTCGTGGTCGTGTCGGGATTGACCACGCGCACCGTGGTCGGGCCGGCGGTCTGATAGCCGTTGTAGAAATCACGCGCTGGCGTGACCGCGGTGATCGTCGTGCCATCGGACGAGACGACGACGCTGACCGCCTGGTCGACGTCGGGCAACTTCGTGTTGGCGTTGCGGTCGCCGGTCCAGTCCGGATTTTCGAAGAACACCCGTGCGCCGGGCTGGAAGCCCGCCCCCGTGATGGTCACGGTCTGCCCGCCGCCAAGGCGCCCCGTGGCCGGCGACACACCCGAGATGGCAAACGCCGGCGCGACTGGAGGTGCCACGATGGCGCCAGTCCAGGGCGTGCCGTTGTTGACGTGTCCGGCCAGGAAGCCGGCGCCGGAGTAGACCGCTCGCTCGGCCACGAACAACGTCCCGGCCGTACCCGCGCAGGACGGGTCACCGCTGTTGACCGACTCGAGGAACGTCGCGAAGCGCTGACCGGAGAGTTCGGCGTAGGTCTGCGCCCAGATGTTGCTGCGCGAATTCGGTGCGAGGCAGATGGCTCGCACGATCCCCCTGCCATCCTCGCGGACGAAGGTCGCCTGGACCTGTACCGGCACGTTGTTGGGGTTGGCCAGCAGAAAGAAGCTGTCGTATCTGGTCGCGGACGCGCCGAACGTGCCCTGCTGTCCTTCGGCAAACGCCCAGCGGCCCTGTCCTGCCTGGACGCCAGCCGTCGCGTGACCTTCGACCCACGGGAAGGTGGGCGTGGCCGGGTCGGCTGATGACGGCGTGCCCCAGTACATTGCCCGCTCGGCAACGATGGGCTGCGTGGCCGTGACGCGGATGCCGAAGGCTGCAGCGGTCAGGCGGGAGTCGAACGTCCGACCCTCCTGGTCCACCCACACGGTGAAGCGCTGACGCGGGCCGAGCGTGTAGTTGCGGCTCACCACCGCACCGCTGTCGAGGAGATAGTCCACGGTGGCCACCGTCTCGGTGGCGTTGGTGTTGGCCAGCAGCAGGAACGTCTCGAACGCCGTGGCGGCGTTGCCCCCGGTGAAGCCTTCGGCAAACAGCCAGGTGGTGCCCGGGCTGGTGACGCCGAGCGCATCGTGGCCGCTGTTGAAGCCGTCGAAGTACATCGCGCGTTCCGCGATCACCAGGTTGCCACTGGTCAACGAATCCACCTGCGTGGAGAACTCCGCGCTGGCAAGCGCCGGAAACTCGACACGGGGGTAGAAGGTCAGGCGCGAGTTCGGTGGTGCGACCTGCGTGGACTCAAACGACGTCCCGGTGGCGGTCAGGTAGGTGGTGCGCACCGTGGTTGGCGTCGGGTTGGGATTGGCCACCAGGATGAACGTGTCGAAGACCCCGCCCGCGCCTTCGGCGAGCGTCCACGAGGCCGAGAGGCCGGTCTGGGTCACGCCACTGGCGTTGTGGGAGCCGCGCGGCGTGGCGCCCCGGAAGTACATGGTGCGCTCGACGACGATGTCGGCCGGCGTAGCGGCGTCGCTGGCCAGCACAGCGGTGACACGCGAGGACGCGCTGCCGTTCAGGCCGAAGTCGCTGCCCAGGCGGACGGTGAGCCGCGACGTGGCGGCAAGGTCGAACGTCTTGGTCAGGGTGGGCGCGATCGCGTCTTCCTGAGGCAACAGTGTGATGACAACCTTCAGCGCCTGCGCGCTCGGGTTGCCGACGAGGATTTCCTGGGCGAAGGTGTCGTTGTTGGCGCCCTCGGCGAGGAACCACGTGGACGCGCCTTGTGCCCGTACCTGCGACACGGTGGCGAGTAGTGCGACGGCCACCAGGGCCGCTCGACGAAACCAGGACATGCGAGACCTCCGACGCCAGCGAACCCGTGCATCGGGGGCGCGGCGGCGTGGCGATTATAGGAGATGCCCGAAGAAAAGCCGGCTCAACGGCAACGAAATGTGCTTACGATCTCGGCAGTAGCCGGCGCCACCGTTGACGTGCCACTCGCGGTGACAGTTCCGTGATCCCGCCCCCCAAATCGTGATCGCCGCTGTGCCGCAGGCACGTCCCGGATGCGCCTTTTCTGCGGAGTGACGCGGCAATTGCCGCGGCGACGGGCGGCAAGCCGGTTGCAGTGTCGAGGTCCGGCATGCCTCCGCTCCCCCGGACGCCCGTTCGATCCTCGCTCGTCGCCCTCGCGCTGGCCACCGCCTGGCTCGCGCTGGGCCCCCCCGTGTCGGCCGCCACGCTGAAGATCCGGACCGACGCCGAAGAGATCGCGGCGGCCGAGCGCATCGTCCGTGGTCGGGTCGAGTCGGTGCGCAGCGAACGGCGCCACGGCACCGGGGTCATCGAGACCATCGCCCGCCTGCGGGTGATCGACGACTACGCCGGAGGCGCCGACCGCGTCATCGAAATCCGTGAGCTCGGTGGCACGGTCGCAGGCACCACGCTGCACGTGCCGGGGGCGGCGCACCTGGTGACCGGCGATGACATCCTCGCGCTGGTTGAACGCAAGGGCGGGGCCTGGCGTCCTTCGGCGATGAGTCGCTCCATCTATGGCGTCCGGCAGACGTTTGCCGGCCCCGAGTTAATCCGCCAGGCCAGCGCCGAGCCTGTGCCTGGGGAGCGCCCGCGACGCTCGCTGGCGGGCTTTGCCGACGCTGTGCGGACCGTACGCCGGACCCACCCGGTACGCCTGTCGGCACCAGAGAGCGATGGGCCGGCCTCCGCGCCGCTCGCGGCGGCCCCGCCCACCACTGGCGCGTACACGCTGCTGGGCAACATGCGGTGGCACGAAGCCGACTCGGGCACCCCCGTCGTGTGGTACCGGAACACGCTGACCGCGTCTCCGCTCACGACCGGCAACAGCGACACCGAGCTTGGGCAGGCCATGAGTGCCTGGACCAATCCGTCCGGGGCATCGATCGCCCTGGCGTACGGCGGAACGCGGCTCGTCGCCGCAGCGTCGCTGCTCAATTGTGGAAGCCCGCCGGTGGTGGGGGGCCTCATCACGTATGAGGATCCCGACGACGACATCACCACCAGTGGGGTGATCGCCATTGGCGGCGCCTGCTCGACCGGCGTCACACGCGTCGTCAACGGGACGTCGTTTGCCAGGATCACTTACGGGTTCGTGATCTTCACGACCAAAGCGGAGATGCCGCAACTCGGCCAGTCGCTGTTTCTCGCGCGGGTCGCCGAGCACGAGGTCGGGCACGCGATCGGTCTCGGGCATACACAGACCGATGGCACGGTGGCCAGCGCGACGGGCAACATCATGTATCCCTCGTGCTGTCAGTCGGTCACACCGGTGCCGCCGGCAATCGGCGCGGACGACCTGGCCGGGCTCCAGTTCGTCTACCCCGCGAATACGGTCGCACCCGAGCCATGCACGTTTGGCGTGACCCCGACGACGCAGGCCGCCCCCACTGGCGGTGGGCCGCTGGCCGCTATTGCCGTCAGCACCGGCAGCACCTGCGCGTGGTCGGTGGGCAGTCCGCCGTCCTGGCTCACGCTGAGTGGCGCCGGCAACCGCACGGGCACTGGCAGCGTGGCGCTGACCGCGGCCGCCAATGCCGGGGCCGCCAGAAGCACTGTCCTGAGCATTGCCGGGCGAGCCGTCACGGTCCAGCAGGCGGCAGCGCCGGTCACGTCGCTGACCGACGCCGACAACGACGGGCTGCCCGACGCCTGGGAACGGCAGGCCGGCCTCAACCCTGCTGTCGCCACCGGCCTTGACGGCCCTGCCGGCGACCCCGATGGCGATGGCCTGAGCAACCTGCAGGAGTACCAGCGTCGCCTGCATCCGGTCGGCCGCCTGCAGCGCTATCTTGCCGAGGGCGTCCAGAACGACTTCTTCTCGTCGCGCATCGCCCTCGTGAACCCGAGTGCCACGACCACCGCCTACATCCAGTTGCGCCTCGCGGGTCCACCTGACGCGGCCGGCACGGTCGTGACCCGTGAGCACTGGCTGACGCTTGCGCCGCGTCGGCGCGCCACGGTGGAGGTCGGCGAGATCGCCGGCGTGGCCGGTACCTTTGCCACCACCATCGAAGCCAACACGCTGGTCGTTGTCGATCGGACGGTCGTCTGGGGCGGCGGCTACGGCAGCCATGCCGAATCGGCGACCGACTCGCCACGGACCACGTGGTACTTCGCCGAGGGCGCCACCATGGGTGGCTTCAACACGTTCTACCTGCTGCTCAATCCCGGCACGACGGCCTCCGACGTCACCGTCACCTACCTTCGCGCCAACCGCCCGCCCCGGACCCGGACGTATCGAGTGCCGGCCGGTGCGCGGGAGACCGTGTGGGTGGACATGGAGCGCTGGGACGATGGCGATTCGCTGGCGGCGGCGGAAGTCTCGGCCCGGATCGACGCGACGTCGCCGATCATCGCCGAGCGCGCGATGTATCTCGACGGGCAGGGCCAGGTGTTTGCGGCTGGCCACGATAGCGTGGGCCTGCCGTCACCATCGACACGCTGGCTGCTGGCTGAGGGCGCCACCGGGCCGTACTTCGACCTGTTCATCCTGCTGGCCAACCCGTCGCCCGACGTCGCTGACGTACGCCTCCGCTTCCTGCTGGGCGATGGCACGGTCATCGAGCACCGCGAGACGGTGCCGGCATTCTCGCGCGGCACCGTGTGGGTGGACGCGCTGGGACGCGACGCGGCGCTGATCGCCGCCAACCCGGACTACGCACGCCTGGCGGACGCAGCGGTGTCGACCGACGTGGTCGTGGACAACGGCGTCGGCATCCTGGTGGAACGGTCGATGTGGTGGCCCGGCGATGCCAGCACCTGGACCGAGGCGCACAACAGTGGCGGCGTCACGGAAGGCGGCCCTCGCTGGGCCCTGGCCGAAGGCGAAGTGGGCGGCCCGCGCAACACCAAGACCTACGTGCTGCTGAGTAATCCCTCGAGCGGTGCCGCGAGCGTCACCGTGACGATGCTGTCGGAGGACCGATCGCCGGAGACGCAGATGTACACGGTCGGGCCCAACAGCCGCTTCAACATCGCCCTTGGCGCGCCGGGCTTCTTCCCGAATGCCGTCGGCAGGCGCGTCGGGTTGCTGATCGAGAGCACCGGTGTGCCGATCGTCGTCGAACGGGCGATGTACAGCGATGCCGGCGGTCAGGAGTGGGCTGCTGGCACCAACGCCGTCGCCACCAGGCTGCCCTAAGGCCTTGAAGCATTCACGTGGAAGGGCGGGGCGGGCGCGATCTGAGTAGGATCGCGCCCATGAACAACTCGCGAACGGCACCCGTGATCATCGGCATCGCCGGTGGGTCGGGCTCGGGCAAGACCACCGTGGTGCGCCGGCTGATGGCCTCGCTCGGCGACGACAAGGTGTCAGTGCTGGAGCACGACCGCTACTATCGCGACCGCAGCGACCTCCGCCTCGAAGAGCGGGCAGCGCTGAACTACGACCACCCCGATTCGCTCGAGACCGACCTGCTGGTCGAGCACGTGACCGCGCTGCGCGATCGACAGCCGGTGCAGGTGCCGCAGTACGACTTCGCTCGCCATAACCGACTCGAGACCCGCGACCTCGTCCAGCCTCGTGCGGCGATCATCGTCGAAGGCATCCTGATCTTCGCCGATGCGCCGCTGCGGGCGCTGATGGACGTGAAGGTCTTCGTGGACGCTGACGACGACACCCGGTTCATCAGGCGATTGCAGCGCGACATCAGCGACCGCGGCCGAACCGTGCAGTCGGTGATTGACCAGTACCTCGGCACGGTCAAGCCGATGCATCTGGAATTTGTCGAGCCCAGCAAGCGCTACGCCGACGTCATCGTGCCGCAAGGTGGCCACAACGACGTGGCCATCGAGATGCTGCTGACGCTGGCCAGGAGCATGGTCACACGGGCGTAGCCACGCCTGGCTGCACTTCGCAGTCGACAAGTCCAACGAGGGCCGCGTGGCGGGGCGCGCCCCGCGCGTGATTCTGAATGCCGAATTCTGAATTGTTGTCAGTGGAACCGCTCCTGTCCCGTGCGCATGCGGTCGGTGAGCTCGGAGCAGAAGGTGTGGAGGTCGGCGGGGGAGAAGGCGAGGCGCGTCAGCACGTCGCCCTCGATCGGCCCATCGATCTCGGCGATGAGCGGGCCGAAGCCAGCGAGCTTGGCGACGGCGTTGGAGAGGTGGACGACGTCGCAGATGGTGCTGCGGGTGGCCGATGGCGAGTGGTGATGGGTGATGGCCGCCGCCACGCGTTCGGGCAGACCCCAGTGCCGCGCGACGTAGCCGCCCAACTCACCGTGATCCATGCCGAGGACATGGCGCTCGGCGTCGATCCGCGACAGGGCGCCGCTGGTCCAGGCCGTGCGCAGGGCGGTCAGCGTGCGCTCGTCCATCGCCTCGTCGAGCACCACTTTGCCGACGTCGTGCAACAGCGCGGCGGTCACGGTTTCGGGGGGGATGGGCGAGCGGGCGCGGCGGGTGATGAGCTCGGTGGCCAGCGCGCTGGCCACGGCGTGTTGCCAGAGGCGACCGGGCTGCAGGTCGAACGCGGGCAGTGGCCGCAGCAGTCGCGGCCTGACGCCCTCGGCAATGGCCAGCGAGAGCGCCGTGCCGACGCCGATGCGCATCAGGGCGTCGCGGAGCGTTGCGACGGTCGGCAGATGCGCGGTCCACGCGGAATTGGCAAACCTCAGCACGCGCGCGGTCAGTCCCAGGTCGAGTCGGACGACGTGCTCGACGTCGCGCATCATCCACTCGGTCTGGCTCAGGAGCGCGACCAGCCGGGTGGCCGTGGCCGGCAGCGGCTCCAGGGCGTCGGCCTGCCGCAGCAGGCGTTCACGTGTGAGAGGTGAAGGCTCGCGAGGGTCTGGGGCCACCATCGTAGTCTCCTATCGGCAGGCACGCCGTGCCTCTGCAGTGTTCCGCGTCAGAAGGTCGCGACGATGGCGGCGGCGGCAACCGTGTCGGCCCGGTTGAAGCCCGGTACCGGTTCGTTGCGGTACGAGATTTCGTGCGACAGCTTGAGGGCGAGCACCGCGTTGAGTGCCGCCTGCAGGGCCGCCACGTGCGTGACCCGCCAGTCGCTCGTGCGGTCCACGTCGGTCTTCAGCGAGGCGTCGTTGGAAATCCGATTGCGTCGGCTGAACTCCCACTGGTGGCGCAGGCCCATGTCGAACGTCCCGAGATAGCGTCCCTGCCCGCGCGTGCGGTCCTCGCCGATATAGCCGAAGCCCGAATCCAGAGACAGCCGCTGCGGGTCGCTGGTGATCAGCAGGGCTGTCACCCCGGCCGCGCCGTCGACGCTGTTGTCGATGCCGGCGAAGGTGTTGCGCAGGTAGGTGCCGCGGGCGAACAACTCGGCGCGGTCGCCCACCTTGCGGGCGGCCCGGAGTTGCCCGGTCAGGCGGCGGGCGCGGGTCTCGCCGTCGGTCCGGGTCCGCAGGTAGCTGGCGCGGGCTTCGAGCCGCCATTCGGCAGGGCTGACGATGGCCTCGCCGGCGCTGCCGATGGTCTGGGTGGAGGCGTTGCCGCCGGTCGAGACGTAGGACAGTTCCGCCTTACCCTTGAGCAGCTCCTTGGCCTTGACCGCACCTGGGGCGGCCTGAGCGATCACGACGGGCTGAGGCGGCGGCGGGGGCGGCACCAGCGGTGCCACGACGGCGGAGGTGGGCAGGAGGCGTGCGTCCACGGTCGCCGGAAGCGGCGGGGCGGCCACGGGTGAGGGCCCGCGCAACAGGGCCAGAAGAATCCAGACAGGGTCGAGCATCGGTCTCAGGGACGAAAAAGGGCGGCCGTCGGACGGTCAGTGTACTGCGTCGCTGCACTCACTTGGGCGGCGGAGCCCTTGGGTCCTGTCTCCTGATAGTGCAGGGCATTGCCCACCGGCCGCGATCCGCGCCCAATCGGCTGACGAAATTGCCTGTTCGGCGAATTCCTGGGCGGATGGACAACGCGTTCGTCATAATGCCGGCGCTGAAAGTCGACGTGTCGCCGGCCGGGACGACCGGTTGCGCCCAGAACACGTTCCAGAGGACCAAGATGCCGCACAAGCCCATCAAGTACGTCGAGAAGGGGTTGACCTACGCCGCGAAGGGCGCGTGGGTGGTGTTCGATGCGCTGAACTCCATCAACCGCAACCCCGGCTTCGTACCCAAGTGGTCGGACAAGCCTCTCCAGAAGTCGTGGGAGAAGGTGAAGCCGCCCCTGGGCTGGCCGCGCGAGACCGACTCGTTGTGCCCAACCTGCGTCCGCGAGGCACGTCAGGAAATTCTGGATGGCAAGCGCGACGTGTCGATCCTGCTCAATGAGAAGGTTGGCGAGATCAAGGCCACCATCATCGAGCGTGACGGCAAGATCCTGATGGTCAAGGACTGTCCGATCCACGGCCACTTCGAGGACGTGATGGCCATGGATCCGGCCTTCTTCAAGCATCTCGAGGACTCCTACCCGGGGAGCGACATCCGGGCGCACAACGACGAGACGCTGCACAACCATGGCAGCAGCACCATCAAGTACGGTCGCGGCGCGGTGCTGACGATCGACCTGACCAATCGCTGCAACATGATGTGCGACCCGTGCTTCATGGACGCCAATCAGGTCGGCTTCGTCCATGAGCTGAGCTGGGAGGACATCAAGACCCTGCTCGACAACGCCATCACCATCAAGCCCCGTCGGCAGATGTCGGTGCAGTTCTCGGGCGGCGAACCGACGCTCTCGCCCTATTTCCTCGACGCGGTCCGCTACGCCAAGAA
>JBKJQW010000107.1:0-20456 GCA_046593715.1 Luteitalea sp.
CGAACTGGAGCCGACGATTCGTCTGGTCATCATGGGCCGACGAGGGCGGAATGCGGACGTCGCCAGCGGTCATCTGGCATCGAACGTGGAGCGGGTCGTCCGCGCCCTGCACCGTCCAATCCTCGTGGTGCCGCAGACGTTCGCCCGCCCCCGCAGCTTCATGCTCTCGTTCGACAATGGCCCGAGCACCAGGAAGGCCCTCGAGGTACTGATGCGAGGGCCGCTGTTCCGAGGCATGCACGCGCACCTGGTGTCGGTGGCCACACCAGGCAGCACGCTCGACGCAGCCCACGCCTGGGCCCATGCGCAGCTGGAGACCGCGGGCTTCACCGTGTCGGGCGGCGTCCTTGCAGGTGACCCGGACACGGCCCTGATCGCCTACCAGCACGACCACCCCGTGGATCTGACCATCATGGGCGCGTACGGCCATTCCCGGATCCGCCGCCTCCTGGTGGGCAGCACGACGACGGCGTTGCTGCGCCAGCTGGATGGCCCCGTGCTGTTGCTTCGCTGACCCCAACCCCGGGACGCCGGCGCGAGTGGGATGCCGGTGACGACGCGACGCGGCCTCGCGCTAAAACGCGGGACTGGACATTACTTCACGTCGAGCAGCAGGCCGGTCGGCGCGCCGACCGGGACGCTTCGGCACGCGATGGCCGCAACCATCCGGCGCGCTGACGGCATCAGCCCCACCTCTGAGCACAGTTCCCCGTCGAGCGACGTGCTGTTCTCGAGCACGACCCCCTTGGCACGCTGCGCCTCAGCGAAGTCGGCAGCTCCCGCGAGCAACGCCGCCGCCGCCACTGCGTTGGGTGCCAGCAGGTATTCGATGATGACGACACGTCTCGTCGTGTCACCAGCCACCGTATCGAGCGCGTAACACGCGAGACAGCCGTCGATGACCCCGCGGGCGTGCGACACGTAGACCCGTGAATCGTCCAGCGCAAACAGATGGTGACCGACCCACGCGGGGGAGGCCGTCACTGTTGCCCCGCAGGCCCGTCCATGGGCGTGAAAGAGATCGGTGAGGGTCTGGGCGTCGCTGGGCGACGCAGTGGCGATGGCGGGCAACTCGGCACCATGCCTGACGAGACAGTCACGCAGCCGCTGTGCATTGAGGATCGCCGGCTGAAACCTGATCTTGGCCCGAGCCACTCCAGCGACGCTGAACCGTCGTTCCGTCGCCTGCTGATAGCGACGCGCTTCACTCGCCTCGTCGAAGAACGAGACGAAGGTGTCCAGCAGATGATCTGCGCGAACGTCGGCGGCGGCGGCCGGGTGGACGTACGAATGCACGTCGCCCAGTGCAGTGACCGCGTCGGTGCATTGGGCGTTGGTCAAGTCCGGATGCACCGTGAGGTGCGTCGAGATGTGCGCGCGCGTGGCGGTGCCCTGAATGGACAGCCGACGAAACAGCAGGGCCCGAAAGCCGGCGAGCCGGCTGTCCTGCTCGTAGCCGAGCAGCACGTTGTCGGCGGCGTGAGGCCCGGCATAGAGCCAGTGCAGGTAACGCCGCGAGAACACCGGGTACGACCCGCTGCGGAACCGGCTGCGCCAGCTGGTCTCGAGCAGCGCCGCGATGATGTCGGTGTGCTCGAGACCGAGCTGAACCAGGGGCACCCGCTGATTATCTCAGAGCGAGACGCGCGGCATCCGCGACGCGCCCCGCGGAGCGGCAGCACGCCGCCGGGACCGCTATACTTACGCTGCGTCTTTCCGGCGCCGCCAGCCCAGTAATGGCGGCTCACCTCGTTTGTCGTCGGATCAGGGAGGCGGTACGGTCGCCCACTTCCCGGAAGCGCCATGGGCGCGCGCCAAGGCCAAAGGACTCTCGTGACCGTCACTGAACGTAACAACGTCCGCATCTCCGGCGCAGGCGAGCGCGCGATGATCTTCGCGCACGGCTTTGGCTGTGACCAGAACATGTGGCGACACGTTGCGCCGCAGTTCGAGCGCGATTTCAAGGTAGTGCTGTTCGACCACGTGGGCGCCGGACGCGCCGACGCGGCGGCCTACGACCGCGAGCGCCACGGCACCCTCGACGGCTATGCCACCGACGTACTGGCCATTTGCGAAGAGCTCGGCCTCGAGCGCGCGATCTTTGTCGGCCATTCGGTGAGCGCGATGATTGGCGTGCTCGCGGCCAAGCAGCCGCCGCCGCGCTTCGGGGCTCTGGTGCTCGTGGGTCCCTCCCCGCGCTACATCGACGATGAGGGCTACGCGGGCGGCTTCTCGCAGAGCGACATCGATGAACTGCTCGACTCGCTCGAGAGTAACTACCTTGGCTGGTCTTCCGCGATGGCGCCCGCGATCATGGGCAACCCAGACCGCCCCGAACTCGGCGCCGAACTCGTCAACAGCTTCTGTCAGACCGACCCTGACATTGCCGCGCAGTTTGCCCGGGTGACGTTCCTGTCCGACAACAGGGAGGACCTGGCCGCGATCGACATCCCGACGCTCATCCTCCAGTGCTCGGACGACATCATCGCCCCGCGCTCGGTGGGCGAATTCGTCCACGCGAAGATGCCGGGCAGTGAGCTGGTGCAGTTGCAGGCCACAGGGCACTGCCCGAATCTCAGCGCGCCGGCCGAGACCACCGCAGCGATCCGGGAATTTGTCGACCGCCTGGCGTCATGAATCATGCCGTGCCTTGATGGCTGATCATCCCACCCCTGGGCCCGCAACGCTCTACGACGCGGCACCGTGCGCGCTGCTCCTGACGCAGCCGACCGGCGAGATCGTCCACGCCAACCAGACGTTCTTCGACTGGCTTGGCGTGACCAGGGGCGAGCTGCTGGATGGCACGCGTTTTCAGTCGCTGCTGTCCATGGGCTCTCGCATCTACTACGAAACCCACTACGCGCCACTCCTGCAGATGCAGGGCGCCGTGAGTGAGATTGCGCTCGAGATCCGCAGGCCTGATGGGAGCCTCTGCCCCGTCGTCGCCAGCGCCAGGCAGGTGCGCGACGCCGCGGGCGTCCCGGTGGTGCATCACGTGGCGCTCTTTGATTCGAGCGACCGTCGGCGGTATGAGAAGGAACTGCTCGAAGCGCGCAAGCGTGCCGAACGCGCCGCCACCGATCTGGCCGCGGTCGACCGCCAGAAGAACGACTTCATCGCGATGCTCGCCCACGAGCTCCGCAACCCGCTCGCACCCGTCCGTACCGCGGTCGACCTGATCCGCCAGGTCGACACGGCGGACCCGATGGTGCGCAAGGCCAGCGAGGTCCTGCAACGGCAGGTCGAACAGATGGTGCGGCTGGTCGAAGACCTGCTGGACATCACGCGACTGGCACAGGACAAGCTCGCCATACGCCCGTTGCCCGTGAATCTGGTCGCCATCGTCGGTCACGCGCTCGAGGCGCACGAGCCGCTCCTCGCTCAAGCGCGCCTGCACCTGGAGTCGCGGTTGCCACGCGAGGCCATCTACGCCGACGTCGATGCGACCAGACTGACGCAGGTGATCGCCAATGTCCTCAACAACGCTGCCAAGTTCACGGCGCCGGGTGGCTCGGTGGCCGTGGAGTTGCTGCGCGCCGGCGATGACGCAGTCATCCGCATTCGAGACACGGGCATCGGCATCGAGCCGTCCCAGCTTTCTGCCGTGTTCGGCTTGTTCATGCAGGCGCGTCCGTCAGCGGAGCGCAAGGGGGGGCTCGGCCTCGGGCTGACGCTGGCCAAGAGCCTGGTCGAACGCCACGGCGGGCAGATCTCGGCGCACAGTGAGGGCCTTGGCACCGGCACCGAGTTCGTCATTCGGCTGCCGGCACGGCTGGCACCGCCGGAAGGCATCGCGCCGGCAGCGGCCCCCCATGCGACGGTCCGGGTCGTGCCACGACGGGTCCTGGTGGTGGAAGACAACCACGACGCGGCAGAGCTGATGGCCCTGCTGCTCGCATTCCAGGGCCACCAGGTCCGACGTGCACACGACGGCGTCGAGGCGATCCGGTTGGCCGACGTGTTTCGACCCGAGGTCATGCTGCTCGACATCGGGCTGCCGCAATTGGATGGGTACGAGGTGGCGCAGCGCATTCGTGCGATGCCCGGTCCGCAACCGGTGCTGGTGGCGCTGACGGGGTGGGGCCGCGACAGCGATCTGCGGCGATCGGAGGCGGCAGGCTTCGATGCCCACCTGGTCAAACCGATCGACCCGGACACGTTGACCACGCTGCTCGCCGACCTGCCCAGGAGAGCGTCGGACACTGCCGGCAGCGGGTAAGCCGTTGTCTCGCAGCGCCGACATGCCTGCGGTGGCTCGAGCCGATGGCGGCAACGCTCACCCAGGAGCGCTTCGGCACCAGCGCGGACTGGCTGTTCGAACGAACACCGTCGCTCGAAGCACTGGCTGAAGATGAAGTGCGAACGCTCGCAGGCGTTCGGCGTCGGCGGGTTCACGACCCACAGGGAGCGCGGGTCGGACCACCATGGGGGCGGCCGCACGGTGCGCGCCAAGCGCGGCGCGCCGGTCTCCGCACCCTGCACCTGGGAAGTTGGCCTTCTCCTGATTGCGCGACTTGCAGTCCGGATTCGGGCGGTCATAGTCTGTAGTCGACATGGCCAAATCCCATCGCGTGGCGCAGTCCATTCTCGACTACAACCGCGGGCGCGACCCTCAGATGCTGCGGCGCAAGTTCGAGCTGCTGCGCGCCGACCCGTACGCGTTCTACCGCGGCACGTGTCACCTGTTCTACGAGACGCTGCCCCGCCACTCCGTGCTGGCGAGCGCACCGGCCCTGCTGGTGTGCGGGGATCTGCACCTGGAGAACTTCGGAGTGTACAAGGGCGACAACCGCCTCGCGTACTTCGACCTGAGTGACTTTGACGAGGCCACCCTCGCACCCTTCACGCTCGACGTGCTGCGTCTGGTCGGCAGCATCCATGTCGCCACACACCTGCGGTTGTCCACGCGACAGTCGGCAGCGCTCGGCGAGCTGTTCATCGATCGCTACCGGACCTGGGTCCTCGACGGCAAAGCCCGCTGGCTGGAACGGACCACGGCCGATGGCATGGTGCGCGACCTGCTGGGCAGCGTCGCCGGCAGGACGCGACTCCAGTTGCTGAAAGCGCGCACGGTCCGCACCGACCAGGGGCGGCGGCTGCGCCTGAACGACCGGGCGCTGCCCATCGACCCGCCGCAACGTGCCGAACTCGCTGCATTCATCGAACGCTTCGGCGCCGAGCGCGGCGAGCAGGATTTCTACCACCTGCTCGACGCGGCCCGGAGGGTGGCCGGCAAGGGCAGTCTCGGGCTCGAACGGTACGTGCTGCTGGTCGAAGGCAAAGGCTCACCGCGCGCCAACTACCTGCTCGACCTGAAGCATGCCGTGCCGTCCACACTTCAAGCCTTCGACGCCCGACCGTCGCACCGATGGAAGACCCAGGCGCAGCGCGTCGTCACGACGCAGCGTGCCGCCCAGGCGATCTCACCTGCGCTGCTGCATGCCGTGACGATCGGCAAGCGACCGTTCGTGCTCAAGGAACTGCAGCCGATGACCGACCGACTGGACCTCGCCCGTTGGGACGGCCGGATCGAACGGCTGGAGACGGTGGTGGCCAGCATGGGCGCGGTGACGGCGTGGGCCCACCTGCGCACGTGCTATCGCTACGGAGCCTGCACCCCGGAGGCCCTGCAACGCTATGTCGCGGGTTCGCGGTGGCAGCGCGCCCTGCCGGCGCTCGCCGCACGATGCGGCGAGCGGACATTGGAGCAGTGGTCTGCCTACAGCAAGACGTACGACGCCGGCGGCGTCGTCCCCGGCTCGTAGCGCCGAGGCGGCCGTCGCGGCGGATGTCAGGCCAGATCGAAGCGGTCGAGATTCATCACCTTGTCCCACGCCCCGACGAAGTCGCGCGTGAATTTGTCCTGCGAGTCGTCGCAGGCGTAGACCTCTGCGAGCGCCCGCAGTTCCGTGTTCGAGCCGAAGACCAGGTCCACGCGGCTGGCCGTCCATCTGGGATCACCCAGCTTGCGGCAGCCGCCGGTGAACGCCTGCGCCTGCTCCGACGTCGATTGCCATTGCGTGCCCATGTCGAGGAGATTGACGAAGAAGTCGTTGGTCAGCGTCTCCGGCCGCTTGGTGAAGACACCGTGGTCGCCCTGACCAGCGTTGACCTTGAGCACCCGCAAGCCGCCAAGCAACGCGGTCATTTCCGGCGCGCTGAGCGTCAGCCTGAACGCGCGTTCGATCAGCAGCACCTCGGCTGGCACCTCGTGCCCGTCGCCAAGATAGTTGCGGAAGCCGTCGGCGTCCGGCTCCAGCACGGCAAACGACTCCACGTCGGTCTGCTCCTGCGTGGCATCGGTGCGGCCAGGCCTGAAGGGCACCGTCACGTCGTGTCCGGCGTCCTTGGCGGCTTTCTCGATCGCCGCACAGCCGCCGAGCACGATCAGGTCGGCCAGCGACACCTGCGTGTTCGTGCCCGCGTACGCGTCGTTGAACGTCTGCTGGATCAGCTCCAGCACCTTGAGCACCTTGGCCAGTTCGGGAGGGTTGTTGACGTCCCAGTCCTTCTGGGGCGCCAGACGGATCCGCGCGCCGTTGGCGCCACCGCGCTTGTCGGTGCCGCGGAACGAGGACGCGGAGGCCCAGGCGGTGGAGACCAGTTGGGAGATCGACAGGCCCGACTCCAGGATCGACGTCTTGAGGGCGGCGATGGCGTCGGCGTCGATCAGGTCGTGGGTCAGCGCGGGCACCGGATCCTGCCAGATCTGCGGCTCACTGGGCACGTCGGGCCCGAGGTATCGCGTGATCGGGCCCATGTCCCGGTGCGTCAGCTTGAACCACGCCCTGGCGAAGGCGTCGGCAAACTCCTGCGGGTGCTCGTAGAAGCGGCGGGAGATCTTCTCGTAGGCCGGGTCGAATCGCAGCGCCAGATCGGTGGTCAACATGCCCGGCGCGATTCGCCTGGACTGGTCGTGGGCGTGCGGCACGGTGCCCTTCCCGGCCCCGTCCTTCGGCATCCACTGCTTGGCGCCCGCCGGACTTTCGGTCAACTCCCAGTCGTACTCGAACAAGTGCGTGAAGAAGTCATGGCTCCACGTCACCGGCGTCGTGGTCCAGGTGACTTCCAGACCGCTCGTGATGGCGTGTGCGCCCGTGCCTGACTCGTAGCCGCCCTTCCAGCCAAAGCCCTGCTCCTCGAGGTTCCCGCCCTCCGGCTCACGCCCGACGTGGGTAGCCGGCGCGGCCCCGTGCGTCTTGCCGAACGTATGACCGCCGGCAATGAGCGCGACCGTTTCCTCGTCGTTCATCGCCATCCGGCGAAACGTCTCGCGAATGTCCCGCGCCGCAGCCACCGGGTCGGGCGTGCCATTGGGGCCTTCCGGGTTCACGTAAATCAGGCCCATCTGCACCGATGCCAGCGGATTGGACAGCTGCCGGTCGCCGCTGTATCGCTCGTCGCCGAGCCACGTGGCTTCCGAACCCCAGTTGACCTGCTCGGGCTCCCACACATCCTTGCGGCCGCCAGCGAACCCCAACGTCTTGAAACCCATCGACTCGAGCGCGACGTTGCCCGTCAACACGATCAGGTCTGCCCACGACAGCTTGCGCCCGTACTTCTGCTTCACCGGCCAGAGCAGGCGCCGCGCCTTGTCGATGTTGGCGTTGTCAGGCCAGCTGCCGAGCGGCGCAAAACGAATCTGCCCCGAACCGGCGCCGCCGCGGCCGTCGTGAATCCGGTAGGTGCCGGCACTGTGCCACGCCATCCGGATGAAGAGCCCGCCATAGTGGCCGAAGTCGGCCGGCCACCAGTCCTGCGAGTCGGTCAGCACCGCCGTGATGTCCTGCTTCACGGCAGCCAGATCCAGCGACAGGAACTCCTGGGCGTAGTCAAACCCAGCATCCATCGGGTTGCCGGAGGGGTGATTGGTGTGCAGGGTGCTCAGGTTCAGCCGGTCCGGCCACCACTCGTGGTTGGCCCGGCCGCTGCGCGTCTTGCTCGAGAACGGGCACTTCTCAACGTTGTCCATGTGGGTCAGCCTCTGCGCGGACCGGCAGGCGCGCCGGTTGTGGCTCGGTGAAAGGATGTGGCCATGCGCGACTGCGCGAGACAGTCCGGGCAACGGCCCCAGTAAGCGATTTCGGCCTCGTCGATCTCGTAGCCCCGGCCGTCGCTCGCCGTCAGGCACGGGGCAGCACCGCTCGCACAATCGACGTCAACCACCTGGCCGCAGATTCGACAGATCAGATGGTGGTGGTTGTCGCCAACCCGGTCTTCGAAGCGGGCCGGCGAGCCGGAGGGCTGGATACGGCGGATCAACCCCTCGGAGACGAGAAGGCCAAGGGCGTCATACACCGATTGCAGGGAGATCGCGCCGATCTCGTGCCTGACCACGCCTGCGACGGCCTCGGCGGTGATGTGCGGGCGACCGGCGACCGCTCGCAGGACCGCGAGCCGTTGCGGCGTCACGTGAATACCCCTCTCGCGAAGGACTGCCGCCGCATCGGTGCGCATCAAGGCTGTAGCGTATCAAAGCTTGGAGCCGTTCAACGCCCTAATTGACGTGGGCGTGCGCACCGACACCTGGACTGTCGGCTCTCTCCAGCGAGGGGATTCTGCGCGCGCAACTCAGCCGCAGCGACGCATGGCTGACGCCATCCTCGGCTACGCTATCGGTTGCGGTTCAGACGTTCAGGGGGAAATTTGGAAGCTCTTTCGGCGCTGTACGACCGGCACTTCGTGGTCAAGCCGGCCATCACACCAGCGCTCCTCGACGCAGCGTACGCGCTCCGTTATCAGGTCTATTGTGTCGAGCACCATTTCGAGGCAGCACGCTCGGAGATGTGCGAACGCGAGACCGACCCGCACGACGCGCACTCGGTTCATGCGGTGCTGTGGCACCGCCAGACCAACGACGTCGTGGGCTGTGTGCGGCTGATTCTGCCGACGGCACAGGAGGGCCTCGCGGCGCTTCCGCTCAGAAGATTGCTCGGGCCGGCCGAGCGCGCGCGCGTGGACGCGCTGCCCGCGGCAACGACGGCCGAAATCTCGCGGTATGCGGTGTCCAAATCCTTCCGCCGCCGTACCGGTGAGGAGTTGTACCCCGACGTGGCCTCGGATCTGAGTCCGGGCGACGCGCGGCGACTGGCGCCGCACATGACCTTGGGCCTGTTTCGTGGTGTGGCCACTCTGGCGACGTCGCACGGCGTCACGCACGTGTGTGCGGCGATGGCGCCGGCCCTGCTGCGGCTGCTGGAGCGATTCGGCCTGTCGTTCGAGCGCCTGGGTGCCCCGATCGACTATCACGGGCTGCGTCAG
Organism: Luteitalea sp.; assembly: GCA_046593715.1. Lineage (GTDB taxonomy): Bacteria > Acidobacteriota > Vicinamibacteria > Vicinamibacterales > Vicinamibacteraceae > Luteitalea. Next base: position 9,262 of record JBKJQW010000107.1, read on the forward strand.
CCCTGCATAGCCGAACTCGAGGTGCTCCGGCGCGGCCTCCTCCTTACGAGGAGCGACTACTACCACTTCGCCGACCCGACGTTCCAGCCGACCCTCGACCAGGGTTGACGCCACGTGGATCCTGGTCGCGGCCGCGGTCAGGACGGCGTCGTCGTCACGCGAGCCTTGCCGTCCGATCCCACGTAGGGCTGCGCCTCCTCAGCGTCCTTGACCATCTCCTCCGCGTTGTCCAGGTCGGCCGCGCTTGCCGTGGGACAGGCCACCTCTGACTTGCGCGAGGGCGTGTAGGCCAGCTCGGCGACGATCGGGAAGTGATCCGATCCCGTGTACGGCAGGACACGCAGGTCCTTGAGCGTGAAGTCACGCGTGTGGAACACGTGGTCGAGCGGATAGCGCGCCAGCGGGTGTTCTGAATGGAATGTGCTGTACAAGCCGCGCCCGATCCGGGGGTCTACCAGGTGGCTGACGCGCTGGAAGAGCGTCGCGGTGTAGGACCAGGCCACGTCGTTGAGGTCCCCGATCACCACGGCAGGCCGGCCCTCCTCGGCGATTTGCCGACCCGTCAGCACCAGTTCGGCGTCGCGCCCGTAGCTCGGGCTCTCGGGCAGCGGCGGCGGCGGATGCACCGCATAGACGACCACCTCGTCGCCAGAGCGGAGCTGGACCACCATGCGGATGGAGGGCACGTCCTCGCTGACGACAAACCGCACCTCGCTCGATGTGATGGGCAGGCGTGAACACACGAACATGCCGTAGTCGTTGGGCAACGGGTGCCTGGTGACGTGGGGGTAGTCGGCCTCCAGAGGCTGGAGCGCCGCGGTCCACCACGCATCGGTCTCGACCAGGCAGACCACGTCCGCGTCAGCATCGCGCACGGCCTGCAGCACGAGATCGGCGCGGCGATTGTCCTGCAGCACATTGGCCATGAACAGCCGGATGCAGCAGTCCGGGGACACGTCACCGGCGTCAGGCACCTGCCGCGGGTACAGCGGCGTATAGGGCACCATCTTCGCTGCCTGATACGCCAGCGACGCGGCGAGCGCGGCGCTGAGGGCCCGATCCGCGGAGCTCGATGTCCCCCACCGCCACATCGCGGCCTGCCCGAGCAGGCCCAGCGCCGAGATCTGCGCGCGAGGGAAATCCCAGATGCGGACCCAGCCCTGGCCGGTCCGCGAGAACGGCATGAGGGTCAGCGCGACCGGCACCGCCGCGAGGATTCTGGCCGCCACCGCCAGACGTCCTGATTCGCGCGGCAATGGCTTTGCTGTCCTACCGGGTCCCGCCACCAGGTGAGGGCCCCGCTGGACGCGGCGCGCGCGCGTCCGGGTAAAGGGTTTTTGCCGCAGTGACTCGGGTGCCGCCATGGCGACATTATGTCCGCCCCGGCGCTCTTCGTACATGGCACATCGGGGTCGATCCGGTCGCCGGCACCGAGGCGCCGCGGCCTCACGTCGCGAGCGGCGGACCCTGCGGCACCGTGATCCTGGTGCGCTGCGCCGGGGAGGCATGCCGCGTCGCTGTGAACGTCGCCTCGAGGTACTCCCCCATGTGGATCCGGCCCGCCATGGTGTCGCCTGACACCTTGCCCGCGAAGGTGAAGGTGACCGAGCTGCCGGGGGTACGCTCGACGCTGCGGATGACCACGTCATTGCCCTCCAGCATCCCGGCGAGTTCGCGCACGCTGAACTCGCCCTGGTGCGACCCCTGCAGCCAGTTGCCATCTTGTTCGATGAGCAGCGCATGCCTGCTGCTGCCGCTGAAGAAGGCGATGTCCACGTCCCAGCGGCCGCCGATGTTGCCCGACGGCGCCCGCATCTCGGCGGATCGGGGCGCACGCGTGGCCGACAGCACGCCATGGATGCGATCGCCCACGATCGCGTCTTCGCCCGGCTGCATCATCCAGGCGGTGATTGAGATCGAAGTGGTGCCGGCGGCCGGCCCGCTGCCCTGCCGGCCTGCGCCGACCGCGATTCTGGGCGTGCTGCGCGCCAGTTGCTCGGCCAGCTCCTCGCCAGTGATGTGCAAGGCCGCCGCATCCCACGAGATGGTCAGCGACGGACTGCGGTTGGAGAGGCCACTCGGTTCGCGCACGGCGCTGCTCACGCCAGGGATGGTGGCCACGCGCCTGGCGATGGTCTGCAGCCAGCCGAGCCACGTCGTCCAGTCGCCCGCGTGATCGTGGGTCATCCAGGCCTCGACCGCCGCCAGCATGCCGAGCGTCTCTTCGCGCCCGACCTTGTTGTCCCGGCCAGGCCCGTGGTGCGGGGCACTGGCCTGCCACGCCGACATGAGCAGGTCTTTCCGGCCGAGGAGCAGCCCCGCGCACTGCGGTCCGCGCAGCGCCTTGCCGCCGCTGTAGGCAACGACGGTGGCGCCTCCCGCCAGGTGCACGTTAGGCGTTGTCAGTCCCTCGGCGGCCGCATCGACCAGGATCGGGATGTGCCTGGGCTGCGCGATCTTTGCGATGTTCTCGAGCGAGAGCGGTCCGGACGTCGCCTCGTCGCCCGCCAGCAGGTAGATCATCGCGGTGCGCGGGCCGAGTGCCTGCGCCAGTGCCTCGGCCGTGTCCACCGTGATGACCGTCACGCCGATGTTGCGGACGGCCGCGTCGTAGACGTTGCGCGAGTACCGCGGGATGACCACCTCCGTCTTGTCGAAACCGGTGAGGTCGGGAATCCGCACGAGCCGCTCGGGATTGCCGCCGGTGACGCACGCGGCGGTGACATGCTTGAGGCCGGCCGCGCAGCCGGCCGAGACCATGCCCCACCCGGCGCCGGTCAGCTCCGCGAGCCGCTGTCCGACGGCCAGTGCGAGCTCGTCGATCTGCACGTAGTGCTGCGACGCGGCGTCCATCGCCGCGCGGACTTCGGGACGCTCCACCGAGCCGCCGATGATGGTGAACGTGCCCCGACAGTTGATCACCGGCTCGACGCCGATCGACTGGTAGATGCGCGGCCCGGGAGCCAGCGGCCCGGCAGCGGCCGCCGCTGCCGCGCGCGTGCTCGCGCCGCCAAGGAGCACCGGCATGGCCAGCACGTTGCCGATGCGAAACAGGTCGCGCCGGGTGACGCCGTCGTCCTGCGGATTCAACGAGTGGTCGTCGTGCATGGGGTCTCCTGCGCTGTCGGTCGCTACTGCACGGCAATCAACGAGATCTGCTCGAGGCCGGCAAAGGTGTCGGTGCCGCGGGACGTGCGGTCGCGTGGCGCCACCTGCGCCACGGTCGTGCGCGCGGGCGGCATCGTCAAGAAGTACTGACCGTACACCCGGTTCACACGGGCAAGGTCGCCGATGTCGTCGAGATAGACGTTGGTCGCCACCACGTCGGACAGCGACAAGCCGGCCTCCTCCAACCCATCGAGCAGATTCCGCATCGTCTGCCGCACCTGCGCGTCGATCGTCTCGACCCAGATGCCCTGCAGGTGGCCCGGCCCCCGTGCAGGCCCCGGCGTGAACGGTCCCTTGGCTGAACAGTAGTACGTGTCGTCGGCCAGCACGCACGGGCTCGCCGTGGCACTCGGGCGCATGTTCCTGGGCCTGAAGGCGTGCCTGAGCGCCAGGTCGGCGATGGCGACGCCGGTGAACTGGACGGTGGTGCCGCCCGGCAGGCTGGTCACGCTGATGGTGGCGCGCGCCGGCGTGTTGCCGAACTCGAAGTGCCTGGCGTAGATGGCGTTCATCTGCGGTGATGCCGCCTCAGTCACGTAAGGATTGACGAACACGACGTGGCGGAAATCGATGCCGGCTGCCGCCAGCGTCCGCCGCATGTTGTCGAGCGCCAGTTGCACCTGGGCGGCCGGGTCTCCGGGGACGTGCCCCGTCTCCAGGTCAGCGCCGGGCGACCCCGACAGGAACACGCGGTTGCCAGCCATCACGGCTGGCGACCACGACAGCGATGTCGCCGACCCTGCCGGGACGATGGGCCGACGGCGCGAGAGATGGCGGTAGGCGACCGCGTCTATCTGGACGGCGCCGTCGTCGGGCACGCCGTAGACACCGACCACGGCGCGGGCCGGTGGCGCCGTCGGGAAGAACTCTCGCCAGACACGGTCCATGGCGTCGTGCTGAGCCATGTCGGTCAGGTACACCTGGCTGTAAACGACATGCTCGCGGGTCAGGCCCGCAGCGGCGACGACCGCCGTCAGGTGCTGCAGCGCCTGCCGCACCTCGCCTTCAAACGTCGCGGGACGGCGGCCGGCGGCATCTCGCCCGCCCTGCCCGGACACATGGAGGAAGTCACCGGCAAGCACGCCCGGGCTGTAGGGCCCGACCACGCCGACGCCCGGCGGCGCAACGGGGCGCCTGTCAGCCCGCGCACCTGGTGCGGCAACCAGGGCCGCAACGGCGGCGACCGTGAGCATGGCGCTCGGGAACCGACGGGCAGACAGGCGCGGCGATCGCATGGGAGAAGCCGATTCTATGTCGTCGCCGCAGCGCTGTCGCATGGAGCCGGTTGCATTGCTGGTGCGAACCCGCGATCAGATCACCGGCGTTGGCTCGGTGAGCGCCGCGAGGACTTCGCGGTACAGGTACTGGGCACCCTGGACGCCGTCCCACGGCCCCTGCTCGTACTCCAGCGCGAACGTCCCACGGAACCCGGACGCCAGCATGATCCGCGTCGATCGTCGTACGTCGTTGCGATCGCCCCAGCGGTCCCAGTACTTGGCGTGGACGTGGGTGTGCGCGTAGGGTGCCAGCATCTTCAGGCCGTTGAACAGCATGTACTCCTGTTCCCAGTTGCAGAAGTCTGGTGACGCCTCGCAGTACGGGTGGTTGACCTCATCGACGATGGTGCGGACGTTGGCAGGGTCGGCAGCCAGTCCCCAATGGTTCTCGATGGTCACGCGGATGCCCAGGTTGCCGCCAACGTCGGCCATCTCCTTGTAGGACTCGATCGCCGCTGCCAGCATGGGCACCACATCGATGTTACGGGGATAGCCGTCGCCCGGGCCGCGGGCAATGGCGTTGGGCCGGATCGGCGCGCCGAGCGCCTGCGGCGAGTTCATCCGCATCGACTTGATGCCGAGTACCGCACAGCCTTCGAGCCAGCGTTTGGCCATGGCCACCCCGGCCTTTCGCCTGGCGTCGTCGGCAGGGGAACCGTAGGCCGCCAGCTCGAACGGGGCGTTGTTGGAGATGTGCTGAATTCTGGTCCCGGTCTTGACCAGCGTACCCGCCAGCGTCGCCAGCCACTTCCGGCCCGACGGGCTCAGCGGGTCGAACCCGCCCGGCTGGTTGTTCTCGGGCGGGAAGAACATCGAGTCGTCGGTGACGTCGCCAAACAGCGCGGAGCGCACATCCATGCGCGTGACGCCCGGGAACGTGTCCTTGGTGAACTGCGGGAAGTCCAGCAGGGTGATCTCCCCGTACTTCTTCTTCATGTCGGCGCCGCTCGGCAGTGAGGTCCGTGCAGCCCGCGCCTTCTCGGCGACGGCGAGTGCGTCCCTGGCGTTGGGATTGGCCGCCACGGCGTCGGCGTCCTCCGGGAAGTCGCCGCGCCGGCCTGCCGTGGGGCGAGGTGCGGCGGCGGCCGCACTGGCCGGGGGCGCGGCGCGTACCTTGAACAGCTGGCGCAGCGGATAGGTATTGCTGGCGATGCGCTCCAGGGCCGCCCTGCGGGCCTGGTCCTGCACGGCCGCGGCCTCGCGAGGCGACAGCAGGAGGCCGGCGGCGGCGCTGACGCCCACGCTTGCGCTCTTGAAGAAGTGACGACGGTCCAACTCGTGTCGCGACGAAGGGGGGGTGTTCACGTGAGATCTCCTGGAGCGTGCCGACGGTGTGCCCTCACGACGACGAACCAGGCCCCGGTGTGTCGGCCGGGGCCGTGGCGGTGTGCGTGGACGCCGGCATCATGACAGCACGGCAGGTTGACAGCCCTGCGCAACGGCCGTAGCGTCGGGCGACGTGCACCGCGACACGGCTGACGCCGACTCGACCGAACACCGCACCGGGCGCGACGCACCGACCGACAGCATTCTCGGACGGATTGGCGGCACGCCACTGGTCCGGCTGCGTCGCCTCGCGGGCCCGGACGCCGGCGTGCCCGAGGGCGTCGAGGTCTACGCCAAGGCTGAGCACCTCAATCCAAGCGGCTCGGTCAAGGACCGCGCCGCTCTGGCGATGATCCTCGAGGGTGAGCGCACGGGGGCGCTCGCGCCTGGTCGGACCATCCTGGACGCCACAAGCGGCAACACCGGTATTGCCTACGCCGTGATTGGCGCAGCCATGGGCTACCCGGTGACCGTCTGCCTGCCCGCCAACGCGAGCGCCGAGCGCAAGCGCACCCTGCGCGTGTACGGCTGCGAGGTCGTTGACACCGATCCCCTCTCGGGCACCGACGGCGCGCAGCAGCAGGCCAGGCGACTGGTGGCCCTGCATCCCGAGCGCTACTTCTACCCGGATCAGTACAACAACCCGGCCAACGTCCAGGCACACCTGGACCACACCGGTCCGGAGATCTGGGCGCAGACCCGTGGGCGGATCACCCATTTCCTCGCCGGTCTGGGCACCTCGGGCACCTTTGTGGGCACCGCGCGCCGGCTCAAGGCGTACAGCCCCGGCGTGCAGTGCATCTCGATGCAGCCCGACATGCCGCTGCACGGTCTGGAGGGCATGAAGCACATGCCGACCGCCGTCGTCCCCGGCATCTACGACCCCTCGGTCGCCGACGGGGAGGTGGTCGTCGGCACGCTCGACGCGCAGGAGATGGCGCGCCGTCTCGCGCGCGAAGAGGGGCTGTTTGTCGGCGTCAGCGCCGGCGCCAACGTCTTTGCGGCGGTGCGCCTTGCGCGAACGTTGCCGGCCGGGTCGGTCGTGGTCACCATTCTGTGTGACACCGGCACCCGGTACCTCAGCGACGAGTTCTGGACTGGAGAGCCGACGTGATCCACCTGCCGCAGGTACACCGCGACGCCATCGCCCGCCATGCCGAGGCCGACCACCCGGAGGAGTGCTGCGGGCTGCTGCTCGGCACACTCGACGAGGAGCGGGGCAAGGTGGTCCGCGACCTGCTGCCCATCTCGAACGCCAGGGAAGCCGATGCCCGGCGCAACCGGTTCCTGATTGGCCCGATGGAGATGCTGCGCGGCGAGCGCCACGCCCGCGAACTGGGCCTGGACGTCGTCGGGATCTACCACTCGCATCCCGATGTGGCGCCGGTGCCCTCGCAGTTCGACCTCGACCATGCCTGGCCGGTGTACTCGTACATCATCGTCACGGTCTCGGCCACCGGCGCCGGCCAGATGCGCTCGTGGGCCCTCCGCGCCGATCGCTCGGCATTTGATGAAGAAGTGATCGAGCCGGCGGCCTGACGCCGCGGCTGGCGCAGGAGCCCTCCGCGAAGGGCGTGCCCGATGCCTCGGGCGCGTGGTCCCCATGGCTCAGCCGGGTGCGCCGACCGCTGCTACAGTGTCAGGTGATGAACGACACAGAAATACGGGCGTATGCCGTGCGTGGGCTGACCGCACGGCTGGCGGAACTTGATGTGGAATGCCAGCGCCTCCACGGATTGATCGCCGAGTGGTCCGGGGCGGTCATCGACGAGAGTCCCCGCCGCCGTTCGATGTCGGCCGACGCCCGGCAGCGAATCGGGGAGGCGACCCGAAAGCGATGGAGCGAACGCCGCGCCACCGCGCCCGGCGCAGACACGACACCTGACGTCGACGCCGGCGTCGATGCCGCCCGGGTACTCCCCCGCCGAGGTACCTCGCTTCGACCCACGCCGTCGGCGCCGCCGGTGCCGGCCCTGCCGCCCATGCCCCGGTTGATCAAGAACGCGAGCTGACGCCGTCGCGCCGACATCGACGTCGGTGAACCGACAGTCCTCGGCCAGCCAAGCGAGAAAACACGCGGGTTTGCCGGCCTCTTGACCGTGACCGTCGGCCGGGATGCGGCACACCTCGTGCACTGGTAGGGGCGTGGTCCTGCCGGGGCGTTCCATTCGCCAGAAGTTGATCGCCGTGAGCATGTGCACGACGACAGCGGCATTGCTGCTGGCGTGTCTGCTGTTTCTCGCCTATGACTACGCCGCGTTTCGGGATCTCGAGATCCGCGCGCTCGAGACCCTCGCGACCACCGTGGGCGCCGGGAGCAGCGCCGCGGTCAGTTTCGGCGATCGCCCCACCGCCCAGGAAGCGCTCGACACGCTGGCCGCGCATCCCAACATCACCCACGCGAGTGTCCACGGCATCGACGGAGTGATCCTGGCGCGCTACCTCCGCGCCGGCGAGCAGGTCAGCCAGGCGCCCCCGCTCGGCGCCCGGCCGTTGGTCATCGCCTGGAACCATCTCGACCTCGTGCAGCCGGTCACCCTGGCCGGCGAGCAGATCGGGTCGATCGTGCTGCGGGCGTCGCGGGGGGCACAGCATGCCCGCATGCGCCGCTTTGCCAGCGTCGCCGGCGCGATCATCCTCACGGCGTGGGTGGTGGCGTTTGTCATCACCTCGCGGCTGCAGCGCGTGGTCGCCCAACCCGTGCTCCGGCTGGCCGAGGCGGCCGCGACCGTCTCGCGCGACCGCGACTACGGCGTGCGCGTGCAGCGCACCAGCGACGACGAAGTCGGCGAACTGGTGACGAGCTTCAACCGGATGCTCGAGCAGATCCAGCACCAGGACGGGCAGTTGCGGCGCCACCACGCCACCCTCGAAGACCAGGTGGCCGGGCGCACGGCCGAGTTGATCACGGCCAATGAGTACCTGGCGCAGTCGCGCGACCGAGCCGAACAGGCCAGCCGCGCCAAGAGCGAGTTCCTGGCCAACATGAGCCATGAGATCCGCACGCCGATGAACGGCGTGATCGGGATGATCGGATTGACGCTCGACTCGGACCTGACCGTGGAACAGCGTGAGCAGCTCGACGTGGTGCGGACCTCGGCTGAATCGCTGCTGCACATCGTCAACGACATCCTCGACTTCTCGAAAATCGAAGCCGGCCGGCTCGAACTGGACGAGACGACGTTTGTGCTGTCCGACGTGGTCGACGAAGCCGTGCGCACGGCCGGCGTCAGCGCCCGGTTCAAAGACCTGACGGTCAGGTGCGAGGTGGATCACGCGCTCGGGTCCTGCGTGACCGCCGATGCCGGCCGGCTGCGTCAGGTGCTCGTGAACCTGGTGGGCAATGCCGTGAAGTTCACCGCGCAGGGGTTGGTCCACGTGCGGGTGCGGCTCGAGCGCGACCAGACGGCAGCGGTGACGCTGCATGCCGAGGTGCGCGATACGGGCATCGGCATTCCCCTCGACAAGCAGGCCGCGATCTTCGAGGCCTTCACGCAGGCCGACGGGTCCACGACGCGCCAGTACGGCGGCACGGGACTCGGGCTGACGATCTGCGCCCGACTGGTCGCCCTGATGGGTGGGCACATCGGCGTGCAGAGCGTGCCCGGCCAGGGCAGTACCTTCTACTTCACGACCAAGGTGCGCCTGCCGATTGTGGGGCCGAGCCCGGCGTCGAGACCCATCGACACCGGTCGACTGCCGACGCACGAGCGCGATCCCCTGCGCGTGCTGCTGGTCGAGGACAACGTGGTGAATCAGCGCGTCGCGCGGGGAATGCTCGTCAAGGCCGGCCACGACGTCGTGATCGCCGCCAATGGGCAGGAAGCGCTCGATTGCCTCGCGCAGGCACGCTACGACCTCGTGCTGATGGACATGCAGATGCCGGTGATGGGCGGCCTGGACGCCATTGCCGCCATCCGCGCCGGCGAGCGCCCCCATACCCGGCACCAGCCGGTGATCATGCTGACCGCGCATGCGCTGGACGGTGATCGCAACCAGTTCATCGAGGCCGGCGCCGATGGATACCTTTCAAAGCCAATCGCCCCGCAGCGGCTGGCACTCGAGATCGAAACCGTGATGATGTCTCTTGGCGTGTGGCAACCCGCCGCGGCCCCGCTGTTGTGACCCGCGCCATGGTGCGGGTCACAACAGCGAGCGTGCGCAGGCTGGGCATCGGCTTGGCAGTGGCCGCCGCGGTGCTGCTGCTGGCGCCCGCGCCCGTGGCGCAGGAGGTGACCGGTCCCGCGTTGAGGGCGGCGTTCCTGTTCAACTTCGTCAAGTTCACCACCTGGCCTGCGGACGCGCTGCCCGACGGCGCGCCGCTGGTGATGTGCGTGATCGACGACGAGGCGGTCGGCGACGCACTCGCGGCATCGGTGACCGGTCGCGTGGTGTTGGGCCACAAGATTCAGGTGACACAGCTTGCCGACCCTGCCATGTGGCGTGGGTGCCACGTGGCCTACGTGTCAGGCACGCGGGCGGCGGCGCTGCGGGTCGTGCAGGTCGTGGCCGATCAACCGGTGCTCACGGCGAGCGACGTGCACGGCTTCAACGCCGGCGGCGGCATCGCCCAGTTTCACGTCCAGCAGGGCCAGTTGCGGTTCGCCTTCGCGCTCGACGCGATCAAGCGTTCGCGTTTGCACATCAGCGCCAGGCTGCTGATTCTCGCGAGGCGGATATGACACTCATGCCATTCCGTCGGTCGCACCTGCGTCAGCCCTCGTGGTTTCCCTCGGTGCCTCTCAACTGCATGTCTCAACTTTTCTCGCAGCACCGTGCGCTGTGGATGGTGCTGGCACTCGCCGTGCCAACCGCCGCGTCGGCCCAGGCACCGCTTCCCGATCTGAGTCTGGAAGAACTGATGGCGCTGGACGCGGGCCAGGTGTTCGGCGCCTCGGAACGTCTGCAGCCGGTCACTGAAGCACCCGCCTCGGTGTCGTTCATCACCGCCGACGAGATCGCCCGTTACGGCTATCGCACGCTGGCCGATATCCTGCGCGGGGTGCGCGGCATGTACGTCAGTGACGACCGCAACTTCAGCCTGGTTGGCGTCCGTGGCTTCGGTACGCCCGGCGACTACAACAGCCGGATCCTGTTGCTGGTCAACGGTCATCGCGTCAACGACAACGTCTTCGGCCAGGCCGAGGTGGGCGCCGAGTTCGGCATGGACCCGGCCACCTTCGAGCGCGTCGAGATCATCCGCGGGCCCGCCTCCTCGATCTACGGCGACAGCGCCTTTTTCGCGGTCGTCAACGTCATCACCAAAACCGGCGCTTCCATGGACGGGAGCACGCTGATGGTGGAGGCCGGCACGCTCGGCACGCGCAGAGCCCGAGGGACGTTCGGCCGGGTCTTTGCCAACGGCATCGATGCCCCCGCCAGCGCGACCTACGAGCAGAGCACCGGTGTGGGGCGCCTGTATTA
>JBKJQW010000095.1:0-13493 GCA_046593715.1 Luteitalea sp.
CATAACCGGCCGTGCCGGCGATGAGCAGTCCGACCACCAGCAGGGGACGGCGGTCGAGCGGCATCTGGAAGAACAGCGCCACCAGCGGCAACAGCACCAGCTCCACCGAGATCATCAGCACCATCAGGGCGCCCCACTTGCCGAGGTAGAGGGCCGGGCGCGGAGCGGCGGACGCCAGGACCGCCGTAAGTGTGCCGGCCGCACGCTCTCGTTCGAACGTGCGGGCCATGGCCAGCGTGCCCGCGAGAGCAACTGTCACCCACAGGACGGCCGGCCCCGCGTCGGGCACCGGGGTGCCGTCGTGCACGAGCCCGAACGAGAACACGAGCACGCACGCGAGTGCGAAGAAGGCCGTTGTCAGCAGCCCCTCGCGCGACCGCCATTCGATGCGCAGGTCCTTCTCCAACAGGACCCAGGCCGCGCGAGCAATGTCGGCGATGGAGGTGTCCGCGGGTCGCGGCTGCGTCGGCCGTGCACGGTCGCCGTCGTGACCCTGGCTGTCCGGCAGGCGAGGTGACCGACGGCTGCGCGTGGGGGCCGTGTCGTCCCCGTCCGGACTCCCGCGCTCGACCTCGGCACTCACTGCGGCTCTGTACGCGTCTGCAAGCGTCAGCGACCGGTCCAGCGGCACCAGCACACCGTTCTTGACGATACAGGCGCGATCGACGAGGGGCTCGACCAGCAACAGGTCGTGCGTCGCGAGCACCACCAGCGTGCCGCCGTCGCGCTCAGATGCCAGCCGCGCCAGCATTCGCTGCGCGCTCTCGTCGTCCAGGCCGGTGAACGGCTCGTCCAGCAACAGGACGCGGGGCGCGGCCAGCAGGACACGTTCGAATGCCAGCCGCTGGCGCATGCCGCGCGAGAACCGCTCCACCAACTCGTCTCCGCGGTCGTCCAGGCGTGCGTCCGACAGCGCCTGCGTGACTCTGCTGCTGATGTCGCGCAGCCCCGCCAACTCGGCAAAGAGCGTCAGGTTCTCGCGTGCGGTGAGCTCGCCATAGAGCTGGGGTTCATGGCCGAGGACACCGATCACCCGGCGCGGCGAGTCCAGGCCAGCCGCGACCGGATAGTGGACGTGACCGCGCGAGGGCTCGGCAAGCGTCGAGAGCACACCGAGCAACGTGGTCTTGCCGGAGCCGTTGGGCCCGAGCAGGGCCAGCACCTCGCCGCCGTACCCATCGAAGCAGATGTCTCGCAGCACTCGCCGGCGCCCGAACTGCCGGGCCACGTGCGAGCAGACCAGCAGCGGCGACGAGCCCCCCGGTGAGTCAGCCGGCTCAGAGGCCCTCGCCGCCACTTACGAGGCTCGCCGTTCCACCTGCGACTGTCCGGAGGCGCGGGCGCGCTCGGCATCGAGCAACCCGTACACACCTTCCAGGTCGCGCAGGAGGGCCTCACGCTCAACCCGGAGTGCCTCGGTCTCGGGGACACCGCCCTGCTCGAGTCGCTGCAGCCTGCTCAGTAACATCGTGCGCTGTGCCTCGAGCGGCCCGATGCGCCGTGACGGGTCGACTGGCACACCGAAGACCAGCCACAGCCCGGCAGCGGCGATCAACGCGGCGAGCGAGAGTGCCGTGTAGCGCGGCCACGTCGGGTGGTAGGGCAAGCCATCCACCACGAAGGTCAGCGTCTCCCCCGCCTTGCGCCCGGGCCCGGTGCCGGTGAAGTACTTCTTCCCTTCCGCGTCGGCCTCTCGCGATTGAGGCAACACCGGCTCCACGAGCCGCGTCTCGCCGAGGCGCCGCAGGATGACGTTGGTGGCCATGCTGGCCACGGGCAGTGTGAGCCCAATCTCGCGGCGAGCGCCCGTGATCGGCAGGCGATACGCGACCTGCGCCACGGTGCGCCCGGGCGCAAACGGGCCGGCCACAACCAGTTGACGCTCGAAGACGCGCGCTTGCGGGGTCGAGCCCTCGAGCAGCGTCACCTGCTCGGCATCGGCGGGCATGGCGATCTTCAGCGCCTCAGGCACCGCCACCGGAGCACCGGCAGCGTTGACGAACTCGAAGATGTGGAACACCTCGAGCTTCTCGCTGGCGAAGTCCAGTATGGTCCGCCACTGCGTGCCGAGCACCACGGTGCCGGGCGTGGCGGCCGGCATGCCAGGGGCATTGCCGGCGGTGGCCTCACTGCCGGCGGCCGCCCCGTCCAGGCCGAGAGCCAGGATCACGCGCACGCCACCCGTGGCTGGTACCTGGAACGGCAGAGAGCGAACGGTCTCGCCATTGCCGCTGACCGAGGCGACCAGGGTCTTGCCGGCGCCGAGAGCGGCGAAGATGGCGCGGCCCGACGCGTCGGTGGGTGCGCTGTCGTTGACGCCGTCGCCGGTCACGGTCACCGTCGTGCCCACCACGTTGTTGGCCAGCGCCTGCCGCACCACCCGGACCGAGACCGCGCCGTCGGGCAGCTCGGGGCTCGGCAGCGCCATGCCGTTCATCTGGCGCAGGTCCGGCATCTGCGCCGCCGCCGGCACGCCGTGCAGCACCATGCAGAGCCACACCGCAGGACAGAGACCACGCGGCCACCTCATAGCGCGGCTCCGCAGCTCTTGCAGAAGCGGGCGTCGGCGTCGTTCACGGTGGTGCACGCCGCACACGGCTGCGCACGCACGGCCGGCACCGGCTTGGCCTTCTTCAGACCCGCCAGGTCCTTGATGATGCGGTCTCGCAGGCCAGCCTCGCCGAGTTCGATGCGTTGCATCAGGCCGACGGCGCGCTGTCGCAACCGGCCCGCCATGTCGTCGAAGTCGGCGGCGGCCACCTTGCCCATCGCCTTGTCGAACTCGAGTTCCTTGATGCTGCGCAGCACCAGGCGCTTCTCGCGCTCGAGCGCTAGACGCTGCCTCGCGGAACGGCTGGCGTCACCGACGATCCGCTCGGGCGACACCAACGGCAGCAGCGTGCGATGCAGAGCCGCAGCGGCCACGGCCGCAGCGATGACCCCGAGACTGAGCAGGACGAGGTGTTCGGGGCGGGTGAAACGCGGCTCCCGCCACACGGCGGCGGTGGCGCCGATCAAGCCGAGAACGATGAAGAACTGCCAGGCGCGTGCATGCGGGTCAGTCGAGGTCACGCAGTTCCTCGTCGAGCTTGGTCTGCCAGGCATCGCCTTCCGTCGAGGCCACGGCCGGCGCGTCTTCCAGCTCGTGTCGCTTCCGCGACCAGCGCAAAGCCGTCACACCCGCCAGTGCTGCACCGAACACGCCGAGGCCGTAGGGCACGGCCCACGCGAGGCGGTTGAAGCCCTTGTCGATGGGCATGGCCAGGGGTTCCTGGCTGCCGTACTTCTGCACGTAGTAGTCCAGGACCTGCTCGCGCGTGTAGCCCTGCTTCACCAGGCCGGCGACCTCGATCCGCATCTCCTCGGCCTTGCCGCACGTGCACTCATCGATCCGCTTGCGACCGCAGGTGCCGCACATGCACACGATGTCGTTCTGGATTTCGCGCTCGAACGCCGACATCGGCACCACGACGGTGCTCGCGCCCTCGACGTGTTGCGCATGCGCAACATGGGGAAAGGCCGCGGAGCCGAGCAACGCCGCCAGCAGCAGCACCGACGTGGTGGAACTGGTGGCCGCCGCCTCGGGCACCTTGACCGACGCCACGGCCAGCGCCCGTTCGGGCAGCAGCGCGAGCAGCGTGCCGAGCGCCAGGATGGCAAACCCGGCCCAGATCCAGTTGACCAGGGGGTTGACGACCACGTGGAAGGTGGCGCTCTGCTGCTCTGCGTCAAAACCCGCCAGGACGACGTACAGGTCGTAGGCGAACGACCGTCGGATGGCCACTTCGGTGGTCGGCTCGTCGGTCCGCTTGTTGTAGAACCACTTGGCCGGCGTGATGGTGCCGAGTTCCTTGCCGTCCTGGAACGCGGTCATCTTCGCCGTCACCATCTGCTTCTGCGCGTCCTGGGTGATGGCAATGGCGTCGTGCCGCACCGTGAACGCGCCCACCGTCACCGTCTCTCCCGGCTTGAGCAGCAACTGTTCTTCCTGCTTGAACCCCTCACCCGCGAACCCGAGAGCCATCAGCACGATGCCGAGATGCACGATGTAGCCTCCGTAGCGGCGCTGATTCCGAGCCACGAGACCGATCGCCGAGGTCACCAGGTCGGAACCCGAGTACTGCTGACGCACCCGTGCGCCACGGACGAACTCCTGCGTGAGCGTGGTCACGACAAACGCCGACATCGCAAAGCAGGTGCCCGACGACCACACCCGGACACCCAGCGCGACCACCGTCACACCCGTGACCAGCGCGGCCACGGTGGGCCAGAGAAACTGGTGCCACAGGTTCTCGACCGTCGACTTGCGCCACGCCAGCAGCGGGCCCACGCCTGTCAGCAGCAGCAGCGCGAGCCCGATCGGCAGCATCCACTTGTTGAAAAACGGCGGGCCGACGGTCAGGCGCTCGCCGGTCAGCGACTCACTGAGGGTGGGGAACATCGTGGCAAAGAGAACGAATACGGCCGAGAACAACAGAATCCAGTTATTGGCCAGAAACGCCGCCTCACGAGAGACCCAGGAGTCCAGCTCGTGGCGGGCCCGCAGCAGCGGCAGTCTGTACAGCAGCAGACCGAAGCTCACGACCAGCAGCAGGGTCATGAACACGGTGAACATCAGGCCGAGTTCCTTGTCCTCGCCGAAGGCATGCACCGACTGCACGACCCCGGAGCGGGTCATGAACGTGCCGAAGATCGTCAGGAAGAACGTCAGGATCACCAACGTCATGTTCCACACGCGCAGCATGCCGCGCCGTTCCTGCACCATCACCGAATGCAGAAAGGCCGTTGCCGTAAACCACGGCAGCAAGCCGGCGTTCTCCACGGGATCCCAGCCCCAGTAGCCGCCCCAGCCGAGTTCCTCGTAGGCCCAGATCATCCCGAGCGTCAGTCCGAGCGACAGGAACAACCAGCTGACCATCGTCCAGCGGCGCACGGCGCGCAGCCACGAGTCGTCGAGGTGACCGGTGGCAAGCGCCGCCATGCCGAACGCAAACGGAATGGTCATCCCGACAAAGCCGATGTAGAGCGACGGCGGGTGGATGACCATGTAGACGTTCTGCAGCAGCGGATTCAGGCCCTGCCCGTCGGGCGGGATATCAGCCAGGTACGTCTCGAACGGGTTGTTGTGCATCACCATCAGGAAGAGAAAGAACATCTCCACGATGGCAATGGTCGCGACGACGTAGGGGATCAGCTCGCGATGCGACTCGCGCGAGTTGCGCACGGCAATCGCGCCGAACACCGACAGCAGCAGCACCCAGAACATGATCGAGCCGTCCAGGCCACCCCAGTAGGCGGTGATCTTGAACAACAGCGGCTGTGCGGCGTCGGAGTACCGGTCGACGTACTTGATGGCGTAGCTGTCGGTGACAAAGGCGTAGACAATCACCGACGAGGCCACCGCCATCAGCGCCGTGACCAGGTAGAAGGCCCCGATGCCACTTTCGGTGAGTCGCGTGGATTGCCGGCGGGCCCCGGCGATGCTGGCCGTCGCGGCGTACGCGGCGACGACAAAGCAGGTGAGCAGGAGGAAGGTGCCGAGTGCGGGCATGGCTCTCGCTAGTTGGCCGACGACTGGATCCCGGGCGCCGGCCGGGACGCCTTACCCGGGGCGCCGGGCGCGCCGGGTTCGTATTTGGAAGGACATTTGGCCATCACGCCGCCGGGCTCCACGACAAAGCCCTGCGGGCCGAGCGTGCCCTTGATCACGACTTCCGAGCCGTCCTTGAAGGTGTCGGGCACGATGCCGGTGTAGCTGGCGCGAACCAACTGGCCGTTGTGCGCGACCTCGAACCGGTAGTCGAGCGAGTCGGCCTTGCGGCGGATGTCCGACGCGTGGCCGTGCAGCTGCAGCCGCTTGCCGTACCACTCCCCGGGCTGCGTCATCACCTCGTCCACGTGCTTGTAGTACTGCGTCTCCTCGTTGAGGCTCGAGTAGAGCATGGCGCTGAACGCCAGCCCGAGCACGAGGGTCGAGATCGCGATCTTGGCAGTCTTGGTTGCGCTCATGATTCTGGGGAGGGGCGACGGAGAAACGGCAGTGCCACCCCTCTGGCAAATTATGACGCCGATTCGACGTATTTCGCCAGATGTTTCGCCACCTGCGCCGTGGGCAACCCGACCACGTTGCTGTAGGAACCTTCGACGCGCGTGACAAACCGCGACGCCCTGCCCTGGATGCCGTAGGCCCCGGCCTTGCCGATTGGTTCGCCCGAGGCCACGTACCAGGCGATGTCGGCGTCTGACATCGCGGCAAACCAGACCACCGTCCGCTCGACCAGCGTCTCTTCCCCGCCGGCGTGCCGCAGCGTGACGCCGGTGTAGACCTCGTGGTCGCGACCGGCGAGCTGGCGCAGCATGCTGGCCGCATCAGCCGCGTCGGCAGGCTTGTTGAGGATGAGCCCGGCGCAGGCCACCGTCGTGTCCGCGGCCAGCACCAGTTCGCCGGCGCCACAGGCCACCGCCCGCGCCTTCAACTCTGCCAGCCTTCGCACCAGGGCTGCGGCCGTCTCACCGGGGAGGGGCGTTTCGTCGACATCGGCGACCCGCACCTCGAACCTGTAACCGGCTGCCTCCAGCAGGGCCGCGCGACGGGGCGAGGACGAGGCCAGAATCAACCTCACGCTGACCGCCCGACCACGACGAACGTCCGCCCCCGAGCGCCGAGGATGTCGCGTAGCCGAGCCTCGATCACGCGCCTGTGCACATCGAGCTGCTCGGCGACGCCGCTGTCGCGGGCCTCGACATACACCACGCCGCCGGCGTCACGCACCGGCGCGGTGAGCCGAGCCATGGCACGGCCGACAGCCAGGTGCCACGCGGCCTCCACCTTCCCCTTGCTGTGCGGCTGAGCCGCGAGGAGTTGGGTGACGGCGCCGGAGACCAGGGATGAGGTCGGAACCACGTCGCCAGCGTAGCAGGTCGCCTTCCCCCCGCACCCTGTAGTCTTAGCGATATGAGCACACGGTCCGCCGTCATCGTCTCTGCCGTCCGCACGCCCACCGGAAAGTTTCTCGGTGGCCTCAAAGACCTGCGGGCGGCCACCCTGGGCGCACTGGTGGTGCGGGAGGCCGTGGCGCGCGCGTCGCTCTCCCCTGCCGACATCGACGAGTGCATCCTGGGGAACGTCATTTCGGCCGGGCAGGGCCAGCACCCGGCGCGGCAGGCGGCGCTCGAGGCCGGCTTGCCGCCGGAGGTGCCGGCGCTCAACGTCAACATGGTCTGCGGGTCGGGCCTCCGCGCCGTGATGTTGGCCGCCCAGGGCATCGCCACCGGCGACCGCGACCTCGTCGTCGCTGGCGGCATGGAGTCGATGAGCCAGGCGCCCTATCTGCTGCCCCGCGCGAGAGAAGGCTTCCGGATGGGTCACGGGCAGGTGGTCGACAGCATGATCCAGGACGGGCTGTGGTGTGCGGCCGACAACTGGCACATGGGGATGACGGGCGAGGCCGTGGCCTGCCGGTACGCCGTGTCGCGGGAGGCGCAGGACGCCTACGCGGTACGGAGCCACCAGAAGGCGGCACGCGCGCAGGCCGACGGCGCGTTCGCGGCCGAACTCCTGCCTGTGCACATTCCGCAGAAGAAGGGCGAGCCGGTCGTGATCGCGCGCGACGAGTCGGTGCGCGCCGATACGTCGATCGAGGCACTGGCGCGCTTGAAGCCGGCCTTCGATCCGCAGGGCACGGTGACCGCCGGCAACGCCCCCGGCGTCAACGACGGCGCCGCCGCCCTGGTGATCGCGGCCGCCGACGTCGCGCAGGCTCGAGGCCTCCCCATTCGTGCCCGGATCGTGGCCCAGGCCACCAGTGGTCTCGAACCCAAGTGGGTGATGATGACGCCGGTGCCGGCCATCAGGTCGGTATTGCTCAAGGCCGGATGGTCACTGGAGGACGTGGACCTGTTCGAGATCAACGAGGCGTTTGCGGTACAGGCCGTCGCGGTGACCGGAGAACTGGGCATTCCTGAAGCCAAGGTGAACGTGCATGGTGGCGCAGTGGCACTCGGGCATCCCATCGGCGCAAGCGGCGCGCGCGTTCTGACGACGCTGCTGCACGCCCTCGAGCGACACGGACTGCGTCGCGGCGTCGCGGCGCTCTGCCTCGGTGGCGGCAATGGCGTCGCCGTGGCCATAGAACGATAATTGACAATTAGGCTTGTTCACTCGCCTTCAGAATGCAGGTCGGTGCGAGATTCGACCTGGCTCTCGGCTACTGGACACAGCACGACGACTTCAGCCTGGCGTGTGTTCAGGGCGAGCTCCTGGCAGTGGTGGCGCCCTGCATTCTGCATTTTCAATTTGTAATTGTCTGTGGGCAGTCCCTCTATGATTCAACTGGTCGGCGTCATCGGCTCCGGGACGATGGGCAACGGCATTGCGCAGGCGTTTGCGCAGCGCGGCTTCGACGTGCGATTGGCGGACGTCTCGACAGCAGCGCTCGACACGGCGAAGGCCGCGATCGCGAGGAGTCTCGGGAAGTTCGTCGAGAAGGGGACGCTCAGCGCCGTCGAGCGCGACGCCACCCTCGGCCGGCTCCAATGCTCCGTGTCGCTCGATCCTCTCGCCGAGGTCGACTACATCGTCGAAGCAATCATCGAGCAACGCGACGCCAAGCGGACACTGTTTGCCAGGCTCGATGCGATGGTCCGTCCGGAGGTCGTCCTCACCAGCAACACCTCGTCGATATCGATCACCGACATCGCGGCGGCCACCCGGCGCCCCGCCCAGGTGCTCGGGATGCATTTCATGAACCCCGTGCCGTTGATGCCGCTGGTCGAGTTGATTCGCGGGCAGTCCACGTCGGACGCGACGATGGCGCTGGCCGAAGGGCTGTGCACGCGCCTGGGCAAGACCGGTGTGGCAGCCAACGACTACCCCGGGTTCATCGCCAACCGCATCCTCATGCCGATGATCAACGAGGCGGTGTTTGCGCTCATGGAGGGGGTCGGCACGGCCGAGGCCATCGACTCGGTGATGCGGCTGGGCATGAACCACCCGATGGGCCCGCTGACACTGGCCGATTTCATCGGTCTGGACGTCTGCGTGGCAATACTCGACGTGATGCACGCAGGGCTGGGCGACCCGAAGTACCGCGCCTGTCCCCTGCTGCGCCGGATGGTCATGGCCGGTCACCTCGGCCGCAAAGCCGGCCGCGGCTTCTACCACTACGCCTAGTCAGCGCCTGGGACTCGCGAGTGGGGCGTCACGCGTGCGTCGTCTTGTCACTGGCCGGTGTCAGACCCCGATGCGGACCTCGTCTGCTACATGCGCTTGTTGGCGACACGGGTCAGCCGCCAGTACGCCAGCAGCGCGAGCGGCCCGATGATGAGGACCTCGCGCGCCACGGCGGTCAGGTTGTGCGCCATGAAACCTTCCACCCAGTAGCGGCGCGAAATCGGCAGGAAGAGGTGCAGGTCCGACTGGAAGTACGCGGGCGTGATTGGCCAGAGCGCCATGATCCCGATAGGCGCGGTGGTGTCGTTGCCAAGCCAGTCGAGCAGGAGATGCGTGGCATACGCGAGCGCCGCCGCCAGGGCCCAGCGCCACGCGCCGGTGATCACGCGGGCCAGCAGCAGCACGAGGGCCACGGCGCCGAGGCTGTGCGTGTACATCGAATGGACACCAAACAGCAGGTCGATGTCCGGGAGCGCGCCCAGCGCGGCAAACGGCAGCATGGCGAGCAGGGCGGTGTCGATGGGGCGCCGGGCGGCGGGGGGATCCAGGGAGCGGACGAGGGCGCGGGGACCGGCGGCAAGCACGCCGACCGCGAGGCCGGCCAGCGCGTGCCCTATTGGGCTGGGCATCGGGCGACAGTAGCAATCCTGCCAGGGTCCGGCAACCCTCGCTGCGCAGATCCTGACTCCTCGTGATGCCACGGCGAAAGTGTGGCCGCCTCGCAAGCCACTCTGATCAATGGGCTTAGTCGCTTTGCTGCGACCGACTTTCGCTTGACAACCCTCTGGCACGTCTCTAGAATGCCTGAGGCTGTCGTCCACGTACCTCCCGTTCCTGGCGAGGTGTGATGGCGGCCGATTTTTAGACCGTAAGGAGTCTGTATGCCCGTTGACGACCTCAAGGAACGCGTCCGTGCCATCGAGATGGCCGTTGGTCAGATCGAGAAGCAATTCGGCAAGGGCTCCATCATGCGGTTGGGCGCCAAGGACGCGGTTGCGATCCCGAGCATCTCGACCGGCTCGATCAGCCTCGACTACGCGCTCGGTGTCGGCGGCGTACCTCGCGGGCGGGTGATCGAGGTCTTCGGTCCCGAGTCGTCGGGCAAGACGACGCTGGCGCTGCAGGTGATTGCGCAGGCCCAGAAACTGGGTGGCATGGCGGCCTTTGTCGATGCCGAGCACGCCCTGGATGCGTCGTATGCGCAGAAGCTCGGCGTCCATCTCGAGGAACTGCTGGTGTCGCAGCCCGACAACGGCGAGCAGGCGCTGGAGATTGTCGAGGTACTGGTACGTTCGGGCAGCGTGGACGTGATCGTCGTCGACTCGGTGGCCGCGTTGGTGCCGCGTGCCGAGATTGAGGGCGAGATGGGCGACCAGCAGATGGGTTTGCAGGCGCGGCTCATGTCGCAGGCGCTGCGCAAGCTCACCGGCGCGGTGTCCAAGAGCAAGACCTGCCTGATTTTCATCAACCAGTTGCGCGAGAAGATCGGCGTGATGTTCGGCAACCCGGAGACGACCACCGGGGGCCGTGCGCTGAAGTTCTACTCGTCGGTGCGCCTCGACATCCGCCGCATCGGCGCGATCAAGGACGGCGATCAGGTCACTGGTGGCCGGACGCGGGTGAAGGTGGTGAAGAACAAGGTGGCGCCACCCTTCCGTGAGGCGGAGTTCGACGTCATGTATGGCGAGGGCATCTCCAAGGAAGGCGATCTGCTCGACCTTGCGGTGGAGCGCAAGATCGTCGACAAGAGCGGCACCTGGTTCTCCTACAGCGGCGAGCGTCTCGGACAGGGCCGCGAGAACGTCAAGCAGTTCCTCAAGGACAACCCCACGACCTACCAGGCCATCGACGAGCGTCTGCGCAAGGAACTGGGCCTCGCGCCTGCCCCCGGCGAGCCGGTCGCGGCCGGCTGAGGACGCTGAGTCGGGTCCGTGGCCGCACGGCGCACCCGCGCCGGTGACCACGGGCCTGCCCCTGTGCTATTCTTCGCGGGTTGTCCCGCTACTTCGGGCCGAGGTAGCTCAGTTGGTAGAGCATACGACTGAAAATCGTAGTGTCGCCAGTTCGATTCTGGCCCTCGGCACCATCTCCCCTGTTACACCCCCGCCCGCCGGCACCGACTCATTTTTGCAGTATTTGCTTGCGATCTTGCGGATCTGCGTCTCAGACCGTGTCTGGACCGGATGTGGAACTGCTGTTCAGCGACGTCCCGGTGAAGAACTTCAGGGCCATTGAGCGACCAGCGCGTCGAAAGTTGCTGTACCTGCACCGCGCCCGCACCCTGCAAGACCTGAAGGTGACGCCGGGGAACCATCTCGAGGCCCTCAGGGCTGGACCTGCAGTCGGACTTCGAGTTGCGCGTCGCGCGTCAGACGACCTGGCCGACAGTCGCGCCCTCGGTAAAGGCCAGGGTGGCGTGAGCGCCACGAGCGGCAGTAGCCGGCACCGTCGGCTCTTCTCGGTGTCGCTTGTGCTTATCCAGCAGACCATCGCCTTGATACTCGTCGTGTCGCTGTGCGCGCCCATCTTGGCGTGTACGTCCCGCTCATCCTCGCGGCCGCGCGCCGACATTTCCGACCTCCTGTGGATACCGCCGGGGGCTCAGGTGGTGCAGAGCGTGTTAACACCTGCACGGGTGGAGCGACAGCGCAACCTGTTTCCAGACGGCAGCGCCACGCTGATCTTCGTGCTTACGCGCGACTGTGATCGCGTGGCAGACGTGCTGGTGACACATTTTTCCAGAGCAGGATGGGGCCAGAGAGCGCGGCACATCCGCAACCCGGGCATGGAGACCGGCTTTGTCACGGGCTGTCAGCAGACGGGCGGAGGCATTGCTGTCCCAACGGCTCCAGGCCCGTTCATGGAATGGCATGGCGAGTGGCAGGACACAGGGGGCGACATCGTCTCGTACACGATTGCCGGCTTCTCCCCGAACCTGCACGTAGTCGGGCGGTACATCCCCTACGAGCTCGCGGAGTCGTGGCGGCTGTCGCTGGATGAGGAGCGAGCCAGGATAAGGGCACATGCGGGCCAGGAACCGAACCCGTGACAACTGGCCCTCGGCACCAACTCCCCTGTTTCATCCCCCTACGCACGCCACTGGCTCAGAGCGACGCTGCTTGCATTGCTTGCGAGCAGCGCGGTCTCACCCGGTGACCTCTCGGTCAGTACAGCGGTCGGAACGTGAAGAAAAGAGCCGTTGCCAAGCCGGCCACGAGGGCGCTCGTGGCGGCCAAGGCGGGAACGTGCCGGGGCGGTAGGGCACCGGCGAGTGCGATGAACGCTGGGAAGACCACCGACGAGTACCGTCCAAATGACGGCCAACCCCCAACCGCCAGAGCGGGCAGCAACGCCAGGGGGCCGACCAGTGCCGCTCCGAGGCCCATGCGCCGGTAGACGAGCGGCGTCAACGCCAGCACCGCCAGCCCGCACATGTTGAACACGTCGTACGGCCGCCCGGTGAGCAAGCCGTAGACGCCATTGTGGCGAACGAACTCTAAATCGGCCGACAGCAGCCCGTGCAGTCCTACGTGCGCTCGTCCCCAGGAGTCTTGAGCGGCCAGCCACTGCCACGGCACGCCGACCCAGACCCAGAGGAACAGCGAGAACGCCGCGAGACCGAGCACCGGCCCGCCTGCAGCGAGGATGGCCCGCCGGGCGTTCCAAGGTCGGACCGAGGACGCGCAGAAGAGCAGAGGCAGGCACAGCGTCACGCCGTTTGGCCGCGTGAGGCCCACGACCGCTCCCCACAGGAGCGCTCGCGTCGTCTGCCCGGTCGCAACGGCAAGCCAGGCACTCGCCACCGCCAATAGGTACAACGACTCCGAGTACCCGACGCTGTAGAAGAACGCGAACGGGTAGAAAGCCAGGAGCAGTACCGCGGCATCAGCCTGCTCCAGCGTCAGATACAGCTGTGCGACGCGGTGCACCTGCGCGACGGCGAACGAAAACAGGAGCATGGACCACAGCGCACCTGTCCATGCCCATGCGGCACTATTGCGCGGAACAAACTGCGCCACACCGCGTAGTGTCAGAGGCCACGCTGGAAAGAACGCCGCGCGATCGTTGCGCGCCGTCACACGGGCCTTGTCGTAGCCGCGATTGGCAAGGCCGATGTACCAGCCGACGTCCCAACGACTGGTCAGGTCGACGATCACGTTGTCAGACACCCGCGGCGGACGGTTGTCTGGAGGGGCTCCGACTGTGACCATTGCGCCAAGGCCGACCACCAGCACGATGAGGCGGCTCAGCAGCGCGACGAGCCAGACACGCTTCCACGCGACGGTGAAGCTTTGAACTCCCCCCCCCCCGCACTTTTTGC
>JBKJQW010000014.1:0-40439 GCA_046593715.1 Luteitalea sp.
CGCCTGCA
Organism: Luteitalea sp.; assembly: GCA_046593715.1. Taxonomy (GTDB): domain Bacteria; phylum Acidobacteriota; class Vicinamibacteria; order Vicinamibacterales; family Vicinamibacteraceae; genus Luteitalea. Next base: position 9 of record JBKJQW010000014.1, read on the forward strand.
GGCTCTCCTGCACGGACACGAAGCGCCGCACCTGCGCCTCGCTCAGCCTGCCATCGGCTGGCGCGGTGAATGCCGTCGTGTTGACTACCTTCGCGTCCAGTTCCGCGACGTCGCCCATCTGGCTGATCGACGCCATGAATGTCCGCGCCGGCCGATAGACGAAATAGTAGAACCCTGCGCTCGCGGCGATGACACAGAGCACCAGTGCCAGGCTGCACCCGATGACGAGCTTCTTCACGCGACCAACTCCCTGTAGGCTTGAGGCGATCGTGCCTCGCGTTCATTGTCCAACGACTCAGGGGCCCGGCTTGAACCGCCTGGCCCCACGCCTGTCCCGCCGCGCAGCGCTCGGATTGCTTGCCGCGACCCCGTGGCTGGCCGGGACGGCCGTGCGCGCTACGCCTCCCGACGGCGCACTGTTCGACGGCAAGTCTCTCGGCCAGTGGAAGCCGGTGTCATTTGGCGGCGAGGGTGCCGTGGCCATCGTCAACGGGGCGATCCGCCTCGAACGGGGCAACGACCTGACGGGGATCGTCTGGACGGGCCGGGTGCCGGGGCCGAACTTCCGCGTCGAGGTCGAGGCCTCACGTGTCGATGGCTCGGACTTCTTTTGCGCGGTGACCGTGCCTGTGGCTGGCAGTCACTGCACGTTTGTCGCCGGAGGCTGGGGCGGCACCGTGGTGGGCTTCTCCAGCCTGGACGGGCTTGACGCCTCGGAGAACGAGACCAGCGACACCTTCCCCTTCGTGGACGGCCGCTGGTACCGCGTGGGGGTGGACGTCACGCCCACGCACATCCGTGGGCTGGTGGACGGGGTCGTGGTCGCTGAGGCGACGCTTGCCGGCCGCGAGGTGGACGTCCGCATCGAGATGACGCCATGCCGTCCGCTCGGTATCGCGAGCTGGCGCACCACGAGCGACATTCGCGCCATCACGCTGCGCGAGCGCGCATGACGCCATTGTCCCGCCGTCGATGGCAGTCCGAAGACCGGACCCCGAACACGGGTGTGACTAGCCGCCCCGCGTGTGCATCTCGAGCTGCGGGGACCGGCGGAGATCTTCCACCGCAATGAACGCCCCCCGGTCCGGAGCCGAGAGGCGCGCCTCGGCACCGCGGTCGGCGCGCTGCTGCCAGGCAGCGCTGACCAAGCCGGACAGGTCGTCATCGCTCGCGCCGTCGCGCAGCGGCGTGCGGATGTCGAGGCCTTGCGTGGCGTAGAGGCAGGAGAACAGGTGCCCGTCGGCCGTGAGGCGGATGCGATCGCAGGTCGAGCAGAACGGCGTGGTCGTCGAGGCGATGATCCCGAACACCTGCCCGGACGGGAGCCGGTAGCGCGAGGCCGGCGCCGGCCCGTCAGGCGGCAGGGTCTCGACGGCGCCATAGGCAGCGAGGGCGCGTCCGAGGATCTCCTGGCGCGAGACGACGGCGGCGGCGTTCCAGTGCGTGGCGCCGGGCACATCCATGTATTCGATGAATCGCACCTCGACACCCCGGTCTCCGGCAAACCGCAGCAGCGGCTCGATCTCGTCGTCGTTGACACCGCGCATCAGCACGGTGTCCAGCTTGACCGTGCCAAAGGCGTCCACCGCCGCGTCAATGCCTTTGAGCACCTCGGCAAGGTGATTGCGGCGCGTGAGCGCCTCGAATCGGTCGGGACGGAGGGTGTCCAGGCTCACCGTGACGCGGTGGAGCCCCGCCGCACGCAGGCGCGCGGCTTGCGTGGCGAGCAGCACGCCATTGGTGGTCATCGCCAGGTCGTCGAGCGTCCCGATGGCGGCCAGCTGGGCCGTGAGCAGGTCCACCTGCGCCCGCAGGAGCGGTTCCCCTCCCGTCAGCCGCACGTGACGCACCCCGAGGCCGGCAAACAGGCGGGTGAGCCGCGTCAGCTCCTCGAAGGTCAGGAGCGTGCTCTTGGGCAGCCAGACGTACTCGGCCTCCGGCATGCAGTAGGCGCAGCGGAGGTTACAGCGGTCGGTGACGGAGATGCGCAGGTGGCCTAGCGGTCGCTGCCACCGATCGAGGATCACTCAGGAATTATCACACCAACGCCGCCAGCCGGCGCCCGATGTGTGTGGGCCGGCCACCACGTGTCGGCGACCTGCCATGAACACCGCGAGGAGACCCGGGCCGCCGTGCGCTATCGTCATCGGCGCATGCAGACACGAGGTCGCGCGTCGTTCGGGTCGGGTGACCATCACGACGCCTGGCGTGTCAACCTCGCGTCTCCCCTCGAGATTCGCGAGGCGTGGACCGTGGGCGAGGTGGCCGGCCTGGTGGCCTGGGCCGACGCCCAGGCACACCTCGGGCGATGGGGCGTGCTGCTGCTGTCCTACGAGTCGGCACCGGCCTTTGACGCCGCTCTGCAGACCCGTGCCGCGGATGCCGCGGTTCCCCTGGCGTGGGCGGCGATTTACGAGGCGGCCGAGCCCGCCGCCGTCCCGATCGCGGAGACCATCACGCCAGGCCGTGTGCACTGGGCACCCGCCGTCGACGAGGCCCGTTTCGCCGATGACATCGCCCGAATCCTGGACCACATCCGCGCCGGCGATACGTATCAGGTCAACTACACGTTCCCCCTGCAGGCGCCGTTCCCGCACGATCCGTGGCCCTGGTTCCACGCCTGTGCCCGGCAGGCGATGGTGCCGTATGCGGCGTACATCGATCTCGGCGACCGGGTCGTGATGAGCCTGTCACCGGAGTTGTTCATGCAACGGCGCGGCGACCGGCTTCTGGCGCGACCGATGAAGGGCACGACCCGCCGCGGCCGCTGGCTGGCGGAGGACCAACGTCTGTCGCAGGCGCTCAGCGTCAGCGAGAAGGCCCGCGCCGAGAACGTGATGATCGTCGACCTGTTGCGCAACGACATCGGTCGCGTCGCGGTGACAGGATCTGTCACGACCTCGGACCTGTGTGCGCTCGAGCGGTATCCGACGGTGTGGCAGCTGACGTCGAAGATCGCGGCCACGCTCCGCCCCGGCACGTCGTTGTGGGAGCTGCTCCAGGCCGTGTTCCCGTGCGGGTCGATTACCGGTGCCCCCAAGGTGCGGACGATGGAGATCATCGCCGGACTGGAGACCTCGCCACGCGGCCTCTACACCGGCGCCATCTGTCTGCTCCAGCCAGGCGGAGATGTGACGGCGAGCGTGCCGATCCGGACCGTCGTGCTCGACCGGGATTCGGGCGTGGCCACCTTCAACGTCGGCGCCGGCATCACTGCCGACTCGAGCGCCAGCGAGGAATGGGCGGAATGCCTGGCCAAGGCCAGAGTGGTTCGACCGCCGGCCGTGCCCGAGGACGCGGCGCTGTTTGAGACGATGCGCCTCGAAGAGGGCGTGCTCGTGCGGCGTGCCGCGCACCAGCGCCGGCTGCTCGACTCGGCGACGCTGTTCGGGTGGCAGGTGTCGATGGCGGCGCTGGAACGCGCGCTCGACCGGCTCACGGCCACGCACGGCACCGGCCTGTGGCGGGCACGCGTGGTGGTGGACCGCGCCGGCGTCATCCGCGCCGAGGCCGTCCCGTTCGTGCCGGAGCGGCGGCGGTGGCGAGTGGTCTTGGCCGCCGCGCCGATCGACACCCGCAGCCCGTTGCTCTTCAACAAGACGACCCGGCGCGATGTCTACGATGCCGCGCGCGCGGCCGCACCCGACGTCGATGACGTCCTGCTCTGGAACACGCGGGGAGAACTGACCGAGTCGACGATCGCCAATCTTGTCGTGCAGATTGGCGGCGAACGCGTCACACCGCCGGTGTCGTGCGGGTTGCTGCCTGGCGTCATGCGGGCGCACCTGCTCGCGGCGGGTGAGGTCCAGGAGCGCGTGGTGCGGGTGGACCAGTTGCGCCACGCCACCGCCGTCTGGCTGGTCAACAGCCTGCGCGAATGGATCGACATCGATCTGCTTTCCTCTTGACTGTCTATTAAATACTTAGTAGATAGTAGTCATGTCCGCGCCGCAGCCGCTCACTCCGCAGGAGCTGGCCATCATGAAGGTGGTGTGGCGCCTCGGCCCGGCCACCGTCCGCGAGGTCCACGACGTGTTGCGTCGCGAGCGTCGCGATGACCTTGCCTACACCACGGTGCTGACCATGATGCGCATCCTGGAGCAGAAAGGCATGCTCTCCAAGTCCCTGGACGGCAAGTCCCGCGCCCACCGCTACACGCCGGCCCGGACGCAGCGGCAAATGATGCGCGTCATGGTCCGCGAGTTCGTCGACCGTGTCTTCGACGGGGCCGCCGATTCCCTGGTCGCGCACCTGGTCTCTGACCGCAAGATTTCGGCGCGTGACCGCGCCGAGATCCGGAAGTTGATCGACAAGGAGGACTGATGTCGGTATCGACCTTCGTCGTGACGTGGGTGTTGCACAGCACGGTCCTTGGGCTGATCGCGCTGGCGTTGCCGGTCCTCTTCCGGCTCCGCGACCCGAAGGCACTCGTCTCCTGGTGGGGCGGCACGGCCGGCATCGTGGTGCTGCTGCCCTTGGTGCCGCTTCTCCTGCCAGGCCGGACCTCACACGCGACCGGTGTTGCGACCTTCGTCGAGCAGACGACGGTGGCCATCGGGCCGGCGCTTGCCGCGCCGCCCGCGTTCTCGCCCGCCGCCTGGCTTGCCGGCCTCTGGGTCCTCGGCGTCGCCGCCCGGCTCGGCTGGCTGATCGCCGGTCACCGACGACTGCGTCGGCTGGCGGCGCGTGGCGTGCCTGTCAACGCCGACGCCGCCCTCGATCAGGCGCGGGCGCTGGCACCTTCCGCCGTGCTGCCGCATCTCGACCCGGCCGGCGTGAGCGTCGTGGCCGTGGCCAACGCTGGTCCCTGCGCCTTCGGATGGTCGGATGCGTGTGTGCTCGTGCCGGTGGCGTTGGCCGAGCGTCCGGATCGTGAACGCCTGGCCGTCTACGTGCACGAACTGGCGCACGTCGCCCGCGGCGACCTCCTGCGCGGCTATGGCAACGAGGCCTGGCGACTCGCCTGGTGGTGGCAGCCCGCCGTGTGGCTCGCCCTCGCGCAACTCCGTCTCGCCCGTGAGCACGAGATCGATGCCCTGGTCGTCAGCCGGACTGGCGGCGCACGAGCCTACGTCGAGGCACTGCTTTGGTGCAGCACCCTGCAGCCGGCCGGAGCGCCGGGCATGCCAGTCGGCAGCAGACGACACGCGTTGGTGCGACGTGTGTCCTTGATGTGCGAGGGAAGGCCGATGTCGAGAACACGTCGATGGATCACCGCTGCAGCCATGGTGCTGAGCTTCGGGGCCGTGGCCGGTGTGATGGGCACGCTCGCGCCGCTGCGCGCGGCGCAGCTCGGTGCGCGCTCGAGCGTTGTGCTGGACGCAGGGCCCCTCGAACGCGTGGCGGTGCGTCCGACGCTGGACGCACCCGTCCCGCGCAGGGTCTTCGGCGTCGAGGCCGACTGGCCCGACGCGTCGACTGCCTACCGTTTCCGGACCCACGTTGTCATCAACGCCAGCGGTGCCGTCGCCGAGGCCAGAGTGGTGGGACCACCGTTCACCAGTGCGGGGACCGAGTCGACGGCCGCGCAGCTGGCCGCGGCCCGCGCAGCCGCACTGGATGCCGTGCGGCAATGGCAGTTCGAGTCACCGCTGCGATCGCCGATGCTGCTGGTGACCGACGTGATCGTAGGGAAGAGTGCGAGAGCAACCGAGCTGTTTCGGAGCGTGACGCTCAGCGCCGCCGGCGCCCCTCCAGTCCGCGATGCGCTGCGAGTGGGCGGAAACATCAAGCCGCCGAAGAAGGTCCTCGATGTGAAGCCGGAGTACCCGCAGGTGGCCATGGACGGCAAGGTCCAGGGCGTCGTGATCATCGAGGCCACCATCGACACCGCCGGCGGTGTCAGTGAGACGCGCGTGCTGCGAAGCATTCCACTTCTGGATCAGGCGGCGCTCACCGCGGTCCGCGGCTGGCAGTACGAACCGACGTGGCTCAATGGCGAGGCCGTCCCGGTGATCATGGTGGTGACGGTGAACTTCACCCTGCAGTGACGACGACGGACGAGCGGATGTGCTGCGGTGTCTCGTGTTCCGCAGCCCAGTCGCACTTGGCCGGCGTCTGAAGGTGGCGGGACAAGGGCCCTGGCACTGGCCACACCGGGTCGGGCATGCTTACGCTGGAGGTACTTGCGGATGACGCGCATGCTTGCTGCCACGCTGGCCGCCGTGACTCTCGTCGTGGGCTTACCCGGTCGCTCGGCTCTCGCGCAGTCGCCGGCGCCCGTCCCGCTGGTGGCCGGCGCAGACGAGATTCCCGCCCTCGAGCGTGACGCCGTCGCACCGGTACTGGGCACGTCGCTGCCGCGGTGTCTCCGGTGTGACCGTCCCGCGTGGCCCTCGCCTGTCACTGAGCGCTGGCGCTTCAGACTGCACCTCGTGCTGGATACTTCAGGGAAGGTCGGTACGGTGCGCATCGTGCAGACCCTGGTCGGAGACCCGGCGGCACGCCCCGTCGGCGTCGAGGGTGCCGTTGCGCCTGCCCTGAGCGAATCGCCGTCGGCGCGTGCCGGCCTCGCGGTGCTCGGTGCGGCCCGACAATGGCGTTTCGCTGAGCCGGCCAATGCGCCGCTGCTGATCGTCACCGATGTGGGAGTTGACGACGACGTGCTGGGCTTCGCCGGACCAGGCCAGGCGGAGCCGGCGTCAACGCCCACCGCACGCAGAGTCGGGGGCGCGATCGCTGCACCACGCAAGCTTGTCGACGTGCCTCCCGTGTATCCCCCTGAAGCCGTGGCCGCGCGGATCACCGGGACCGTCACCATCGAAGCCGTGATCGATGCCGGCGGCAACGTGACAAGCGCGCGCGTGCTCAAGGGCGTCCCCATGCTCGACGATGCGGCCTTGGCGGCAGTGCGGCAGTGGAAGTACACGCCGACCGTCGTGGACGGCACGCCGGTGTCGGTAATCATGACCGTGACCAGCACATTCTCGCTTCGCTGACGTGGCTGTGCGGAGCGGGGCATCGGTCGAGGAGAAAACATGACATGCGTGAGTGGGCTGGTGACCGTGGCCCTGATGCTGGTGGGACCGACGGCGGGAGCCGCGCCGGTGCAGCAGGAGGCTGCCGCGGCGGCTGACGCCAGGCCGCGCTCGGCACCGACGGTCGTCGAGCCAGGTCCGCTCGAGCGCATCGCCATCCGCCCGTCGCCGGACGTGCCGCCGCCTCAGCGCGTCACTCACGTCGCCCCGGATTGGCCTGCCGGGTCCGGCGGCAGGGTGCGCTACAGGGTGCATCTCGTGATCGACAGCGGTGGCCGTGTGGCCGAGGCGCGCGTGGTCTCCGGCTCGGCACCGGCCGATCGCACCGTTGACGAGCTCGCCGAGCGGGCGGCCGTACTCGCGGCCGTCCGGCAGTGGACGTTCGACGCCCCCGCGCGCGCGCCGATGCTGCTGGCCACCTACGTCGGTGCCGGGGAGACCGAAGGCGTCGTGGGTCCTGCAGCAGGGCGCCCCATCCGCATCGGAGGCGACATGCGTCCACCGACCAAGGTGCATCACGTCAGTCCAGACTATCCGGACGACGCGCGTGCCGCCGGCATCTCTGGAGTCGTGATCCTCGCAGCCACCATCGACGCGGAGGGCGCCGTCATCGCCGTGCAGATGGTGCGCAGCGTGCCTGGTCTCGACGACGCGGCGATCGCCGCCGTCCGTCAATGGCGCTACATGCCCACCTGGCTGAATGGCCAGCCCGTCGCCGTGATCATGACGGTCACCGTCAACTTCCAGCCGCAGGGGTGATCTCGTAGGACCCGCGCGTCATGGCTGCGTTGTCGGGGCGGGGGACTTGCCGGGGACCGCGGTGAAGTCCGGCGCGGCATCCCCGAAGATGTAGTGATTGAACCATTGCAGGTTGTGCTGCATCGTCGCGCGCATCGACTTCGGCTTGGTGATGCCGTGGCCGAAGCCCTTGTAGACGATCATCTCCACCGGCACGCCGCGATCCTGCAGGCCCTGTCGCAGTTCGTAGGCATTGGCGATCGGCACGCGGCGGTCGAACTCACCGTGCTGGATCAGCGTCGGCGTCTTCGCGCCCATCACGTAGGACATCGGTGACGTCTTGCGGTAGACCTCGGGATCGGCCGCAGGGTCTGCGCCGAGGTACTGGATGGTGAACGGGGTGATGTCGGTGTTGTAGTAGTACGTGGCCCAGTTGGAGATGCCCGCGCCCACCGAGATGGCCTTGAAGCGCGTCGTCGACGTGGCCAGAAACGCCGAGATGTAGCCGCCCTGGCTCCACCCCATGCAGCCGAGGCGGTTCGGGTCCACCATGCCCTTGGCCACGAGGGCGTCGATGCCCGACAGCACGTCCCACGCGTCACCCACACCAAGGTTGCGGACGTTCAACTGGCGGAAGCGCTGGCCGTAGCCGGCGCTGCCACGGTAGTTCACCTTCAACACCAGCGCGCCGCGCGCGGCCCAGAGGTCGGCAGGGTAGTAGCGCGCGTCGATCGCCTGGGGTCGATCGATGCCGGTCGGGCCGCCATGAATCACGCAGAGCAGCGGGTACTTTCTCGCGGGGTCGTAGTCGCGAGGTTTGATGAGCACGCCTTCGATGACCTCCCCGTCCTGGCTCTTCCAGCTGATGATCTCGCGCGTGCCGAGCGTCCAGCCCGCCAGGCGAGTCGACCGCGTCGTCAGCGCCTTCGGGGCGAAGCCGGCGACAGCCGCGGTGTAGACCTCGGGCAGCGTGGTCGCCGACCCGGCCACGAACGCGAGCGCGGTGCCGTCAGCACTGAACGACGCGCCCTGCATGACGAGCGTGTCCGGCGACGAGACACGCGTCCGCGTGCGAGCGACCGGATCGACCCTGAACAGGTGGGTGGCGGTCTTCTGCAGCGCGGTGACGTAGAGGCCGGTGGTGTTCCAGGCCACCAGCTGTGGGTCCTCATCGAGCGTGTCGGTGACCGACACCGGTGTGCCTCCGGCCGCCGGCACGACGGCGACACGTCCATTGGCGTGAAAGAACCGCGGCTCGCCCATGGCTGACTGGAAGGCCAGGCGGCTGCCGTCGGGTGACCAGCGGGGATTGGTGTCGGGGCCCGCCTGCGTGACCAGCGCGGTGACGGTATCGGCGCCGAGGTCGAGGACGTAGATGTCGGTGGTGTTGCCGTCAACCAGGTCCGGCGTGCGCGAGGCGTGGAAGGCAATGCGCCGTCCATCGGGCGCGACCTCGAAGGCGCCCACATGCCGGTCGCGGCCACGCGTCCGCTGGCGCGCCTTGGCCGGCGCCGGCAACGCCTCGACGACGGGCAGGGTCCACAGCTGTGCGTACTGGTAGTCCCTGCGCACCACGGTGAACTCGCCGAGCGCGTCCTTGCGCGCCTTGTCGGCCGCGTCATCGCCCTCGGGCGCGGCAAACACGATGATGGTGCCGTCCGGCGACCACTCGTGGTTGCCGACCGCTGCGCCGTGCTTGGAGAGGATCACCGCTTCGCCGCCATCGGGGCGAATGGCATGCACCTGGCTCTTGCCGTCCACGCTGCGAAGGAATGTGATCCAGCGGCTGTCGGGCGACCACTCGATGTCGCCGGCCGACTCCTTGCCGCGGGTCAGCTGCGCGGTCCGGCCAGTGCCGGTGTCGGCCACCCAGAGCTGGGAGATGAACGCGTCACGCTCCCAATCGGTCGCGGACTCCTCGTAGGCGACCCACCGGCCATCGGGCGAGATCGTGGCGGCCCCGACCGATCCGAGCTCGACGAGTTGGTCGATGGTGGGGACGCGCGGTGCGGGCGGTTGCGCCAGCGAGAGGGAAGGGAAGAGGAGCAGCGCGGCCAGGCCGAGGGTCACGGCCGTGAGGCGGGCAGTTATCAAAACACCGTCGATGGGCATAGGCGGCTCCGGAAAGGGCCATTGTACCCACCGACGGGGTAGGGGCCGCTCGGGGAGCGGCCCCTACCGAGACCGGCCCCCTGACCCCTTACGCCACAGGGGCGTTCTGTTCCTGCGGCTTGTGCGTCACCGGGTTGAGGAACGGCATCATCGCGCGCAGCGTCGCGCCAACCTCCTCGAGGGTCTGTGTCTGCTCCTCGGTGCGGACCTTGTTGAACCAGGGACGGCCGTCCTCGTTCTCCTTGATCCACTTGCGGGCGAAGGTGCCGTCCTGGATCTCGGGCAGTTCCTGCTTCATGGCGGCGCGGGTCTCGGCGGTGACGATGCGCGGCCCGGTGTAGTAGTCGCCGGCCTCGGCCGTGTCGCTGACCGAATAGCGCATGTAGTTCAGGCCGCCGCGGTACATCAGGTCCACGATCAGCTTGAGCTCGTGCAGGCACTCGAAGTAGGCGATCTCGGGCTGGTATCCGGCCTCGACCAGGGTCTGAAAGCCCGCCTTCACGAGTTCGGCTGTGCCGCCGCAGAGCACGGCCTGCTCGCCGAAAAGATCGGTCTCGGTCTCCTCGGTGAAGGTCGTCTCGATCACGCCGGCACGGGTCACGCCGATGCCCTTGGCGTAGGACATGGTCAGCGCGCGCGCCTGACCGGTCGCGTCCTGGTGGACGGCGACCAGGCCGGGCACGCCACCGCCCTCCTCGAACACTTCACGGACGCGATGGCCCGGCGACTTGGGCGCCACCATCGTCACGTCGACGTCGGCCGGGGCCACGATGGTGTCGTAGCGGATGTTGAACCCGTGCGCGAACATCAGCATCTTGCCGGCCGTCAGGTGCGGCGCGATGTCCTTCTTGTAGACGCTGGGCTGCACCGTGTCGGGCGCCAGCATCATGATCACGTCGGCTTCCCTGGCGGCGTCGGCGACGCTGACCACACGGACGCCGGCCGCCGCAGCCTTGGCCGCCGAGGTGCTGCCGGTGCGCAGGCCGATGCGCACGTCCACGCCGCTGTCCTTGAGGTTCAGCGCGTGCGCGTGACCTTGCGAGCCATAGCCGATGATCGCCACCTTCTTGCCCTGAATCAGGCCGAGGTCGGCATCCTTGTCGTAGAAGATTTGAGCAGCCATTGTGTCCGTGTGGGTTGGGGGAAGGGTGGGGCGCCTCCCCGAGGCGCCCTCACAGCTACACCGAATGCGAGATCAGATCTTCCTCGGCTGTGACCGCGCTCAGATCCTGCTCGTCGCCGGGCGGCGTGCTCGCGATGCCGGTGCCGCGCAGCATCGCCAGGCGACCGGTCCGTGCCGTCTCGACGATGCCGTACGGCTGGAGCACGTCGATCAGGCTCTCGACCTTGTCCTCGTTGCCGGTAATCTCGATGACCAGCGACTCGGTCGAGACGTCGATGATCCGGGCACGGTAGACCTGCGCGAGCTGGAAGATCTGTGCCCGCGTGTCCGGGGTCGTCTTGACCTTGAGGATGGCCAGCTCGCGGAAGATCGACGGCTGCCGCGTCACGTTGTCGACCCGCAGCACCTCGAGCAGCTTGTAGAGATTGGCCTCGATGCGGCGGGCGCCGAACTCGTCGGCCTCGACCGCGATGGTCATCCGCGACACACCGACCGTCTCGGTGTGGCCGACGGTCAGCGAGTCGATGTTGAAGCCGCGGCGCCTGATCAGCCCGCTGACGCGGGTGAGGACACCAGGGTGATCTTCGACGAGCACCACGAAGGTGTTCATGCGTCTGCTCCGGTCTCGATGATGGCGCTCGGGCGCCGGATCATGTTGTGCAGGTCGTTGCCGGCGGGCACCATCGGGTAGACCGAGTCTTCCTGCTCGACGCGGAAGTCGATCAGCACGGTGCCCTGGTGCGCGCGCGCCTCGTTCACCGCTGGCACCACTTCACCGCGTGCCGTGACCCGCATCGCCTTGAGGCCGAACGCCTCGGTGAGCTTGACGAAGTCGGGATTGACCAGCGGCGTGGCGGCATAGCGGCGCTCGTAGAAGAACTCCTGCCACTGCCGGACCATCCCGAGGAAGCCGTTGTTGATGATCGCGATGTTGATGTCGATGCCCTCCTGGGCGATCGTCGCCAGTTCGCACATCGTCATCTGGAAGCCGCCATCGCCCACCACCACCCAGACTTCCGCGTCGGGCCGGGCAACCTTGGCGCCGATCGCCGCGGGCAGCGCGAAGCCCATGGTGCCGAGACCACCCGAGGTGATCAGCGAGCGCGGCTCCTCGTGCTTGTAGTACTGCGCTTCCCACATCTGGTGCTGGCCGACGTCGCTGACCACAATTGTCTCGTGGTCCTTGGTCTGGCGCCAGATGTCGTTGATCACGTGCGCGGCATAGAGGTGGCCGTTGTCGGGCAGGTTCTGGATGTCGCGGACCGCAGAATCGCCCTTCAGCATCGAGATGTAATCGACCCAGTCGCTGCGGTCGCGCGCCTCGATCTGCGGCTGCAGCTGCTCGAGCGTCTGGCGCAGGTCGCCGACCAGGCCGACGTCGACACGGACGTTCTTGTTCAGCTCGGCCGGATCGATGTCGATGTGGATCTTCTTGGCGTTGGGCGCGTAGGTCTTGACGTTGCCGGTGACGCGGTCGTCAAAGCGCATGCCGAAGGCCAGCAGCAGGTCGGCCTCCTGGATGGCGGTGTTGACCCAGGCCTCGCCGTGCATCCCCATCATCCCGAGGTTGAGCGGGTGGCTGGCCGGGATGGCGCCGAGACCAAGCAGGGTCATCGCAATCGGCACGTTGGCCTGCTCGGCGAACTTCAGCACGGCTTCGCGGGCGTTGGACAACTGGATGCCGCGCCCGGCCAGGATGATCGGCCGCTTGGCCGAGTGAATCAGCTCGAGGGCCTGTTCGACCTCGCGGGTGCTCGGCGTGTGCGCCGGACGGTAGCCGCGCAGCTTGGGCTCCTCGGGCCACTCGAACTCGCACGACGACTGCTGGCAGTCCTTCGTGATGTCGATCAGCACCGGACCCGGCCGGCCCGACCGCGCGACGTAGAAAGCCTCGCGGACGACGCGTGCGACCTCTTCGGGCTTGGTCACCAGGTAGTTGTGCTTGGTGATCGGCAGCGTGATGCCGGTGATGTCGGTTTCCTGGAAGGCGTCGGACCCGATCGCCTTGCTGCCGACCTGCCCGGTGATGCAGACGATCGGCGAGGAATCCATCATCGCGGTGGCGATGCCGGTGACCATGTTGGTCGCGCCGGGGCCGCTTGTGGCAATCGCGACGCCGACCTGGCCGGTGGCGCGCGCGTAGCCGTCGGCCATGTGCGTGGCGCCCTGCTCATGGCGCACCAGGATGTGGCGGATCGGGTAGTCGAGCATCGCGTCGTACGCCGGCAGGATCGCTCCGCCCGGGTAACCGAACACGCAGGTGACGCCTTCGCGCACCAGGCTCTCCCACAGGATTTGGGCTCCGGTCTTCTTCATAAGGCTACTCGTTCAGAGAACAGTCTCGGCTTCAGGGCGTCTTCGCCGTTGCCGTGGCGGAAGCGGGCGACCGATTGACGGGCTCGCGCGCCGCAATCGTGTTGGCCAGCGTGGCCGCCGGACGCGTGATAGCGCCCTCGGAGGCCGATGACACGAGGCTGGCGTACTTGGCCATGACCCCTGTCGTGTAGCGCGGCGCCGGTGGTACATACGACGCGAGCCGCCGCGCGATCTCGTCGTCGGTCACCGCCATGTCGAGGCGGCGGTGCTTCAGGTCGAAGGTGATCAGGTCGCCGTCGCGGATGGCGGCAATCGGTCCGCCGGCCACGGCTTCGGGCGCCACATGCCCGGCCATCAGGCCACGGGTCGCGCCCGAGAACCGCCCGTCGGTCAGCAGGGCCACCTTCTCGCCCAGGCCTGCGCCCATGATGGCGGCCGTGACACCGAGCATTTCCCGCATGCCCGGACCGCCCTTGGGCCCTTCATGGCGGATGACCACCACGTCTCCGGCGGTGATCGTGCCGGCCTGCACCGCGGCAAAGGCCGCTTCCTCACCCTCGAAGACGCGGGCCACGCCCTGGTGTCCGGCCAGCGAGGAGCCCGCCACCTTGACCACGCAGCCCGCCGGGGCGATGTTGCCGTGCAACACCAGCAGGCCACCGGTCGGCTTGAGCGGCGTGTCGAGCGCGCGCACCACCTCCTGCCCCGGCGTCTCGCGTACCGCGGCAGCTTCTTCGCCGATCGTCTTGCCGGTGATCGTCTGCGCCTGTCCGTCGATCAGGCCGGCCGTCACCAGGCGCTGACAGACCAGGCCGGTGCCGCCGGCGGCGTGCAGATCGGCCGCCACGAAGCGGCCCCCCGGCTTCAGATCCGCCAGCAGTGGCGTGCGGTCGTTGATGACGTTGAAGTCGTCGATGCTCAGCGGCACGCCCGCCTCGTGGGCGATGGCCAGCAGGTGCATGACGGCGTTGGTGGAGCCGCCGGTCGCCACCACCCCGGTGATCGCGTTGTCCAGGGCCGTCCGGGTGATCAGGTCGCGGGGACGGACGCCGCGGCGCAGCAGGGACAGGGCCAGCCGGCCGGCCTGTTCGGCGACCTGTTCCTTCTCGGGCAGCGTGGCGGGGATGCTGACGCTGCCCATCGCGGCGACGCCGAGGAATTCGGCGACCATCGCCATCGTGTTGGCGGTGAACTGGCCCCCGCAGGCACCCGCACCAGGGCAGGCCTTGTCCTCGAGATCTTTCAGTTCGACCAGTGAGATGCGGCCTGCGGCCTGGGCGCCGATGCCCTCGAAGACGTCCTGGATGGTGACGTCTCTGCCCTGCCAGGTGCCGGGCGCGATCGAGCCGCCGTACAGGATCACGCCCGGGATGTTGAGGCGGGCCAGCGCCATGATCGTGCCGGGGATGGTCTTGTCGCAGCCGCACAGCATGACGACCGCGTCGAGATGGTGCCCGAACGTCACGAGTTCGATCGAGTCGGCGATGACCTCGCGGCTCACCAGGGAGGCGCGCATGCCCTCGGCCCCCATGGTGATGCCGTCAGACACCGCAATCGTGTTGAACTCCATCGGCGTGCCGCCCGCCGCCCGCACGCCGGTCTTGACGTGCTCGGCGAGACGGCGCAAATGGAAATTGCACGGGCCGATCTCGGTCCAGGTATTGGCGATCCCGACCAGGGGCTTGGCAAGGTCCTCGTCGGTGAAGGCGCAGGCCTTGAGCATCGAGCGCGCAGCAGCGCGACTCGGACCGTCAGTCAACGCCGCGCTCTTGTGCTTGTGCAGGTCGGTCATGCAGGGCCTCCAGCCGCCACGGCGGTGACCGCGGCTGTCGAACGGGGCAGCAGCGTCGAGGCATACGACCCGAGATTGCGGAACATCGGTGCGAACTCGGACAGGTGGGCGAGTGCGCGATCGCATCGCGCATCCTCGGCACCCACTGCCAAGTCGACGTAGAAGAGGTACTCCCAGGGGCGGCCCGGGATCGGACGCGACTCGAGCTTGGTCAGGTCGATCCCGCGCAGCGCGAACACGCTGAGCGCCTTGAACAGGGCGCCGGCCTCGTTGGCCAGCGTGAACACCACGGTGGTCTTGTTGGTCGAGACGGCCGGCGCACGTGTTGCCGGGGCCACCACCAGGAAGCGGGTGATGTTGTCGGCAAAATCCTGGATACCCGACTCGAGAATCTGCAGCTCGAACACCTCCGCAGCACGCTCGGAGGCAATGGCCGCCGCGCCGGCCAGCTGCTTGTCCTTGATCAGCTTGGCGCTCCCGGCCGTGTCGTAGGTGGCAACCACCTCGATGCCAGGAAGGCTGCGCAGGTACTTGTCACACTGCGCCAGCGCCTGCGGGTGCGAGTAGATCGTCTTGACCTGGTCGAGGGAGGTGCCGGGGAGCGCAAGCAGGCTGTGCACCACCCGCAGTTCGAGGTCGCCGACAATGCGGAGGGCATGCTCCAGCAGCAGGTCGTAGTTGCGGTGAATGGTGCCGCCGATGGAATTCTCGATCGGCAGCACCCCCAACGCCGACGTCCCGGTCTCCACCGCGCTGAAGACGTCTTCGAAGCTGGGGCAGGGCACCAGGGTGGCGTCGGGGGCGTATCGCTGCGCCGCCGCCTCACTGTAGGCCCCCGGTTCACCCTGGTACGCAACCATCATGCCCATCCATCCTGCAGCCCGCAGGGGTGAAAGTCAAAGTTATCTTCCTTAGACAATCATGCGCTGGATTTATTGCATGCGTCGGGCGCATCCACGTCCACACGCCATGGCTCTGCCCCGACCGCCTGCCATCTGTCTGGCGTGGCGTGGGCCGTGCCACCCTCGACGCGCCCCTGGTCGGGCACCGTATAATGACAAGTTGATGCTTCGCCCGTACCGCGGCCTATGGCCCCAGCTCGACGCGTCGGTGTTCATCGACCAGAGCGCCCAGGTGATAGGCGACGTCGCCGTCGGCCCCGAGTCCAGCATCTGGATGAACTGCGTCGTCCGCGGTGACGTGCATCGGATCCGGATCGGTGCCCGCTCCAACATCCAGGATGGCACGGTGGTGCACGTCATGCGGGGCACCCATCCGACCACGGTGGGCGACGCGGTGACCATCGGGCACGGGGCGCTGGTGCACGGCTGCACGATCGAGGATCGGGTGCTGGTCGGCATGGGCGCGATTGTGCTCAACGGCGCTGTGATCGGCAGCGACTCGATTGTCGCCGCCGGCACGCTGGTGACCGAGGGCACGGTGATACCGCCGCGTTCGATGGTCATGGGCACCCCGGGGAAGGTGCGTCGCACGTTGGACGACCACGAGGTGGCCTCGATCATGGATTACGCGGCCCGCTACGTCGGCTACCGGCTCGACTACATGAGCAGCGAGGCCCGCAGCTGACGCTGCGGCACGACATGGCCTCCACTGCACCGGCCCGCGGGATGCGGGACTTCCTGCCGGCCGACGTCCGTCGCCGGACCTACGTCACCGGCGTCATCCGAGGCGTCTACGAACGCTACGGCTTCGAGCCGCTGGAGACCCCAGCGGTCGAGAACATCGAGACCCTGCTCGGCAAGTACGGCGACGAGGGCAATCAGCTGATCTTCAAGATCTTGAAGCGCGGCGAGCACGAGGCGTCGGGCCAGACCGATCTTGCGCTGCGTTACGACCTCACCGTGCCGCTGTCGCGGGTGGTTGCCGAGCACCGCGCGATGCTGCCGAAGTTCTTCAAGCGCTATCAGATTCAGCCGGTGTGGCGAGCGGACCGGCCGGCGCGGGGCCGCTTCCGCGAGTTCTACCAGTGCGACGTGGACGCGACCGGCTCGACCTCGGCGATGGTCGAGGCGGAGCTCTGTGCCGCCGCCTGCGAAGCACTGCAGAGTCTGGGCTTCACCGATGCCGTCCTCCGCCTGAATCATCGCGCGGTGCTGAGCGGCGTGCTCGACGTCGCGGGCCTGCCGGCCGACAAGCACGGCGAGGCTCTCGTCGCGCTCGACAAGCTGGACAAAATCGGGCTGGACGGCGTCAGGGCCGAGTACGAGCGACGCGGGCTCTCTGGCGCGTCGGCCGAGGCGGTGCTCGGGATCCTCGGCTCCGCGACCCTCTCCGGCGCCGTCGCCGCCGACAACGCCGCCACCCTCGACGCGGTGGCGGCTTTCGTAGCCGGACATGACGCCGCGTCGGCCGGCATCGCGAACCTGCGCGAGGTGCTGGCCCTGGCGGCCCGGACGCCCGCGAGCGGGCAGCTGCGGGTGGACCTCACCCTGGCGCGGGGCCTCTCGTACTACACGGGTTGCATCATGGAGATGACCGTGCCCGACCTGGCTGGCAGCCTTGGCGGTGGCGGTCGCTATGACGGCCTGGTCGGCATGTTCCTCGGCCAGCCGGTGCCGGCGGCTGGCTTCTCGCTCGGCCTGGAGCGCATCCTGGTCGTGATGGGGGAGCGGTCGATGTTCCCGGCGCACCTCACCACCACGGCCGCCGACGTGCTGATCGCCCAGTGGAGCGCGGCAACCGCGGGCGATGCGCTCGAACTGGCCCATCAGCTGCGCGGGACAAGCCTGCGCGTGGAGGTGTATCCCGACGCCGACAAGCTGGGCAAGCAGTTCAAGTACGCGGCGTCGACCGGCGTGCCGCTCGTGGTGATTGAAGGCGACGACGAGCGCGCCGCCGGTGAACTGACGGTCAAGGACCTGCGGACCGGCGAGCAGCAGCGGCTGCCACGCGCCAACGCCGGTCCGCGTCTGCGCACACTGCTGTCACAGGTCTGACGCCACATGCCTCATCCCTCGTTCCTTTGCCCTTGTCCCTTGCCCCTCGACCTCCTTGTGCCTTCTCGCTTTCCCCTTCTCCCTTGACCATGGATCTCCTCGGCGCCCTCTACCGGACCCACACCTGCGGTGACCTTCGTGCCGACCACGTCGGCAAAGACGTCGTGCTCCTCGGCTGGGTGCACCGCGTGCGCGACATGGGCGCGGTGATCTTTCTCGACATCCGCGACCGCTACGGCGTGACCCAGGTGGTCACCGAAAGCGAGCCGCTGCTTTCGCAGGCCAAGAAGCTCAAGACCGAGATGGTCGTGGCGGTGCTTGGGCAGGTTGCGCCGCGCTCGCCCGAGACCGTCAACGAAAAGCTCGAGACGGGGCAGGTGGAGGTCCGGATCGGCGAACTGCGGACACTCAACGACGCCCGTCGCCCGCCGTTCAGCATCGCCGACGAGACCTTTGTCGCCGAGGACACGCGCCTGCGCTACCGGTACCTGGACCTGCGCCGGCAGCGCATGCAGAAGAATCTGATGCTGCGCCATCGGCTGACGATGGCCATCCGCCGCTATTTCGACGAACTCGGTTTCCTGGAGATCGAGACGCCGATCCTGACCAAGAGCACGCCGGAGGGTGCGCGCGACTACCTCGTCCCGAGCCGTGTCCATCCGGGCGAATTCTTCGCGTTGCCGCAGTCGCCGCAGATCTTCAAGCAGATCCTGATGATCGGCGGGCTCGACCGCTATTTCCAGATTGTCAAGTGCTTCCGCGATGAGGACCTGCGCGCCGATCGTCAGCCCGAGTTCACCCAGGTCGACGTCGAGATCTCGTTTGCCTCGCAGCCGTTGGTCTTCGCGATGATCGAGCCCTTGATCGTCGAGATCTTCCGGCTCGGCGGCGTGGAGATCACCGCGCCGTTCAAGACGATGGCCTACAGCGACGCGATAGCCAGGTATGGGTCGGACAAGCCGGACCTGCGCGTCGGCATGGAGATCCAGGACCTCGGATCGGTCTTTGCCGAGACGCCCTTCGGTCCGGTGCGTGAGGCTCTGGCCAGCGGCGGCGTGCTGCGCGGGCTGGTCGTACCGGGCGGCGCGAAGATCTCACGGGCGGAGGTCGACAAGATCGTCGCCGAAGCCATCGAGATGGGCGCCGGCGGCCTGCTCTGGGCTCGCCAGACGGAGAAGGGCCTGACCACCTCGGCCAAGGCGATGGGTGAAGAGGCGTTGACGCGTGCGCTGGAGTGCTCCGGTGCCGGTACCGACGGGCTGTTGCTGATGACGGCCGGCCCTGAAGCGCAGGTCTCGAAACTGCTCGGGGCGCTGCGGCTCTCCCTGGCCAGGCGCTTCAAGCTGATCGATCCGGCGCGGTACGAGTTCCTGTGGGTGGTGGATTTTCCGCTGCTGGACTGGGATGCGGACCAGAAGCGGTGGGTCGCGATGCACCATCCGTTCACCTCGCCCTCCGACGCCGACCTGTCACGCATGAGCGAGGCGCCGGGCGAGGTGACCGCCAAGGCCTACGACCTGGTGCTCAACGGCAGCGAGATCGGCGGCGGCAGTATCCGTATCCACGATCCGGAGATTCAGCGTCAGCTGTTCCGGCTGCTCGGGATCAGCGATGAGGAGGCCAAGTTGCGCTTCGGCTTCTTCATCGATGCCCTCGAGTTCGGCACACCGCCGCACGGAGGCATCGCCCTCGGTCTGGACCGCATCGTCGCGCTGTTGGCCGGCGAGCCGTCGATTCGCGACGTCATCGCCTTTCCCAAGACAGCAACGGCCGTGGATCTGATGTCGGACGCGCCGTCCACCGTCGACCCGCGCCAACTGAAGGAATTGCACCTCAAGCCGCTTGCCTGACTGCAGGCAGCATGCTAGCGTCAGCCCCACGTCGGAAGAGGATCTAGGAGACTACCGGTATCGCTGCCTCGGCCCCGCGTTCCATTCCCGTTCCTGATCAGGGCGTTGACGTCCTGTTCGGCGCGTACGACGACAACCTGCGCCTGCTCGAATCACTCTTCGGGGTGACTGTCCGCACCAACGGGCACGAGCTGGTCGTGGACGGACCTGGTGACCGTCTCGACCAGGTCGAGGCGTTTGTCGGCCAGTTCAGCGCATTGCTGCGTGATGGCTATCGTTTCGCCCGCGGCGAAGTGAAGGATGCCATGCGCCTGGTCGCCGAACATCCCGAGCTCGACCTGCGCGACCATTTCCTCAAGGGCAGCGTGCGCGCGTCTGCCAAGCGCCAGGTCGTGCCGAAGACCCCGACGCAGCGGCAGTATCTCGAGGCCATCGACAAGCACGACATCGTCTTCGGCGTAGGTCCGGCCGGAACGGGCAAGACCTACCTGGCCATGGCGCAGGCCGTCGCCAGCCTGCTGGCCAAAAAGGTCAGCCGCATCGTCCTCACGCGGCCGGCCGTGGAAGCGGGGGAGAAGCTCGGCTTCCTTCCCGGCGACCTGCAAGAGAAGGTCAATCCCTACCTGCGTCCGCTGTTCGACGCTCTGCACGACATGCTCGAGGCCGACAAGGTGGAGCGCCTGCTCGAACGCGGCACCATCGAGGTGGCGCCGCTGGCATTCATGCGCGGCCGCACCCTCAGCGACGCGTTCGTGATCCTGGACGAAGCGCAGAACACCACGTCCGAGCAGATGAAGATGTTCCTCACCCGCCTCGGCTTCGGCAGCAAGGCCGTGGTCACCGGGGACATCACCCAGATCGACCTGCCGTACGGCCGCCCGTCGGGACTGATCGACGCGGTGCGCATCCTCGACAAGGTGGAAGGACTGGCCTTTGTGCACTTCACCGACCGCGACGTGGTGCGCCACAAGCTGGTGCAGTTGATCGTGCAGGCGTATGGCGCGGAGGACGAGCGGGTTGCGGCCTCGATCCAGCCCGCCCCGACCGGTGGGCGTGCGCCTGGCCGGCCGCAGTCCTGACCGCCATGGACAGCGACCCTGCGACGCTGCACATCACGGTGTGCACACGTGACGGACGCCCGGCCCGTGCGCCGGGGCTGGCGCGTTGGCTCGTGGCGACGGCTCCGGCGCGCGCGCGCGGAACGGTGGCCATCGTCCTGGTCGGCGACGCCGCCATGCGCCGGCTCAATCGCGAGTGGCGGCTGGTGGATCGCCCGACCGACGTGCTCTCGTTCCCGAGTGGCGAGGACGGACCGAGGGTGCGCGGGCAGGTTCGTCACCTCGGCGACATCGTCATCGCCACCGGCGTGGCGCGGCGCCAGGCGGTACGGGGTAGGCACGCCTACGCCACCGAGCTGAAAGTGCTGGCGCTGCATGGGCTGCTGCACCTGCTTGGACACGACCACGAGACCGACGACGGGCAGATGCGTCGCGCGGAAGCGCGGCTGCGTCGCAAAGGCGGGCTGCCAGCCGGGCTGATCGAGCGGGAGACGCGGGCATGATCCCCTTGGTGGTGTTCCTGCTCGCGTGCCTGGCGGTCTACCTCGGCACCATCCTGGCGGCATTCAGCGCGCTGATGCGCTTCTCCCTGCGGATGATGGCCGAGAGTGCCGCCGGTCCGCGCGACCTGCTCGCGGGCTTTCTCGAGGACCCGCCGGCCTTGTTCTTCCCGGCGCGCGTCCTGCTCGGCATCGTCACGGTGATCGTTGCCGTGCTGCTGGCTCACGTCGAAGGGGTCGGCCGCACCGACCACGGCATCTGGGTGTTCCTGGCATCGATGCTGGTGTTTGTCTTCAGCTGCTTCCTCGTGTTGCCGCAGGTGATTGTGCGCAGCAATCCGCAGGTCGTGCTGGCGGCGTTGCTGCCGTCCTTTGCCGTCATCGCGCGTGCCTTTGCGCCGTTGACCCACCTGATGGCTGGCGTCAACGGCAGCGAGCGGCGTGGTCTCGATGACGAGACGCAGGCCGAGGAAATGGTGGCCACCGCCCAGGATGAGGACGAGACCGATGCTGGCGAAGAGGAAGAGGACGCGCGCGAGCTGTTCCGCTCGCTGGTGGGCTTCCAGGATCGCCTCGTGCGTGAGGTGATGACGCCGCGCCCCGACATCGTGGCCATCCGCGCCGATGCGACGCTCGGGGATCTGCGCGCCCGATTGCGTGAATCCGAGTACTCGCGACTGCTCGTCTATCGCGAGAGCCTCGATGACGTGGTCGGGTTCGTGCACCTCAAGGACGTGTTTCTCAAAGGCGCCGGGCAGGCTGACGCCGACCCGTTCACCGCGCTGGTCCGGGCCGCGCACGTGATCCCGGAAACCAAGCGGGCGCCGGAGCTCTTGAAGGAATTGCAGCGCACGCGCACGCAGACCGCCCTGGTGGTGGATGAGTACGGCGGCACCGCGGGGCTGGTGACCGTCGAAGATCTGGTCGAGGAACTGGTCGGCGAGATCCGTGATGAGTACGACTTCGAGGCCGAGCCGATCATCGAGGAGGCCGGCGACACCTGGGTGTTCAGCGCCAAGGTGGACATCGAGAAGCTGACCGAGCGTCTCGGAGTGGAGATCGAGCGCGAGGGCTTCGAGACCATCGGGGGCTATCTCATGAGTCGCATCGGTCGCGTGCCTGGCGTCGGCGAGCACGTGATCGAGGATGGCCTGGACATCGAGGTGCTCGAAGCGGAGCGCCGGCGCGTGCTGAAGGTGCGTGTGCGCCGGTTGCCCTCCGAAGGGGAGGAGTAGGCATGCGCTCAGGCTTTGTCTCGCTGCTCGGCCGGCCGAATGCCGGCAAGTCGACGTTGCTCAATCGCCTCGTCGGGGCCCGGCTGGCCATCGTGTCCGACAAGCCGCAGACGACCCGGACGCGCATCCTGGGAGCGAAGAACCACCCCGACGGCCAGATCCTGTTTCTCGACACCCCTGGCGTGCATCGGCCGATGCATCGCATGAACGTCCGGATGGTGGACGCGGCTGTCGGCGCGGCGCGCGAGGCCGACGTGGTGGCGCTGGTGATCGATGCCAGTGAGGACGTGGGGCGTGGCACTGATTTCCTGCTCGGGTTGCTGCCCCAGATCCAGCAGCCGGTGGTCCTGGTGCTGAACAAGGTGGACCGCTTGAAGAAGCACAGGTTGCTGCCGATCATCGAGTGGTTCAGCGGCAAGTATCCGTTTGCCGACGTGGTGCCGGTGTCGGCGGCGACCGGTGACAACGTCGACGTGCTGGAATCGGTGCTGGTGTCGCACCTCCCCGAGGGGCCGCCGCTCTATCCCGACGACTACCTCACCGATCAGTCGGCGCGCTCGCTGGCCGCCGAGATGGTGCGCGAACAGGTGCTGGCGCATACCCGGGCAGAGCTGCCGTTCACGACGGCGGTGGTGGTGGACCGCTACGAGGAGCCGGCCGACGAGGCCGAGGGCCCGCTGGCCATCTACTGCAGCATTCTGGTTGAGGAGGCCTCGCAGAAGCCGATCATCGTCGGCCGCGGGGGCGCGATGATCAAGGCCATCGGCACGGCCGCTCGCGCGCAGATCGAAGCGTTTTTCGAGCGGCGGGTGTACCTCGACCTGCACGTCAAGGTCCGCGAAGACTGGCGGGAGAACGACCGCACCCTCGACGACCTGGGGTTGCCCAGGCACCGCCGGTAGGGGCCGCTCCCGAGCGGCCCGTCCAAGCGCGTTCGGGCAACGCGCCCTACCCCGAACGCTGCCACGTGGTACCTTCAGCAGATCTGTGGGTCGTGCGACGACGGGTGACGTCGCGCGGTCCGCGCACTCACCATGGCACAGCGCAAAATCGACGTCGTCCTGGCCTCGGTGAAGCGGCTGATCCGCGTCGGTGCGAGCGCGAATCTGCTGAATCTGCTCCAGAAGCAGCATCCGGCCGACCTTGCCTCGGTGCTCGGCGAACTGACGGAACGCGACCGCCAGACGGCGTTCGACGTGTTGCTGGATCGCAGCCCCCGCCACGCCATGGAGGCCCTGAGCGAACTCGGGCCCGAGATTGGCGCGCACCTGCTCGAGGGCCGTTCGGCCGAGGACATCGCCCGCTACGTCCAGGAACTCGAGTCCGACGATGCGGCGGCGATCGTCGAGGCCCTGCCCGAGGACCTGTCGCGCAGCGTCCTGGACCTGATGCGCGGCAAGCAGGACACCGAGGTCGAGGAACTGCTCGAGTACCCGGAGTACACGGCCGGGCGGATCATGAACCCCAACGTCTTCGCCTTGTCGGAGGACCTGACGGTGGGCGAGGCGATCACCGAGCTGCAGGGCGCCCGCGATGTCGAGATGGTGTTCTACCTGTACACCATCGACGAGCGGAACCACCTGGTGGGGGTGACCTCCCTGCGGCGCCTGCTCCTGGTGGCGCCGGAAACCCCGCTGAAGCGAATCGCCGGCGGGGAAGTGCTGAGCGTCCGCGTCGACACCGACCAGGAGGAGGTGGCACGCCAGGTGGCGTCCTACAACCTGCTGGCGATTCCGGTGGTGGACCTCGAAAACAAGCTGGCCGGCGTGATTACGGTGGACGACGTCATCGACGTCATCAAGGACGAGGCCACCGAGGACATCTACCGGTTGGCGGGCGTGTCCACTGACGACAGCGTCTTCTCGCCCCCGGCCAGCTCGCTGCGCAAGCGGCTGCCGTGGCTGTATGTGAATCTGGTGACGGCCTTCGGGTCGGCTGCGGTGGTCAAGGTCTTCGAGGGGACCATCTCGCAGGTCACCGCGCTGGCCGTCTTCATGCCGATCGTGGCCGGCCTCGGCGGCAACGCCGGCACGCAGACGCTGACGGTGATCGTGCGCGGCATCGCGCTCGGCGAACTCAATCCGTCCAATTCACGGCGCGCCCTGTTCAAGGAGGCCATGGTGGGGCTTGGCAACGGCCTTGGCCTCGGTGTGGTGGCTGCGCTGGCGGCGTGGCTGGTGCAGGGCAACCCGTGGCTTGGTCTGATCCTCGGTCTGGCCATGCTGATGAACATGTTCGTGGCGGCGACCGCCGGCACGCTGGTGCCGCTCGGATTGCGAGCGCTCAAGGTCGACCCGGCGCTGGCCTCGTCGGCCTTCATCACGCCGCTGACCGACATGTTCGGCTTCTTCGCCTTTCTCGGTCTGGCGACGGTGCTGCTGAAGCATCTCGGCGGGGCGGGGTAGAATAGCGGACTGGCCGCATGCCGCTGCACACTGGCGAGGCGCTCGTGCTGCGGACCTATCGGTTGGGGGAGAGCGACCGCCTGGTGGTGATGCTGACCCGCGACCGTGGCAAGAAACGGGGAGTCGCGCGGGGAGGCATGCGGTCCCGCAAGCGGTTCGGTGGCGCCCTCGAGCCGTTCACCCACGTGCGGGTGGCGTACCAGGAGCGCGAGCAACGGGATCTGGTGCGTCTCGATTACGCCGACGTCCTCGGCTCGCCGCTGTTGGCTGGCGGGGACGCCTGCACCTACGCGAGCTATTTCGCGGAGCTGCTGGACGAATGGGCTCCGGAAAACGACCCGCAAGAACGGTTGTACCGGCTGGGCGTGGCGGTGCTGGACGCCATGCGGACCGGTGTGGGATCCGAGCGGCTGGCGCGGTACTTCGAGTACTGGCTGCTGCGGTTGCAAGGGGTGTACCCATCGATTCAGGCGTGTCCGCACTGTGCCGCATCGCTGCGGGGCGGGGCGGTGCTCGAGCCTCGATCGCACTGGTTCCTGTGTCGGCGGTGTGCCGGACATGGCCAGGGTGTCTCGATGCCGGCAGCGGCACTGCAGTTCCTGGTCGAGGCCGCGCAGGTCGCGCCCTCGGCGCTCGGTGACGTGAACGTATCCAGCGACGCGCTGGTGCAGGTGGCAGCGGCCCATCGGCTGCTGCTGGTATGGCACCTCGATCACGAGCCGCGTGCGGCTCGGGTGTTACGAGAGATCAATCCGTGACCTTTCAGGACCTCATCTTCAAGCTGTCGCAGTACTGGGCCGCACAGGGTTGCCTGCTGCAGCAACCCCTCGACCTCGAGGTCGGCGCCGGGACGATGAATCCCGAGACCTTCCTGCGGGTGCTCGGGCCCCAGCACTGGAACGTGGCGTACGTGCAACCGTCGCGTCGTCCCGCCGATGGCCGCTTCGGCGAGAATCCGAACCGGCTCTACAAGCACCACCAGTTCCAGGTGATCCTGAAGCCGGCGCCTGACGAGGTGCAGTACCTGTACCTGCAAAGCCTCGAAGCCTGCGGTATCGACACGCGGGCGCACGACGTGCGCTTCGAGGAAGACAACTGGGAATCGCCCACCCTCGGCGCGTGGGGCATCGGCTGGCAGGTGCTGTTTGACGGCCTCGAGATCACCCAGTTCACGTACTTCCAGCAGGCCGGCGGCCTCGAGCTGTCGCCCATCGCGGCTGAGCTGACGTACGGACTGGAGCGGCTGGCGATGGTGCTGCAGAAGGTCACCAATGTGTACGACCTGGAATGGGCGCCCGGCGTCCGTTACGGCGACGTGCGGCACCGGGACGAGGTCGAGCAGTCGCGGTACGCGTTCGGACAGGTCGGCATCGGGGGCGAGGCCTTCGCCGCGTTCAACCGCGATCTGTTCGACAGGCATTACGCGATGGCGCAGGGGCTGATCAGCGATGGCCTGGTGCTGCCCGCGCTCGAGCACTGCCTGAAGTGCTCGCATCTGTTCAACACCCTCGATGCCAGTGGCGGCATCGGAGTCACCGAACGGACCGCGTACATCCTGCGCGTCCGTCAATTGGCCGTGGCGATTGCCCGGGCGTACGCCGGCGTTGACGCCGACGTCCCGGCTGCCACCGCCTAGTCCCCTCAGGGAGAGGATTCAACCACCGGATGGATCGCGAACTTCTGCTGGAGATTGGCTGCGAGGAACTTCCCGCGTCGTGGCTGCCGGCGCTGACCGAGCAGCTGGCGCAGCGCTTCGGGCAACGGCTGAAGGACTTCCGGCTGAGCACCGACGGACCCATCGAAAGCAGCGCCACGCCGCGGCGGCTCACCGCACACGTCGCTCGCGTGTCAGAGCGCCAGTCCGACCTCGAGGAGAACGTCAGCGGGCCCGCCGTGGCCGCGGCGTTCGGGCCCGACGGCAAGCCGACGCCGGCCGCCGTCGGCTTCGCGCGCAAGTACGGCGCGG
Source organism: Luteitalea sp. (assembly GCA_046593715.1). Taxonomy (GTDB): domain Bacteria; phylum Acidobacteriota; class Vicinamibacteria; order Vicinamibacterales; family Vicinamibacteraceae; genus Luteitalea. Next base: position 27,038 of record JBKJQW010000014.1, read on the forward strand.
AGGTGGCCGACCTGACCCGCGTCTCGACACCCAAGGGCGAGTACCTGTCGGTGGTCAAGCGCGAGCGGGGCCGGGCGGCGGTCGACATCCTGCCTGACGTCCTTGGCGCGACGCTGCGCGACCTGCCGTTCCCCAAGCAGATGCGCTGGGATGCGTGGATCGACGACGGCAAGGGCGAGTTCCCGTTCGGCCGTCCGATCCGCTGGATGCTGTACCTGTTCGGCGGCCGCGTCGTGCCGTTCGTGATCCGGCGCTCGCCGGGTGCCCAGTCCAACCTGGTGCAGGAAGTGCGCACCGGGGCGCTGACCTACGGCCATCGCTTCCTCTCGATGAGCGGCCGCCCGGGGCGGTCCGTGAAGGTCCGCAGCGTCAGCGACTACAAGCAGCGGCTCGGCGAGCACTTCATCCTGCTCGAGCATTCCGAGCGGCACGATCGGCTGGTGCGCGAACTCGATGCGCACGCCCGTCGCCTGGGTGGACGTGTGGCATCGCAGCCGGCCCTGCTGCACGAAGTCGCGGACCTGGTCGAGTACCCCTCAGTGGTGGCTGGCGTCTACCCGCCGGAGTTCCTCGCCCTGCCTGACGAGGTGCTGACCACCACGATGATCCATCACCAGCACTACTTCCCGGTGCTCGACGATCAGCAGCGGCTGTTGCCGGCCTTTCTTGCCGTGACCAACATCGAGGTGGAGCAGCCGCAGAAGATCGCCATCAACGCCGAACGGGTGCTGACCGCCCGCCTGCGCGACGCGCGGTTCTTCTGGGATGCCGACCGGCGCGCCCCTCTGGACGCCAAGCTGGCGCGCCTGGACACGCTGCTGTTCCACAAGGCGCTCGGCAGCTACGCGGCCAAGTCCCAGCGACTCGAGCGCCTGGCCCGGTGGATCGCCACCGACGCCTTTGGTGGGACATCGACGCAGGCCGACGACGCGGCGGCGGCGGGGCGGCTGGCCAAGGCCGACCTCACCACCGACATGGTCCGGGAGTTCACCGAACTGCAGGGCATGATCGGCGGCATCTATGCGCGCGAGGATGGCCTCAGCGAGGGCGTGTGGAAGGCCATCTATCACCAGTACCAGCCGGTCGGCGTCGAGGTGCAGCAGGCACCGACGGCGGCGCAGCTCGGCGGCGCGGCGCTCACCTGGGCGGCGCTGGCCGTGGCTGACCGGGTTGACACGCTGGTCGGGTTGTTTGCCGCGGGCGAGCAGCCCACTGGCACTCGCGACCCCTTTGCCCTGAGGCGCGCGGCGCAGGGGCTCGTCAAGGTCCTGGTCGACCTGCCTGAAGTCGGCGGCGTCAGCCGCCGCGTCTCGCTCGAGGCCATTGTCGACCAGGCGCGCCAGGCCTATAGCGACCAGGGGCAGGTCGAGGATGTCGCGTCCAAGTCACGCGCGCTCGATGCCTTCATCGTCGAGCGACTGAAGTTCCTGTTCGAGAAGCGCGGCTACCGCGCCGACGAGATTGCGGCCGTGCTGCCCGAGGGCCAGGGCCTGGCAGGGCTGTCCCCCCTGTCGGTGCGTCAGCGCCTCGACGCATTGCGTGCCGTGCGCCCCTCGGCCGACTTCGCGCCGCTGGCCGTGCTGTTCAAGCGCGCGACCAACATCGTCAAGGACGTCCCGCCCGGCGACCCGGGCAGCCGCGATCTCGCGGCGATTCGGGCCGCGCTGGTCGAGCCCGCCGAGCTGGCGCTGGTTGACGCACTCGAGGCACGCCGCCCGAGCATCGCCGCCGCGGTCGCGCAAGCCGAATACACCCGCGCCCTGCTGGAGGTTGCGGCCCTGCGACCGGCGGTGGACAAGTTCTTCACCGACGTGTTCGTCATGGTTGACGATGTCGCCCTGCGCCAGGCCCGCCTGTCGCTGCTGGCCTCCCTGCGCGATACGGTGCGCGACATCGTCGATCTGTCTGCCATCGCGGGGCCACAGGCCTGAGTCCCGCCTTCACCAACGTTCAATCAGGAGTCATTCCGTTCATGGCAAAGAAAGCAGCACGCGCCGCCAAGCGTTCCGCGACGCCCGCGCGTCCCGCCGCCCGCAAGTCGACCCCCGCCCGCACCGCCGCTCCGCGCAAGGCCGCGACCGCTTCGCGCAAGGCCGCGACGCCCCGCCGCTCGACGGCCGCACGCACCACCACGACCGCCGCCGCCGGCAAGTACGTCTACAGCTGGGGGGCAGGCAAGGCCGACGGCAATGGATCGATGAAGCCGCTGCTCGGCGGCAAGGGCGCCAACCTGGCCGAGATGGCTCGGATCGGGCTGCCGGTGCCGGCTGGATTCACGATCTCCACCGAGGTCTGCACCTATTACTACGACAACAAGCGCACTTATCCGGCAGCGCTCGAAGCGCAGATCCGCACCGGCATCGCCAAGATCGAGAAGATCATGGGCGTCAAGTTCGGTGATGCCGGCAAGTTCCCGCTGCTGATCGCCGTGCGCTCGGGCGCGCGCGACTCCATGCCGGGAATGATGGACACGATCCTGAACCTGGGCCTGAACGACAACACGGTGATCGCGCTCGAGCGCGCCACGCAGAACCCGCGCTTTGCCTGGGACTGCTATCGTCGCTTCATCCAGATGTATGGCGACGTGGTGCTTGGCGTGCAGAAGCGGGCCGGCGAGGACCACGAGCCGTTTGAGACCGTGCTCGAAACCTACAAGCACGAGAAGTACGGCAACGGCGAACTCGAGGACAACAAGCTCAGCGCCGACGACCTGAAGAACATCATCACGCAGTTCAAGGCGCTGGTGAAGGAGCGCACCGGCAAGGCGTTCCCGGCCGACCCGTGGAAGCAGCTCGAAGGCGCTGTCAGCGCCGTGTTCGGGTCGTGGATGAACGACCGCGCCATGGTCTACCGGCGCAAGTACAACATCCCGGCCGAGTGGGGCACTGCCGTCAACGTACAGGCGATGGTCTTTGGCAACACCGGTGAGGAATCGGGTTCGGGCGTCGCGTTCACCCGCGACCCGGCGACCGGCGAGAAGATCTTCTACGGCGAATTCCTGCTCAACGCGCAAGGCGAAGACGTCGTGGCTGGCGTGCGCACGCCGGAGCCGGTGGCCGAACTGGCCAAGGCGATGCCCAAGGCGTACCGCGAGCTCGAACGCATCCGCAAGGTCCTGGAGGCGCGCTTCACCGACATGCAGGACTTCGAGTTCACCATCCAGGACGGCACGGTGTACATGCTGCAGACGCGCAACGGCAAGCGCACTGGCGTGGCCGCGGTCCGCATTGCTACCGAGATGGTGAAGGAACGGCTCATCGACTGGAAGACGGCGGTGATGCGCGTACCCGCCGACCAGCTCGATCAGGTCCTGGCGCCGATCTTCGACCGCGTCGCGGTGGCCAAGGCGGCGGTCATCGCCAAGGGCCTGCCGGCCGGTCCCGGGGCGGCCTCCGGCGAGGTGTACTTCAACGCCGATCGCGCCGTGGAAGCGGCGGCCAAGGGCCGGAAGGTCCTGCTGGTCCGCGTCGAGACCTCCCCTGAGGATCTGCGCGGGATGATCGCGGCCGAAGGGATCCTCACGGCGCGCGGCGGCGTGTCGTCACACGCCGCGCTGGTCGCCCGGCAGATGGGCAAGGTGTGCGTGTGTGGCGCCGCGGCGCTGCAGGTGGACTACGCCAAGCGCACGCTGACGGTGGCGGGCGAGACCTACAAGGAAGGCGACTGGCTGTCGATCGACGGCACGGCCGGCGAGGTGTACGCGGGCCGCATCGAGACCGGCGCGTCGGAGGTCATCCAGGGTCTGGTCGAGAACGACGCGACGTCCAAGAAGGGCCGCACGTTCAAGAACTTCGTGCAGCTGATGAAGTGGTGTGGCGAGGCGACGCGGATGACCGTGCGGACCAACGCCGACACCCCGGAACAGGTCCGCAACGCCCTGGCGTTCGGGGCGGTGGGCATCGGCCTCACGCGCACCGAGCACATGTTCTTCGAGGGTGACCGTATCGACGCGATGCGCGAGATGATTCTCGCCGACACGCTCGAGGCCCGCGAGGAGGCGCTCGCCAAGCTGCTGCCGTACCAGCGCGAGGACTTCTTCGGGATCTTCAAGGAGCTGAAGGGCTACCCGGCCACGATCCGCTTCCTCGATCCGCCGCTGCACGAGTTCCTGCCCAACAGCGAGGACCAGCAGAAGAGCCTGGCCAAGAAGCTGGGTATCTCGGTGGACAAGATCAAGCAGCGGGTGCACGACCTGCACGAGTTCAACCCGATGCTCGGCTTCCGCGGATGCCGTCTCGGGATCAGCTACCCGGAGATCACGGCGATGCAGGCACGTGCCGTGTTCGAAGCGGCCGCCGACGCCAACAAGAAGGGCTACAAGGCCCACCCCGAGATCATGATCCCGCTGGTCGGCTTCAAGAAGGAGCTGGACCTGCAGGTGGAGATCGTCCACGAGGTGGCGCGCAAGGTGATGGCCGAGCGCAAGACCAAGATCGCCTACAGCGTGGGCACCATGATCGAGGTGCCCCGCGGCGCCGTCACCGCCGACGAGATCGCGCACACCGCCGAGTTCTTCTCCTTCGGCACCAACGACCTGACCCAGACCACGCTCGGCATGTCGCGCGACGACTCCGGGTCGTTCCTCCCGCATTACGAGGAGACCGAAATCGTCAAGAAGAACCCCTTCGCCACCATCGATCAGGCGGGCGTCGGCGCCTTGATGCGGATTGCCGTGGAAAAGGGCCGGCAGACTCGTCCGGGCATCAAGCTCGGGATCTGCGGCGAGCACGGGGGAGAGCCCGATTCGGTCAAGTTCTGCGATGCCCTCGGCCTCGACTACGTCAGCTGCTCGCCCTTCCGCGTGCCGGTGGCGCGTCTGGCGGCGGCGCAGGCGGCACTGGCCGCGGCCAGGAAGTAGCAGGGATGTCGCGGCCCGGGCAGATGCCCCGGGCCGCGACATGATGCCTGCCCGTGCGTCGCGGGCCTCAGGAGTCCGTTTTGCAAGAGCCTTCCGTGCCAGGACTTGAGGCGCCGGCAACGTTGCTGTATTCCTGTGCTGTGCCTCCTCTAGACGCTGCCGTGCCGTTGGCCCGCGGGATCGATGCAGACGTGCTCACGGTCTTCGTGCACGCCGACGGCGAAACCCGCCTTGCCGAGTCCCTCGACCCGAGGTGGCTGCAGCCCGATTCCGGGGTCATCACCTGGACCGACATCGGCAACGTCGACCCGACCGTCACCCGACGCATCCTGTCGGAGACCTTCAAGTTCCACGAGCTGTCGGTGGAGGACGCCGTCGGTTCCTCGCACCATCCCAAGGTCGAGCCCTACGACACGTACCTGTACCTGATCCTGCACGGCATCGACTGGAACGCCACGCAGCAGGGTGGGTTCTCCACGCACGACATCGACTTCCTCATCGGCTCGAACTATCTCGTCACGGTCCACAACGGCAGGTCGCGGTCGATCGCCTCGGTGCAGGGCATCTGTCCGCGCACCGGCTTCGTGCTCGGCGGCGGTCCGATGTCGCTGGTCCACCGCATCGTCGACACGATGGTGGACAACTACCGGCCGGAGGTGAACGAGCTCGAAGCACGCCTCGACGCCGTCGAGGAGGCCGTGTTCAACGCGAGCAACGAGGAAGTAGTGCGACAGATCCTGGCCATCAAGCGCGACGTCGGCTCGCTGCGGCGGGTGGTGATGCCACAGCGCGACGTGATTGCGCGGCTGGCCAGGCGCGAGTTCGCCGTGGTGGACGAGCCCCTCAGCTACAGGTTCCGCGACGTCCACGATCATCTCGTGCGCCTGTCCGATGAGGCCAACACCTTTCACGACCGCGTCACCGGCGTGCTGGACGCGCACCTCTCCTTTGTCTCCAACCGGATGAACGAGGTGATGAAGATGCTGACGCTGATTGCCACCATCTTCATGCCGCTCACCGTGCTCACCAGCCTCTACGGCATGAACGTGCACATCCCGATGATGCCCGGCGGCGTCGGCGCGCAGTTCTGGGATGTGGTGATCATGATGGCCGTGATGACCGGCGGGATGATGTGGTACTTCAAGCGGCGTGGCTGGCTCTGAGGTGAAGATCCAGATCCTGCCCGTTGCCCTTGCCAATCAGATCGCGGCCGGTGAGGTCGTCGAGCGGCCGGCCTCGGTCGTCAAGGAACTGGTCGAGAACGCGCTCGATGCCGGTGCGCGCCGCATTGCGGTGGCCATCGAGCAGGGCGGCCGTGCCCTCATCCGCGTCGAGGACGACGGCGAGGGCATGGCGCCCGACGACGCCAGGTTGGCCGTGCACAGGCATGCCACGAGCAAAATCCGGGTCGCGTCGGACCTCGACGGCATTCGCACCCTCGGCTTCCGCGGTGAGGCGCTGCCGAGCATCGCGTCGGTCTCGCACTTCACGCTCCGGACCCGGGCGCGTGGCGCTCTGACCGGAGTCGAAATCCGCATCGACGGTGGAGAACCGCGTGACGCACACGACATCGGGGCCCCGGAAGGGACCACGATCGAGGTGCGCGACCTGTTCTTCAACCTGCCGGCGCGGCGCAAGTTCCTGAAGGCCGATTCGGCCGAATCGGCGCAGGTGTCGCGGCTGATGACGCAGCTGGCGCTGGTCTGTCCGACGGTCGGCTTCCAACTCTCGAGTGGCGGCCGCACGCTGCTCGACTGCCCGCCGGCCAGCGACATCGCCGAGCGGTTCTACCAGATCTACCAGGCGCGCCCGGAGCTGGTCGAGGTGCGGCGGGAAGGCGGCGGCCTGCGAATTCATGGCTACATCGCGCCACTGGCCGAGCAGGGCCCGCGGCGCGGCCCGCAGAACATCTACGTCAACGGTCGCATCGTCCGCGACAAGACGATTGCGCACGCGATCCAGGCGGCCTACGCCGTGGCGACCGTGAAGGAGCGCAGTCCTGAGGTGCACCTGTTCATCGAGATACCGCCCGAGCGTGTCGATGTGAACGTGCATCCGACCAAGGCCGAAGTGCGGTTCCTCGAGCAGTCCCTCGTGCACGAGGTGCTGCGGCGGGCGTTGGGCGACGCGCTCGGCGCCGGGCCGTCACCGGAGTTGCGATTGCAGGCCCCGGTCGCGCCGATCAGCCTGCCCGCAATGCCGCTGCTGCCGGGCGTGCTCCGCCCCGACTCGTCGTTCCAGCAGGATCGCTGGAGACCGGTCACGGCCGCAGGAGGCCCGCCTCTGAATGAGGGGTCGGATCGGGCGGACTCGCTGGCGCCGTGGGAGCGTGCCGCAGCGAGCACGACGTCGGAGGACACTCGCGCCAGCGAGCGTGCGCTGCCGTCCCCGCTCGTGGACCAGGCCAGGCCGGTGACCGACGATGCGCTCCTGCCGATGAAGCCGCTCGGTCAGTTCCGGCACACGTACATTCTCGCGGTGGACCAGGACGGGCTTGCCATCATCGACCAGCATGTGGCGCATGAGCGTGTCCTGTACGAGCGGATCTACGAGCGGCTGACCCGGGGGCGGCTGCAGAGCCAGCGGCTGCTGACGCCGCTCGTGTTCGAAGCCGACCCGTCGCAGCTGGCAGGCATCGAGACCCACGTGAGCGAACTGGCGCGTCTCGGGTTCGAGGTCGAGCCCTTCGGCGGCAAGTCGGTACGGGTCACGGCGATGCCTGCGCTGATTGGCCTCGGCGATGTCGAGCCGGCGTTGCGGGCGCTCGGCCAGGACCTCGACGGCCTGGACCGGGGCAGCCGCGTGGACGACGTACTCAAGCACCTGGCCGCCACCATGGCCTGCCACGCCGCGGTCAAGGCCAACGACGCGCTGCCGCTCGAGAAGATGCAGTTCATCCTCGACGAACTGCATGCCACGGCGTACTCGACGGTGTGTCCGCACGGCCGCCCGGTGATGCTGCGGATCACGAGACGCGAAATCGAGAAGAGTTTCCAGCGCATCTAGGGTCCGGATAATTCTGAATTCTCAATTCGCTTCAGCTTTCCTCGCTCGGCGTTCGGCGTTTCTTCTTGATCTCGCGCCACCCCTCCAGGCGTCGGGCAATTTCCTTTTCGAAGCCACGGTCGGTGGGCCGGTAGAAACGGCGGCCCTGCAGCGCCGGCGGCAGGCAGTCCATCCCCGTCACGGCGTCGGCGGCGTCGTGCGCGTACTGGTAGCCCTTGCCGTAGTCGAGTTGCTTCATCAACCGCGTCGGCGCGTTGCGCAGGTGCAGCGGGACCGGCTCGGCCTCGTCGTGCCTGGCGGCCTCGGCGGCGTCGTTGTACGCGGCGTATACGGCATTGCTCTTGGGCGCCGTGGCCAGGTAGAGGGCCGCCTGCGAGAGCGCCGTGTTGGCCTCCGGGAGCCCGAGCAGGTGCGCCGCCTGCTGCGCAGCGACGGCGATAATCAGCGCTTGCGGGTCGGCATTGCCGATGTCCTCGGACGCGAAGCGCACCAGCCGTCGCGCCACGTACATCACGTCCTCGCCCGATTCGAGCATCCGCGCCAGCCAGTAGATCGCCGCATCCGGGTCGCTGTTGCGCAACGATTTGTGCAGCGCCGAGATGAGGTTGAAGTGCTCCTCGCCGCTCTTGTCGTAGCGGAGCGTACGCCGCCCGACCAGCGGCGCCAGATGCTCGCGCGTCAGCTGCCGCGGCTCGTCCAGGGGCACGACGCTGGCCGCCAGCTCGAGCAGATTCAAGGCGCTGCGGGCATCGCCATTGGCATGGACCGCCAGCGCCGCGAGGACGCCCTCCTCGACCTCCAGGGGGCTCGCCCCCAGGCCGCGCTCCGGGTCCTGCAGGGCTCGCTCCAGGATGACGACGATGGCCTCGGGCGTCAGGGCCTGCAGCACGAAGACCTTGGAGCGGGAGAGCAGCGCGGCATTGACCTCGAACGACGGGTTCTCGGTGGTCGCACCAATCAGGACGATGTCGCCGGCCTCGACGTGCGGCAGGAAGGCATCCTGCTGGGCACGGTTGAAGCGGTGGATCTCGTCGATGAAGACCACCGTGCGCGCGCCGTCGCGCCGCCTCGCTGCGGCCGCATCCACCATCACCTGCTTGACGTCCTTCACTCCTGACATCACCGCGCTGAACGCGACGAAACGCGCCGCCGTCGCCTGCGCGATGGCGCGCGCCAGCGTCGTCTTGCCGGTGCCCGGCGGGCCCCAGAGGAGGGCCGATTGCAGGACGTCGCGGTCGATCGCCTCGCGCAGCGGCCGGCCGGGCGCGAGCAGCGACTCCTGACCGACGATCTCGTCGATGGTGCGCGGCCGCATGCGGTCGGCCAGCGGGACGTGACCGGCAGCCGTGGTGGGGGACAGGCGCGGGTCGTCGTCGGCCACAAAGAGCGAGGGTTCGGTGGTCACGACGGGTCGGTCCCAAGGGCCGCAGGCTGACGCCGCGTACCCGGCTCGCGCTGCCGCATCACTTCGAAGAGCACGAGGCTCGCGGCGACGCCCACGTTCAGCGACTCGACACGCCGATGCATCGGGATGCGCAACCGGAGGCTGGCCAGGGCCAGCACGGCATCGGGCAGGCCGGCACCTTCGGCGCCCGCGCAGATGGCCAACGGCCCGCGCAGATCGGCGTCGTGCAGGCTCACCTCGCCGTCGCCGGTCAGCGCCACCACGCGCAGCCCGTGCGCCTGCGCTGCGCGCACGGCATGCTCGGTGTCGGCGGTCCGTGCGACCGGCAGTCGCAGCGAACTACCCATCGCACCGCGCAGCGCCCGCCATCCGAAGGGATGCGCGGTGCTGCCGGCTGCGAGAAAGCCGGTGGCCCCCGCCGCCTCGCTGCTGCGGATCAGCGTGCCGACGTTGCCGGGGTCCTGGACGCCTACGGCCACGGTCACCAGTGCCTGCGGCTCCGTCCACAGGCCATCGACGGGCTCGAGCGCCAGTGTGGCCAGCGCGACGACGCCCACGGGTGTGCGGGTAGGACTTGCGGCGTCGAGCACCGACGGCGTCACCCAGTGCAGCGGCAGGGCCCTCTGCGCCGCGCGCGCCACCAGGGCGGCCACGTCGGCACGCGCGGCCGCTCCCTCGGCCACCAAGATCAGGGGCAGATCGGTTCCGGCGTCGATGGCGTCGGCCACCAGGTGCGGACCTTCGAGCAACACGTCGTCGGAGTGCCCGTCGGCGGCGTCGCGACAACGAGCGACGAAGGGATGGCGGCGGCTGGTGATGATGGTCTCGGTCATGTGGAGGGGCGGTCGGCCGCGTGACACCATGGTAAGATTTCCGCGTCGTTGGCCCAACTGACGCGGATTGGCAGGCACATGGGGTGCGTGCGCGATCCCGCCGTGCCATCGCCGGGAACGACGCCAGTGCTAGAAGTCAAAGCGCAGCTGCTCAGAAAGTTCGAGGACGAGATTTCCGGCCTGGATCGCGAGCTCAAGACCGAGCTCCCCAGGGAGATCCAGCGTGCGCGCGAGCTTGGTGACCTTCGTGAGAACGCAGAGTACCAGGCGGCCAAGGAGCGGCAGACGTTCCTCCAGGCCCGCATCGGCATGCTCAAGAAGCGCATGGCCGACATCTCCCTGATCAACCTCGACAAGATCCCCCAGGGGAAGGTCGCGTTCGGGTCCACGCTGACGCTGCGGGAAGACGGCGAAATCGTTGTCTACCAGCTGGTCATGCCCGAGGATGCCGACGCCGCGAAAGGCCTGATCTCCACCGCCTCACCGATCGGCCGTGCGTTGCTCGGCAAGGTGGTCGGCGACGAGGTCACGGTGCCCACCCCCAATGGCCAGCGATCCTTCGAGCTCATCAAGCTCGTCACCATCCACGACTAGCGCGGCTGCGCCTGGTGGCGCGTCGCCCGGCACGCCCTACGCGCCGCGATTGCGCACGGCCCTCGTGTTCACCGGCACGGGGTCGGCCGGGGCGTATCACGCCGGCGTGATGAAGGCGCTTGCCGAGGCCGGGGTCAAGGTGGACCTGGTGGCTGGCCGTGGCATGGGCGCTGCGAGCGCCATGCTTGCGGCCCTGGATGGTGGCACCCGGCTGTGGCAGCCATCGGGCGCCTGGAGCGGCTCGCGCGCGGCACATCTGTACGGCTGGCGGCTGCCGTGGCGGGTCGTCGGCTGGGCCCTGGCCGTCTCCTTCGCCGTGCTTGCCGTCCCCGTGCTGGTGCAGGTCGCCGCCGCGCTGCTGTACCCGGTGGCGTATGCAGTCCAGCTGAGCGGCCTCGACCGGGACGGGCGGGTGGCGCGACTGTTTGTCGAGACCATCGCCGCCACCTTCAATCACACCCTGTTTGCGCAAGTCATCCCACGCGTCGCGGTGTTGTCGCTGCTCGGCGCCGGGCTGTTCCTGGCAGGGGAGTACGTGCTGCGCGTCCGTACCCGCGGTCGGCGTCGCGTGGAAGGGCGCCCGTGGTGGGTGGCGCTCGGCGCGCCGCTGGACGGCCGTCAGGCCTATGGCCACTTCGCGCGCGCGCTCTGGAGCGGGCCGGGGGCGGCGGGCACGCGCCCCACCGATCGTCGCGAGTGGAGCCGCCGGTTCGTCGAGATGATCGGCGAGGGCCTCGGGCAGCCGGGGTCGGCCGAGCTGCTGTTTGTCGTGCACGATCTCGACACGCGCCGCGACCTCGTCTTCGCGGCCTTGCACGACGCCTGGCGACGGCGGTTCTTTTCCGAGGATGCCGACGGCGTGCGTGGCAGCGAGGTGATTGACCTGCTCGGCGCTGGCCGGGAGCTGGCGATGGACGGACTCAGCGCCGCCCTCGCGGTGCCGCTTGCGGCGGAGCCGCACGCGATGACCTTCCCGCTCGAGGGGGCCTGGCGCGGTGAGACGCACCTGCTGGCGGACCGGCCCGAGTCCCTGGTGCGCCTGCTCGAGGAGGTGTCCGCCGCGGGCGCCGAGCAGGTGATCCTGGTCAGCGCGGCGTCGCCGCTGCAGGGCCCGCACGGCCTCGCGCCACGCCGTGCCGACCCGCGTGCCTGGCTGGGGCAGGCGATCGCCGGCCACGAGAGCGCCAGTGTACGCGACGCGTCCACCGCCTTCTTCGACCGTTTCACCAGCGTCTATCACGTGCAGCCGGTGCACAACCCGCTCGGCCCCTTCGACCTGGTTGGCACCCACGACGCCCGCTCGGATCGGCACGCCGCGCTCGGCGAGCTCGTGCGCCGCGGCTACGACGACGCGTACGCGCAGTTCATCGTGCCGGTGGTCGGCGGCAGCGCCGACGGCCTGGAGCAGGCGCCCGCGCCACCGCCGCTGGTAGACGACCTGCCGCTCACGTAAGTCATTGCTTCCGGACGTCCTGAATTCAACTCTGCATTCTGCATTCTCAATTCGAAATCATTCTTCTCCATGCCCTCATCCAAAGGTCTGCCGACTCGACTCATCCACACGGCCGAGGGCGCGCAGCCGGACGCCGCGCCGCTGACCACGCCGATCTACGAGACGACGACGTTTCTGTTCGACTCGACGGCCGACGTGCAGGCCTACATCGACGGCGCGTCGGGCAAGTATCTGTACTCGCGATACGACAACCCGTCGACGCGCGCCCTCGAGGCCAAGCTCGCGTCGGCGGAGCAGGCCGAGGCGGCGATGGTGTTCGGCTCCGGCATGGGCGCGATCTCCGGCACCCTGCTCGGACTGCTGTCGGCCGGCGACGAAGTCCTGTGCAGCGCCGCCATCTACGGCGGCACTTTCCATTTGCTGCAGTCGTTTCTGCCCCGGTTGGGCATCACCGCACGGCTGCTCGACCTCGACGACCTGCGCGACCCGACCGCGTCGATCGGCCCACGCACACGGGTCGTCTGGTTCGAGTCGCCGATCAATCCCACCCTGCGCTGTCTCGACATCGCGCGCCTGGCCGCGGCGTGCCGGGCGGCCGGCGTGCTGTCGGTGGTCGACAACACCTTCGCAACGCCATACAACCAGCAGCCGCTGTCGCTTGGCGTCGATCTGGTGATGCACAGTGTGACCAAGTATCTCAACGGCCACAGTGACGTGACCGCCGGCGCGGTGATGGGGTCGCAGGCGCTGATCGAGCGGCTCGTGCCGGCGCGCAAGCTGCTCGGCGCGATGCTCGACCCAATGGCCGCCTCGCTGGTCGCCCGCGGGCTCAAGACGCTGGACGTCCGCATGGAGCGGCACAACGCCAACGCGCTCGGCCTGGCACGCGCGATCGAGGGCGACGCGCGGCTCTCCCGGGTCCTGTATCCGGGCCTGCGGTCGCATCCCGATCACGCGATCGCGGCCGGCCAGATGCGCGGCTTCGGCGGGATGATCACCCTCGAGCTGCCTGGGGGATTGGACGCCGCCGGTCGGTTCTTCGATCGGATCGCGGTGTTCAAGCGGGCGACCAGCCTGGGCGGCGTGGAAAGCCTTGCCGGGTTGCCGGTGCTGACGTCGCAGTACGGCTGGTCGGACGACCAACTGGCTCGCGCGGACGTCACGCCAGGGATGGTGCGGTTGTCGGTCGGCATCGAGACGCTCGAGGATCTCATCGCCGACGTCGATCAGGCGCTCGGGTAATTCAGGCAGTC
>JBKJQW010000056.1:0-22138 GCA_046593715.1 Luteitalea sp.
GGACGTTGCCCCGGCTCGTGCCGATCTGTCTGACGCTCTCGAACATCCCGGATTCGTAAACGCCGATGCGCAGTGCGAGCAGCGCGAAGCCCATGACGCCGCCGACGATGTAGGAGACGCGCCAGTCGAACAGGTCGCCAACGAGCGCGGCGAAGACAGCGCCGAGGATGCCGGTCGCCGCGACGATCGTCGTGCCGTAGCCCCGCGTCTCCTTCGGCATGATCTCGCTGACCAGGGTGATCCCGGCGCCGAGCTCGCCGGCCAGGCCGATGCCGGCGATGAACCGCAGCCAGGCATAGGCTTCCACCGACTGCACCCAGGCGTTGGCGATGTTGGCGGCCGAGTACATGAAGATCGAGCCGAACAGGACGCTGATCCGCCCGCGTCGGTCGCCGAGCACGCCCCACAGCAGTCCGCCGAGCAGCATCCCGGTCATCTGCATGTTCAACAACCGTTCGCCAGCCCGAAGCAGGTCCTCGCCCTGCACGCCGAGGCTGCGCAAGCTCGGGACGCGCACGATGCTGAACAGGAGCAGGTCGTAGATATCGACGAAGTAGCCGAGCGCGGCGACCAGCACAGACAACGTCACCGCGCGCTGGCGGTGGAGTTGCGTGGGCGCACCAGGGGGTTGAGCCATAGGTTGGCGCGGATTATTTCACGACGGGCACGGTCAGGCGGCCGTGCGCGGGGTCGGCTTGAGGCCGCCCAGCTTGGCACGCAGCCGATGCCAGCCCTCGGTGGCGGCGAGATCTTCGAAGACCGAGTACGCGACCGGGGTCACCAGCAGGGTGAGCAGCAGCGAGAGCGTCTGGCCGCCGATCACGACCACGGCGATCGTCTTGCGCTCCTCGGCACCGGGGCCGGCGCCGAGCGCCAGCGGCAGCATGCCGCCGACCAGCGCCAGGGTCGTCATCAGAATCGGGCGCAATCGATCGCGGTTGGCCTGGATGATCGCCACCGCGCGCGGCATGCCCTGGGCACGGAGGTTGTTCATGTGGTCGATCTGCAGGATCGAGTTCTTCTTGACGACGCCGAACAACACCAGGAGGCCGAGCGCCGAGAACAGGTTCAGCGTGTTGCCGGTGGCCCACAGCGAGAGCAGCGCAAACGGCACCGACAGCGGCAGCGACAGCAGAATCGTGAACGGGTGGATGACGCTCTCGAACTGGGCCGCGAGGATCATGTACATGAAGATCACCGACAGCGAGAACGCCCACAGGAACTCGACGAAGGTCTTCTCGAGTTCCTTGCCGCGCCCACCGATCGTCACCGTGTAGCCGGGGGGCAGGTTCATCTCGACGGCGGCCTGGCGGATGGCGGCCAGCCGGTCGGCGAGGGCAAACCCTGGCGCGACACTGCCACGGACGCGCGCGTCGCGCTGCCGGTCGAGGCGATCGACGCGCGAGGGGCTGGTCGACTGCTCGATGGTGACCAGGTTGTCGAGACGAATCAGGCGGCCGTCACGCGACGGCACCAGCAGACGGCCGATCGTCGACACGTCGCGGCGGTCGGCGTCGCTGAGGCGCAGTTGCACATCGTAGTCGTCGTTGATCGCCACGTCGCGATACCGCGTCACTTCATCGTCGCCACCGACCAGCAGTCGCAGCGCCGTGGCCACGTCCTGTGTGTCGACATCGAGGTCGGCCGACCGCTCGCGGTTGATCTGCACCCGCAGCTCCGGCCGATCCAGCTTCAGGGTCGTGTCGGCATCGATGACGCCCAGTTCCGGCGCCATCTTCCGGAGGGCCTCGGTGTAGCGCGCCAGGTCCTCCAGGACCGGCCCCTGGATCGAGACGTCGATCTCGGAAGGCCCACCGCCGAAGTTGAAGGTCTGCACGTTGCGCGGCCCGCCGCGCAGGTCGGGATAGCCGCGGATGACCTGCCGCACCTGCCCCATCACCTCGCGCTGCGTGAAGTTACCCTCGAAGGCCTTCCATGGCTGCAGGCGGACCGTCTCCTTCAGCAGGCGCCCGATGGAGAACAGCCGTTCCTCGTGCGGTGCGATACGCACGTAGATCTGGGCCTGGTTGACGGCCCCGAGGAAGCTGCCGCCGACGGTGGCCAGCACCGTCCGCACGCCTGGAATCTGCCGGATCTGGCCCTCGATGCGACGCATGGCGTCGTCCATGGCGGCCACGCTCGTGCCCTCCGGCGCGTTGATGCTGGCCTCGAACTCGGCCTCGTCCACGTCGGTGGGCACGTACTCCTGCCGCACCAGGCCGTAGAGCGGGATCGACGACAGGGCGACCGCGAGGCCCACGCCCATGACCAGGGCGCGATGGCGCATCGACCACCCGAGCGCCCGCGTGTAGAACGCGTCGATGTGACGGTAGAAGCCCTGCCGCGAGCTGCCGGCGTGGCCGTCCTTGTGACGCGCCATCTCGTTGCGCAGCAGGCGCGCGCTCATCATCGGGGTCAGCGTGAAGCTGACCAGCAGACTCACCAGGATGGCCACCGCCGCGGTGATGCCGAACTGGTAGAGAAACCGCCCAGAGATGCTCGACATGAACGAGACGGGGATGAAGATGACGGCCAGGCTCAGCGTGGTCGCCATCACCGGCAGCGCGATCTCCTCGGTCGCGGCCGTGGCCGCGGCGAAGCTGTCCATCTTCTTCTCCTCCACCCACCGGAAGATGTTCTCCAGCACGACGATCGCGTCGTCGATGACGATGCCGACCATCAGCACCAGGGCGAGCATCGTCACGCTGTTGAGGGTGAAGTCGAGCGCCTTCATGACGCCGAACGTGGAGATCACCGACGCCGGGATGGCGATGCCGGCGATGATCGTGGACCGCCAGCTGCGCATGAACAGCATCACCACCAGGCAGGCCAGGATGCTGCCGAGCAGCAGGTGCGTGTTGATCTCGTGCAGGGCGTTGTAGATGTAGACCGACTGATCGCGGATGATGTCCAGCTTCACGTCGCCAGGCAACTGGGCCTGGACGCGCGGCATGACCTCCTTGACGCCCTCGATGACGGCCACCGTGTTGGAGCCCGACTGCCGACGTACCTCCAGGATCACCGTCGGCTTGCCGTCCAGGCGGGCCAGGCTGCGCTGCTCCTTGGTGCCGTCCTCGACGCGACCAACATCGCTGATCCGCAGCGGCACACCGCCGCGGTTGGTGATCATGATGTTGGCAAAGTCGGCCGGCTCCTGCACCCGCCCCATCGTGCGCAGCACCCGCTCCTGCACATCGGTGGTGACGTTGCCGCCCGGCAGGTCGGCGTTCTGCCGCACCAGCGCGTCCCGCACCGCACTGACCGGAATGTCATAGGCGGCGAGGCGGTTGGCGTCGAGCCAGACGCTGATGGCACGCTCCTGGCCCCCGACGATCAGCACTTCGCCGACGCCCGGACGGCGCTCGAACTGCACCTTGGCCACCTTGTCGGCCAGCTCGGTCAACTCGCGGACCGAGCGGTTGCCCGACAGCGCAATCGACATCACCGGGGTCGAGTCGTTGTCGAACTTGGCGATGACCGGCGGGCGGGCATCGCGCGGCAGCCGGCTCAGCACCGTACCCACCCGGTCGCGGACGTCCTGCGCGGCGACGTCCACGTCGCGACTGAGGTCGAAGGTCACCAGCACCAGCGAGATGCCCTGCCCGGAGATGCTACGCAGCTCCGAGATGCCCTCGACGGTGTTGATGACCTCTTCGAGACGCTGGCTGACCAGCACCTCGACCTCCTCCGGGGATGCGCCGGGCAGGACGGTCTGGACTCGCACCGTCGGCAAATCCACCGACGGGAAGCGGTCCACGCCAAGGCTGAGGTAGGCCGCAGCGCCCACCACGACCAACGCCAGCACAATCATGCTGGCGAAGACCGGACGGCGAATGCAGATGTCAGCGAGGGAGTGCATTGCTTACCCGGACCGCTTCCCCATCGACGAGATTGCCCGGCTCGACGATCACCCGCTCGCCAGACGCGAGTCCTTTCAGCACCTCGACCGAGGTGCCCTCCCGGCGTCCGACTTCGACGCGTCGCTCGACCACCTTGCCGTCGGTCACGGTCAGCACCTTCTCGACGCCAGCAAAGCGGACGATGGCGCTGCCGGGGACGACAATCGCGGGCGCGCCGGACGAGACGATGATTTCGCCCGTCGCGAACGACCCCGGGCGGATCGCGGCGGCCTCGTTGGCTACCTGCGCTTCGATGCGCAGCGAGCGGCTCTGTTCGTCGATGGCGGGACTGACCCGGACGATGCGGCCGGCGTAGGCGGTGAGGTCGCCCTCGACGCGCACCTTCACCTGCTGGCCGACCTTGACGTGGCTCGCATCACGTTCCGGCACGTCGGCCTGCAGTCGCAGCGGATGCATGCGGACGAGCGTGGCAATCGGTGCGCCGGCGTTGACGTATTGACCGGGCGACACCGTCCGCTCGCGGATGATGCCGGCAAAGGGAGCAAGGAGGATCGAGTCGATCATCTCCTGCCGCGCCTGATCCAGCTCGGTCTTGCGCTGCGTGAGCAGGGCCTGCCGATTGCGGACTTCCTCGATGGAGTCTTCGTACCGGCCGTCGGCGACCTTCAGCGCGGCATCGGCCGAGTCCAGTTCGGCGCGCGACGAGATACCACGCTCGACAAAGGTCTGGACGCGGCTGTGGCTCAAGCGGGCTTCGTCCAGCACCGCCCGGGCCTGGCGGACGACCGCGGTCTTGTCGGGGTCCACCTGGTCGCTCGTGCCCTTGGGGTCGAGCCCGAGGCGCGCGCGGGCCTGCTGCAATCCGGCCTCGGCCTGCTGGACGCGCAGCTGGAAATCGACCGGCGCGAGGTTGGCGATGGTCTGGCCAGGCCCGACCCGACTGCCGAGGTCGACGTTGATGCGCTCGATCCGTCCCGCCACCTTGAACCCCATCGCGACCTGGTCCTCGGCCGCCAACGTGCCGGTGACGGTCACCGCTCGCTCCAGGGTCGCTTCCCGGGCTGCCAGGACGGTGACCGTGGCCGGCTCGCCGGCGTTGCGCGCCGCCGCGCCGGCGCCATCCTTCCCACTCGCCCCGGCCTTGGACGCCTGCCCGCCACACCCGGTCAGGACCAGCGCCATGGCGAGACAGAGCGGCGCGGCCAAGCAACACAGGCGATCGCGGCAGCCGGAAGACACGGCGGGAGGCAGGTGGCTGGAAGGCGCGAGCGACATGTATCCAGACAAGAGTACGACGGACGGCCACCCGACGCTTAGCGTGGAAAAGCCGCGCAATCGAGCCGCTACCTTACAATCTGTCGGGTATGCATCCCTGGCACGACATCTACGTGGACGACCACCTCATCGCCAAGACCTTCCCCGTCGTCATCGAAGTGCCGATGGGCAGCAAGAACAAATACGAACTCGACAAGGAATCCGGGCTGATGCGGCTGGACCGGGTGCTGTACAGCGCGGTCTACTATCCGGCCAACTACGGGTTCGTCCCCCGCTCCTTCTGCGACGACGGGGACCCGCTGGATGCGCTGGTGCTCGGGCAGGAGCCCGTGCACCCGTTGACCGTCGTGCAGGCGCGCGCCATTGGCGTGATGCGGATGCGCGATGAAAAGGGGCTCGACGACAAGATCATCGCCGTCAGCACCCTCGACCCGGCGTTCAACGACTACACCACCCACACCCAGCTGCCGGGACACACCCTGCGGGAAATACGGCGCTTCTTCGAGGACTACAAGACCCTCGAGAACAAGCTGGTGGAAGTGACCGACTTTTTGGGCCCGGAGGACGCGGTGGCGATCCTCAAGGACTCGCTGGACATGTACCGCCGTCTGCGGCGGGGCGAGCTGTACGGCAAGTAGCTGCGCCCGCGCGGCGCGTCCTGACCGACCCCACCCCACCCGGACCGACAGATGCTCGACGGACTGTTCGAGGGTTATCCCTACTGGGCCCGCGCCACGCTGGCCATCGCCAGCGTGCTCGGGGTCTCGTATCTGCTGGCCGAGCTGCTCTCCCGTGGCCTGGTGGCGGTGGTGGCACGAGTCAGCCGACACGTGGATGGCGACCTCGCGCAGCGCCGCGCCACACGTGGCGCCCTGCGCGTCGTCCGCATGGTGGTCACGCTGCTGCTCCTGGCAACGCTGGTGTTTCCGGCGATGTCGCTGGTCGGCATCCGCTCCAGCGTCGGTCTGACGCCGGAAGGGCTCGGCGAGTGGGCCACCGGTTCCGGCCTGCGCATCGTGCTGATCGCGCTGCTGTCGTGGCTGCTGATCCACGTGGTGGCCCTGGTGGTGAGGCGGCTCGAGGGCAACCCGGGACCGGCGGGCACGGTGGACGTGATCGAGCGCGCCAAGCGCGCGCGCACGCTGGGTACGCTGATCCAGAACACGGTCGACGTGCTGGTCTCGACCATTGCCGCGTTGATGATCCTGCGCGAGCTGCGGGTCGACATCACGCCCATCCTGACCGGCGCCGGCATCATCGGCCTGGCGGTGGGCTTTGGCGCCCAGTCGCTGGTCAAGGACATCATCAGCGGTTTCTTCCTGATCCTGGAAGACCAGGTGCGGGTCGGCGACGTGGCCAACATCGACGGCACCGGCGGGCTGGTCGAGCGGATCACACTGCGCACCATCATCCTGCGCGACGAGAGCGGCACCGTGCACGTGATCCCCAACGGCAGCATCCAGCGACTGTCGAACCTGACCAAGGATTTTTCGTTCTATGTCACGAGCATCAGCGTCGGGTACCGGGAGGACACCGACCACGTGGTACGCGCGCTGGCTGCCGTCGCTGACCAGTTGCTCGACGACCCTCGCTTCGCCCCGTTCATGCTGGGCCCGCTGGAAGTCATGGGCGTGGACCGGCTCGGCGATTCGGCAGTGGACGTGAAGGTCCGGCTGAAGACCGTGCCCATCAAGCAGTGGGTCGTCGGACGGGAGTTCCTGCGACGGGTGAAGATCGCCTTCGAGGAGGCGGCCATCGAGCTGCCCGCCCCGCAGCGCCGTGTCCTGCCGTCGCCCAAGCCGGCAACCGACCCTGACGTGGCCCCGCCCGACGACCCCGTGACGCATCCATGAGCCTGGTCCCGGCGGCCTTTGGCGTCGCCATCGCGCTCGGCGCCTGCCTGCTGTTCCAGGTCCAGTTCCTGCTCGCGAAACTGATTCTGCCGTGGTTCGGTGGCTCGCCCTCGGTGTGGTCAACCAGCCTGGTGGCGTTCCAGGTGCTGCTGCTGGCTGGGTATGCCTACGCCCATGCGATCGCGTCCTTGCCGAGGCGCGGCCAGGTGCGGCGTCACGGCTCGCTCATCGCCGCCGTGCTGGCCCTGCTCGCGTGGAGGGCGGTGGTCTGGCCCTCACCAGTCACGCCTGGCGACGCGTGGATGCCGGACCCGGACGGGTCGCCGGTGAGCCAGATCCTGCTCCTCCTGACCGGGGCCATCGGGTTGCCGTTCGTCCTGCTGGCCAGCACCAGTCCGCTCCTGCAGCGCTGGTACGCGGACCGCTATCCGGATCGCTCGCCGTACCGCCTGTACGCGCTCTCCAATCTCGGGTCGCTGATCGGACTGATCACGTATCCCCTGCTGGTCGAGCCCCGTCTCGACGTCGTCCAGCAGGGCCGCTGGTGGGCCGTGGCCTACGTGGTGTACGCGCTGGTCACCCTGGCCTGCCTCCGGGCCATGCGGCAGGCCGGCGACAGCCAACGCGAGGTGCTGCCTGCGCACGGCGCCCCGCCGCCGGACGGGGTGCTGTCCGGCAGTACGCCCATCCCGCCTACCATCGTCGACCAGGTGTTGTGGCTGCTGCTTGCGGCCGTACCCGCCGCGCTGCTGCAGTCAACCACGACCAAGATCACACAGGACATCGCGGCGGTGCCGTTTCTCTGGATGGTGCCCCTGGCCGTCTATCTGCTGACCTTCATCGTGGCCTTCGAGCTGCCGTGGCTGTACAGGCGCGAGTGGCTCACCGTGGCCGTTGCCCTGGGAACGGCCGCGGCTATTCCCGAGTGGAGCACGCGCGTCACCCTGGCCGCGACCCTCGGCCTGCTCGCGGCCGTCGGGTGGTGCTTTCATGGCGAACTGGCCACGCGCGCGCCTGCCCCACGGTGGCTCACGCGCTATTTCCTGTTGCTCTCTGCCGGTGGCGCGCTCGGCAGCGCCAGCGTGGCACTCGCGGCGCCGCGGATCTTCGATGGGCTGGTGGAGTACCCGGTGACCCTGGTCGCGGCAGCCCTGCTGCTGGGACTGGTGCACGTGCTGCACGCCGAGCGGGCACCCTCTGTGGCGGCGGCGCGCATCGCACGGGCGGCCGGCGTCCTGCTCGCCCTGCTGGGCGGCACGGTGGCGGGCAAGACCGTGCTCGGCTGGGACGACCTGCGGTCCGACGCCGTGTTCACGTCGCGCAACTTCTTCGGTGCGCTGCGGGTCCGCGAGCAGGAGTTCGAGGGTGGCCAGCGGTATCGCCGTCTGCAGCACGGCACGACCCTGCACGGGCTGCAGTATCTCGCCGGCGACAAGGCCAGGCAGCCCACCACCTACTACACGCCCTCGAGCGGCGTCGGCCAGGCGCTTGCCACTCTCACGATGCTCGGACGACCGGCGCGGGTCGGGGTGATCGGACTCGGCGTCGGCACGTTGGCCGCCTACGGGCGCCGCGGCGATGCGTTCACGTTCTTCGAGATCGACCCGCAGGTGGTCGCGCTGTCCACAGCGCCCGCCCCCCTGTTCCGGTACCTGCGTGACTCCGACGCGCGGGTCACCATCGTCGGCGGCGACGCACGTCTGAGCCTGGAGCGAGAACGTGCGTACGGCTTCGACGTCCTCGCCGTCGATGCCTTCAGCAGCGACTCGGTGCCCGTGCACCTGCTGACGCGCGAGGCCTTCGCCGTGTACGCGCGACACCTGGCAAGCCCGCGCAGCCTGCTCGCCGTGCACGTCTCCAATCGCTACCTGGAACTGGAGGGCATCGTGCACGCGGGCGGAGCCGCCGCCGGCTTCACCACCGTGGAGGTGATCGACGACTTCACCGACGACGACCACGAACGCACCACATGGATGGTCCTGGCCCGCGACCCCGCGGCGCTGACCACCTTCGGCCACGCCTGGGACAAGCCCGCCATCGCACCGTGGACCGACGCGGCCAGCAACCTGATGCAGGCCGTGCGCTGGTGAACGCCGGATGATCACCCGGGCGGCCTTCGGCGTGGCAATCGGCCTTGGGGCGTGCCTGCTCTTCCAGATTCAGTTCCTCCTCGCGCGACACGTCCTGCCCTGGTTCGGCGGAGCGCCCGCTGTGTGGTCCATCTGCCTGGTGGTGTTCCAGTCCCTGTTGCTGGTCGGCTACGGGTGGGCCCACGCGGTCGCGCGGGTGCGGACTCGGCGAGTGCAGGGCGCGCTGCAGGTCCTGCTGTTCACCCTGGCGGCAGCGGTGCTGGTCTGGCATGCGCTCGGGTCATCCTCTCCCGTGGCGCCCGACGACTCGTGGAAGGCCAGTGCCTTCACGTCGCCGATGTGGGCCATCTCGGCCTTGCTCACGACGACGGTCGGCCTGCCGTTTGTGGCCCTGGCCAGCCTCGGTCCGCTGCTGCAGCGATGGTGGGCCGACCTCCTGCCCCACGCCTCGCCGTATCGCCTGTACGCCCTGTCCAATGCCGGGTCGCTCGCCGGGCTGCTCTCGTATCCGCTGTTGGTCGAACCCCGCTTCGATCTGGTTGAGCAGGGATGGACGTGGGCGGCGGCCTTTGCCGTGGTCGGCGCTGCCGTTGCGGTCTGTGCGTGGACCGCCCGGCACGCCGAGCTGCAGCGCGACCTATCGCACCGGGACTCGACCCGCGCGCCGATCGGCGCACTCCTGCACTGGGCGCTGCTGGCAGCCGTGCCCTCGGCCCTGCTCCAGGCCACGACCACGCGACTCACCCAGGACATCGCGGCCGTCCCCTTCCTGTGGATGGTGCCGTTGGCGCTGTACCTGATCACGTTCATCGTCGCGTTCGAGCGCCCGGCCGCGTGCCCGCGCCGGCCGCTGGCGCTGCTGTTGACCGTGGGCTCGCTGCTGGCGCTGGGGCGATGGCCAACGCCGGTCGCCCTCACGTTGACGGTCCTCCTGCTGGGCGTGGCCGGCCTCGCCCTTCACGGCGAACTGTCGCGCCGCGCCCCCTCGCCCGCAGGACTGACGGCCTACTACCTGGCCGTTGCCGCCGGTGGCGCGATCGGCAGCGCGATGGTGGCCCTCGGGGCGCCACTGGCCTTCACCCGGGTCATCGAGTACCCGCTCGGCCTGGCGGCGGCGTTGACGCTGCTGGCCGCCACGCACGTCGGGGACGTTCGCGCGGCGCCCGCGTCCGGCCGACGACGGGCGCGTCTCCTGGTCGAGGGGCAGGTGCTCGCCGCGCTGGTGATGGTTGCGGTCACGGTGGCGGAATCGCGCCTCATCGCCGACCAGACCACGCATGCGTCGCGTAACTTCTTCGGCACGGTGCGGGTCCGTGACTCGGTGGCGCCCGACGGCGCGCGGTATCGCCGCTTCATCCACGGCACGACCCTGCACGGCCTGCAGTTTCTCTCCGGCCCGCGCCGCACGGAACCCACGGCGTACTTCACGTCGGCAAGCGGCATCGGACGCGCCATGACGGCGTTGACGGCGCGGCGCGGCCCCATCCGCGTCGCCGTGATTGGCCTGGGCATCGGCACCCTGGCCGCCTATGGACGCCCCGGAGACGTCTTCACGTTCTTCGAGATCGACCCGCAGGTCGCAGCGCTGTCGCGTGGGCCGGCGCCGCCGTTCACCTACGTCAACGACAGTGCCGCCCGCGTTGAGATCGTCGTGGCCGATGGACGGCTGGCCCTCGAACGGACGGCGCCGCTCGGCGCCGACCTGCTGGCGATGGACGCGTTCAGCAGCGACGCCGTGCCGATTCACCTGATCACGGTGGAGGCGGTGGCGGCGTATGCGCGCCATCTGCGCGACCGTCGCAGCCTGCTGGCCGTCAACATCTCCAATCGCCATCTCGACCTGGCCGAGGTGGTGGCGGCGTCAGGGGCGGCCAGTCACTTCTCCTCCGTCCTGATCGAGGGCGCGCCGCAGCCCGGGCTGGTGCAGGCGACGCGTTGGATGCTGTTGTCGCGCGATCCCGCCGCGCTGGCCGGATTCGGGCCGCTGCGCCCCCCACCGACAGCGAGGCCCTGGTCCGACAGCGCCAGCCACCTCCTGCAGGCGCTGCACTGGCGCGCCCCGCGCTCGTGACCGCGTTGTCTTCCCGGGAGCGGCCTTTTCTCCGCGCGGTCCACCCCCGTTCGGCGCGGGCGCAGACAAGAGATTGTGGCTACTATGTCTACGGCATGGCACGGCTCGTGCGAGCGTTCACATCGGTGCACGTCATAGGAGCGTTTCGACGATGAAGCAGATTCTGGCAGTTCTGGTCCTGGCGGCAGCCATGACCACCGTCCCTGGCGCCGGCGCGCAGGCCGCCACCGTTACGTTCGACTCGATCGGCGGGGCCAATGGCGACCCGTTCGTGACCGTCACCGAGCACGGCATCACCGTCACGAGCGACAGCGGTGCGTGGCAGAAGGGATTTTTCGTGGGTAATCCCGTGCCGAGCCTGTTCTCCTTCGACGACACGGCGTCACTCGAGGTCTTCACAGGGGGAGTGTTCTTCTTCGGCGGATTCGACGTCGGCACCGGTGGCCGCAGCAATCCCCGATACATGTTCGAGGGGTTCCTCGGAGGCCTCTCCCAGTACGCACGCAGCGGCGGCGGTATCGGCGACGCCTTTGAGACCGTGGCCAACCCCGACGACGACGCACCCGTGGATCGCGTGCGCATCACCACGTACCTGACCGGCTCCAGCGCCAACGTGGACAACGTCGTGGTGGATTTCGAGGCGACCGTCCCCGAACCCGCGACCATGACCCTGTTCGCGCTTGCCGGAGTGGCCGTCATCCGGGCGCGCCGCCGCCGATGAACGCGCCGAGCAGGCCGGCGGCGGCATTCCGCTGGCCGGCCTGCCGCCGCTCGCGGTAGCCTACGACGTGCTGACCGTCCCCGAGAGCCTCGAAGGCTGGTGCCTCCTGCACCAGATGTTCCGTGTGTCCTGGCCTGCGCTCGTGCAGGCGTCCAACGACGAACGTGCCGAACTGGCTGCCGGCTTGCAGGCCTTCCTCGCGCCCGGTGACACCTCGGAAGGCTCGAGCATCGCCGTGGCGATGCTCGGCCACAAGGGCGACCTCATGCTGGTGCACGCCCGGACGTCGTTCGACGCGCTGGTGCAGGCGCAGCTCGACGTGGCGCGCCTGCCCATCGCCGAGGTCTTCGAGTCCTCGACCTCCTATGTCTCGATCGTCGAGCTCGGGATGTACGAGATGACGGCGAAGATCCACGAGCAGCTCGAGGCCGCCGGTGTCGAGCAGGGCAGCGACCAGTACCGCCTGGCGCTGAAGGACGCGATGCAGGCGCAGCAGGGCCGCGTCAGCGGCCGGCTCTTCACGGCCTTTCCGGCGCGTCGCTACGTGTGTTTCTATCCCATGGACAAGCGACGGGGCGAGATCAAGAACTGGTACAGCACGCCGTTTGAGGCGCGCGCCGCGATGATGCGCGAGCACGGCCAGATCGGCCGGCTCTACTCCGGCGAGGTCACCCAGATCATCTCCGGGTCGATCGGCTTCGACGACTGGGAGTGGGGCGTCGATCTGTTTGCCGACGACCCGATCGTCTTCAAGAAGCTGATTTACGAGATGCGCTTTGACCAGGCCAGCGCCGACTACGGCGAGTTCGGGCCGTTCTACACCGGCGTGCAGTTCTCGCCCTCCGAGGTGCCGCAGTGGATCGAAGGGCGCACCCCGGCGCTAGTACCCGCTGGCTGAACCGGCGGCGACTGGCGCGCCCTTGCTCTCCTGCACGATCTTGACGCCCGCGCTGGCACCGATGCGCGTGGCCCCTGCACGGACCATCTCCTCGGCGCCGCTCAGGTCTCGCACTCCGCCGGCGGCCTTCACGCCCATCCCCGCGCCCACCACACGACGCATCAGCGCGACGTCAGCCGGGGTGGCCCCGTGCTTGGCAAAGCCCGTCGATGTCTTGACAAACGTCGCACCCGCGGCCTTGGCCAGCGTGCAGGCCGTGACTTTCTCCTCGTCGGTCAGCAGCGCCGTCTCGATGATCACCTTGCTGACCACGCCCGCGGCGCGGCACGCGTCCACCACCGCCTCGACATCCTGCTGCACGGTCCGCACGTCGCCCGACCTGAGGGCGCCGACGTTGATGACCATGTCCACTTCGGTGGCCCCGTCGAAGATCACCCGCCGGGTTTCGTATTGCTTGACGTCGGCTGTGGTCGCCCCCAACGGAAAGCCAACCACCGTGCACACGCCGACGCGGCTGCCGCGCAGGAGACGGGCAGCCAGCGGCACCCAGGTCGGGTTCAGGCACACGGTCGCGAACGCGTACTCGCGCGCCTCGTGACAGAGGGTCTCGATCTCGGTCTGGGTGGCGTCCGGTCTGAGCAGGGTGTGGTCGATCAGACCGGCCACGGACCCGGTCGGTGCTCCGGAGGCCTGCAACCCGAGTCGGGTAGCACCGGCGTCGAGCACGCCGCGCAGGCGGTCGGGGCAGCATTCGGCGTGCACGCCATGGCAGGCGCAGCACCCCCCCACCGGAGCGCCGCCGGTGGCGCGCAGCACTTCTTCGGTGATGATCTGGACCAGGCGTTCCACGTCGAGCGCGTTGTAGGACATCGAGCTTCCAGTCACCGCCGCTCGTCCAGCCGCTGCAGCTTGGCCAGGCGGCGGATGTAGCGGGGTTCGGTCATCGCCGTTGAGAGAAACACGTCGACGATCGCCAGGGCATCGGCATGCGACACGAGCGTGGCGCCGAGCGCCAGCACATTCGCGCCGTTGTGCTGACGGGCATATCTGGCCAGCGTGTCGTTCACGCACAGGGCCGCGCGCGCCCCGGCCACCTTGTTGGCGGCCATCGCCGACCCGAGGCCCGCGCCGTCGATGACGACCCCCGCGTCGGCTTCACGCCGCACCACGGCCTGCGCCACCTGCTCGGCGATATCGGGATAGTCCACTGGCGTCGGCGCCGCACCCTCCGGACCGACCGACACCACGGCCAGGCCGCGGCCCCGCAACGCCACCACCAGGTGCCGCTTCAGGTCCACGCCGGTGTGGTCACTGCCGACGACCACACGGCGGACGTCGGCCACCGGCACCAGATCGGCGCCGTCGCCCTCGATGATCTGGTCCGCGCGGATCACGGTGATCCGTCGGTCGCGCAGCGTGTCGGCTGCCAGCGGCGTGATGTGCCCCTTGGGCAACAGCTCCACACTGCTGCCTTCCGGCAGGATGCGGGCGTCGGCCTCCGTGATCATCGCGAATCGTGCCATGTGTGTGCTAGCCTGCGCCGGTCGAATGGCCCTCGATCCCGAGTCCCTGCCAGACCACCCCACCCCGCTGCTCACGCAGGATGCGATTGCCGCCAGGGTGGCCGAGCTCGCCGCGCAGATCCGCGCTGATTATGCCAGCACTCGCCACCTGCACCTGGTGTGCGTGCTGAAAGGGGCCTTCGTCTTCTTCGCCGACCTGGTGCGGCAGCTCGATGGTGGCGCCACGCTGGACTTCCTCGTCGTCTCCAGCTACCACAAGGCGACGCGCTCGTCCGGCGAAGTACGGCTCATCAAGGACCTCGACACCGGCATCGAAGGACGCGACGTGATCATCGTCGAAGACATCGTCGACACCGGTCTCACCCTGACGTACCTCCAGGAGATGTTCCGGGCCCGGCACCCGCGGTCGCTGAAGACCGCCTGCCTGCTGAGCAAGCCGTCGCGGCGGCAGGTGGACGTGCAGGTGGACTACGTGGGGTTCACCATCGAGGACCGCTTCGTCATCGGCTACGGCCTCGATTACGCCGAGCGCTACCGGGACCTGCCGTACATCGGTGTCCTCGACGAGCCGTAGGTAGGGCGCGTCATCTCACCGCGGCCCGGACCCGTTCGGCCATCCGCTGCGCCTCAGCGAGGACCGCCGGCGCCTGCAGTGTGCGGACGACGCGGTCGTGCATCAGGATGCGGCCGTTGACGACGGTGGTGCGAACGTCGCTGCCCTTGGCCGCGTACACGATCTGGGCAATCGGGTCGAACATGGGCTGCAGGTGCGGCGCCCGCGTGTCGACGACGATGACGTCTGCACGACGCCCGGGCGTCAGCTGCCCGAGCCGGTCGCCCATGCCGATGGCCCGCGCCCCGCCGCGCGTCGCCAGGTCCAGGACCATGGAAGCCGGGGCGGCCGTCGGGTCGGCTCGCACCACCTTCTGCAGCAACGCCGCCTGCCGCATCGCCTCGAACATATCCAGGTCGTTGTTGCTGGCCGCGCCGTCTGTGCCCAAGCCGAGCGCGACGTTGGCCGAGACGTAGTCGGCCACTGGCGCCACCCCGCTGGCCAGCTTCATGTTGCTCTCGGGGTTGTGCGAGATCGCCGCGCCGGACTTGGCAATCAGGTCGATGTCGGCGGGCCCGAGCCACACGCCGTGCGCACCGAGCACGTGCGGTCCGAGCAGCCCGAGTTTGGCAAGGTAGGCGGTGGGCGTCAGGCCATGCGCCTTCTGTGAGTCCTCACGTTCGGCGCGCGTCTCCTCGAGGTGAATGAGCAGGGGCACCTTCTGCTCGCGGGCCAGCCGGTCAGCCGCCTGCAGGGTCGCGGCGCTCAGCGTGTACATCGAGTGCGGTGCCACCGCCGGGGTCACCAGCGCGTCGCCACGATAGGAGGCGATGAAACGGCGCGTCCGTGCCAGCGCGTCCTCGGGCGTCCGGGCGTCGGCCACGGGGAACTGGATGACGGTCTGGCCGAGGACCGCACGCAGGCCAGCCTCGCGGGTAGCGGCGGCGACCTCCTCCTCGAAGTAGTACATGTCCACGAAGGTGGTGGTTCCTCCGAGGATCATCTCGAGGGCCGCCAGGCGCGTCCCGGCCCGCACGAACTCCGGGGACACGGTCTTGCTCTCGGCGGGAAAGATGTAGCGCGTCAGCCAGTCCTGCAGATTCAGGTCGTTGCCGAGGCCCCGATACAGCACCATCGCGGCGTGGGTGTGGGTGTTGATGAGCCCGGGCAGCACCACCTGGCCGGTGGCATCGATCGTCTCGGTTGCGGTGAACCGCGCCGCGATGTCCTGCGGCGTGCCCACCGCAACGATGTCCGCGCCGAGCACGGCTACCGCGCCGGGGGCGAGAATCCGTCGGGCGTCGTCCATCGTCACGACCGTGCCGCCGGTAATCACCAGGGACGCGGTCTGGCGGGTCGGCGTGACCTGCGAGCCCGCGCTCGCCCACGCAGTGAGGCCCGCGCCGGCCCCCCACGCCAACGCCGCGAGGATGCCCACCGCCCCTGCCCATGTCCAGCCCCGTCGCCTTGCCGTCATACGTGAATCCTACCGTGGGGATCGGGATGGTTGCTGGCCGCATCCGGGCGTCGCCGTTGACGCAGAGGCGGCTCGTCCGTAGGATCAAGCCCAGCGGTACGACACCTTCCCATGCCTCGCACCCGCCTGCACACCTCCAGCCTGAAGCAGTACGCCCTTGCCGTGGCGCTGACGCTGGCCCTGGGCAACGTGCAACTGCTGCTGCTGCCGGCCTGGGGCGGACGTTTCCCCTTCCTGCTGTTCTTCCCGGCGATCATCGTCGCGAGCCTGGCGGGCGGCCGGGGGCCCGGTTTGCTGGCCCTCGTGATTGCCGTCCTCTACTCCGGGCTCGCGCTGTTGTCGCCATCGGGCAGCTTGATGGTCTCGCGCAGCGGCGACCGTCTGGCGCTCGTCATCTTCGCGGTTATCGGGACGCTGACGGCGCTCGGCGGCGACCGTGTCCGGCGATCGCGATCGGATGCCGACCTGGCGCGGCGCGCACTCGAGGAGAGCGAGGCGCGCCTTGCCGGTCGCGACGTCTCCAAGGATCGCTTCCTGGCGGTGTTGGCGCACGAACTGCGGCAACCGCTGCAGGCCATCGCCATGGCCTCGCGCGCGCTCGCCGCTGCCGACTCCGATCGCGCGAGGATCAGCGGCGTGATCGACCGGCAGGTGCAGCAGCTCACCAGGCTGGTCAGCGACTTGAACGACCTGACCCGGATCAAGGAAGGGCGCGTGCATTTCGAGCAGATCCCCTTCGACCTGCGGGAGGCGGTCGAGGCCGCCGCCGAGTCACACCGCGACGTGCTGGCGCAGCGGAAGGTGCACTTCGACGTGCGCGGGGGGGACGCACCGCTGCCGGTGCTCGGCGACAAGGCGCGGATGCAGCAGGTGTTCTCCAACCTGCTGCACAACGCGCTGCACGCCACGCCGGCCGGCGGCGCCGTGCACGTGGCGGTCAGGCGCGACTCGCAGCTGGCCGTCATCGTGGTCCGCGATACGGGCGTCGGCATCGCCCCCGAGCGGCTGCCCGACATGTTCTCGCTGGTGGCCGAGGACGGGCAGGGCGGATCGGCTCACAACGGGGTCGGACTGGCTCTCGTGCAGTCCATCGTCATCCGCCATGGCGGCACCGTCCACGTGCGTAGCGATGGACATGGGCGAGGCGCAGAGTTCGAGGTGCGCCTGCCCTGCACTACACGTTGAAGCGGAACAGCAGCACGTCGCCGTCCTGCACGACGTACTCCTTGCCTTCGGAGCGCACCAGGCCCTGCTCACGCGCGGGCTTCCAGCCGCCGAGCCGGACGAAGTCGTCGTAGGCGACGGTTTCTGCGCGGATGAAGCCCTTTTCGAAGTCGGTGTGAATCACAGCCGCCGCGGACGGGGCCTTGTCGCCCGCGTGGATCGTCCAGGCGCGCACTTCCTTCTCGCCCGCGGTGAAGTAGGAACGCAGGCCGAGCAGTTGGTAGGCCGCACGCGCCAGCCGGTCGAGACCGGACTCGGTCAGCCCGAGCGAGGCCAGGAACTCCTGCCGCTCGTCAGGGTCGAGCTCCGCAAGTTCCGCTTCCACCTTGGCCGAGAAGACCACGACGCCTGCATTCTCGTGTTCGCCGAGGATGTGGGTACGCAGCTGCTCGACCAACGCGTTGCCCTCGGCGGCTTCGTCCTCGAGGACGTTGGCGGCGTAGAGCACCGGTTTGGACGTGAGCAGGTTGAGGCCCTTGAAGGCCGCCAGCAGTTCGTCGGACGGTTCGTACATGCGGGCCGGCTTTCCGGCTTCGAGCAGTGCCTTCACCGCCTCCACCATGCCCACTTCGGCCTTGGCCGCCGCATCCCCCGAGCGCGCAAGCTTGATCGACTTCTCGACCCGCTTCTCCATCGTCGCCAGATCGGCGAGGCCGAGCTCGATGTTGATGATCTCGCGGTCGCGCACCGGATCGGGGTCGCCCATCACGTGCTGGATGTTGTCGTCCTCGAAGCAGCGCACCACATGGACGATGGCGTCTACCTCGCGGATGTTGTGGAGAAACTGGTTGCCGAGGCCCTCGCCCTGGCTGGCGCCCTTGACCAGGCCGGCGATGTCGACAAACTCCACCGAGGCCGGCACCACCCGCTCCGGCGCGACGATCCGTGCGAGACCGGCCAGGCGAGGATCAGGCACCATCACGATCCCGGTGTTGGGCTCGATGGTGGCAAACGGGTAGTTGGCGACCAGCGCACCCGCCGACGTGAGCGCGTTGAACAGAGTGGACTTGCCCACGTTGGGGAGTCCGACGATGCCGAGTCGAAGCATGGGGGAAAGCCGCGCGCAAAGTGCAGCCCATCTGCCGCGCGCGAACTCGCCATTGTACCGCCCGCACCTGAAAGACGGCGATCCGCCCCCTGGCGCACGCATCCGGCCCGGGCGTTGCGCGCGATCGAGGCGACCGGGTAGAGTCGGGCGCGTGCCGGTCCATCTCATCACCCACCCTGTCGCCCAGGCGCTGCTCAGCCAGCTGCGCGACGCGCGCACGCCCTCCCCGACGTTTCGCCAGTACGCCCAGCGCCTGAGCGTGCTGATTGCCACGGAAGCGATGCGCGACCTGCCGGTCCAGCCAATCGTCGTGGACACCCCCCTCGGGCCGGCCGACGGCGTCCGCATCGACGGTGACGTGGTGGTGGTGCCCGTGTTGAGGGCGGGGCTCGGCATGCTCGACGCGGTGCTCAGCGTGGTGCCGCATGCGCGGGTCGGACACATCGGCCTGCAGCGCGACGAAGCCACCGCGGTCGCGTCGCAGTACTACGCGAAGTTTCCCTCGGCGCTCGAGTCGAGCCTGGTCGTGCTGGTGGATCCGATGCTGGCCACGGGCGGCAGCGCGGTGGCGTCGCTGCAACTGCTCGCGGCGCACGGTGCCACCCGCATGCGGCTGCTCTGCATCGTCGCCGCGCCGGAAGGCATTCGCGAGGTCGAGGCGCACTTCCCGGATGTCGAGATCTACACGCCGGCGGTCGACAGCCACCTGAACGAGCACAAGTTCATCGTGCCCGGCCTCGGCGACTTCGGCGATCGGCTCTACGGCACGATGTGAGGCGGGGGGTGTGGTCGGCTATGGCGTCGGTGGTGGCGGCGGCAGCGGGATGCTGGTGGGCATCGACCCGGTCTTGAGCGCCTCTTCCATCCAGGCTTCCAGGCGGCCTGCCTGCTCCGGCGTGGCGTTGTGGCCCGTGGTCAGGGCCAGCATCCAGGCCTTCGGGGCGGTGATCACGTTGTAGGCGGCAAAGATCGACGTTGGTGGCACGGTCTCGTCGTTGTAGCCCCACGTGTAGATGCCCGGCACCTTCAGTCGGCGGGCAAAGTTGACCACGTCGTAGTACGGCAGCGTGCGCAACGCTTCGGGCGTCGGCTTTGGGCCCGGCCGGGTGGGATGAAAGAAATGCGGCCAGCCGCCGGCGCGGTTGTGGAGATAGCCGGTGAGGTCAGCCAGCGCCGGATAGGTGGACGACAGCACCGTGACCCGGGGATCCAGCGCCGCGGTCACAATCGCCAATGCGCCACCCTGGCTGCCGCCCACCACCCCGAGGTGACGGCCATCGAACTGCTCGAGGCTCGCCAGCACGTCGTTGGCGCGGACAGTGGACAGGTACACACGCCGGAAGAAGAACCGGTCGCGGTCCTCGACGTTGTTCATGAAGTAGCGGAAGAGGCTGCCGGCGCCAAGACCGCTGTACACGAGCGGGTCCAGCGTCACGGGCAGACCGTGGATGCCGATCTGCAGCGTGATGACCCCGTGCTGACACGGCGCGATGAGACCGCGATACGGGCGCACCCCGGCTCCCGGCACCGAGAGCAGGGCCGGGTACTTGCCCGGTGCTGACGGCTCGCAGAGGATGCCGTACATCCGACTGGTCGCGAGGCCTGTGGGGTCCAGGCCGACGGTCTGGAAGCTCACCTGCGAGACCGTGATGCCGGGCGCACCGTAGGCCGGGAGCGGCTCGCGGGTCATCGCGATCGGCACGCGCGCGAGTTGGGCCTTGCCTTCGGCCCAGAAGGCGTCGAAGTCGGCAGGGTCGGTGACCGTGGGCGCAATCGCCTGCGGGTCGAAACCTGCGGTGCCGAGACCGCGATAGCTGCGCCCTTCGTGCTGCGCGGTGCCGATGCAGCGCAGGAAGCCGGGGCTGGTCATCGAGCCCGCGTCCACCACCACCGGCGTTGCGGCGCTGACCACCTCGGTCGTGAGGGTCGGCGGCAGCATCTCGGAGCCGCAGCGTACGGTGACCGCGACGCCGAGCAGCGGATGCCCATCGCGACGGACCGCGACCGAGAAGGCGGCCGGCGCACCGACGGGGTACGTCCAGGTGGGGCTGACCGGCGTCACCTGGATCTCGGGTGTGCCTGTCATCAGATCCTGACCACTGGCCAGCGTCGGACCAGCGGCTACGAGCAGGGCCGGCAGCAGCCACGAGGCGGGTGACCGGCGGCGGGGCAGCGTAGGAAGTGTGGGCACGCGGCGCAGTCTATCCGACGCCGCAGGAATCGCCCCGTGCCCCCCTACCCCTTCACGACGAAGCCCCTGGCGAGCAGATGCGGGCGCAGCCGCTCCCGCAGGTCGCCTTGCAGTTCGATGGCGCCCTCCTCCACGGCCCCGCCGGTGCCGCACAGCCGCTTCAGTTCCGCACACAGGTCCTTCAGGAACACGGTGTTGCGCGGCAGGCCGTCCACTACGGTCATGGTCTTGCCACCGCGGCCCTTCTTCTCCATCCGGAGCTTTGCGGTGACGCGGCCTGGGACGGGTTCCTCTGCCGCCGCCCGGGTGCTGCACTGGCAGTTGTTGTGGGGCCAGCCGCATTTGGGGCAGGTGCGGCCCTGGTCACTGGAATACACGAGACGGGAACCGCGATCGGTCACGGCGGCGATCATCCCATAGGGTCGCGGGCGCGGGGTCCCGGGGCGGCTTGTCGACGGGGTTCGGCCGCTTGCCAGCCTGCGCAGCGCTGCGCTATAGTCCGAAGTTCGTAACGGGCGTGTTTGTGGCGCCGGCGGCGAGGCACATCCCACCTTTTGTGCGCAGTTGGCTCAGCGGTAGAGCACCGCCTTCACACGGCGGGGGTCACTGGTTCGAATCCAGTACTGCGCACCATCTAAGTTGTTGACGCGCAATGAGTTACTGGAAGCCTGGGAGCCTGACTCTCGGGCCTTTGTTTGTAACAGGGGTGCATTAGGGGTGCGGCTGACGCCGAGGTCACACACGGCTGAGGGCGCGGCGCCGCAGAGCGACGAAGGGTCAGGAAACGATGAGCGGTGAGAAGAAATCCCGTCCTGCTCGGCAACCGCAGCCGCAGTTGCGCATACGAGTCCAGGAGTCGCACGAGCCGCGTGTTTCGCCGAAACCAGAGACATCGAGGCCGGCACCCGCACCGCCGCCCAAGAAGTGAGCCCTATGGGTACTGACAAAAAACCAAAGCCGGCACGGCAACCGCAGCCGCAACACCGGGGTCCGGTTTCCAAGCAGGGACCGCCGCCTTCGTCAGGCCGGGGGCCGAACCAACCAGCGAGACGACCGAGCGGCCGAAAGGCGTGAGAGACACGGCGGCGGCGGCGGCCATCAGCAGCGTCGCCGTCACCACGGCCCATTGCGCGAGGTAAAGGGCGCGACCACGAGTTTCACAGGCGCTCTGGACGGTCCGGTACACGTCGTACAACTCGAGGAGGTGAAACTCCCGGACGTCCTTCGCATCTCCCGGATCGGTCGACACGTAATGGTCTCGAGGCACCCACGACGAGGGTGACAGCAGCTCAATTCGGCAGACCCACAGGACCCGCGCCGCGAGGACGACTGCAGCAGACGGTTCGCGCAGCAT
>JBKJQW010000075.1:0-30718 GCA_046593715.1 Luteitalea sp.
GACCAACTCGCGCCGTCGGCGCGTGGCGGCAGCTACAAGGACCTGATTACGTTTGTCCGTGACCGCCCCGGCCACGACCGCCGCTACGCGATCGACCCGACAAAGATCCGTACCGAATTGGCGTGGGAGCCGACGCATTCGTTCGAGGCGGGCATGCGCGAGACGGTGCGCTGGTATCTCGACCATCAGGACTGGGTCCAGCGAGTGACAAGCGGCGCTTACCGCGAGTGGGTCACTGCACAGTACGGGGAATAGCCAGCAGCGAGCGGCGGAGGTCGAACGCCAGACCCAGAATGAGGATCGCCGAACGTTTCCCGTCTGGCGCGCACGCTCGACCAGGCTCTGCATTCTGAATTCGACAATTCTGAATCGTAGTATCGCCGTCCCTGCTAGCGGGGCGTCAGCAGGCGCCGCGCGTCGGCGACGTGTTGTTGCTCCTGCTCGCCCTGGGCGACCTGTGCGGCGCGATTGAGGGCGGCCACGACGGCTGCCTGGTCACGCTGGATGTACAGCGCGTTGGCCATCAGCAGGTAGTGGCGGGCGTTGCCTGGTTCGAGCATGACCGCCTGCTTGCACAACTCGAACGCGCGCGGGTCCTCGGCGTTCCGGCGAGCCCGTACGTATCCCAGCAGCGCCATCGCCCGCGCCAGATCGTGTTTCAGCACCAAGGCGCGCTCGAGGGCGGTCGCCACGTCGTCCAGTGGGTGGTCGGCGGGCACCACGTCGAGGCGCAGTTCCGCCCAGCCGAAATGGGCGAGCGGGTCGTTCGACCCGAGGGCGATGGCCTTGGCAAGCGCGGCCTCGGCCGCGGTGACATCGCCGGTACTCCTGGCGGCTCGTGCCCGTGCCAGCCACGCGTCGGGCACGGCGCCATCGGCGGCCACCGCCGCTGTGGCCAGTGTCGTCGCCACCTCTGGCCGACCAAGGACCGCGTGGACCGTTGACAGGACCGCTTGCGCCTCGGCGACTGGCAGCACGCGCGCCTGCATCGCCTTCGGGTCGTTCTGGTTGGGCACCGTCGTTTGTTGAGCGGGGAACGAGAAGCGCGAGATGTAGGCGCGAAACTGGCGCTCTAACGCCGGCACGTCGCCGAGCGTCGTCCCGGCCTCCACGGGCGTGGCGCCCGCGTCGATCGCTTGCAGCAGCGCCGCCAGCCTGGCCCGATGTGCGCCGCCATCGCCCAACATCAGGAAGTGCGTGAGGGCCCAACTCTGCGCGTAGAAGATCGTCGAGCGGTTCGCCTCGGTGTAGTACTGGGAGTTGCGGTCCACCGACAGCAGCTGGGCGAGCGGCAGCGGGCTGTTCTGCTGCAGGGCGTGCAGGTGGTAGGGGGCCGGCATGCCAATCAGCACCGTGTCGGTGTCGAGACGCGAGTTCCCGAACAACTCGGCCAGGCCCTCGTTCAGCCACAATGGCAGGGTGCCAATCGTCTGGCGCACGAGCAGGTGCATGTACTCGTGGTACGCGACCTGATAGCGAGCTTCGCGGTCCAGGTCGAGCCGGACGATGACGACGTTGGCGTCATAGCCCGCGGCGAAGATACCCGCGATGTCGTCGCGGTCGATGCCGAGCAGCGTCTTCAGCTGCTTGCCGTACTTGACGGCGACGATGGTCAGCGGCACGTCGCTGCGCGTCGAGATGCGCGAGGTCGTGCGCAGCACGGCGACCAGCCGCTCGAAATTGGCGGCGACCTCGCGGGCGTCCCGGGCGCCAGCGTTTGTCACTACCCGGAAATTGGCGGAGCGGACCTCGGTCCAGGTCTCGGCTCCATGCGCTGAGCGGACCGTGCCGAGCCAGCAGAAAAATGCCACCAACAGCGCGACCCGCGCCACGGTACGCATAAGCCATGTCCTTCTGGAGGGGAAGGCCAGTGTAGCTGAGTGGTCGTGCGATGGGGTAGGACCGGCGGGTCAGGCTCGGCACGCGTGCATCACGGCTCGCGCCAACGCCTGATCGTCACCGTCCATCACCGTCCGGGGGTCGAGGCACACCCGGCCGCCGGCAATACGCGCGATTACCGCAGGGTCGCCAAAGCGGAGCGAGCCGAGCAGCGTATCCGGCGACGGCGTCTCGAGGCGCACGAGGCAGGTCGTCAGCGTCTCGCCAGGGAGGCTGCCCCCACCAATGGTCGACAGGCCCGGCGCCGTGTCGCACGGCACGCCGTTGGTCCGCAACAGGGTAGCCAGCGCCTGGGCGCGCGCCTCAATGGTGGCGAGCGGCATGGCCAGCATGCGCATCACCGGGACCACGGTCGCAGCGCGCCCGCCGGTGAACGCCCGCAACGTGGCTTCGAGCCCGGCATAGGTCACTTTGTCGACGCGCACCGCGCGCATCAGGGGGTGCTGGCGCATCTGCGCCACCAACGCGGCTCGGCCGACGACCAGCCCTGCCTGGGGCCCCCCAAGCAGCTTGTCGGCGCTGAAGGCCACGAGGTCGGCGCCTTCCCTCACGCTGTCCCGCACGGCGGGCTCCCGCCCCAGTGCCACTCGCGCGTCGGGCGGAAAGGCGTCGGCATCGAACAGATCCGGACCAAGCCAACCCGAGCCGAGGTCTTCGATGAGCGGCAGGTTGAACCGCCGCGCCAGCTCCGCCAGATCGCGAAGTGCGGGACGCGCCGTGAAGCCCTCGACACGGAAGTTGGAGGGGTGCACGCGCAGCACTGCAGCCGTGCGGTCGGACATCGCGGCGGCATAGTCGGCCACCCGCGTCCGATTTGTCGTGCCCACCTCCCGCAACAGGGCTCCGGAGCCCTTCAGGATGTCGGGCACCCGGAAGCCGCCGCCAATCTCCACCAGCTCGCCGCGGCTGATGACGACTTCGCGTCCGGCGGCCAGTGCGGCGAGCGCCAGGGTCAGCCCGGCGGCGGTGTTGTTGGTCGCGACGCCGG
Organism: Luteitalea sp.; assembly: GCA_046593715.1. GTDB lineage: Bacteria > Acidobacteriota > Vicinamibacteria > Vicinamibacterales > Vicinamibacteraceae > Luteitalea. Next base: position 2,888 of record JBKJQW010000075.1, read on the forward strand.
ACTCGGCCCCGGTGGCCTCGCGCAGCGCCGCGTCGAGGTGGTCGTGGCGTGAGCCTCGCTGGCCTGTCTGCAGATCGACTTCGAGGTTGCTGTAACCGGCGCCGACGACACGCATCGCCTCGAGTGCCTCGCTCGACAACGGTGCACGCCCGAGGTTGGTGTGGATCACCACGCCGGTGGCGTTGATCAAGGGACGCAGCGACGGTTGTCGTGCGCGTGACAGCGCGGCGTCGAGGCGCTCGAGGATCAGAGCGCTCGCCACCTCGCGGGAGTCGGCATCGTCGCCTCCCGCAACCAGTGCCGACCGCAGTCGAGCCAACTCGGCGTCGAGCACCTGGCGTACGCGACGGGCGCCATGTGCGGTGGTCATCGCCTGCACGGCCGGCATCCCCAGCAGGTGATCGACCGCGGGGATCACGCGCGCTCGGGACACGGCGCGATGCTACCATTCCACCGCGGGTCCGCCGCATGCGCCCGCCTGCGCGGCGCCGCCCGACCGCCCGTGCACCCCTGCGCATGACCGATACGCCAGCCAAGCCGACCGTCCCCGCCGACCGCCCCACGGCCCTCCCGGATTACCAGCCGGAGGAGCGGTTCTGGCCGTACGTCGAGCTCACCGAGCAGCCGACGCCGGAGGAACTTGCGGCGCTCGACCCGGACCTGCGAGTCGCCCTGTACGGCGCCGCCGACATTCCGTTCTCGTTCACCCTCGTCTTTCCCCGTTTCGAAGGTCCGGACTTCCAGCAGGCCGTCGAGATCGCCAAGGGCGCGGCTGAGTATCGTGAGGTCGGCGTCGGCGAGGCGTTCCGGGTGCGGGCGCGTTTCTACGCCGATGATGTCGGGCGCATGCGCGACCTGTTTGTCATCGCCAGTCGGCATCCCGGCTGCGATGTCCTGGTGGACGACCGGCCAGTGCCCTTCGCGCGGGAGTTGTGGCTGCCCCTCACGTGGTTCCTCCTGCCGCGCTGACGAGGATGGACCGCGGTCGATCCGAGGACTGACACCGTGCCACTGCCGAGCCCTCTCGAACGCGACCTGCAGACCCTGGCCGCGCAGCTGAAGAAAGTCGAAGCCGAGTACACCATGTACTTTGCCGGCCGTTCGGCGCGACCGCCGGTCGAGAGCCGCGCGGCACTCGACCGCGCCTTCAAGCGGTTCGACCGGGTGCACATGGACAGCCCGGTCACCCGCTTCCAGTTCACCAACCTGCAGGCGCGTTACTCGTCGTTCGGCGATCTGTGGGACCGCGGTGTGCGGGCGCGCGAGGAGGGCCGTGGTGGTCCCTTTGTTCGGACCCCGCCCGAGCCTGTCCCGGCACCGCTGCCCGAGGCCGTGGTGCACGCCACGGCCCTGAGCGACCCGGTGCAGGAGATGGACAAGCTGCGCGATCTGTACGACGCGCTCATGCAGGCGCGGCGTGAGGATGGGCAGGACGTGGTGCCGTTCCACAAGTTCGCGACGCTGGTCCGGGACCAGGTGAAGTCGCTGCACGAACGCCATCCTGACGATGAGGTGTGGTTTCGCGTGACGCGGCAGGCGGGCAAGCTGCATCTCTCGGCCAGGGCCATGAAGGCACCGACCAAGGAGGATTCCGACGTGTGACCAGCGCCTCGCGGCCAGCGGTCCGCGCCGGTGCGATCCGTGGGCGGTGGCTGGCCCGCCCACGGGCACATCGCATTCAGCTTGGCTTGGTCACGTTGCCGGCCTGCGGTCCCTTCGGACCGTCGACGATCTCGAACTCGACCGGCTGTCCTTCCTCCAGCGTGCGAAAGCCGGCGCCCTGAATCGCGGAGAAGTGCACGAAGACGTCAGTGCCAGCGTCGCGCTCGATGAACCCGTAGCCCTTGGCGTTGTTGAACCACTTGACCTTGCCCGAAATGCGTTCCATGGTGCTGACCTGCCTGAGTGGACCGCCGGCCGCGCCGGCAGAAAGTACGCTCGACCGTCAGGCACGGGCGTACGGTGACGCCGGAAAACCCGCCCATCTTTTGCTCATCTGGAATCCGGCGCCGGCAAGAATAGCGACGCCGGCTCAGCAGTGTCAAGCCACGTAAACATCCACTTTCGAGACCTATGCCTTCTTATGCCCTGATCAGCGTGTCCGACAAGACTGGCCTGGCGCCCCTGGCGCGCGGCCTCTCGGACCTCGGTTATCACCTGCTCTCCACCGGCGGCACCGCGAAATCGCTCGAGGCAGACGGCCTGGCCGTGACGCAGGTGTCTGAACTCACCGGCGTCCCGGAGATGCTCGATGGCCGCGTCAAGACCCTGCACCCGCGCGTGCACGGCGGCATCCTCGCGCGCCGCGACAAGCCCGACCACCTCGCTTCGCTGGTCGAGCACGGCATCCCGCTGATCGACCTGGTCGTCGTCAATCTCTATCCCTTTGCCAGGGCCGCGGGCGACCCTGCCACGACCGTCCCCGGGCTGATCGAGCAGATCGATATCGGTGGGCCCGGCATGGTGCGGGCCGCCGCCAAGAACTTTCGCGACGTGCTCGTGCTCGTCGATCCGTCCGACTACCCACGCGTCCTTGCGGCGCTTGCCGCCGGCACCGACGCCGTCCCGCAGTCGCTGCGCCTGGAGCTGGCCCGCAAGGCCTTTGCCCACACCGGCGCCTACGACCAGACCATCGCGTCCGAACTTGCTTACGTGACGATGTCTGACGATGGCGGGAGGCGAACTCCGGTCGCGGAACGTGACCCGTTCCCGGCGGAGGTGACGCGCAGCCACGCCAGGATCCGAACGCTCCGGTACGGTGAGAATCCGCACCAGCCAGCAGCCTGGTACGCCGATGGCCCGACCGGCTTCGGCGGCGTGACGATCCACCAGGGCAAGGAGCTGAGCTTCACCAATCTTCTCGACCTCGATGCGGCCGCCCGCATCGTCCTCGAGTTCAGCGAACCGGCGGCCAGCGTCATCAAGCACACCAATCCCTGCGGTGTGGCCACGGGCGCCGACGCTGCCGACGCGTATGTCCGCGCGCGCGACGCCGATCCCCTGTCGGCCTTCGGCGGCATCGTCGGCCTGAACCGTCCCCTCGACGTGGCGACGGCCGAGGCGATCGTCTCGACGTTCATCGAGGCCGTCGTGGCCCCTGCCGTTGAGGAGGCGGCCCTCACCATTCTGGCGAGAAAGGCGAACCTCCGCGTGGTCACGGCTGATTTCGCCGCGCTGGCGGCGGAGGCGTCCTTCGAGTGGCGATCGATCCTGGGCGCGTCACTGGTGCAGCTGCGTGACCGCGTGATCGAAGCCAGGGCGCCGTGGGGCTCCGACGGCGAGCTCAAGGTGGTCACGAGTCGCCAGCCGACTGCGGAGGAGTGGCAGGCCCTGCGCTTCGCGTGGCGCGTGTGCGCGCACGTCAAGTCCAACACGATCCTGTTTGCGTCGGCCGATCGGACCCTCGGCGTCGGTGCTGGCCAGATGAGCCGCGTGGACTCGGTCAAGGTGGCGATCATGAAGGCCGGGGAGGGCGCGCTCGAGGGGGCGGTGGTCGCCTCCGATGCCTTCTTCCCGTTCCGCGACGGCCTGGACGCCATCGCGGCCACTGGAGCGACGGCGATTGTGCAGCCTGGCGGCTCGATGCGCGACCAGGAAGTGATCGACGCGGCCAACGAGCACGGCCTGACGATGGTCTTCACGGGCCGGAGGCACTTCCGGCACTAGCGTGCCGCCGACCATGACAAGGGCGCCTCGGGGAGGCGCCCCTACCGCCGGGCGTCCTCGGGGAAGCGCATCCAAACCGCAGGGCGCCTCGGGGAGGCGCCCCTACCTAAGAGGTGGCCAGGCGCGCGGCGAGTTCGTCGCGCGTCACGGCTACCGCCCCGAAGCGACCCACCGCGACGCCGGCCGCGACGGTGGCCAGTTGCGAGGCCTCGACCAGCGAGGCCTGCGCGGCGAGCGCGAGGGCGATCGTGCTGATCACCGTGTCGCCCGCGCCGGTCACGTCCGATACCTCGATGGCCGTCGCGGTGAAGTTGGCTTCGGTGGCCGGCGTGGTCGTGCCATCGAGCACCCACATCCCGTGTTCGCCTCGCGTGATCACGACCGAGGTGCAGTGCAGGCGATCGCGCAACCGTCGGGCCGCGTCGCGGGCCTCGTCGTCGGTGCGGATGCGCGCGTGCGTCGCGGTCTCGGCTTCGACCTGGTTGGGCGTGACCAGCGTGACGCCGCGATACAGATCGAGGTGGGGGATCTTCGGGTCCACGAGTACGGCGACGCCCCTCGGCGTGGCCGCAGCGAGCACCGCTGCCATCGTGCCGCTCGTGATGACGCCCTTCAGGTAATCGGACACGAGCACGACGTCGGCGTCCGCGCACGTCGACCTGACGGCGGCCTCGACCCGGGCGGCGACCGTGCCGGCGATATCGGCATCGTTCTCGAAATCCACACGCGCGACCTGCTGCTGCCGCTGCGTCACGACCCGCAACTTTCGCGTCGTGCGCCGGTGGTCATCAGTCACGAGGTGGGTCGTGTCCACGCCGCCGTCGGTCAGGAGCTGTCGAAGGCGTCCCCCCGAATCGTCGGCCCCGACCACGCCAATCAGCGATACGGTGGCGCCGAGCGTCGCGAGGTTCATGGCCACGTTGGCGGCGCCGCCGGGCCGAAAGTCATCGTGGTCGTACTCGACGATGGGCACGGGGGCTTCGGGCGACAGCCGCTGGACGCGGCCGAACAGGAAGTGGTCCAGCATCACGTCGCCGACGACGACGACGCGGCGTCCCGGGAATCCCTGGATCAGCGCGCGAGCACGCGCCTCACCGATGGCGTGGGTCACGAGAGATGCCGGGGGACCGACTCGGGGCGCTCTGACGCGAAGGGCAGTGTGAGCACCACGAGCAGGAGCATCAGGAACTCGGAATCGCCGAAGTTGTACTCGAACAGTCCGGCGCCGAGCATCGCGGCCAGCGACGCCAGCGCGCCGGCGGCCAGCGCCCGGGTCACGCCGGTCCGATGCTGCACCCGGCGGAACAGGTCGCGCGCGACGACGACCACAAACCACAGCCACACGGCCAGCGCGGGCAGACCACGTTCGGCGGCAATGTGCATCGGCACGTTGTGCAGGTGCACGTTCAGCGGCTGCACCGATTCGGGCACGCGGTACTGCTGATACACGGCCTTCACCTGGTCAGGGCCGACGCCGGTCAGCGGGTGATCTTCGACCATCGCGGCTCCCGACTTCAGCATCGCGAAGCGGTCACGATTTGTGGGGTCCTTCAGGTCGAAGATCGAGTAGACGCGGTCGGTGATGGTGCTCGGTGCCAGGACCACGGCGACAGCCAGCACCAGGGGCACCGCCGACACGAGCCGGCGGTCACGCAGGGCCAGCAATACGGCCATGCCGATGCAGACCCCGACCCAGGCGCTCCGGGTGAACGTCAGGCCGAGCGCCACGAGCACCGCCGGCAGGACCAGCAGGGGCCAGACACGATCGCGGCTGCCAAAGAGCAGGCGCGCCGCCGCCACGCACGCCACCAGCATCAGCGCGCCCGAATACGTCATGTAGTGGGTGAGCGCACCCTGCGGTCGCCGTCCCAGGTTGTCGAAGTGCAGGAAGCCGTACTGGAACAGGCCCACCAAGGCACTTGCTGCGCCGACGGCGATGATGACCGACGCGAACAGGTGCGCCCGATGGCCGCGCGCCAGGCGGTAGACCAGCGGCACGATCAGGAAGAGCACCAGCTGCTTGGAGTCGACCAGGCTGACGCCCGGATCGACCGAGGCGGTTGTCGAGATCAGGGTCACCGCGGCGTACGCGGCCAGGGGCCAGAAGAAACCCGGCACCTCCAACTGCTCCTCGCGCATCACCAGAAGCGCGCCCCAGCAGAGGAGCGTGAGGGCGAGCAGCACTCCTGAGGCCGCCACCGACAACTGCAGCGCGGCGACAAAGCACAGGAGCACCGACAGCGAGAGCGTCTCGAGGCGGTCCATACGTGCAGTTCGCAGTGCCGGCGCGGTCACGTCGTGCTCGACATCCTTCTCAGGCGACGGGCCCGGACGGCGCCGGGAGCGCAAGCGCTCGTTCGGCTGCCGCGACGACCGCGTCGACGGTGATGTGCGTCAGGCACCGGAAATCTCCGGGCGCACAAACGCGTTGTTCGCACGGCCGGCAGGGCAACTCCCCTACGTCCACGGCCGCGCTCCAGAGCTGCGGGTCACGCCACGGCGCCGACCTTACCGGCAGCGTCGGCCCGTACAGCCCCACGATTGGCGTCCTGGTGGTCGCAGCCACGTGCAACGGCCCGCTATCTCCGCCGATGTACAGCCGCGCCCGACCGACCAGGGCATGCAACTCGTCCAACGTCATATCCCCGCAGGTGCGAACAGCCTCGGGCGAGGACGGCCGGCGCGCGCGCGCCAGGCGGACTACGTCGGCGGCCGCAGCCGCCTCAGAGGGTCCAGACGTCAGGATGATACGACGTTTGGGGTCGCCTGCGGCGAGCCTCGCTGCCAGCTCGACAAAAGAGGCCAGCGGCCATCGTCGAAAGGCATTGCCGGCGCTGACGTGGACCACGACCAGCGCGTGGGTCCAATCGAGGCGCTCGCGCTGCATCCACGCCTCGACGCTGGCGTCGGCGCCGGGGGCATGCGTCATGGTGACCGGGTCGGTGGCCGGGTCAGGGGCGCCGAGTTCCGGCAGCACCGGCAACAGGAGGTCCCACTGGTTCTCGACCGAATGCCGGGCCCGAAGCTCGCGGGGGCGCGAGACCACGTCGGTGTAGGGCCAGTGACGGCCCTGCACGGCAAAGCCGACCCGCCTGGGCGCACCGCTCAGCCAGGTCAGCCATGAGGCGCGAGGCCCACTATGGAGGTCGAGGACGAGGTCATAACGGTCACGGCGCAACCGCAGGCCCAGCTGGAGGTCGTCACGCACGCGTCGCCAGCCGCGCGAGCGAGGCGCCAGGATGACCTGGTTGAGAGCCGGATGGTGATCGACGATGGGTGCGGCCGCCGGCTCGACCAGATAGGCCAGATGCGCATCGGGCCAGGCCCGCCGGAGCGCTCCGATGACAGGCGTCGTGAACACCACGTCGCCGATCAGGCGCAGCCGCACGAGCAAGACGCGCACGGCGGCGACTATAGACCACAATCACAAGGCACCCGATAATCTTCCCTATGCTCTCCTTCGCCCTGCTGGTCCTGACGCTGGCCGTCCAGGCTGGCCCCCCGGCCGGGGCCGTGCCTCGCTCTGCCGCGCGTGCCGAGGCCTATCAGGCGTTCCTCGAGGCTCGACGCCTGGAGGCGGCCGGTGACGCCCCCGCAGCCATGGCCGCCCTCGAGAAAGCATCCGCGCTCGATGCCTCGCCGGGCATCCTCACCGAGTTGGCGCAGCTCTACGCCCGCCACGACCGGTCCGGCGACGCACAGAAGGCCGCGCAGCGGGCTCTGGAACTCGATCCCGACAACGCCGATGCGCATTGGATGCTCGGCATGCTCGGGGTGCCCAACTCGGTGATGCAGGGCGACAGCGCGCCCCCGCGTGACCGCGCCGCTGTCACAGAAGCCATCGGCCATCTCGAGAAGGCGGCCAGCGGGCGGGCCTACGACCTCAACGTCCCTGTCGTCCTAGGCCGCCTGTACCTGCAGGTGGATCGTCCCGCGGACGCCGTGAAGGTGCTGCGACCGGTGTACCAGGTCGAAAACGGGGCTCTCGAGGCGGGTGCGTTGCTGGCCCAGGCGCTGGAGCGGGCGGGGCAGTCGGCCGAAGGGCTGCAGGTGCTCGAGGACATCCTCGCCGTCGAGCCGCGCTTCTTCCGCGCCCGGCTGCAGCAGGCCGAGTTGTTCGAGAAGGCGCGGCGCTGGACGCAGGCGGCCGAAGCCTACGGCCTGGCCGCGCAGGAGAACCCCAACGCCGTCGAGCTGCGCGTGCGCCAAGCCACGGCGCTGCTCAGCGCTGACCGCCCCGAGGACGCCAAAAAGGTGCTCGAGCAGATCATCGAATCGCGGCCCACCGAGTTACAGGCGCGCTACCTGCTGGCTCAGACCCAGCGTGAACTCGGCGATGGCGAAGGCGCCGAGCAGACGGCCCGCGCGCTCATGGCGATTGCGCCAGCCGACGTGCGCGGCCCGGTCGTCCTGTCGCAGGTGTACGCCGACCGCCGCGACCACGCCAAGGTGATCGAGGTCCTCACACCGATTGTCGACAAGGGGCGCATCGGCAACGCGCAGTCGGCCATGGGCGTGACCATGCGCCTGGCCAGTGCGCACATGGCGCTCGGACAGCACGACGCCGCGATCGCGATGGTCGACTCGTTGCGGACGGCGCGGCCCGACCCGATACTGGACGCGTACCTGTTGCAGACCTTGCTCATGAGCCGGCGGTTCGACCGCGCCATCGCGCTGGGGCGGGAGATCCGCACGGCGCGTCCCGGGGATCTGCAGGTGGGCCGCTTGCTCGCGCAGGCGTACCTTGGTGCCAACCGTGCCGACGAGGCGGTGGCGATCCTGGAAGAGGAACGCGCGCAGCGCCCCGAGGACCCGTCGGTGACCCTCGCGCTGGCCACGACGCTTGCCGATGCCGGGCGCGAACCCCAGGCCATGGCGCTGCTGGCCGAAGCCGAGCCGACGTTTCGCGACCAGGTGGTGTACTGGTTCCAGCGCGGCGCCATCCTCGAGCGGTTCGCGCGCCGCCCTGAGGCCAAGCAGGCATTCCGCAGGGCCCTCGAAGTGGAGCCGGCGCATGCCCCAACCCTGAACTATCTCGGGTACATGCTGGTGGAGGACGGCGGCCCGTTGGACGAGGCCGTCCAACTGATCGAGAAGGCGCTGGCGGCCGACCCCGATAACGGCTCCTACCTCGACAGCCTCGGTTGGGCCTACTACAAGCAGGGCAAACCCGCGCAGGCTCGCAAGCACCTGGAACGGGCCGCCGATCTCTCGAAGGCCAACTCCGTCATCCAGGACCACCTCGGCGATGTGCTGATGGCCCTGCGCGAGGACGCCGGGGCGATTGCGGCCTGGGAGCGTGCCCTGGCTGGCGATGGCGATTCGATCGATGCCGCCGCCATCAAGACCAAGATTGCCCGCGCGCGTGGTCGCTGACGTCTTGCGTGCTGGCGGGCTCGTGGCGCTGCTCCTCGCCATGCTGGCCGGATGTGCCCCCAAGGTACGCCTGGATCTGCCTCCCGGCGCAGGGACGCCGATCGCCGACGTGGCGGCCGCGGAACGAGCGGCCCGGACCTCGTGCCAGTCGCACCCGGCGGTCACGGCAGACCTGCGCCTGTCGGGACGCATCGACGGCGAACGCGTGCGAGGGACCTTACAGGTCGGGGTCACCGCGGAGTCGATGCGGCTCGAGGGCCTTGCGCCGTTTGGCGCGCCGGTGTTCGTCCTGGCCGCGCGGCCGGGCGAGGCCCTGCTGTTGTTGCCGCGCGAGACAGCCGTCGCCCGGGGGCCCTCCGCATCCCAGCTGCTCGATGCCGTCGTCGGCGTGGCGTTGTCGCCTGCGGACCTGCTGGCCATCGTCTCCGGTTGCGGTCTCGCCGACTGGGAGGTGACTGGCGGGGCGACGTTTGGCGACACCTGGACACGGCTCGATCTCGATCAGGGCCGATCCGTGTGGCTGCGTGCGGGCGTCGGCGGAGTGCCCCTGTTGGTGGCGGCCGAGGATGCCCGGTGGCGGATCGAGTACACGCGGGCCTCCGCCGGCTGGCCCACCGCCATCAGGTTGCGGCCCTCGACCCGGGCCGGCGCGACAGGCGGGCAGACCGATGCCGTGTTTGCCCTCGACTCCCCGGAGGCACTCGTCGCGCTGCCCGAGGGTGCCCTTCGCGTGGAGGTGCCGCCGGGGGCTCGCGAGTTGTCGCTCGCCGACCTGCGCCGCAGTCGCGGTCTGGCGGAGCGCTGAGCGTGCGGTGGACCACGGCCGCGCCAGCCAAGGTCAACCTGGACCTGCGGATGGTCGGCGTCCGCGATGACGGCTATCACCTCCTCACGACCGTCCTGCAGTCGATCGGGCTGGCCGACCAGCTCACCCTCCTCGCGCGCCCGGGCCCGTTTGCGATCACCTGCGACACGGTGGGCGTCCCGACCGACGCGAGCAACCTGGCCTGGAAGGGCGCCACGGCCATGGCGGTCCACCTCGGCGTGACGCTCGACGGATGGCAGCTCGACCTCGACAAGCAGGTGCCGGCCCAAGCTGGACTGGGCGGGGGTAGCGCCGATGCCGCGGCCGCCGCACGCCTGGTGGCCGCCGCTGCTGGGCGCGTCCTCGCCGCCGCTGAACTGGCTGACGTGATCCGACCGCTTGGAGCCGATGTGGCCTTCTTCGCCTGGGGCGGCACGATGTTGGGCGAAGGCGTGGGCGATTGGCTGACCCCGCTGCCCGACGTGGCGTCCGCCGCTGTCCTGCTGGTGCGGCCACCATTTGGCGTGTCCACCGGGGACGCTTATCGGTGGTACGACGACAGCGCCCGGGGAGCTCGGCGCGGGTCAGGGCCGGGACGCGGCCCGGATCGGGCGCCGCAGGCCCTCCGTGGCGTGTGCCTCGACCAGTGCACGAACGACCTGGAAGGACCGGTGGTGGCACGGCACCCGGAGATCGGCCGCGTCGTGGCCCGCCTTCGGGACTCCGGAGCGAGGCTGGCGGCGATGTCGGGCAGCGGCTCGGCCTGCGTCGGCCTGTTCGACCCCGGCGCCGACCTCTCGCGCGTCGTGGACCAGTGGCCGGAGGGTACTCAGGTCTGGCACACCGTGCTGCTCGACCGGCCCGCCTACGCCGAGCGCACCGCGTGCGTCCCCAGGCGCTGAGACGGGCCGGCCGAGGGTTGGCGTCGGCGTCACTCCGGCCCAGCGGAGGTCCACGAATGCTTGTCGAGGCCGACAGCATTCGTGTACGCTATCGGTTTGCGCACCTCGAGGGACGTGTCCCCGGAGGGCCTTCACTTGCCGCCAGTGCCGCTGACTCGTCGGCGGAGACGGGGGCCGCGGGGGGTGTGCGACGCCGGATCGGGGCGAACCGGCGCGTCTTTGGCCGACACTGGGGCGTCGCCAAGCGGTAAGGCACGGGACTTTGAATCCCGCATTCGAAGGTTCGAATCCTTCCGCCCCAGCCAATCTGTTCGCGCCCGGCGCGTACAGGGTGGCCGCGCGGAGGCGGTGACGGCGTGCAGGGACTCTGACGGGCGGCGATGGCGCGATCCAACTTGAAGGTGTTCTCAGGAAGTGCCCATCCCCTACTCGCTCAGGAGATCTCGGATTTCCTGTGCGTGGCGCCGGGGCAGGCACGCCTTCAACGGTTTCCCGACACCGAGGTCTCGTTTCAGATCGACGAGAACATCCGGGGCACCGATGTGTTCATCGTGCAGCCGACCTCGCGGCCGGTGGACGCCAACATCATGGAACTCTGCGTGATGATCGATGCGTTTCGGCGCTCATCGGCGTCACGCATCACGGCGGTGATTCCGTACTACGGCTACGCGCGGCAGGATCGCAAGGACAAGCCACGGGTGCCGATCTCGGCCAAACTGGTGGCCAACCTGCTGAGCGCCGCGGGGGCCAACCGGATCCTGACGATGGACCTGCACAAGGCCCAGATTCAGGCGTTCTTCGACATCCCGGTGGACCATCTGTTTGCCGCGCCGGTCATCATCGACTACCTGGCGCGGCAGAGCTTTCCGAACGTGACGGTGGTTTCCCCGGATGCGGGCGGTGCGGAGCGGGCTCGCGCCTATGCCAAGCGGATTGGCGCGGACCTGGCGATCATCGACAAGCGCCGCAGCACCGAGACCGGCGCGGCCGAAGTGATGAACGTCATTGGCGACGTCCGCGGTCGGACCTGCGTGCTGCAGGACGACATCATCGATACCGCCGGCACGATTGTGAAGGCGGCGCAGGCACTCAAGGTCAACGGCGCGGAGCGGATCATCGCCTGCGCGGTGCATGGGGTGCTTTCTGGACCGGCGATTGCGCGGATAGAGCAGTCGCCCATCGAGAAGCTGGTGGTGACCAACACGATTCCGCAGAGCGAGGCCTGTGCCTCCTCCTCCAAGATCGTGTGTCTGTCGGTCGCCCGGCTGCTCGGCCAGGCCATTCGCAGCATCCACGAGGAGACCTCGGTCTCGTCGTTGTTCGTATGACACTCGGACGAATCGGCGAACGGGCCGACTCGTATGGATTACCCAATGGTAGGGCCGGATCTCCGACGTCTCCGCCGAACCCGCGGCGGGTCGAGGCCAGCCTGAGAGTAGGAAAGTAGAAGACATGGACACCACACTCGAAGCCGTCATCCGCGACAGCCGCGGCAAGAACGAAGCGCGCCGCCTGCGGGTGGCCGGCCAGATTCCCGCGGTCATCTACGGCGGCGGGCCCGAGCCGGAGTCGGTCTCGGTCAGCCCGAAGGAACTCTCGCGGCTCCTGCACTCGGAGTCGGGCCTGAACACGTTGATCGATCTGCAGGTGGGAGGCGCGACCACCAAGGTCATCGTCAAGGACTACCTGCTGCAGCCGGTGACGCAACAGTTGCTGCACGCCGACTTCTACCGGGTCGACCTGAACAAGAAGGTGCAGGTCAAGGTGGCGGTCCGCCTGCATGGCGAGCCGCGCGGCGTGAAGGTGCAGGGCGGTGTGCTCGACTTCGTGCACCGCGAGATCGAGGTCGAGAGTCTGCCGGCCGAGATTCCCGAGCACATCGACATCGACGTCTCCGGCTTGATGATTGGCGATGGCGTGCATGTGCGCGACGTCACCAAGGATCAGAAGTGGACCTCGATCAGCTCCGCGGACATGCTGCTGGTGCACGTCGTCACAGCGCGCGTCGGCGCTGACGACGCCGCGACGCCCGCGGTGGCCGAGCCCGAGGTTGCCAAGAAGGGCAAGCCGGAGACCAAAGACAAATAGCATTGCGCAATGGGTGATTTGACATGTGAAATTTGCATTACCCCGGCGCGGGCGGTCCTTCAATTTCACCTTGCACATTTCGCATTGCAAATGAAACTAGTTGTGGGGCTCGGCAATCCCGGTGCGAAGTACCGGGACACGCTGCACAACGTCGGGTTCATGACGCTGGATGCCCTGGCGGCACGACACGCGGTGGCGTTTGAAAGTGCTCCTGCAGACGCGCTGATGGCGCGGGTGCGGGGCGAGGGCGAGCTGCTGCTCGTCAAGCCGTTGACGTTCATGAACCGCAGCGGTGGCGCCGTGGGCGACCTGCTGCGATTCTTCAAGATCCCCGTCGAGGACCTGCTCGTGGTGCTCGATGAGGTGGCTCTGCCCGCCGGACAACTGCGGGTGCGGCCATCCGGGTCGGCAGGGGGCCACAACGGCCTCAAGTCGATCATCGGCGTGCTCGGCACGGAGCTGTTTGCACGGCTCCGGATCGGGGTAGGGCGCGGGGACCCGCGTCGTGACCTCGCCGATCACGTCCTGTCCGCGATACCGCCGGATATCCGGCCCGTCGTGGACGATGCGGTCGTCATGGCCGCAGATGCCGTCGCGTGTTTTGCACGCCACGGTATCGAGAAGACCATGCAGGTCTTCAACGCGCCGCCTCCGGGCACGCGCGACTCCACCTCCTTGCCACCGCGGGGGGAGCCCTGAGCAGCGCCGACACTTCCGGGTGTCGGTGCGAGTCGAGGGGAGCCCGCAGTGGCCGTTCAGGCCAGAAGGAGGCCGAATGACAGCACAGAAACAGTACGAACTCGTTTACATCGCCTCGCCCGACGCGACCGAGGATCAGCTCACCGAGCTGCAGACCCTGGTCGAGGGCATCATCACCAAGGCGAACGGCACCATCGACAAGACCGACGTGTGGGGCCGCCGCCGCCTCGCCTACCAGATCGGCCGACACAAGGAAGGACACTACGTCGTCCTCCTCTTCAGCTTCGACGGCGAACTCGTCAAGGAGCTCGATCGCCGACTGAAGGTCAACGACACGATCATCCGCCACCTCGTCGTTCGCGTTGACGAGGAGTTGCAGAAGGCCGCGCGCGCCAAGCAGCGTCGTGACGACGAGACCCGTCGTCGCCGTGTGGCGCGTGGCCTGCCGCCGGAGCCGACGGCCGAGGAATTGCTGGCCAAGCAGGCGGCTCTGGACAACAACGATGATGGGGAGGACATGAGATGAGCATCGACAACCCGAACCAGGGCGACGAACGTGGCGGCCGTGGCGGCCGCAGCGGTGGTCCGCGCGGCGAGCGCAGCGGCGGCGGTGCCGGTGCCGGTGCCGGTGGGCGCCGCGGCGGTTTCCGCCGCAAGCGCGTCTGCAAGTTCCGCACGGAGAAGATCGATTACGTCGATTACAAAGACGTCCGGATGCTCTCGCAGTTCGTCCCCGAGCGCGGCAAGATCCAGCCGCGTCGTCTGACCGGCACCAGCGCCAAGTACCAGCGCAAGCTGCAGGTCGCCATCAAGCGGGCGCGCTTCCTGGCGTTGCTCCCATTCGCGACCGACTGAGGGAGACACGACGATGATCGAACTCATCCTGAAACAACAGGTCGAGCACCTCGGCGAGCGTGGCGACCTGGTGAAGGTGGCCCCGGGCTACGCGCGCAACTACCTGTTGCCGCGCAAGCTCGCCCTGGCCGTCACAGCCGGGAACAAGAAGCAGATCGAGCACGAGAAGAAGGCGGCAGCGGCCAAGACTGCGGAAGAGCGTGCGGTGGCCCAGGCCCTCGCGACGCGCTTTGCGCAGACCGAGGTGTCGTTCACGCGTCGTGCCGGCGGCGAGAACAACCAGCTGTTCGGGTCTGTGACATCGGCCGACATCGCCGAGGCGCTGGCCAAGCAGGGGTTCGAGGTGGATCGCCGCAAGATCCAGCTCCCGGATCCGATCAAGGCCGTTGGCGAGTACGCCGTACCGGTGCGACTGCACCGCGAGGTGACCGCCGAAGTCAAGGTGCACGTCACGGCCGAAGGCGCGGCCGAGCCGTCCGCCCCGCCCGCCTGACACGCGGCACACGCTGACGCAGCGAAGAACCCGTCACTGTCAACAGTGACGGGTTCTTCGTTTGTGGCTACACTCCTGTCCCCGGCTCCCCATGAACGAACGTACGCAGCCCCACAACCTCGACGCGGAGCGATCCGTGCTCGGTGCCATCCTCCTGCGCAACGACGCCATCAACGCGGCCGTCGAAGTGCTGCAGCCGGAGGACTTCTACCGCGAGGCGCACCAGCTGCTGCTCGAGCACATGATCCGCTTGAGCGAGCGCGGCACGACCATCGACCTGGTGACGCTCGCCGAGTCGCTGTCGCGGGCCGACGCCCTGGACAAGGTCGGCGGACCGGCCTACATCACGCGGCTGGTGGACGGGGTCCCGCGCACCACCAACGTCGAGCACTACGCCCAGATCGTCAAGGAGAAGGCGACGCTGCGCCGCCTCATCACCGAGGCCAGCAAGATCGCCTCGGACGCCTATGACGCCGACCGGGATGCCAGCGAGATCCTGGACGAGGCCGAGCGCAGCATCTTCAGCATCGCCGACGCGCGCATCGGCGAAGGCTTCACGCCACTGTCGGACCTGGTCGACTCCGCGCTCGACACCGTCGAGAAGCTGCAGCAGTTCAAGAGCCTGGTCACCGGCGTGCCCACCGGCTTCTACGACCTCGATCACAAGACGTCCGGGATGCAGCCGAGCGACCTGGTGATCATCGCGGCGCGGCCGTCGATGGGCAAGACGTCGTTTGTCATCAACATGGCCCAGAACGCCGCGCTCGAGCACGGCAAGGTCGTCGGCGTCTTCAGCCTCGAGATGTCCAAGGAGCAGCTGTTCATGCGCATGCTGACCTCCGAGGCCCGCGTCGATTCTCAGCGGCTGCGCCAGGGCATGCTGCTGGAGCGTGACCTGCCGGCGATCGCACAGGCGGCCGAGAAGCTGTCGATGGCCAAGATCTTCCTCGACGACAGCGCGACGATCGGGGTGCTGGAGATGCGCGCCAAGGCGCGTCGGCTCAAGGCCGAGCACGGGCTCGACATGCTCGTGGTCGACTACGTGCAGCTGATGCAGGGGCGGGGCCGGTTCGAGAACCGGCAGCAGGAACTGACCAGCATCTCCCGCTCGCTGAAGGGCCTGGCCAAGGAGCTGCACGTGCCGGTGCTGATCCTGTCACAGCTGAGTCGAGCCCCCGATGCGCGCGCCGACCACCGCCCGCAGCTCTCCGACCTCCGGGAGTCGGGCGCCCTCGAGCAGGACGCCGACGTCGTGATGTTCATCTACCGCGAGGACCGCTACAAGGGGCCCGAGGATCAGGACACGGGCGAGGCCGAGATCATCATCGCCAAGCAGCGTAATGGCCCGGTCGGTACCGTCAAGCTGGCCTTCATCAGCGACTACACGCGTTTCGAGAACCTCGAGCGCGGTGGCGGCGACTACTAAGGTGCGACACACGGTGGCGCGCGTCGATCTCGACGCGCTGCGGCGCAACGTGCGGGCCATCCGCGGCCTCCTCGACGATGGCGCGATGACGACGGGATCCCGGCCGCCCGGGATCATCGCGGTGGTCAAGGCCAATGCCTATGGGCACGGCGCGGCGGCGGTGTCGCTGGCCCTCGAAGCCGAGGGCGTCGCGATGCTGGCCTGCGCCGATGTCGATGAGGGCGTGGCGCTGCGCGAGGCGGGCGTGGCGGGCCCGATCCTGATCTTCGGCGCGCTCGGTGTCTCCGATCTCGAGGGCATCTTCTCGCATCGCCTGACGCCCACCATCTCGTCGCCGTGGGCCGGCCGCGCCCTGGCGGCCGCCGCGGCGGAGCGCCATGTCGTGCTCGGCTGCCACGTTAAGATCGACACCGGCATGCATCGCCTCGGCCTCCGGCACGACAACCTGCGCCGGACGCTGCCGTCGATCCTCGAGGCCCCGTCGTTGCGCGTCGATGCGCTCTATACGCACTTTGCCAGCGCCGACGAGCCCGAGGCCGAGCACTTCGCCCAGCAGCAGGATCATTTCACCGCCGCTCGCGACATCGCCGCCGGCCTCGGCCTGCGCACCACGTCCGCGCATGCGGCCAACAGCACGGCGCTGTTGCGCGACCAGCGGGTGTGGTTCGACGCGGTGCGGCCCGGGCTGCTGCTGTACGGCATCGTGCCGCCGCCGCTGATGACCACCCTCGACCTCGAGCCGGTGCTGTCGCTCCGCAGCCGCATCGTCGCCGTCAAGGGCGTGCGTGATGGGGAAGGCGTCGGTTACCGACAGACCTATCGTGCCGAGGGGCCGCGGACCGTCGCCGTGGTACCGGCTGGCTATGCCGACGGCCTCGACTGGCGACTCGGCAACCTCGGCGTGGTGCTGGTGCGGGGGCGGCGCGTGCCGATCGTCGGCCGGGTCTCCATGGACATGCTGTCGATCGACGTCACCGGTCTGGATGTCTCGCCTGGCGACGACGTGGTGCTGCTCGGCCGCCAGGGCGAGGAGCACGTCGACGTGCGTGAGGTGGCCGCGACGATCGGGACGGTGCCGTGGGAGCTGCTGTGCCGCCTCGGGGCGCGGATCCAGCGGGAGTACGCGCGGGACCAACCGGTGACGGAGAACGACGCACCGAACGCGTGAGCCGGACCCGGGCGGCCGAGGCGGTGCCCCTCGTGCCATCTGCATGACGAGGCAGTGCGTGGGGTATCGTGAGGGAGCACTGGCAGCAGCACCTCGCCTGGTCCTGCGCCGTTCTCTCTTCTGCGTTCGCCCCGGTCCTTGATGTCCAAAGCCCCCCGTACCGTGTTTGCCTGCACCAACTGCGGTGCGCAATCGCCCAAGTGGCTCGGGCGCTGTCCCGACTGCGGCGCGTGGAATACGTATGCGGAGGAAGCCGCGTCGCCGCCGTTGTCGGCTGGCCCGGCCCGTCCCAGTCTGGGTGGACCTGGGTCGCGGGCGCGGCTGTATGCCGATGTCGACATGCTCCAGGCCGAGCGCATCACCACCGGCATCGGCGAGTTCGACCGCGTGCTCGGCGGCGGCCTCGTGCCCGGCAGTCTCGTGCTGCTCGGTGGCGAACCCGGCATCGGCAAGAGCACGCTGCTCCTGCAGGCCGCGGCCGAGTTCGCGCAGCGCACCGGCCCGGTCCTGTACTGCTCAGGTGAAGAGTCCGAGCATCAGGTCAAGGGTCGCGGCGAGCGCCTTGGCGTCGGACACGCCCCCCTGTATCTGCTGGCCGAGACGTGCACCGAGCGCATCCTGGAGGAAGTGGAGCGGCTCCGCCCGGCGCTGCTGATCGTGGACTCGATTCAGACGGTCTACTCCACCAAGCTGACCTCGGCGCCCGGGACAGTCGGCCAGATTCGGGAGGCCGCCACCCAGTTGCTCTTCACGGCCAAGGGGCAGAACCTCCCCACCGTGCTGGTCGGCCACGTGACCAAGGACGGCGGGCTGGCCGGACCCAAGGTCCTCGAGCACGTCGTGGACACGGTGCTGTACTTCGAGGGCGAACGCCACCACACGCACCGCATCATCCGGGCGGTCAAGAATCGCTTTGGCGCCGCCAGCGAGCTGGGGGTGTTCGAGATGACCGGCACCGGGCTGCAGCCGGTTGCCAACCCGTCGGCGCTGTTTCTGGCCGAGCGCCAGCTCGGAGCGCCCGGGTCCGCGGTCCTGTGCTGCATGGAGGGCTCTCGGCCCATCCTGGTCGAGGTGCAGGCGTTGGTATCCAGCAGCGTCTACGGCAGTGCCCGACGCATGACCAACGGCGTGGACCAACAGCGGCTCGCCCTGCTGCTGGCGGTGCTGGAGAAGCGTGCCGGGTTGAACCTGGCGGGTGAAGACGTCTTTGTCAACGTCGCCGGTGGCTTCACCGTCGACGAACGGGCGGCCGACCTCGGCGTAGTCGCGGCCATCGTCTCCAGTGTCCGAAACCGGCCGGTCCGGGCCGGGACGGCCATCTTCGGGGAGGTGGGCCTGGCCGGGGAAGTGCGGGCCACCGGACAGTCACTGCTGCGGGTGCGGGAGGCCGCGCAGATGGGTTTCACACGCTGTGTCGTGCCTGCCGGCAATGCGGTACCCGAGGAGGGCGGCGCGGGGTGCGAGGTGATTGGGGTGCGGACCGTGGCCGAGGCCCTCGACGAGGTGATCGGATGGGATTGATGGGCGTATGATGTCGGCTGCCGTCGCGCGGCCGTTCCCCCCCTTCATCACGGCGCGCGCGGTGTTCGGGCTCGTTGAGCTTTCATCTATCGGGGTCGTGCATGACCTGGTTCGTCTTTGCCCGCGTGCTCTTCGTGGCCGCGGTCGCGTACTCGGCTTCGCTGGTCCGGCCGGTTCACGAGATGGCGCTCGTCAACGTCCTGTTCGGGGCCGGCCTGGCCGGCCTGGTGGTCGTCTTCGAGGCGCAACTGCGTGACACGGCGGTGTCGTCGATCCTCGGAGCCGTCATCGGGGGGACCATCGGCCTCAGCATCGCGCAGACCATCACCACCACGCTGTTCTGGGCCGACACCACCGACAGCAGGGTCGCCTTCCTGCACACCGTCACGCTGCTCGCCCTGAGCTACGTGGGGCTGGTCGTCGGCGGCCGGAAGGGCGAGTGGCTCGAGCCCGCACGGCTGATCAGCCTGTTCCGCGCGACCGCCCCGAAGAAGCACTTCAAGATCCTCGACACCAGCGTGATCATCGACGGCCGCATTGCCGACATCTGCGAGACCGGCTTCCTCGACGGCACCTTGGTGATTCCGCAGTTTGTCCTGAAGGAACTGCAGTTTGTGGCCGACTCCTCCGATCCGATGAAGCGGAACCGCGGTCGCCGCGGCCTCGACATCCTCCAGAAGATCCAGAAGATGACCAACCTCGACGTGGTCATCTCCGACGTCGATTTCCCCGACGTGAAGGAAGTCGACCTCAAGCTCATCGAACTGGCGCGATCGCTCGAAGGTCGGATCGTCACCAACGACTTCAACCTGAACAAGGTCGCCGAGCTGCGTGGCGTCCACGTCCTCAACATCAACGAGCTCGCCAACTCGCTCAAGCCGGTGGTGCTGCCCGGCGAGTACATGAAGGTCTTCATCCTCAAGGAAGGCCGCGAGTACAACCAGGGCGTCGCCTATCTCGACGACGGAACGATGGTG
Source organism: Luteitalea sp. (assembly GCA_046593715.1). Taxonomy (GTDB): domain Bacteria; phylum Acidobacteriota; class Vicinamibacteria; order Vicinamibacterales; family Vicinamibacteraceae; genus Luteitalea. Next base: position 22,864 of record JBKJQW010000075.1, read on the forward strand.
GTCGTGGACAACGGCCGCAAGATGATCAGCAAGAACATCGACGTCGTGGTCACGAGTGTGCTCCAGACCACCGCCGGCAAGATGATCTTCGGTCGTTACATCGACCCGACCGGTGAGTCGCAACGGACCCACGCCGAGGGCGACGTGACCGCCGCCACACCGACACCTCCGGCCACCCAGACCGCCTCGTTCCGACGTTCCCGTGTCATCCCGCAAACCTGACCCCGCCTGATGGCCGTGCCTCCGTTCCACTGGTGGCGGACGGTCTTCTTCCTCATCCCCGCCATCGCCCTGTACACCATCGTCCTCGGGACGTTGTCGCTGTTGTCGCTGCTCGTCGATCGGCAGGGCCACCTGGCGCACCGCTGTGCACGGGCCTGGGCCTGGCTGATCCTGAAGACGACCCGGGTGTCGGTGACGATCGAGGGGCTCGAGCACGTGCCGCGGGATCAGCCGTACCTGTTCCTGGCCAACCACCAGAGCATCTACGACATCCCGGTCCTGTTCTGGCACCTGCCGTTCCAGCTCCGCATCCTCGCCAAGGCCTCGCTCGGCCAGGTGCCCTTTCTCGGCTGGCATCTCCGCCGGTCCGGGCATGTGCTCGTGGACCGCAGCAACCCTGGCAATTCGACGATGCTCCAGATCAAGGAGCTGATGCGGCAGAAGGTGTCGATCGTGGTCTTTCCCGAGGGCACTCGCAGCGAGGATGGGGCCGTGGCCCGTTTTCGCGGCGGCATTGTCCTGCTCGCCATCGAGGCGGGCCTGCCGATCGTGCCGGTGTCGCTCGATGGCACCCGTCACGTGATGCTGAAGGGACGACTGATGACGTGCCCGGGGCACGTCCGCGTCAAGGTGCTGCCGGTGGTGGCCACGGCAGGATACGCGGCGGGGCAGGCGCGTCAGCTGGCGGGTGTCGTCGAGCGGCAGGTGCGAAGCGCCGTCGAGCAGATGCAGGAGCGCACGTCCTGACGATCGACGTCGCCCCCGATGTGGCGGGCATCGTGGCGCCGTGCCTCATCGTGCGGCGCGGCGTGACGGTCCAGGCCCACGATGGCAAGCTCGAGGCGTCGCTCACTGCCGCCGCCGAGGCGCTCCGGGGCGCGACCGGACTGGAGGAGGCGACTGCCGCCACGCGGGTGATGTACAAGCGCTGCGGCATCGATCCGACGCGGACACGGCCGTCGAGTGAGGCCCTGTTGCGACGTGTCCGGAGGGGCGATCCGTTGCCGCGCGTCAACAACCTGGTCGACATCGTCAACTGGTGCTCGGCCGAGACGCAGATCTCCTTCGGTCTGTACGACCTCGGCCAGGTGCGGCCGCCGGTCGTCCTCCGGCGTGGTGGCGAGGGCGAGGGCTACGACGGCATCCGCAAGGACCGCGTCAACGTCGACGGCCGGCTCACGCTCGCCGATGCCCTGGGGCCCTTCGGCAATCCGACCTCCGATTCGGCACGCACGATGACGACGACATCGACGACCGATGTGCTGGTGGTGCTGTTCGTTCCAGCGACACTGGGGCGCGAGGCCGGAGCGCGCGCGGTGACGCTCACGCGAGCGCGCCTGGCCGAGTACGCGGGTGGCCGTGACGAGCCAGCATCGGTACGGTGGCTTCAGTAGGCGCCGAGAAACTGCAGCACGACGACCCGAAGTGTCGCCAGCGAGGCGGCGCCCATCACGGCAAGACCGAGAGCGGCCAGGGGCCCGAGGAGTGCATCCGTCACACCCACCACGGCCAGGGTCCGCGCCAGGCCCAGCGTGGCCATCGCCGCCATCACCGGCAGGGCCGGTTGGATGTAGCGTGGCGTCCAGTGGATCGCCATGTAGGGACGCGGCACCAGCGTCACGTAGACCCACAACGCACAGGCGGTGACCGCACCTGTCACCACGATGATCAGGCCGCGATTGCGGCGCGGGTGCCGCAGCGCGAGCAGCAGCGCGGCCGCGCAGGCGCCGGCCAGCAGCAGCGTGACCGCGGCGTAGAGCATCCAGAGTCTCGATCCAGGCAGGGGCCCTGCGCCGAGCGAACCGAAGCGGCCCCAGAACGACTCGAAGACGTGTACGCGCCACACCTCGAGGATGGCGCGATCGAGGAGACCGGGCGAGGGCGTCGGCGCCAGTCCGGCGGCGGCCAGGATCGCGGCCCGGAATTGGCGCCCGAGTGGGTCGCCAAAGATCCACCACTCCCGCAGCGGCACCCACGCCCCGGTCAGGCACACCCCCACCCCGGCGGCGGCGAAGCGTGACGCCAGGCCGCGCCACTCGCGCCACCCGGGCCACACTACAGCCAGCGCCAGCATCGGCATCAGATACGCCGTACTCAACTTGATCGACAACGCCAGCCCCGTGGCTGCTCCTGCACCGAGGTAGGTGAGGGCGCTCGCCCCCGGACCTGCCGCACGCAAGATCGTGAGCACAGCCATCGCCGCGGCGACCGTGGCCGCCCCGTCAGTCGAGTGGTAGCCCATCAGCGCGGACACCTGCGGCACCAGACCGAGACAGGTGCTTCCCGCCAGTGCGAAACGCGGGCCTGCGCCTGCGCGTCGGAGCGCGATGCTCAGCCACCAGGCGGTCAGCGCGGCGAGACCCACGTGTAGCAGTCGGAGCCACCAGATGAGGCGAATCCCGTTCTGGCGAGACGTCTCGGGTGCGTGCGTGTAGATCGACACCCCCGTGCCCCCTCGCAGCCGTGACGCCGGATCGGGACGCAGTTGTGGCGGCTCGCGGGCCAGGCCGAGCACTCGCCCCACTGCGGCGGTGGCGATGTAGTACGTGGGCTGTTGCACCCACTCGTAGCTGTCGGCGCGCCAGGCGTCGTCGGGCGGCGGCACGTAGGACGGGAGGGTGCCGGTGACCGCCACGTAGCGCGTGTACTGCAGGTGGGCGAGCTCGTCAGGGCCTTCCCCCGCGGGGATGACGAGGATGAACATCGCGGTGGCCGAGCCGGCCATCGCGGCCGGCAGCAGACGCGACGGCCAACGTGTCGGAGAGCCGAACCCGGTCAGCGTGCCCATCAGCGCCAGGACGGCCAGGGTGAAGACCGCCACGGCGGCCAGCCATGGCCCGAATGCGGGGAATGCACTGGCGCCGAGCATCTGCACCGTCAGCACCGTGCGCGCACTCGACGTGAGCAGGACCGCGCTGCCGGCCACGAGCGCGGCGGTGGCCAGCCGGGATGGCCGGGGCATGGGTGCTACCTTACCACCCGTATGGAGATGCTTTCGTGATCGTCGACGTGGTCGTCGCCGCGGGGGGCCAGGGACGTCGCCTCGGCGGACCCGTGGCAAAGCAGTGGCTGACGATAGGCGACCGCACGATCTTCGAGTGCAGCGTCGCGGCCTGTGCTGCCTCTCCCCTGGTGCGCGGCATCGTCGTGGTTGTGCCAGACCAGGACCTGGCAGCGGCACGCACGCTTGCCGCACGGGCCGCTGCCGACAAGTTGATCGAGGTCGTACCAGGCGGGGCGCGACGGCAGGACTCGGTGGCCGCCGGTCTGGCGGTCGTTCCCGCTGACGCGCAGGTGGTGCTGGTGCACGACGCCGCGAGGCCGTTTGTGACCACCGAGGTCATCGCACGGGTGATCGAGGCGGCGTCCAGTGCTGGCGCGGCTATCGCCGCCGCCAGCGTCCACGACACGGTGAAGCGCATTGGCTGCGACGGCGCGCAGTGCTGGATCGAGGGCACCATCCCCCGCGAGCAGTTGGCACTGGCGCAGACACCGCAGGGATTCAGACGCGATGTGATCGACGTGCTGCTGCCAGCGATGACCTCTGGCGCCGACGTCACCGACGAGGCCGCGCTGGCCGAGCAACTCGGGTATCGCGTCCACGTAGTGGAAGGACACGCCGACAACGTGAAGATCACGACCGAAGAGGATTTGGCGCGCGCGCGCCGCACGCTGGCAGGGGAGGCACCCGTCGCGCCCGTCGTGGCGACGCGTATCGGCATCGGCTACGACTCGCATCGGTTCGCCGCTGGTCGTCGGCTGGTCGTTGGCGGCGTGCACGTGCCCGACGTCAACGGCCTGGCCGGACACTCCGATGGCGATGCCGTCTGTCACGCGGTGACCGACGCCGTCCTGGGCGCCGCGGGCCTCGGTGATGTCGGCGGGCTGTTTCCCGACACTGACCCGGCATGGAAGGACGCCGACAGTCTCGGCCTCTTGCGCGACGGCTTCGCGCGAGTGACGGCAGCGGGATGGCGGCTCGGAAACCTCGACCTGGTGGTCATCTGTCATCGGCCCAAGATCGGACGACTGGCTGACGCCATTCGCGCGTCGCTGGCAGAGGTGCTCGCCAGCACGCCGGACCGGGTCAGCGTCAAGGGCAAGACACCCGAGGGGACGCCTGGGCTCGATGACGCGATGATTGTCCACGCGGTCGCGCTCCTCGAGCGGGGCTGAGACGGAGGTTCACGGCTTACCTAATCCTGGCGCGTGAGACCGAGCGGCCAACCAAACAACCGCACCTCGTTGGCCGCCTGGATCGGGAAGAGTGCGTTCACGATCGCGCGCGTCTCGCCTCCCCATCGCGTTATCGGGAACCCGATCCCCGATAATGATTCGATGCGCGTGCGCTTTGCTCCCAGTCCGACGGGTCACCTCCATGTCGGCAACGCCCGGACTGCGCTCTTCAACTGGCTGCTCGCGCGCGGCCAGGGTGGCACGTTCGTGCTGCGGCTCGAGGACACCGATGAGGCGCGGTCCACGCGGGCCTCGGCCGACGGCATCCTCGAGGATCTGCGTTGGCTCGGTCTCGACTGGGAGGAGGGGCCCGATCGTGGCGGGGCCGTTGGACCCTACCGCCAGAGTGAGCGCCTACCCGTGTATCGGGAGTACGCAGCCCGCCTGCGCGATGCCGGGCATGCGTACGACTGCTTCTGCTTGCCAGCCGACCTCGAGGCCGCCCGCGAGACTGCGGTCCGTGAGGGAAGGACGCCACAGTACGCCGGCACCTGTCGCCACCTGGACCCGGCCGAGGCGCGTGCCCGCGTCGAGGCCGGCGAACCGGCGGCACTGCGTTTCCGGGTGCCTGTCGAGGCGGCGGTCACCTTCACCGACCTCGTACGTGGACCGATCACGACCGACATCGCGATGATCGGCGACTTCGTCCTGCTGCGGCAGAACGGGCTGCCTGCCTACAATTTCGCCGTGGTCGTGGACGATGTGACGATGCGCATCTCGCTGGTGGTGCGCGGCGAAGACCACGTCCCCAACACGCCACGGCAATGCTTGATCTACCGCGCCCTTGGCGAGACGCCGCCGCAGTTTGCTCATCTCTCGCTGGTCCTCGGCCCCGACCATGCGCCGCTGTCCAAGCGGCACGGCGCGTCGAGCGTGGCGGAGTTCCGGGCCCGCGGCATCCTGCCCGAGGCCCTGTGCAACTACCTCGCCCTGCTCGGATGGTCGCCCGGTCACGACGACGAGATCCTCCCGCTCGCCGAAATGGCGCGACGGTTCCGGGTGGAAGACGTGACCAGGAGCGCCGGCGTGTTCGACCCCGACAAACTCGCCTGGATGAACCGTCATTACCTCAAGGAGGCGGCGCCGTCGCGGGTCGCGGCCTTGCTGATGCCGCACCTGGAAGCCGCAGGCTATCTTGCCCAGGGCGGTAGCGGCCGCGACAGGCTGCACGGATTCCTGATGATCTGTGTGCCCCTGATCGCAGGCACCGTCGACCAACTGGCCGACGCACCCGAGCGCCTGCGCCCGGTGTTCGAGTCGCCGCGTCCGGCCGTCGCGATCGAGCAGCTGGCGGGCGAGGGCGCTGCGGCGGCTGAGGCCGGTCGCGCGGTCGTGGTGGCGTTCGCGCAGGAACTGAGTGCCCGGCCGCGGTTGACACGCGAGAGCTTTCGCGAGGCGGCGCAGCAGGTACGACAACGGACGGGGCAGAAGGGGCGCGCGTTGTTTCATCCCATCCGGCTGGCATTGACGGGGGCCGACAGCGGCCCTGAACTCGACCTGCTGGTGCCGGCCATCGAGGCGGGTGCTGACTTGCCTGCCGACCTGGGCCTGGCGCGCATCGTCGGGTGTCGCGAGCGTGCGGCGCTTGCCGCTGCCGCGGCGCTCGGAGGCTGAACCGACATGGCTCCAATCGTCATTGCCGGGATCCACCCGGTGCGGGAGGCGCTGCGCGCCGGAGGTGTCCGGCACGTGCGGGTGGGGACGCGCACCGATGCCAGGGTCGGCGAGATCGTGCATCTGGCCGAGGCCAAGGGTGTACCGGTGACACGCGTCGATGTGGCCGAACTGGACCGGCTGGCTGGCGGCGAGCGGCACCAGGGCGTGGTGGCGGTCATCGGCGACGCGGCGCGGCGCTGGACCCTCGAGCAACTGGTCGCCGTCGAGGCCCAACCACTGATCGTCGTATTGGATGGGGTCGAGGACCCGCATAACGTGGGTGCGATTCTGCGGACGGCCGATGCCGTCGGCGCCACCGGCGTGGTGCGCCAGGAGCGGCATGCGGCGGCCCTCGGGCCGGCGGCGGCGCGCGCATCGGCGGGGGCGCTGGCGCACGTCAGGATCGTCGACGTGGTCAACGTCGTGCGTGCGGTCGAGATGCTGAAGTCGCTGGGGGTCTGGGTGGTGGGCCTCGATGCCGAGGGTGCCCAGCCGTATGACCGGATCGATTTCCGGCCACCGACGGCGGTGGTGGTGGGCGCAGAGGGGGAAGGGTTGCGCCGGCTCGTCCGCGAGCATTGCGATTTCATCGCCGCGTTGCCCATGCGGGGGCATGTGAGCAGCCTCAACGTGTCGGTGGCCACCGGTGTGGTGCTGTACGAGGCGCTGCGCCAGCGCGGAGGCAGCGCGGAGTTGCCTGGCGCGGGCCGTTCGGGCTAGACTCACGGGTTGCCGGCAACGGCGGCGGCGCGGCAGAGGCGCGGCCGTGATGCGGCAGGTGGCCTTGTGAGGGATCGAAAGCGTGTGCTACACTTTCCTCCTTTGTCCGGCTGGCGTAGCTCAGTCCGGTAGAGCAGCTGATTTGTAATCAGCCGGTCGGGGGTTCAAATCCCTTCGCCAGCTCCAGAATTTGTGAAGCGGGCCTGGCCCGGTCAGTCGTTCGGCGAGGTTGCGGAGCGGTCAAACGCAGCAGACTGTAAATCTGTCGGCCAAGCGCCTTCGAAGGTTCGAATCCTTCCCTCGCCACCACCCTTCCGCCGCTGCCGCGCTTCACGCGGGACGGACTGCGGATGGCACGTGCGGCGGGTCGGGCGCGTGTGCGTGGCCTGCGCGTGGCACGTACCAGGGCGACAGGTCGGGAATCAGGGCCGTTGTCGGTGGCGACGCGGGTGGCTTGAAGACCGGGGTGACCCGGGTGGTTTGGAGTGAGTGCGGAGCAGGGCGCGAGTGAGGGGGGCTTGCCCCGCCGAAGCTCGCGGGGCGAGCGTAGGCGGGAGTAACTCAGTGGTAGAGTCACAGCCTTCCAAGCTGTTGGTCGCGGGTTCGATCCCCGTCTCCCGCTCCAGTCCTCGCAAGCCGTTGTCGTGTGGGCCGCCGGCGACGTTGAGTAGACGAAGGCCGATGTAGCTCAGTTGGCAGAGCACGTCCTTGGTAAGGACGAGGTCACCGGTTCGATCCCGGTCATCGGCTCCAAGTTTGTCAGGCAGTGGTCCCGGCGCGAGTGCCGGCGATCTTCATCTGGTGTGACAGGGACTCCATCGGTATGGGTAAAGAGAAGTTCGACCGTTCGAAACCGCACGTCAACATCGGCACGATCGGGCACATCGATCACGGCAAGACGACGACGACCGGAACGACACCTTCGGGTTGTGCTTGTGCAACACCTTGGTGATCGCTGCCGTCGTCGTCGTCTTGCCGTGATCGATGTGCCCGATCGTGCCGATGTTGACGTGCGGTTTCG
>JBKJQW010000049.1:0-61156 GCA_046593715.1 Luteitalea sp.
CTGCGGAGGGCCCCGCTCGCGCCCTCGTGACCGTGCAGGTGGACGAGGACACCACGCGCGACGCGTCGAGCATCGACCTGCTCGTGCTGGCCGCGCAGGACGATGGCAAGGTCGGCAGCGTCGAGCGCTTTGCGATGCGGCGCCCGTCCGACGATGCACCGTGGGAGGGGAGCATCACGCTGTCATTGGAGCGCGGCCAGTATCAGCTGCGCATCGCGGCCTCCACGCCCGATGGCACGCGCACAGGACTCCTGCTGCATCCGATCGACATGCGCGCGCCCTCGGGCGACCTGGCCCTGGGGGTGCCGACGCTCCTCGGGCAGGACGAGGCCGGCGTGCGGCCCACACTCGAGCGGGCATTTGCCGTAGGACACCCGCTCGCGTTCCAGGTCGAAGTGGCTGGAGACGCGGTCCGCAAGGGCATCGTCACCGTCCACGGCCGGCTGGTAGACGCCACCGGCGTCGAGGTGCGCAGCCAGGCCGCCACGGCGGAGGCCGGTGGCAGTCCGGCCCAACTGCGTGCCACCGCGCTGGTCACCACCGACGGCGTTGCGCCCGGCGCGTACACACTGGTCGTCGAAGCGCGACGAGAGGGCCGAGGCTCCGCCGCCACCACACACGCCATCCCGGTGCGACTCGTGGCTGCAAGTTCTGCCGCGGCTGCGACGCGGGCCAGCAGCGCGGCGCCGCGCGAGCTGACCCCGCTCGCGGTCGCACACGGTCCATCGACGCGCCACGAGCGGCGCGGTCCTCAGGTCATCCGGACCGAGGAGGAGTGGACGGCGTTCTGGCAATCGCTGCCGACGCGGCAGGCCCCGCCAGCCATCGACTTCGCGCGAGTCACGTTGCTGGCCATCGTCGCGGAGGACGGGCCGCCGGCCACGCCGCGCATCACGCGCGTGAGGACCGAGCCCGACGGCCTTGTCGTCGAGTGGACCGCCGAGCCGCTACCGGTCGCCCCGGCCGCGGCCGACCCGGTGCGCCCCTTCGTGGTCATGGGGCTCACGCAGGCGCAGGGGCGGGTGAGGTTCGAGAAGGTGAACTGAGGGAGTCGTCGCGGAGATGGACCGCTCGGGGAGCGGTCCCTACCTTACCCAATGCACTGACGTGGTCTGCCCGTTGGCCGCCTGGTTGCCGCCGATACTGCGCAGCGTCAGGTCCACGCCTTCGGTGGTCCACACCGACTCGACCCAGCCGACCGGCTCGCTGTCGTTGAAGTTGTAGCCCACCGCGGGGAGGTTGATGAGTTGCAGGCCATCGCGCTCGATCACCTCGTACTTGTGCGAATGCCCGTACATGATTGCCTTGACGTGCCGATGCGGGCGCAATACCTCGAACAGGCGCTCGGCGTCCATCAGTTCGCCGTCGTTGGTGCCGAGCGTGTGATGCACGAGGATGACGGTGGGCGCGGTCGAGGCGGCCAGCTCCTTGCCCAGCCAGGTGCGCTGGGCGGTGCCCAGTTGGCCCGGGGTCACGTCAGGCGCGAGCAGCGAGTCCAGCAGCACGAAGCGGAGGCCACCCACCTCACGCGTCGAGGCGTGCTTGTTGGCCACGGTGGGCGCGGCCGGCTGCATCGCCGGGAAGGCCTGCAAGAAGTTGCCGCGGTGGTCGTGGTTGCCGAGCACCATGCCGACGGGGCCCTTCGCCATCAGTGGGCCCACCAGTTCGCGCAAGCGCGCGTAGTCCTCCGGCAGGCCCTTCAACCGGGCCAGGTCGCCGCCGAGCAGCGTGCCGTCCACCGGCGTGGCCACCACCTGCGGCACCACCGCCGCGAGGTTCGCGACGGGCATGAAGCCGCGGTACGCCTCGGCCGCATTCGCGGGGATGTGCGTGTCCGACAGCAGGGCCAGGCGCAGGGGACGTGCGGTGCCCTGCGCCGTCGGCAGCGCCGATCTCGGGAAGGTGAGGCTTGCCGCCGCGGCACCCGCGGCGGTGAGGAATTGGCGACGCGTCGAACCGAGCAGCAGCGGCATGGCTGCAGTTATACGCGATCGCCGTGTCGTTGCGGGGCTAGCGCGCCGCCGAGGTCGTCGGCTTGGTGATCGTCGGCAACGCCCACGGCGCACGGTACTGCGGCATCACGAGGCGCTGGGCCTCCTCGTCGCCGACCACACGCTCTGTCTCGGCATCCCACTGCACGCGGCGGTTGACGCGGTACGCGATGTTGGCCAGGTGGCAGGCGATCATCGAGTTGTGGCCGATCTCGACGTCCGACCGTGGGGCCTTGCGCGTGTCCATGCAGTCCAGGAAGTTCTGCACGTGGGCGAGATGTGAGTCCTGGCCACCGGTGCCCTTGCGCGGCTCGCCGGTCATCCGGTAGGACTTCTTCCCCTTGGTCGTCTGGGTTTCGGGCAGCACCTCCCAGCCGGCGCGGTCGACCACCAGCACGCCGTTGTTGCCGTGGAAGGCCACGCCGTGGTCGCGCATGTACGGCCCCTGGCCAATGGCGGTGGCGTGTTCCCACATCATCGAGAAGCCGTCGCACTCCCAGAGCGCCTGCTGCGTGTCGGGCGTCTCCTCGGCATCGTCGGGAAAGCCGAATTTCCCGCCCACCGACACCGCCGCCTTCGGGGCCTTGACGTCCATGCCCCAGTTGGCGATGTCGATCATGTGTGCGCCCCAGTCGGTCATCAGGCCGCCGGAGTAGTCGTAGTACCAGCGGAAGTTGAAGTGGAAGCGGTTCTCGTTGAACGGGCGCTTCCTCGCCGGCCCCAGCCACATGTCGTAGTCGACGTCGGTCGGGGCGGGAGCATCGGGCTTGACGGGGATGTTGCCCATCCAGTCCTGATAGGCCCACGTCTTGACCAGGCGAATCGTCCCGAGGGCGCCGCTCTTCACGTAGGCGACGGCATCGCTGAAGTGCGTGCCGCTGCGTTGTTGGGTGCCCATCTGCACCACGCGGCCATACGTGCGCGCGGCGTTCACCATGACCCGACCTTCGCCGATGGTCAGCGCCAGCGGCTTCTCGACATACACGTCCTTGCCGGCCTGGCACGCCATCACCGCTGGCAGCGCGTGCCAGTGGTCGGGCGTGCCGATGATGACTGCGTCGATGTCTGTCCGGTCGAGGACTTTCCGGAAGTCGCGGGTGTTCAACTCGGCGGTCTGGTTGAACTGCCTGGCCATGCTTGCTGCAGTCTTGGTGACCTGCCGATCATCGACGTCGCAGAGCGCCACCAGCTGCGCCCCGGACTTGAGCATGTCGCGCAGGTCGGTGTTGCCCATCCCGCCGCAGCCGATCAGGCCGACCCGGATGCGGCGATTGGCACCCGCCACCCGATCCTGCGACCGGGCGGACGTCACCGTCGAGGCAGTAATCGAGGCGGCGACCGTTGCCGCCGCACCCGCGGCGGAGTGGGCGAGGAAGCGGCGACGTGAAGGCTGGCGGATCATGAGGCTCTCCGGATGCGTCTTACCAGGCAGATGCGAGCGGCACAGCATACTCTGGGAGGATGATGGGTACCGAGGCTGCGATTCGACTGCTCATGTTTACGGGCGTCCTTGCCGGACTGGCGCTGGCCGAGCACCTCTGGCCACGCCGGGGGCGCGCGCTGGACCGCGTGCAGCGCTGGCCGCACAACCTGGCGCTGGTGGGCGTTGGCACGGTGGCGGTCAGGCTCGTCGCGCCCGCCGGTGTGGTGACGGCTGCACTGTGGGCCGAGTCCCGCCAGTGGGGCCTGCTGCGGGCCCTCGACGTCCCTGCCGTGCTGGCCTGGACCAGCGGCGTGCTGGCCCTCGACCTGACCGTCTATGCCCAGCATGTCGTGATGCACGCGGTGCCGTGGCTCTGGCGCCTGCATCGCGTGCACCACGCCGACCCCGACGTCGACGTCACGACCGGGGTGCGCTTCCATCCGGTCGAGTTGGTGCTCTCGCTGGGACTGAAGGCCGCGGTTGCGGTGCTTCTCGGCGTGCCGGCTGGCGCGGTGGTGCTCTTCGAGATCCTGCTCAACGCGTCGTCGATGTTCAACCACGCGAATCTGAGGTTGCCTGCAGCGGTCGATCGCCTCGTCCGCCTGCTGGTCGTGACGCCGGACATGCACCGGATCCATCACTCGGTGAACCGTCGCGAAGCCGACAGCAACTTCGGCTTCAACGTGCCGTGGTGGGATCGGCTGTTCGGCACGTACCGGCCCACGCCGCTGCTGCCGCACGAGTCGATGCCGCTGGGTGTGGGGACATTGGGTTCGGCAGCCGACCAGCGGGTCGACAGACTGCTGGTGCAGCCGCTCAAGAGGGACTAGCGGGTTACCTCAGGCCGTAGGCGGTCGCTGCGGTGCCGCCCCAGAACGCGGCCTGTTCGGCATCGGACCAGGGCGCGGTGACGGCCTGCACCGTCCGCACCCAGTCGCCGTATTCGACCCGCAGGCGGCAGACCGGCCAGTCCGAGCCAAACATCAGCCGGGCCGGGCCGAAGGCCTCGATGGCCAGATCGAGATAGGGCCGGAGCGTCTCCTGGCTCCAGGCCGGGTCGCGCACTTCTGTCACGACTCCCGACAGCTTGCAGGTCACGTGCGGCCGCTTGGCCATCTCGCGGAACGACGCCATCCAGGCCTGGTCGAGGCGGCCGGCGGCGATGGACGGCTTGGCGATGTGGTCGAGCACGAAGGACTGCGATGGATGACGGTCCACGAAGGCGATTGCGGCGGGCAGCTGCGGCGCGTAGATCAGCACATCGTAGACGAGGCGGCGGTGCCGCAACAGGGCGACGCCGCGGTTGAAATCCGGCCGGGCCAGAAAGCCGGGGTCCGCCTCGCCCTGCACCACGTGCCGCACGCCAACGAATCCGCGCCGCGCAGCGTAGCGCCCCAACATCTCGTCGGCATCGTCGGCGGCGAGATCCACCCAGCCGACGACGCCGCGGATGCGCCCCGCCGAGGCCTCGGCCTGCGCCAGCAGGAAGTCGTTCTCGGCGAGTGACTGCCGCGCCTGCACGGCGATGGCGGCGTCGAGCCCACTGGCGGTCAGCTCACGGGCCAGGTCGGCGTGCAGGTAGTCGCGGCGCAACGCGGCGGCCGCCTCGTCGATCCAGCCGTAGGCGATCGGGTCGAAGCGCCAGAGGTGGTGGTGCGCGTCGATGCGCATCTACTTCGCAAACATCGTGCGCGCGACGAACCAGACGTTGGCGGGTCGTTCGGCCAGCCGTCGCATGTACCACGGGAACCAGTACTCGCCGTAGCTGATGAGCACGCGCAGGCAGTAGCCGTCGCGGGCCAGCTGCTGCTGCACGCTGCGCTGGATCCCGTAGAGCAGGGCAAACTCGTACGCGTCCCTGGCGACGCCGTTGGCCTTGGCATGCTGCTGGATGGCGTCGATGATGGTCACGTCATGCGTGCCGAAGACGGCCCGAAAGCCACGCGCCCGCGCGTCAGGGCCGATCATCGTCCGGGCCAGTGCGAGGTAGCTGGCATCGACATCGACCTTTTTGGGATACGCCACCGTGGCCGGCTCGTTGTACGCGCCCTTGACCAGGCGAACGGCGCCACCGGCATCGACGATCGCTTGCAGATCCGTGGCGGAGCGATAGAGGTAGGCCTGCAGGCACACGCCGACGTTGCGGTGCTCACTGAAGACCGTGTGGTACAGCGCCAGCGTGCTGTCCACGTAGGGATGCTGCTCCATGTCGATCCACAGCATCGCGCCGTGGGCGGCCGCTCGCGCGGCCAGCCGACCGACGTGGTCGCGACAGCGGGCCGGGTCCACGTCCAATCCAAGCTGTGTCAGCTTCACCGAGATCTGCGCGTCGAGCTGACGTTGCGCAATCGCGTCGTACGCCGCCAGGTAGTGCTCGGCGGCAGCATCGGCTGCGGCCATGTCGGTGACGTTCTCGCCGAGGCGCGTGAACACGGTGGCGATGCGCTGCTGCCGACTCAGACCCTCGGCGGCGGCCAGTGCCTCCTCCAGATGCTCGCCAGGCATGAAGCGCCGGACGGCCTTCCGGAACACCGGCAGCCGGGTGGCGTTGGCCCGCATCCACCGGTTCTCCGAGGCGGCCAGCAAGGCGCGGCGCACGAGATGCATGTGTGCCTCGCGCCTTACCAGACGCCCTTGATCAGGCCGCCGTCGATCTGCAGGATTGCGCCCGTGGTGTAGGCCGACGCGTCGGAGAGCAGGAAGACGGCGGCTTTGGCGAACTCGTCGGGCGCGCCGTAGCGGCCCGACGGGATCGTGGCTTCCATCAGGGTTCGCTGCTGCTCGACCGTGATGCTGGAGGCCTTGGCGCGGCCCTCGTCCAACTCCCGCACGCGGTCGGTGTCGATCCGGCCGGGGACCAGGTTGTTGACGCGGATGCGCTGCGGCGCAAGTTCGTTGGACAGGGTCTTGACCAGCGCCGACACACTGGCGCGAACGACGTTGGACAAGGCCAAATTGGCGATGGGTTCCTTGACCGCCGACGAGGTCGTCATCAGGATGCTGCCGCCGCCGCGGGCGGCCATCACCGGCACGGCCAGACGGACCATGCGGATGGCGCTGAGCAGCAGCAGATCGACCGCCTGCTGCCAGGCCTGATCCTCGAACGACAGCACGGGGCCCGGCGGCGGGCCACCGGTGTTGACCAGCAGGAGGTCGACGCCGCCAAACCGCTCCATCGTCGCCTCGTGCCAGGTGGCGATGTCGTCGGCCAGGCGGAGGTCGGCCGGTACGGCGAGTACCTGGGCGCCCGGCGTAGCCGCGCGAATGGCCGACGCCGCCGCGTCGATGCGCACCGCGTCGCGCGAGGCGATCGAGACCTGGGCCCCCTCGGCCACCAGCGTCCTGGCCACCGCGAGCCCCAGTCCGCGGCTCGCCCCGCCCACCATCGCCACCTTGCCTGTCAACCCGAGATCCATGCCAGTCCTTCCTGTTGTGCGGTCCAGGTGATCAGACGATCGAGCGCGGCGCGCGTGCCGGGGTCGATCGTCGCGCCCGGCGCTCGCGTCGAGGCGTTGGCAATCAGCCCACGCCGCTTCAGCACTTCCTTGCGCACCGCCATGCCGATGCCGTCCTGGAATTCGAGGCGCATCAGCGGGACGGTCCGGTAGAACAGGTCGGCCGCACCATCGCGATCGCCCGCCTGCCACCGGCTGACGATGCCGACGAGGATTTCGGGGAACGCAAAGCCGGTCATCGCACCGGCCGAGCCCGCCATCAGTTCCTCGAGCAGGTAGACGCCGCCGAGCCCGCCGAAGATGGTCAGGGGAACGTCGCCGGCGGCCTCGAGCAGGCGGGCCGTCTTCAGTGGCGTCGGCGGGTCCTCGAGCTTGATGGTCCGCGCCGAGGGGATCTCGCGGGCCAACTGCACCAGCAGCGCCGCCTCCATCGCGAAGCCAGATACGGGCGGGAAGTCCTGGACCACGATCGGGATGGTGAGGGCGTCGGCCAGCGCCAGGAAGTGCGCCCTGACGCTCGCTGAATTGAGCTTGGGGGCGCGCGGCGGACTGACCATCACCGCTGTCGCACCGGCCGCCTGTGCCGCCCGGCACAGCTCGAGGCAGGTGTGCAGGCCTTCGGTCGTGGTCCCCACCACGACCGGCACACGGCCGGCGACCTGCGAGAGCACCGTGTCCAGGACCAGGCCGCGCTCACGTTCGGTCAGGCGCGCCGCTTCGCCGAGCACGCCGAGTGCCGTGAACCCCGTCACCCCGGCGGCGACGAAATGCTCCACGTACCGCCGCAGACTCTCGACATCGACATCGCCACCGTCGCGAAACGGCGTCGCCAGAACCGAAAACACGCCCTGCACCAGATCTGCTCCCTGTCGGTGGCCCCAGGGTGGGACGGCTGGAAAGTATCAGAAAGAATTCAGAATTTGGAATAATTGGGAATGCAGAATGCAGCGGGAAGGACCGAGCCCGGATGCGCCCACGGCCGACTGCCGGCTGTCGGTCCCGATCGCCGGTCCCCGGTGATGTATCGTCTGCTCCCATGTCGATCACCACCGCCGAAGAACTCGAGGGCATGCGGCGAGCGGGCCGTGTGGTCGCCGACGCGCTGGCGGCGATGCGACAGGCCGTCGTGCCGGGCGCGACGCCCGCCGACATCGAGGCGGTTGGCGTGGAGGTGCTGCGACGCCACGGCGCGCGGGCCGCGCCGATGCTGGTCTACGGCGCGCCTTGCGCCGCCTTCGTGAGCGTCAACGACGCCGTAGTCCACGGCCTGCCGACGCGGATCAGGTTGCGTGCGGGCGACCTGGTCAAGATCGACGTGACACCGGATCTCGATGGCTTCATCGCCGACGGCGCCATCACGGTGGCCGTGGAGCCGTCCACCTCGCGCGGGCGGCGCCTGGCGCGGGCGGCGGAACGCGCCCTGTCGGCAGCCCTGGCGCACGTGCGGCCCGGGGTGGCCGTCCACGCGCTTGGCGCCATCATCGACAGCCAGGTGCGCGGTGACGGCTTCGCGGTGATCCGCGAGCTTACCGGCCATGGCGTCGGCCGCGCGATTCACGAGCCGCCGGAGGTGCCCAATTACGACCCCGGCGGCCGCTCTCCCGTGCTCACCGACGGCCTCGTACTGGCCATCGAACCGCTTGTGGCGGAGCGCTCCGGAGCCGTCCGCGTGACCCGCGATCGCTGGACGATCGCCACCCGTGATGGCGGCTGGACGGCACACTGCGAGCACACGATCGTGGTCACCGCCGACGGTGCACTCGTCCTGACGGCGCCCGACGCCGGCGCCACCCACTGACGCCGGTTACCGCGCCTTCCAGGCGGCGATCACGGCCTTCTCACGCGCGGGGCTCAGCCCGGCCTTGAGATGAGCCTGGCGCTCCGCCGGCCAGGTCGCGACGTAGGCCAGCGTGTCGCGCACCGTGTCGGCCAGCGGGCGGTGGGTCAGGCCCTTGGCCATGGCGGCCGTGACGCTCACCTGACCACCGCCCGCCTCCTCACCCGTCAACGGCATCCACACCGGCAGGTCGCTCCAGGGGCGCACCTTGTGTGCCTGCAGGAGCGACGTCGGAACCCACACCAGCTGCGCGTCCGAGGCGGACCCCTGCTTGCTCGTCTCGACCAGGCGACCGATGGTCAGACCCGCCTGCGGCCCATCCGCGTTGTAGATGCCGGTGGTGCGACGCTCGAGGCAGCCGACGATGAAGTTGGCAAGGTCGCGCACGTCGATGACCTGCACGAAGTCGGCGGGCGAGTTCGGCGCCAGGACCTCGCCGCCCCGTGCGACGCGCACCGGCCAGTAGGTGAAGCGGTCGGTGGTGTCGCCAGGTCCGACGATGAGGCCTGGGCGGATGACCGTGGTCCTGCCGGGCATGGCGTGCTCGGCCGCCTGCTCGCACAGCACCTTGAGGCCGCCGTAGGTCTCCCCGGTGACCGTGTCCACGGTGGGATCGGCAAGCGTCGCGAGGGGGGCGCGCTCGTCCATCCCCGGTGTGTCCAGCGCCTTGTAGGCGGAGATGCTGGAGATGATCAGGTAGTGACCTACGTTGGGCGCCAGCAGGGTGGCGCTGCGCGTGACGTCGGCCGGGATGTAGGCCGAGGGGTCGAGCACCGCGTCCCACTTGCGGCCCGCGAGCGCCTGCAGGTTGGTCTTGCGGTCGCCGCGGAGCTGCTCGAGGTCGGGAAACAGTCCCGGGTTGGTGCGTCCGCGATTGAACAGCGTCACCGTGTGCCCGCGCGCCTGCAGGCGTCGTACCGTGTGCGGCCCGAGAAATCCGGTGCCGCCGATCACCAGCACCTTGAGCGGCGTGGCGGCCTGGCCTGGCTGCGTGGTCGTCGTGCTCGCGGCGGCCGCGAGCGTGGTTACGATGAAGTCCCGTCTGGTCATCGTCATTGTCGTCCTCGGCCGGTGTCGCCGCGCCCCCAGCCTACTCTCGTGCCTGTGCCGTGACCGCTCCAGTGGCCTGGACGGCAAGGTGCTCGTCGTGGGTCCGGCCAACGCGCCAGCCAAGCAACGCCCACACACACGCCACCGCCAGGCCGATCAGCGCCACCTCACCGAGCGGCACCTGCATGGCCACGATACCTGCCATGGCCCAGCCGTTGACCAGATCGCCGCCGCGATAGATGGCGGTGTCGATGAACGCCTTGGCCTTGTATCGGCTCTCCCGGTCGACGCGCGTGAACAGACTCTCGCGAGCCGGCGCGATCAGCGAGAAATTGCCGGCCCGGTGCACCACCTGGAGGCTGGCCAGGAGCAGCGGCGTAGGCGAGGCGGCCAGCCAGGCAAAGCCGGTGGCCACCAGCAGCGGCGACAGCATCAGCAGCGGCGTGACCCCGAATCGCGTCAGCAGCACGCGCGTGACGATCACCTGGGTGACGACGGTCAGGGCGTTGACGGCCAGGTCGATGCGCGCGAAGTACGCCGCCCGCGAGGCCGAGTCGGTGAAGGCGGCGGCCACCACCGCCGCCTGCTGGTAGTAGAGGATGGTGTTAACGGTGACGTAGAGCAGCAGCAAGCCCGAGATCAGCCGCAGGAACGGCGAAGCCACGACCAGGCGCGCGCCCGCGAGTACCGTCCCGCCGATGGCGCGGTCCGGCCCGCGGCGCTCGGTGGCCCACGGCAGCAGACCGACGATGGCCCGCAGCGCGCCGGCCAGCAGCAGCGCCGAGATGAGCATCAACTGGGGCACGCCGATGCGCTGGACCAGCACCGCCGTGAGTGCGGGCCCGGCCAGCGCGCCGCAGGTGCCGCCCGCAGCGATGATCCCGTACAGGCGCTTGGCCTGGTCGGTCGTGAAGATGTCGGACATGAAGCTCCAGAACACCGACACCACGAACAGGTTGAAGACGCTCACCCAGATGAAGAACGCCGGCACGGCCACGTCCATCCCGCGGTCAAGGCGGAACACGACGTAGAAGACGAGCAGGCAGGCGATGAAGAAGCCGTAGACGATCGGCAGGAAGACCCGCCGCTCGAACCGCGAGACCAACGCTCCGTACAGCGGCTGTGCCAGGAGCATGCACAGGAACGTGCCGCTGAACAGCCATTGCAGCTTCTCGACGCCGAACCGGACACCCATCTCCTCGCGGAGTGGCCGCAGCAGGCCATAGGCGCAGAGGAGCGAGAAGAAGTAGAGGAAGCTCCAGGCCAGGGCGACCCGCTCGTCGCGGGCCACGCCGGTCAGCAGTGCGAGGCGGGAGCGGGGCGGGCTCGCGGGGGCAGCGGAAGGCATCGGCGCCGACCAGCGTAGCTGATGACGTGGGCCAGGTCCGAGCGGCGGGACCAACGGGAGGTCAGCGCTTGCGGCGCCACAGCAGCACGGCTTCGCGGTTGCGCACCGACCCGAAGCAGTACCGCTTGCGGTTGCTGTACGTGTCCAGCCAGTCGCGCTCGACCCACAGGTTGGCGCCGTCGGGGTCGTCGTGCAGGCGCTGCGCCGAGCCCTTGAGCCCCTTCACGGTGCGCTGGAAGTAGGGGTCGAAAAACGACAGCCCCTCGGGGTCGGCTTTGAGCGCCAGCACGTAGTGCCAGATGTTGCCGCCGATGTGCAGGTTGCACAGGCCGACGCCGCCCGTGTTCAGACATCCCACCAGTTGGTTGCCACGCTTGACGTGCACCTCAGTGCCACGCAGGTACTCGGTCTTGAGCGCGAAATGCCCTTCCTTGTAGGCGCCGAGCCATTCGGTGATGACGCGAATGCCCCACTCGTCGGTGCCGTCGCCGAGCGTGTTGCTCCGACTGACCCCGTTGAGCGTGTACGTGTAGACGCGCTGGATGACGAGCGGCGGAATCTCGCCGCGGCCGAAGAGCCTGGCGATGCCATTCAGGAAGGTCGACGGGACGCAGTCGGCTTCGCTGAACTGATACCGGAAGGGGACCGGGAAGTCAGGCTGGCGCGACGCACGTCCCGGTCGCTGCCGGGGGGGTGAACTGGACGAGGACAACTCCCGTGAGTCTGGCATTCGCGGTCACGATCTGCAAGACGCGCCGCGAGACTTGCACTCCCGGCCCGGAGCGGGTCAGATCTACCCATGCCCTCCGCACCCCCAACCGCCTCCCGCCGAGCGTTCCTGACTGCCCTCGGGGTGGCGGGCGCGGCCATCTCCAGCCCGGCCGTGAGGGGGCAACAGGTCTCGGTACGCTCCGGGTCGCTCGGGACCCTGCTGCGAACGGTGACCCTGCAGGGTGTGCTCGACCACCCGCAGGGACTGGCCGCGAGCGCCGATGGCGCGACCTGGTTTGTGACCTCGGTGCTGCGCACCGAGACGCAGGGGCTGCTGGTGGCATTCCGTGCCTCGGACGGCGGCGTGGTGCACCGGATCGAGGTGCAGGACGGTCCGCGCTACCACCCCGGAGGGCTCGGGCGACTGGGCGACACGCTCTGGCTGCCTGTTGCGGAGTACCGCCGCGCCTCGACCAGCGTCATCCAGGCCCGCGACACGGCCACCCTGGCCCTGCGCAGCAGCTTCCCGGTGGCCGACCACATCGGCGCCGTCGCCGCCACACCGGCCGGGTTGGTGGGCTGCAACTGGGACGCCCGCACGTTCTACGAGTGGACGTTTGCCGGGGAGGCGAGCCGCGTGGTCGAGCACGACGGGGCCGCGCGCTATCAGGATCTCCACTGGACCGATGACGGGCTGCTGGCCGGCGGGCTGCTTGGCGACCAGGGCGTGGTGGACCTGCTGGAATGGCCGTCTCTCGACCTGAAGGAGCGGATTGTCGTGGGCCGCACCGATCGCGGCACGGTCCTCACCGCCGAAGGAATGACGACATCGGGTCGGCAACTGCTGTTGCTGCCCGAAGACGACCCCGCGCGGGTGTTCGTCCACCAATGGGCTGGCGCCGCGACGACCGAGCGGTCGCGCCCCGACGCGAACGAGCCCGAGACGTCCCTGTTCAAACGACCGGTGCCGTAAAGGACAAGTTCCGAATTCAGAATTGGAGTGATTTACACGCCCCAGCCGAAGGCCCGCGCGACCGTGGCGGTCAGGAAGCACACGAGGAAGGCCGTCCCGAGGGGCAGCAGCGCCCCAACGGTGGCCCACTTGGCACTCAGGGTTTCCTTGTAGATCGTCAGGATCGTCGTCGCGCACGGGTTGTGCAGCAGCGAGAAGAGCATGAGATTGACGGCGGTGAGCAGCGTCCAGCCCTGCTGATCGACGAGCAGCCGTCGCAGGTCGTCGAGCCCTTCCATCTCGGTCATCATCCCGGCGCCCATATAGGCCATCACCAGGGTGGGGACCACGATCTCGTTGGCCGGGATGGCGATGACGTAGGCCAGCAGGATGATGCCGTCCAGGCCGATGGCCCGGCCCAGCGGATCCAGCCAGGCCGCCGTGATCGCCGCCAGCGACATGTCACCCCAGTAGATGTTGGCG
Organism: Luteitalea sp.; assembly: GCA_046593715.1. Taxonomy (GTDB): domain Bacteria; phylum Acidobacteriota; class Vicinamibacteria; order Vicinamibacterales; family Vicinamibacteraceae; genus Luteitalea. The sequence goes on from JBKJQW010000049.1 coordinate 13,251, forward strand.
AGCAGCCAGATGGCCGCACCGGCAGGGGCCGCGGTCCACATCGCCCGCCACAGGACGAAGAGCGTGCGGTCGATGAGCGACGTGTAGAAGATGCGCCCGATGTTTGGGCGACGGTACGGCGGCAGCTCGAGGGTGAAGGCCGATGCCTCGCCACGCAGGATGGTGCGTGACAGCAGCCACGACATCAGCAGCGTGAAGATGATGCCGAGCACCACGACGCCGACCACTGCCGCGGCGGCGGCGATCGAGGCAAAGGCCGGCGCGAAGGACGCGCCGACAAAGATCGTCCCGAGCATGATCAGCGTCGGGAAGCGGCCATTGCACGGCACGAAGTTGTTGGTCAGGATGGCGACCAGACGTTCACGCGGCGAGTCGATGATGCGGGTGGCGATGACGCCGGCGGCGTTGCAGCCAAAGCCCATGGCCATGGTCAGCGCCTGCTTGCCGTGGGCACCGGCCCGCCGGAACAGGAAGTCGAGGTTGAAGGCCACGCGCGGCAGGTAGCCGAGGTCTTCGAAGATCGTGAACAGCGGGAAGAAGATCGCCATCGGCGGCAACATCACGCTCACGACCCAGGCCAGTCCGCGATAGACGCCATGCCAGAGAAAGCCGGTGATCCACCACGGCACGCCGATCGCGTCGAAGGCGCCGGCGGCCTGATCCTCGAACCAGAACAGGGCCTGGGCCAGCATGGCCGACGGCACGTTGGCGCCGGCGATGGTCAGCCAGAAGACCACGGCGAGCAGCACGAGCATGATCGGCAGCCCGAACCACGGCGAGGTGACCAGGTGGTCGACGCGCTGATCGAGGTCGAGAGCCCGGGTGTTGCCATCGTGTGACACCGCGCGCTTGGCGACACGCTCGGCTTCGGCGTACAGCGACTTGACGGCCTCTTCGCGGAAGCCCCCGCTCAACTGGCGCCGCAGCGCACGGGCCCGCGCGAGGACCTGGTCGGGTGTCGGTGGGGCGACGGGGGGCGATGTGGTCACTGTGCACCCTGCAAGGCGATCTGGCTGCTGAACCTGACGTCGCGTTGCTGTTGCCGGGAGACCAGTTGCGCCAGTTCGCCGGTGCGCAGCGCGTCTTCCACGCGTGCATCGCCGTCGAGCAGGCGGATGGCCAGCCAGCGGCTGTTGGGCACGCCCGGCGCGGCAGCTTCGATCTGCGTCATCAACTCGTGGACGGCGTGCTCGAACTCCGGCGTCCCGGTGACGCGCAGCGGAGAGGTCTGCACCTCCCCGCTCGAGACGCCGGCGACGGCCGTCAACAGGGCGTGCAGGCCCTCACCGGTCCGCGCCACGATCGGGATGACCGGCACCCCGAGGTCGCGCGCCAGACTGCGCGCGTCCACGGTGATGCCCTTGCGCCGCGCCTCGTCCATCAGGTTGACGGCCACGACCACGCGATCGGTGATCTCGAGGACCTGCAGCGCCAGATTCAGGTTGCGTTCGAGGGCGCCCGCATCGGTGACGACGATGACGGCATGCGGCTGGCCGAAGAGGATGAAATCGCGCGCGACTTCTTCGTCCTGCGAGGCTGACAGCAGCGAGTACGTCCCCGGCAGGTCGACGATCTTGTAGCGCACGTGGTCGTACGCAAAGCCACCCTCGGCCCGCGTGACCGTCTTGCCGGGCCAGTTGCCGGTGTGCTGGCGCAAGCCGGTCAAGGCGTTGAACAGCGTGCTCTTGCCGGTGTTGGGATTGCCGGCAAGCGCGATCACCCGATCGATGCCACCGACCTCCATGCCCATCGGCGCCAGTTCGGAGGCGACGGGACAGGCCTCGCAGTCGTGTCCACTCATGCCTGTTGCCTCATGTCCGGTGCAGGGACATCGGTTGCGGTCGGTCGCACGATGACGACCGAGGACTGGTCGCGTCGCAGCGCGATCGTGGTGCCGCGGACGCGGTAGGCCCGTGGGTCGCCGGCAAAGGTCTGCAGCACCGGCCGCAGCCGCGTGCCCGGCGTGAATCCGAGGTCGAGCAACCGGCGCCGCGTGAGCCCCTGGCAGGTGGGTGACAGCGAGACGATCTCGGCGTCCTGACCCACAGGCAGCAGCGACAGTGGCAGCAGGTCGGCCGCCGTGCCCGCCCACCGGTCGAGGGGCGACGCGAAGACGTTGCCCGCATGCTCGAGCGGCAGGGTGACGTGGCGGTCCTCGACCAGCAGGTCGAGGGCGTCCGGGGCGGCGCGAAGTACGCGAAAGGCCAGGCCAGGCTGCAAGCCGACCCGCACCAGCGCGTTGAAGGTTGCCGGGGGTTCGTCCTCGAGGTGGGCGATGCGGCCCTCCTGCCCGACCTGCCAGTGGGTGATCGGCTCCCCCGGGTCGTCCTGGGCCTCTCCCGCCGACGGAATGGGATCGCCATGCGGGTCGCGCTCGGGGTGGCCCATCGATGCTGACAGGCGATCGGCGTCGGCTTCGCTCAACCCATGCTCGAGGCGTTCGGCCACGCGGTGCACCGCGGTGAGCGGCAAGCGCGCCTCGTCGGCCAGGTACCGCTCGAGGAGCCGGTGGGCACGAATCAGGTGGCGGGCGCGCTGCTCGCCTTGCTCGGTGAGCGAATAGCGGCCGCCCTCGGAGGCGGTCAGACCGGCCGCGCGCAGCCGGCCGAGCACCCGCAGCAACCCGCGATCCCCGAGTCGCAGAGTGCCTTTGAGCGAGGCAAACGACCCGGCCCTGCCCGCCTGGGCTTCCTGCAGGAGATGTTTGAGCGCGTTGTCGCCCTGCTCCCCGGCGCGCGCCGCCGCCCGTCGTCGGCCGCGGGCAAGGAGGCCGTGACCGGGCCAGACCGCCAGCAGGAGCAGGAGTCCAATGGCGGTGGCCCACCAGATGACCGAGGTCATCGCCCCTCCACGAGCAGCACGGGCCCCGATCCCTCCTCGAGCACCACCCGCCTCGCGCCGCGACGTGGCGAGGCTGGTCGGCCTGAGATGCGGAGCGCGAGTGGGAGGCAGGGAGATCTCATGTGTTTTTGAACAATCAAAAAATGAACCCATTATGGCTCAAAGTCAAGCAATACTCTCGGCACAGGACGGCAGGGTTCGATCCGACCCTACTCATCGTTTTCTGACAAAGAGCCGGTTGCGTCATGCTGGCCGCCACAGCCATGAGCGCGCAACGTACTCGACTGCTGGAACTGGCCGCGTCTGTTGCCGACGGCACGGCCGACATCGACTGGGCCCAACTCGAGGCATCGGTGGAGGACGCCGAGGACCTCCAGCTGTTGCAGGACTTGCGGGTGCTGGCCGGGGTGGCCGACTTGCACCGGTCAGACCCGATGCTGGCATCGACCGGCGCACGCGGCCGGGTGGTGGGACGCATCGGACCGGCGCTCAGCGAGACCGATGCGCCCACGGTGGAGGAGCGCGTGCTGCCGCCGCCCTCGACGCAGCCGCTCGACTGCTGGGGGCACCTCGAGCTGATCGAGCAGATTGGACAGGGCTCATTCGGCACGGTCTACCGGGCTCGAGACACGCGGCTCGACCGCGACGTCGCACTCAAGCTGCTGCGCAAGGGGCGCCAGACGGCCGAACTGGCCGACAAGATCCTGCACGAAGGTCGGATCCTCGCCCGCGTCCGTCATCGCAACGTGGTGACGGTCTTCGGCGTGGAGGAGCAGGACGGGCGTATCGGTCTGTGGATGGAGTACATCCGCGGGCGCACGCTCGAGCAGCTGCTCCGCTCCACCGGCTCGTTCGGCGCTCGCGAAGCCGCGTTGATTGGCCAGGAGCTGTGTCGCGCGCTGGCGGCGGTGCACAAGGCCGGCCTCGTCCATCGCGACATCAAGGCGCAGAACGTCATGCGCGAGGAGGGGGGCCGCCTGGTCCTCATGGATTTCGGCGCGGGACAGTTTGTCCACGCGGCCGGGCCGTCGGCCAGCGGGCGTCTCACCGGCACGCCGCTCTACCTGGCGCCCGAGCTGATGCGCGGTGGGGAAGCCACGGTGCGCTCCGACATCTACAGCCTTGGCGTGTTGCTCTTCCACCTGGTCACCGGCCAGTACCCGGTCAGCGCGTCGTCACTCGACGACCTCCATCAGGCCCACCGCGAGGGCCGCCGATTCCGCCTGCACGACGCCAGACCTGACCTTGCCGATGATTTCGCCCGCGTGGTCGAGCGCGCTTCCGATCCTGACGTCACGCGCCGCTACGCGAGCGCAGGGGCGCTGCAGGAAGCCCTGGCGCGGTCGCTGGGCCTTGACACCACGATCACCATGGATCGCGACGCGCTCGCGGCCGCCCTCGCCGCCGTGCCCGCGCCAGCGGGAGACGGTGCCTCGGCACCGAGGGCATGGACGTTCCGCTGGTGGCACGTGGCTGGGATGGGGTTCGGGCTCGGGGCCATCGTGATCGCGATGCTCTTGTGGCTGCTGCCGCGCGACGCCGAGCCGACGCTGCAGCGCGCGGCCGCGACGACGCCGATCGTCGCCATCCGGCCGATGCTCGCCGCCGCCGACCGCTTCGATCCGCTGACGTTTGCTGTGGCCAGCAACCTTGGCATGCGTCTGCGCGCGTCGCCGGAGATCAGGGTCACCAGCCCCGACGCGGTAGCCGCGCTCAATGAGATCACCACGACCAGCAGTGCCATCATGGCCATCCTGCAGTCCGACATTGTGATCGAACTGCTGCCGGTGCACGAGTCGCCCGACGGCTATCATGCCAAGGTGCGCGTGTTGATGGCAGGCGCGCCACCCCTCACCCTGCCTGGCATCGGGCCCGCGGCCACGCTCGACAGCCTCGGTGACGCGCTGGCGAGCGCGTTGGCCGCCTCCCTGCGGCTCAACCCGGAGGCCCTGCACGCGACCACGCACGCCACCGCCTCCCGGGGCAACCACGAGGCGCTCGAGCGCTACGCGCGCGGCCTGCGTCAGATCGCCAGTGAGAGTGCCGAGGGCATCGGACAGGCCTGCCAGTCGTTCAAGGCCTCGACCGATGCCGATCCGGCCTTTGCGGCGGGGCACGCGCGCTGGGCACAGTGCCTGCTGATGCAGTACCGATTCGGCACACTGCCGGCGGCGACCGCCTTCGAGTACGCGCGCAGCGCCGCCGCGAGGGCGCTCGTCCAGGATGCCGACAATGCCGATGCCCGCGCGGCCCTCGCCGATCTCCACGCCGAAGAGGGGCATGACTGGGCCCGCGCCGAGGACGAATTCCACGAGGCGCTGGCGCGCGATGGCAGCAATGTCTACGCGCGTTCACGCTATGCAATGCTGCTGGCGGGTCGTGGCCGTACCGCCGAAGCGGTGGAGCAGTTGACCCAGGCCCTGCGTCTCGCGCCGCTGTCGACGACCATCAAGGGCTACCTCGCGATGAGCCTGCACTACTCCGGCCGCGACGACGAAGCGCTGGACACGTTCCAGCAGTTGCGCGGCGTGGACGCGTCGCTCGAATCGGCCCTGGTCGGGCAATGCCGGATCTACGTGGTCGTCGGCCAGTTCGAGCAGGCGCTCACCGCCTGTCGGCAGTTGCTGGCCCGTCGCAGCGGCCACGACGCCTTCGCGCAGGCGCAAATCGCCGCCGCGCTCGGCCGGCTCGGTCGCGATGCCGAGTCGCACAAGCAGCTGGCCCAGATCCGCATGCAGTACGATGCGGCCAGTGAGACCGAGCGGCCCAACGTCGCGTTCTTCCTCGCCACCGCATACGCCGGCCTCGAACAGCCAGATCAGGTGTTCCCATGGCTGGAGGTGGCGGCGCGCGGCAAGAGCTCACGACTCGCGTACCTGCGCGTCGATCCACGCTTCACCGTGGCGCGGGCCGATTCGCGGTGGTCACAGATCCTGACCGCCTACGAAGGGCAGCCCTGACGACGAGGTTTGCGGGCTGTCAGCACTATCACCATGCCATCTGTCGTGGTCGCGCCGCGCGGCTGCAAGGGAGACTGTTCATGACCAGAAAACCAAAGGTGTCGCTGCGCCCCGTTGTCGATGCCATCGAGTCGCTGCTCAAGGAACTGGACGAGGCCGACGGCCCGACCGACATCAAGCAGCAGCACCGGATGAAGGCCCTCAAGGCCACCCTCGAGGGGGCCTCGCTGCTGCTCCGCTCGGAATGTTTCAGCCGCGATGCCAACGACACGGTGTACGAGTTTCCGGCCTGAGCCGTGACCGCCGTGGCCGATCAGGGCCGCCGCAGGGTGCGGCGCGCGCCGCACATCCTGTGTACCTGGCGCGCCGAAGGCCGGATCGTCCAGTCGGCGCGGCACGCAGCCGGCGTTCCCGCCTCGGCGCTCGTGCTCGACCTGCTCGATCGTCTCGGCACCTGGACCGACGTCGACAGGCTGGCCGCGACGGTGGGCATTGCCGCCGCGGCCCTCGATGTCCTGCTGGCTGGTCTGCGTGAACATGATCTGATTGAGGTGCACGTGCCCGGGCAGGCCGAACCCGACCGAGCCGCAGGACCCTGGGCGATGTGGTCGCCCACGGCCGAACTGTTCCACCGGGCTACGCGTGACATCGCCGTCGCCCGCCCTGCCGCCGCGCCGCTGTCAGCCGCGCCGCGGCCACCGGCGACGCTCGCTCCGCAGGGCGCGACCCACGTCGCCCTGCCTCGGCCGCGCCTCTGCGACGCCTCACTGCGCAGCGCCCTCCACCAGCGCCGGACCCACCGCCGCTTCGGCGTCGGGACGGTCTCCCTGCCGGCGCTGGGCACACTGCTCGGGGTGACGTTCGGCGTGCAGGCCTGGGCCCTGGCGGCCGAGGGCCGGCTGGCGCTGAAGACCTCGCCGTCGGGGGGCGCCCGGCACAGCCTCGAGGCCTACGTCTGGGCTCGCAACGTCGCCGGCGTGCCCCCGGGCCTGTACCACTATCGCCCTGACGACCATGTCCTGACGCGGCTGCAGGACCGCCGTGTCCCTGGACGGGTGGTCGAATGGTTACCCATACAGGATGGCTATGAAGACGCGGCGGTGCTGGTCGCGTTCTCATCGGAGCTGGCGCGCGTCGCCTGGCGATATCGCAACGCCCGCGCGTACCGGGTCGTGCTGCTCGAGGCAGGCCACCTCGGCCAGACCTTCTGTCTCGCCGCGACGGCCCTCGGGCTCGCGCCGTTCTGCACGGCGGCACTGGCCGATAGCGTGATCGAACATGACCTCGGCCTGGACGGCCACGCGCAGCCGGTGATGTACGTGGTGGGCGCAGGCATCTGCGCCGACGGCGCGTGGCGTCCGCACGGCGCCCGCCCTGCGCCCCGCCTCGACGTCACCGATCTTGGGCACGCGTTGTCTGAACGGGCTACTCGTCGTTGCAGCGAACGGCCACGTCCACGTCGTCGCGCGAGTGGACGGTGACCACCACCTCCATCGGCCGGCAGCACACCCAGCAATCTTCCACGTAGGTCTGGCGGCGGCCGGCGGTCACATCGACCACCAGAGTGACCGGTTCTCCGCACGACGGGCAGGTCGTGTCGATGTCCATTCGCGTCTCTCGAAGTGTGGCGTTCTAGTGCCGGGGATCGTGCGTGGGCGCCTCGACGGCCGCACGGACAGCCGCCTCGCGCGCCTGCGTCGCCCGGGCGGCGCGATAGTAGCGCGACGGCAGCGCGTGCTCGACCGCCGGCTCGATCAGTGCAGAGGCGGCGACAACCGCGTCCAGGTCGACCTCTCGCGCCAGTCCGAGGCCGTGCAGCATGTAGACCAGATCTTCGGTGGCCAGGTTGCCGAGCGCCCCGGGCGCGAAGGGACATCCGCCCAGTCCACCGGCGCACGCATCGAAGGTCGTGATTCCCTCGTCGAGCGCCGCCAGCACGTTGGCCAGGGCCGTGCCCCGGGTGTCATGGAAGTGCAGGGCCAGCCGGGACGCGGGCAGGACCGCGGCGGTGTCGCGCAGGAAGGCCCGCACCTGACCTGGATGCGCCACGCCGATGGTGTCGCTGACCGCGACTTCGAAGGCGCCGTGTGCCAGCAGCGCCTCGCACACGCGCGCCACGGCGCTCACCGCGATGGCCCCTTCGTAGGGGCACCCAAAGGCGGTCGAGACGTACCCACGGACGCGCATGCCCTCGGCGATCGCGGCGCGACAGACCTGACCGGCGCTGGCCAGGGCCTCGTCCACGGACTGATTGAGATTACGGCGGCTGAAGGTCTCCGACGCGGCCGGGAAGACGGCGACCTCACGCACGCCGGCGGCGCGGGCCCGCTCGAGGCCGCGCAGGTTGGGCACCAGCGCGGAGATCCGGACCTCGGCCGCGGCAAGCGACGGGTCGGCCGTCAGCGCGGCGCACACGGCATCACTGCCGGCCATCGGTGGCACCTGCGCGGGGTGGACGAAGGCCCCGGCTTCGATCCGGATCAGCCCCGCCGCCGCGAGGGCGCGCACAAACGCCACGCGGTGCGCCACCGCGATCGGGACGGGCTCGTTCTGCAAGCCGTCGCGCGGCGCGAGTTCGACCACCGTGACCGTCACGGCGCGCCCGGCGCAGGCGAGAGGTCGACAAGTGCCTTGCCTGGGGTCACCCGCTGGCCGACGGCGCAGTGCACGGCCGTGATCCGACCGGCGGTCGGCGCCTTCAACGGCAGTTCCATCTTCATCGCCTCCAGCAGCAGCAACGTCGCGCCGGCCTCGACCACATCGCCGACTCCCGCCAGCACGGCGGTGACCAGCGCGGGCATGGGCGCCTCCATCGTCGCGTGGCCCTGTATCGGTGCGCGCCGAGCCACGTTTCTCTCAGCCGGGATTACGACCACCTCGTCGCCAAGGTGGACCCACACCGCGTCCTCGGCGTCGGTGACGGCGTGCGCGTGCCCCCACGAGCCGTCAGGCCCGGCCACGCGCCATGTGCCATCGGCCCGGCGCTCGGCGCTCCAATCAGCCACGCCAGCCTCCGAGCGTGCGCCATGGCGAGTCGGCGGACCGGGCGACGCCGTCCACGACGCCACTGCGTTGCTGGTCCTGCGCGAGCTGCCGGTGACTCGCGGCCACGGCGGCGGCGGCGGCGCGGTCATGCTCGGCGGGGGCGCGCGTCAGCGCCTCGTGATGCGCGGCGAGCCAGTGCGTGTGCAGGTGCCCTGCCTCCACGTCGGGGTGCGACAGCACGCGCAGCAGGTAGGACGCGTTGGTGTGCAGACCGAGGACGACGTAGTCGCGCAGGGCCTGGCGAGCCCGGGCCAGGGCCAGGCTGCGCGTCGGGGCGTGCACGATCAGCTTGGCGAGCAGGGGGTCGAAGTCGGGCGTGACGAGATCGCCCTCGCGCACACCGCTGTCCACGCGCACGCCAGGGCCCTGCGGTTCGCGGTAGCGCAAGATCGGCCCGGCCTGCGGCAGGAACCCCTGCTCCGGCGCTTCCGCGTACAGGCGGCACTCGACGGCGTGACCCCGCGGCCCTCCGGCCGCCGCGGCGATGTCGAGGGGCAGGCCCTCGGCGACGCGCAGTTGCTGCTGGACGAGGTCGATGCCGGTGACCAGTTCGGTGACCGGGTGTTCGACCTGCAACCGCGTGTTCATCTCGAGGAAGTAGAAGCGGGCGTCATCGGCGCTGCCCTCGAGGAGGAACTCGACGGTGCCGGCGTTGCGGTAGCCGGCCGCACGTGCGGCCGCCACTGCGGTGGCGCCCAGCCGCTCGCGCAACTGGGGGGACACGATGGGCGAGGGCGCTTCTTCGATCACTTTCTGGTGCCGGCGCTGCAGCGAGCACTCACGCTCGCCGAGGTGCACCGTCGTGCCGTGCGCATCGGCCAGGACCTGCACCTCGATGTGCCGCGGCTGCTGCACCTGCCGTTCGATGTACAGGGTGCCGTCGCCGAATGCGCTCTCGGCCTCGCGCCGAGCGGCGCCGAGGGCGTCGTCCAGATCGGCCAGGTCCGCCACCACCCGCATTCCCTTGCCGCCGCCACCTGCCGAGGCCTTCACGATCAGCGGCACGCCGACCACGGCAGCGGCAGCGCGGAGTGCCTCGAGGGACTGGTCGGCGGGTCGCGCCCCCGGCACGCAGGGCACGCCAGCGGCTTCCATCAGCCGACGGGCCTCGATCTTGGATCCCATCCGCTCGATGACGTCGGCCGGCGGGCCGATGAAGGTGATCCCGGCATCGACGCAGGCCGCCGCCAGAGCCGCGCGTTCGCTGAGGAAGCCATACCCGGGATGGATCGCATCGGCACCCGTGCGTCGCGCGGCGTCGATGATCCGGCTGACCGACAGGTAGGCGGCCACCGGATGCATCGCATCCTGATCGTCATCGAGGCGCACCGCCTGATCGGCCATCAGCACATGCATGCGGGTGGCGTCGGGGCCGGCGTACACCGCCACCACGCCGAGCCCACGCTCGCGGCAGGCGCGCGCGATGCGCACGGCAATCTCCCCGCGGTTGGCAATCAGAACCTTACGCACGCCCGGCTTCCCTGGGCTGCCACGAGGGCGAACGGCGGTCGAGAAACGCGCGCAGTCCTTCCTGCCCGTCATGGCTGACGCGCTGGCGGGCAATCGCCGCCGCGGTCAGGCGTCGTTCCGCGTGGTCGGGCAGGGGAGCCAGCTGGGCGAGCAACGCCTTGGTGGCGCGGTGCGACGAGGCCGCGCCGAGGGCGAGTTCGTCGAGCCGTTCGCGCACGACGACGTCGAGGGACCCGGCCGGGCAGACGTCGTCGATCAGGCCGACGCGATGGGCCTCGGGAGCTGACATACGGTGCGCGCGCAGGAAGGCGGTACGAGCCGTGGCGATGCCGATCCGCCTGATGACGTACGGCGCAATGGTCGCCGGCAGGATGCCGACACGCGCTTCCGTGAAGCCGACCTGGGTGTCGTGGGCCGCGATCACGAGGTCACTGATGGCCAGCAACCCGGCGCCGCCGCCGAGCGCCGCGCCATGGACGCGGGCGATCAGCGGCATCGGCAGCGACGCCATGGCGTGGAACATGTCGGCCACGGCTTCCGCGTCCGCGAGATTGCGCGCCTCGTCGTAGTCGCGCATCCGGCGCATCCAGCCCAGGTCGGCGCCGGCGCAGAACGCCGGCCCGGCGCCGGCCAGCACCAGCACCCGCACCGTGTCGTCGTCGGCCAGCGCTCGCGCCTGGTCGCGCAGCACGGCAATCAGCGTGTCGTCGAGGGCGTTGCGGACCTCGGGTCGATCCAGGGTCCACCAGACTTCGTCGCCGCGCCGCTCAATCAGCAGTCCCTGCATCGTCACATCCGAAAGACGCCCGTGCGCGGCTCCGCCAGGGGCGCGTGGTGACTCATGGCGATGCCGAGTCCCAGCGCATCTCTGGTGTCCACCGGGTCGAGGATGCCATCGTCCCACAGGCGGGCGGTCGAGTAGTACGGCGATCCCTCGTGGTCGTACTTGGCCATCAGGGGGTCGCGAATCGCGGCCTCGTCCTCGCTCGAGAGCGTCCTGTCCTGGCGCGCGAGTTGGTCGCGCTTGACTGTCACCAGCACCCCGGCCGCCTGCTCGCCGCCCATCACGGAGATGCGGGCGTTCGGCCACATCCATAGCAGCCGCGGGTCATAGGCCCGGCCGCACATGCCGTAATTGCCGGCGCCGAACGAGCCGCCGATGACCACGGTGAACTTCGGCACGCGTGCCGTCGCCACCGCATGTACGAGCTTGGCGCCGTCCTTGGCGATGCCCGCGCGCTCGTATTGCTCGCCGACGATGAAGCCGGTGATGTTCTGGAGGAACACGAGGGGAATTCCGCGCTGATCACACAGCTCGATGAAGTGCGTGGCCTTGAGGGCCGACTCCGAGAAGAGCACGCCGTTGTTGGCCACGATGCCGACGAGGTAGCCGTGCAGTCGCGCAAAGCCGGTCACCACGGTGGGCGCGTACCGCGCCTTGAACTCGTCGAAGCGGGAGCCATCGACCAGCCGAGCGATGACCTCGCGGACGTCATATGCCTTGCGAAGATCGTCTGGCAGGATGCCGTACAGTTCTGCGGCGTCGTACGCCGGGGCCTCGGTGTCGATCCGGTCGGCGGCCGGATAGGTCAGGGTCGGCACCGTGGACAGGATCGTACGAGCCAGGTGCAGCGCATCCCCGTCGTTGTCGGCAAAGTAGTCGGCCACGCCCGAGAGTCGCGTGTGCACATCGGCGCCGCCGAGCGCTTCGGCCGTCACGTCCTCGCCGGTCGCCGCTTTCACGAGTGGTGGGCCGCCGAGGAAAATGGTCCCGGTGCCGTTGACGATGACGGTCTCGTCGGACATGGCGGGCACATACGCGCCACCGGCGGTGCAGGAGCCCATCACCACGGCCACCTGAGCGATGCCCGCCGCCGACATCCGCGCCTGGTTGAAAAAGATGCGTCCGAAGTGGTCGCGGTCGGGGAACACCTCGGCTTGCAGTGGCAGGAACGCGCCGCCCGAATCCACCAGGTAGACGCACGGCAGGCGGTTCTCGATCGCGATGTCCTGCGCCCGCAGGTGCTTCTTGACGGTGATGGGGAAGTAGGTCCCGCCTTTGACGGTCGCGTCGTTGGCCACCACGAGCACTTCGCGGCCCGACACGCGGCCCACCCCGGTGACCAGACCGGCGCCGGGGGCGTCAAACTCGTACAGACCCAGTCCCGCCAGTGGCGACAGCTCGAGAAACGGCGTGCCCGGATCCAGCAGTTGCTGCAGCCGCTCGCGGACGGTCAGCTTGCCCTGGGCGCGTTGGCGGGCCTGTGCGTCCGTGCCGCCGCCCTCGGCCGCAGTGGTTCGACGCGCTCGAAGCTCAGCCACAAGGGCACGCAGGTGCGTTGCATTCCTTCTGAAGGTATCGCTTCCCGAGTCCACAGATGTCCGCAGGCGATCCATGTCACCAGCCACAGCAATCAGTCTTGTAGCCGCACGCCGGACACCGCCAGACGGCATGCATCCTGAACATCTCGGCGCCGCAGCGGTCGCACAGGGTGGGCGGATCCGCGGCCGGCTGGACGCGACCGGGGGCCGTGTCGCGCGCCCGCGGCACCGGCGGGTCGGAGGGATCCTGAGGCATGGGCCGGATTATAGAGCGCAGGGTCCACCGTGCGTCTCGGCCGGTGCGGGTCGATCGGCCGAGACGGGCGCGTCTGCATTTGTTACGCTTGACCCTGTGTCGCATGTAAACCCAACAGTTCGCGTACGGTGGCGCGACACGAGTTGCCGAGGAAACTGTCTGAAAGCTGGACATGGCTGCTGACGCTCCGTTGCGCGTGCTGGTCGTCGGACAGGTCGACGCCGGCATCCGAGTCGGGCTCGACCACCTGAACGAGCGGCGCGCCGTTGACGTGCGTGAGTCTGCGCCCGAGACGGTCGAGCAGGCCGTGGAGGTCTGGACGCCGGATATCCTGCTGGTCGCACTGCCCCTGGGCCTGGCGGGTGGGCCGACCTCGCTTCGCCAGTGGCGCCACCTGCTGCCCGATGCCGACGCGGTGGTCGTGCGCAGTGGGGACGCGGACGCCAAGGCTGCGGAGTGGCTGCGCGCCGGTGCCTTCGCCGTCGTGGGCCGTCCTGTCGAGCCAGACGAGCTGACCGAAGAGCTCGAGCGGGCTGGGGAACGGGTGCGCCTCCGGGTCGAGAACCGGCAGTTGCGGCGGCAGCTCGATGCGCCCCGACGCTTTCCGGCCATCGTCGGGCAGAGCAAGAAGATGCACGAGCTCTATGAGCTGGTGGGCGCCGTCGCTGGCAGCGACGCCAACATCCTCGTGCTCGGCGACAACGGCACGGGCAAGGAGTTGATTGCCAATGCGGTGCACGCGCACAGCGCCCGCGCCGACGGTCCCTTCATCAAGATCAATTGCGCGGCGCTGCCCAAGGAGTTGATCGAAGCCGAGTTGTTCGGCTATCGGCGAGGCGCGTTCACTGGCGCGTTCACCGACAAGTCCGGCCTGCTGGCCATGGCCGAAGGGGGCTCGCTGCTGCTCGACGAGATCGGCGAGATGCCGTCGTACCTGCAGGCCAAGCTGCTGCGCGTGCTGCAGGAGCGGGAGTTCCGCCCGATTGGCGGGGACCGCAGTGTCCGCGTCGATTTTCGCCTCATCTGCGCGACCAACGTCGACGTGGAGTCGGCGTTGCGGGATGGCCGCTTGCGCGAGGATCTGTACTTCCGCATCAACACCATCACGGTGCGGGTGCCCGCGCTGCGCGAACGGCTCGAGGATGTCGCGCCGCTGTGCCACCATTTCCTTGCGCTGTACAACGGCAGGCACGGGCGTGACCTGCGGAGCGTCAGCCCGGCTGCCTACCATCGCCTCATGCAGCACCGCTGGCCGGGCAACATCCGCGAACTCGAGAACGTCATCGAGCGGGGCGTGCTGGTGGCGCGTGGTCAGGACCTGCAGCCCGAGGACCTGCCCGAGTCGGTCGTCGCGGCAGCCGGGGGCGGCCCGATCGCCGCCGACCTGCTGCCGGCGACGGCCACGCTGGCCGAGATCGAGCGCATGGCCATCCTGCAGGCCCTGCAACGCACCAACTGGAACAAGCAGGATGCCGCTCAGCAGCTCGGCCTCTATCGGCCGACGCTGTATAGCAAGATGAAGAAGCACGGCATCACCTCGCCACCGCGCGTGCGGCGCGGCCTGGCCGTTGATACCCCCAGCCAATCGCCTGCCTGATCTGGCCGTCGGCTGGCGCGCGCGGTGTGGCCGTGGTCAAATGACGGACGCGCCCCGCGTGCGGCGGGACGCCCTGGAGGACCGAGCGCGTGACCGATGGAACCAAGATCATGTTGTCGGCGGTGGCAGGCGCGATGGGCGGCGCCGTGGCCGGCTACCTCTTGCTCACCAGGACCGGCGAACAGCTGCGCGAGCAGCTGGGGCCCGGACTTACGGACCTGATCGGGCGCCTGCAGGAGCTGCAGGCCTCGGTACAGCACGCGCGCGGCGTCGCGGACCAGAGCTGGTCCACGCTGCGCGACATCACCCGCGACACCGGGCGCGCCTGAGCCCACACGAGGAGACCATGAGCCACGACGATGCCAACGGCCGCAACAGCGGCGCCACGTTCTTGACCGGCTTCATCGCCGGTTCCATGCTCGGAGCTGGTTTGGCCCTGTTGTTCGCGCCCAAACCCGGCGACGAGACGCGCCGCGACGTGGCCGAGCGTGCCGCTCGCGTCAAGGACAAGGCCCGCGAGGGACTGGATACGGCGTCGGACCGCGTCACCCAGTTTGCCGAGCGCGGCAAGGCGATGTATCAGACCGCCGCCGAAAAGGCCCGCGAGGCCGCGCAGGCCGTGCGTGAAGGCCGCGATCCGAACGCGCTGACGCCGGACCCCGACGAGACCTTCAGCTGACCCTGCCGTCTGCTGCGGACGGAGTCGTTACTCCGTCCGCTCCCTGCACGCCGTGAGCCATCAGGACGCCGCACTCGCTCCCGTGCCCGAGCCGGCCCAGGCGCCCGCGCCATCGCCGACGCCGCTGCAGCTCTGGGAGAGCGTGATCGGCGTGCCACGCGCGGTGGGACTTGCGCTGTGGCGGGCGTTGGTCCGCTTTGTCAACAGCGACAATCTCACCTACGCGTCGTCGATTTCCTTCTACGCCCTGCTGTCGCTGTTCCCGCTGTTCCTGCTGCTGTTCTCCATTCTCGGCAGCGCCACCACCGACGAGGCGTCACGCCTGCAGGTGTTCAACTTCGTGCTGCGCTACTTCCCCCGGCAGTTCGACTTCATCTCGACGCAGGTGGACGCGTTCCGCCTGCAGCGGATCCAGATGGGCCTGGCCGCGAGCATGCTCATGATCTGGTCATCGCTGGGTGTGTTCGGGGCGATTACCACTGCGGTCAACTACGCCTGGCGGGTCGAGCGGCAGCCCAACTACGTCAAGCACAAGCTGGTGGCCTTCCTGATGCTGGTGGCCGCAGGCGTGTTGCTGCTCGCGGCGCTGGTCATGATCAGCGCCGGCTCGGTCGTCGATGCGCGCTGGTTTGCCACGGCGGTCGGCTCGATGCCGGCCCTCGACTGGCTGCGCGGCCTGTGGGCCCGATGGGCCAGCACGCTGCTGTTCATCATGGTCACCGGGCTGATCTTCTACTTCGTGCCGAACACCAACAAGGTTCGCTTCCGCGACGTCTGGCCGGGGGCGATCGTCGCCGGCCTGCTGTGGCGCGCCGCCCTGGCCGGCTTCGGCTGGTACGTACGCGATCTCTCACGCTTCAGCGTCCATGGCACCATCGCCAGCGTCGTCGTCTTCCTGATGTGGGTCTATGTGTCGGCCGTCGTGTTGCTGTACGGGGTCGAGGTCACGGTGGCCTACGCCCAGATCCGCCGACTCGTCAGACAGCAGCAGGGGCGGTTCGTGGGCCGGTGATCGCCGTGCCGGCCTTCGGGCGGCCGCCGGCCGCTACCTGAAGAGCACCCACAGGGCAATCACCCCGAGCATCAGCGCGATCGACAGCGGCGCCTGCCACCGCATCGACGCCCGCTCGGCGCTACTGGTCACGTAGCCGCCCTCCAGTGTCGCGAAGGTCAGGCCACGCAGCTGAGGGGCCGGGGTCGGCGGCGTGGCCAGCGACACCCCGACCAGGATCAGCGTGGCGATCACAAACAACAGCACCGCGAAGTGCAGGAAGTTGATCGACACGAAGTAGGAGAGGGCCGGGCTGTCGGCAACCAGCGGCCGTGCCTTCATCACCTCCAGCACGAAGCGGGAGGCGCCGAGCACGGCGCCCGAGGCGAGCGCGGCGATGGCGCCCTGCTTGTTGGCGCGCGGCCAGAACACGCCGAACAGGAAGACGACGGTGATCGGCGGGCTGATGTAGGCCGACACGCTTTGCAGGTAGACGAAGACCTGTGAACTGAGGGTGCGGATGAACGGCACCCAGAGCACGCCGAGTACGACCATGACCACCGTCGCCAGCTGGCCGACGCGCACCAGCTGCGCCTCGGTCGCCCGCGGCCGCAGCTTGCGGTAGACGTCGAAGGTGATCAGGGTGGAACTGGAGTTGAACACCGCCGACAGCGACGACATCAGCGCCGCCATCAGTGCCGCCACCATCAGGCCGGTCAGGCCCGACGGCAACAGCCGGCCGACCATGATCGGATAGGCGTTGTCGCCGGTCACGTCGGAGTAGAGCGCCTTGGCGATGATGCCGGGCAGCACCAGGACGAACACCGGGGTGATCTTCAGCAGGGCGGCGAGCATCGTGCCGCCGCGTGCGTGCGCTTCGCTTCTGGCGCCGAGCACGCGCTGCACCATCGCCTGGTCGGTGCACCAGTACCAGATCCCGAGGATCGGGGCGCCGAAGAAGATGCCGGTCCACGGGAAGTCGGGATGGCTCATCGGCCGGATCATCGAGAAGAAGTCGGCCGGCACCTTGGCCTGCAGCGCATTCCACCCGCCGATCTCGTGCAGACCGAGGACGGTGAGCACGATCGCGCCGCCCAGGAGGATCACCGCCTGCACCAACTCGGTGTAGATCACTGCGGCCAGTCCACCGGCCACCGTGTACACCCCCGTGGCCAGCACCATCACCACCGCCGACGTGTAGAAGTCCCAGCCGAGCAACGTCTCGAGCAGCAGCGCGCCGGCGTACAGCGAGACCGAGATCTTCGTGAAGATGTAGGCCAGCACCGACACGGTCGTGAGATACCACCGGCACGCCGGGCCGTACCGACGTTCCAGGAACTCGGGCATCGTGAAGACGGCGCTGCGCAGGTAGAAGGGCGTGAAGACCCAGCCGAGCGTCAACACCATGAACACCGCGAGCCACTCGAAGTGCCCGACCGCCAGCCCAGTGGTGGCACCGGAGCCCGCCAGCCCGATGAAATGCTCACTCGACAGGTTGGTGGCAAACAGCGACGTGCCGATCGCGAACCAGCCGACGTTGCGGTCGGCCAGGAAGTACTCCTTGGCCGAACGGTTGCGGCGGGCGAACGACAGGCCGATGCCGAAAATCAGGACGAAGTACGCGGCGAGGACCGCGAAATCGAGGGTGGTCATGGCGTGCGCGGATTGTACAGCGGCGCCACGCGCGTCGAGGGCTCAGGCCGGCGGTGGAACCAGGATCTGCGGCGTCAGCCGGAGTTCGTCGCGTGTCACCTTGGCGACGGCCGCCGCCGCGGCGGCCGCGTGACCCGCCTGCGCCAGGATCACGATCGATCCACCGAAGCCGCCGCCGGTGATGCGCGCGCCCAGCACCCCGCGCTGCGCGCGGGCGAAGGCGACCATGCGATCGATCGGCGGCAGCGAGACCTCGTAGTCATCGCGCAGCGAGACGTGCGACGCGTCCATCAGGGCGCCGACCCTGGCGATGTCACGCTTGCGCAGCGCGTCCACCGCGGCCAGCACGCGGGCGTTCTCGGTGACGACGTGACGGGCGCGCCGGCGGAGGGGTTCCGGGAGCGCCTCGACGCGCCGCAGCTGCAGGTCCGACTGATCGCGCAGGTCGCTGACTCCCAGTGCGTGTGCCGCCGCATCGCACTCCTCGCGCCGGGTGCGATAGCTGCCCGCAGCGATGTCGTGGCGGATGCCCGAATTGACCACCGCCAACTCCGCCGTCGACGGAATCCGCACCAGCTGCCATGTCAGGTCCCGCGTATCGAGGAAGAGGGCGTGATTGGCCACACCGAGCGCGCAGGCGATCGGATCCATTGCGCCCACCGGCACGCCGATGAAGTCGGTCTCGATGCGTCGCGCCAGACTGGCCAGGGCCATGTCGTCGACGTGCAGCTGGAACAGCTCTCGCAGCGCTCGCAGCACGGCCACCGACAGCGATGCGCTCGACGACAGCCCGCTCCCGAGCGGCACATCGGAGCGGATGACGGCGTCGAAGCCGGCCACGCGGTGACCGGCTGCCCGCAACATGGAGGTCGCCCCTTGCACATAGTCGACCCACGTGCCGGTCCTGGCTTCCTCGCCGACCACGAAGCGGGCCTCCTGCTGGCCGTGGGGCATGCTGCTGGTCCAGACCCGCGACGAGCCGTCGGCATTGGAGGCCACCGCGACGGCCGTGGTCTGCGGGATCACCGTCGGCAGGACGAAGCCGCCCGAGTAGTCGGTGTGCTCGCCAATCAGGTTCACGCGGCCCGGCGCCTCACCGACGATCGCTCGCCGGTGGCCGAGGTAGCGGATGATGTCGTGGTGGGGAATCTCGGGCACGGGCGGGGCGGCTCGGGTCTCAGGCGACCGGCTGCAGATGACCCAGTGCCTTAAGGATGGCGGCAGCAAAGTGCGGCACGTCATCGGCCTTGCGGGCCGTGATCACCCCCCCGTCCTCGACGACCGGGCGGTCGACATAGCGCCCGCCGGCGTTCTTGATGTCGATGGCAATCGACGGCCAGCAGGTGATCATGCGGCCGGCCACGGCCTTCACCGAGATCAGCAGCTGTGCGCCGCGGTCGATGGCCGCCACCGGCTTGCCGGCGGCCAGCATGTCGCGGACGAGATCGATCATCGCGTGCCGCATCCGCATCCGGTCCGGCGCGTACCCGCCTGGAATCAGCACGGCGTCGAAGTCCTTCGCATACGCCTTCCCGGCAGCGAGCTGGGCCTCGATCCGGAGCGACTTGCGGCCGCGGTAGGTATGGCCCGCCAGGTGGCCGACCACCACCACCTCGACGCCGGCCGATCGCAGCAGGTCGCTGGTGCCGGCAACGTCGGCATCCTCGAACTCATCCTCCACGAGCAGCGCCACGCGCTTACGTTGTTCGATGGTCACCACGCTGGTCTCCAGATGTCGATATTACATCAGGGCTAAGATCGCCTGATGGCCAACCGCCTGGCGGGCGAGAGCAGCCCGTACCTCCTGCAACACGCCGGCAACCCTGTCGACTGGTACCCCTGGGGGGCTGCGGCGCTGGCCAGAGCCAAGGCCGAACACAAGCCCATCTTCCTGTCGGTGGGCTACAGCACGTGCCACTGGTGCCACGTGATGGAGCACGAGTCGTTCGAGCACGCCGGCATCGCCGCCGCGCTGAACGCACACTTTGTCAGCATCAAGGTCGATCGCGAGGAGCGGCCCGACATCGACCGGGTCTACATGCTCTTCGTGCAGGCGACGACAGGGCAGGGGGGGTGGCCGATGAGTGTGTTCCTCACACCCGACCTGCAGCCGTTCTATGGCGGCACCTACTATCCCCCGATAGCGCGTTTCGGGCGGCCAGGCTTCCTCGAGGTGCTGCAGGAGATCAGCCGGACCTGGCGCGAGGACCCGAGCCGCGTCATGGCGTCGGCGCAGACCCTTACCGACCGACTGCGCGACGCCACCCGCCCTGAGGCCCAGACCGACGCGGCCGTCCACGTCGCGCCGCCGGCGGCCCTGGACGCGGCCCTGGCCGTGTACGTGCAGGCCTACGACTCGCGCTTTGGCGGCTTCGGCGCGGCCCCGAAGTTCCCGCGGCCGTCCGAATTGCTGTTCCTGTTGCGGCAGGGTGCGCTGTCGGGCAACCCCGAAGGGCTCGAGATGACCCTCGAGACGCTGCGCGCGATGGCCACCGGCGGGCTGCGCGATCATGTCGGCGGGGGATTCCACCGCTACTCGGTGGACGCCTTCTGGCGCGTGCCGCATTTCGAGAAGATGCTCTACGACCAGGCACAACTCGTCCTGGCCCTGCTCGAGGCCTCGCAGGCCTCGGAAGACCCCTTCTACGCCTCAGTGGCTGAAGACACGCTGGCCTACGTGGCGCGCGAACTCACCGCGCCGGAAGGAGGGTTCCTGTCGGCCGAAGACGCCGACAGTGTGCCCGCCGACGAGGCCGACGCGCCGCACCCGCGTCGGCTGGAGGGCGCGTTCTACCTGTGGAGCCTGGACGAGATCACCGACGCGGTCGGTGACGCGCTGGCGCCACTGGTCATCGAGCGGTTCGGCCTGCTGCCCGAAGGCAACGCCCAGGATCCGCAGGGCGAGTTCCGTGGGCGCAACGTCCTCTACGTCGCTCGCGAGCTCGAGGACCTGGCGACCAGCCTCGGTCGTCCGATCGACGAGATCATCCGTGACCTCCGCACGGCCCGGCAGCGGCTCTTCGCCTCTCGCGGTGGGCGACCCAGGCCGCGCCTCGACGACAAGGTCCTCACCGCCTGGAACGGCTTGATGATCGCGGCCTTCGCCCGGGCGGGGCGGCAGCTGCGCAGCCAGAGCCCGCAGGCCGCCACCTGGCTGCACGCGGCCGAGCGGGCGGCGCAGTTTGTCAGGGACAACCTCTGGGACGCCAACCGTGGCACGCTGCTGCGCCGCTGGCGCGCCGGCCAGGCGGCCATCGACGGGTACGCGGAAGACTACGCATACATGACGTGGGGGCTGCTCGAGCTGTTCGAGGCGACCGGCGATGCCTCCTGGCTGGCCTGGGCCCGCGACCTGCAGGCGCAGCTCGACGACCGCTTCTGGGACGACATCGCCGGCGGCTGGTTCTCGACCACCGGCGACGACCCCAGCGTCCTGCTCCGGATGAAGGAAGACTACGACGGCGCCGAGCCAGCCGCCAGCTCGGTGGCTGTCGGCAACCTGCTCCGCTTTGTCCACCTGCTGCCCGATGCCGCTGCGGCGGCGCGCATCGAGCGGACGCTGGCGCGTGGCGGCCCGGCCATCGGCGAGGCGGCCAGGGCGGTGCCGCACATGCTGGCCAGCCTGGCGACCTATCATGCCGGGCTGCGACAGGTGGTCGTCGTCGGCGCACCCGACGATGCGTCCACACTGGCCCTGCACGACGTGATCGCCCGGCGCTATCTGCCATTCACCATCGTCGTCCCTGTCGCACCCGGACACGGGCAGGCGCGCCTGGCGCACCTGTTGCCGTTTCTCGAGCGGCTGACGGCGCTCGAGCAGCGGGCCACCGCGTATGTCTGCGAGGGCTTTGCCTGCCAGGCGCCGACCACTGATCCGGAGATGCTGGCGCACCAGCTGGGCGGGTTGTCGTGACCGGTGCGGCGCTGGTAGCCGACGCGCTGGAGGTCATCGTCCTCTCGCTTGAGGATGGCCTCGCTGCCGCGGACGGCGGCGCGACGCGGCTCGAGGTGGTGAGCGACATCCTTGCCGACGGACTGACGCCGCATGTGCGCCTGGTCGAGACGCTGCTGGCACGCGTCGCCCTGCCGTTACGCGTCATGATCCGTCCGCGCAACACGTTTCTGTTCGGCGACCAGGTGCATCGTGACGAGATCGCGCATGACGCGTTGTTGTTTGCCGACCTTCCCGTCGATGTCGTCACCGGCTATGTCCGGGCTGCGGCTGACGGCACCTCGGAGATCGACGAAGCGGCGTTGGCGATGGTGGCCGCGCGTGTGCCGCGCGCGCGCATCACCGTGCACCGGGCGATCGAGCGGATCAGCGGCGACCCGACGGACGCCCTGCGTCGCTGCCCGGCCGTCGATCGTGTGCTCTCAGGGGGAGGGGCCGGCTCGTGGCCGGCACGTGCTGACGCGCTCGTTCGGCTGCAGGCGTCGATCGCGCCGATTCGGGTGGTCGTCGGCGGCGGCGTGTCGCGTGAAGGCATCGACGAGCTCGCACGGCGCGACACGTTACGCGAACTCCATGTCGGACGCCTCGCGCGGACCGGGGAGTCCTTCGCGGCGCCGGTGGACGCGCAGGTGGTCGCGCAACTGCGTGACCGCTGGTTGTCGGCGCGCTAGGCCGGCGCCGGAGCGACGGCTCGCCGCTGTGGCCTCATGCCTGGCGGGCGCGGCGCAGGCGGGCGACGCAGTCCTCGTCCATCTGGATGGCAAGCTCGGTCACGTGTCCGTCGATGTCGATCGTCATCGCGAGGTCGGCATTGCCGACCCAGGGTTGGCCGGTGTCGCGCAGCTGTCCCGACAGGTCGAGATATCCCGTGGCCAGGCCATGACGGACCTCGAAGTCGCGCAGGGCGATGTCGGGTGAGGTCAGGGTGTATTGCAGCGCCTTGACCAGCAGCCGGTAGCCGCCGGGTCCGCGGGCCACCAGGCGGACCAGCGGGTCGCTGGCCGGCCGTCCGAGCGTGTCCTCGTAGGCGAGTCCATTGAGCCGGAAGACGGCGTCACGGTGGAGGACGCCATCGGGCAGGTCGAGGCTGCCGCGATTGAAGGTCGCCACCCAGTGGGCGACGCGTTCCACGAACTCGCCGGGTGTCAGCATCCAGGCGAGTGTAGCAGCGGCCACCGTTGCAAAACCTGCGCAATCGTTACTGTTTCGGCGATTCTCAGGCGCGTGACCCGTGCCGGGCTGCCACCGCCGCCTGAAGTATGCAATTCTGGTTCTGTCTTGCAACCCGAGCGATTGCCCCCAATGACCTACGACGTCGAAATCATGCTGCGCAACAACGAGAAGGTCTATACCGAGACCATCCACCACATCGGCGGTGAGGACCCTGCGTCCTGGACGGCCGATGATGCCAGCACGGTGCTGCATTCAGCGCTGCTGGCCATCGACCGGGCGCTCAATCCCGGTCGCAGCGACCAACCGGCGGCGCTCACCCTCCGCGGCATCAACTGGATCGTCACGCCACTGGACGGAGGTGCGGCCATCGCGCTGGAGATCCACAGCGCCTCGGCGGTCGCGGGGCCGTTCGCGATGCCGGTGGCCAAACTCGAACAACTGCTGAACGAGGCGGTCAAGGCGCCGGCGGCCAGTGGCGGCGTCGTGCACTAGGGCAGGGTCGGAATTCAAAATTCGGAAATGCCGAATGCAGGGGCTGCAGGCGTCGCGGGCTGCGGACTCGGCCCCCTCGCCCTCGTGTCGGCACTGCGCCCCGCGGCGCGTGTGTGAGCCACGGCGGTAGCCGATGGCCGGGATGGCGAAACTGGCAGACGCACGGGACTTAAAATCCCGGGCTCCGTGAGGAGCGTGCGGGTTCGATTCCCGCTCCCGGCACCATAGCCACGTCTCATATCGTCGCCCTGCGCAGAGACTCGGTCGGCCCCTGCGCTCAGAGCAGTGTCTCCTCGACAGCCACGTACGGAACGACGGCGTCGATATCCAAGCCGACGTAACGGGTTTCATTCCTGGTCTCCTGCGCTCCTGCGCTCGTCACGAGATACGCGTACACGAAGATGGCGTACTTGCGCTGACTGACGGCAAGAATGTCCGTACTGAGCCCATCGGTTGCGGTCGCGGATCCGCTGGCCTGCTGTTGCACGAGGTGACTGCTGGTGTTCTGTGACCACACCGGCATCCAGTAGTCGCGGTCGACGTGGTGGCCTCCACCTGTCCGCGCCCAGCTCTGGACGTAGATCCCAAGATGAGCAGCCGCTGACGCCGGCGCCCTGTCGTTGCCGGTGAAACTCGCGCTCGTGAGCCACTGGACGTACGGGCGGATGTTGATCGTCGCGTCGCCAAACTCCGGCTGAAAGAACATGCCGGCGCCGACCAGCGCATACGAGCTCTGTCCGGAGTAGGCGTACGAGGTACAGGCCAGCTCTCCTTCCTGGATGATCTGTGTGTCGGTGGAGTGCAGGATCCCGTGTGGACCCTTGTCTTTCCACGCGAAGCGATAAAAGGCCGTCCGGTCGTTGGTGACGTTCCTGTCAGGACCGTAGACGTGGAGCAAGTCCCGCGGGGTCGGCGGTGACGACGTGAAATGCTGATGGTGGGCAACGGTCAGGATCGACTCCGACTCGATCCTCTGGACCATGCCACCATGAAAGTCGTTCAACGGCATGCGCTCGACATCCCGCTTCAACCTGGACCTTTGATCACGCACGTACTCGTCGATGGGGCGCCCGTTGGGAGCCTTCCAGACGGGGTCGGCAACCGCGCACGTCCCGCCATGGGCACGGAGGAGCCGATCTCGGAATGGCGACGAATGCAAGGACTCGACGGCGATGGCCACATCACCGCCGGCGTGATCGCCGCTCGCGTTTGGTTCCTTCATCGCTGCCCCCTCGTGGTCTGACGTCGCGCAGTCGCACGCCGGTCATCCGGCGACGAGATAGCGGCGCGCGATCCTTGACTGTAACGGGGCCGCGGAGGCAAGCGAACGGCTTGGGGACCTTCTGTCGGATTCGGCGGCAGGGTCGTGCCCGCGCTACTTGTCGCCTCTGGCCTGTGTGCGCTGGGTGCGCGCCGCCGCGTGGCCCTGCGCCCGCGCGACGTGCGACTTGTCGAGGGCGTGCTGCTTGCGGACGCCCTTCGCCTGCGCGCTCTTGGCCGCCATCGCTTCAGCCTCGCCCTCGCGCGTTGGGGCTTCAGGGCTCTCGGGCTCCTCGACTGCGGCTTCGGGCTCCGGGGAGCCCTCCTGACTCGCCACGCGCTTCTTGACCTGGGCGACGAGTTCCCGGGCGCGCTTCTTGGCGTCCTCGTTGGCTGTGGGCTTCGACATGGTCCTGTCCCTTCGAGAAAGGCAGGAGCGGCGCCATCGCGCCGCCGCCCGCCCAGGAAGTGTCTGTTTGCATCCTACATGCTGGTGGCGACGGCAGGCTCGGCCATAGCGGCGGCTCGCGTCATGGCGATTCGATTACCGCCTCGCACGACGGCTCGTCTGGGCGGGCGGGATGCCCACCCGCGCCCCTACTGCGGTTCCGTCCCCCACCAGTACGGCCGGGACAACGGCCTGGCCTGCGGCCACACCGCGTCGAGCGTGTCGGCGTCGAACAGTTCGCCGTTCTTCATCACGTAGCGCAACGATGTCGTCTGGCGGAGGTCCAGCAGCGGATTGCCGTCGAGCACGATCAGATCGGCCAGCTTGCCTGGCTCCAGCGATCCGAGGTCCTGGGCCAGCCCGATGGCCTCTGCGCCGTTGAGGGTCACGACACGCAGCGTCTCGTGTGGCGTCAGACCACCGGACCCGAGATTCCACGTCTCCCAGTGGGCGCCGAGTCCCTGCAACTGGCCGTGGCTGCCCAGCGCCGCCTTGCCGCCCGCACGGACGATGTCGGCGACCTGCTTGCCGAAGCGCGTGTGGCCGTACTCCTCGGGGAGGAACCACTGCGGCCGGCGACGGATCATCCCGTCGAGCAACTCCCACGGAATCCATCGCTGCAACTTCTCGTCGTGCTGCAGGTCTTCCTTCTCGAACCAGTAGTTCTCCGTCCACGGTGCTCCGTAGGCGACGAGGATCGTCGGCGTGTAGAACGTCTTCGTCCGCGCCACGAACTCGACGACATCCCGGTAGAGCGGCTGGATCGGGAACGAGTGCTCCTGCCCCGAATAGCCATCGGCCATCTGGGTCAGGTTCAGCTTCATGTCGAGCGACCCTTCGATCGTCGCGGTGATCCCGTACTTCGCGCACGCCTCGAGGATCCACTGGCGGACGATGCGGTCGCCGGCGACGTACTGCTTGATCGTGTTGGTGCCGTAGGCCTCCTTGTAGCGCTTGATGAACGCGAACGCGGCCTCGCGGCTGTCGATGCCGGAGGTCGAGAACACGCCCGGCCCCGTGGCGTAGACGCGGGGCCCCGGCATCAGGCCGGCGTCGATCAGGTCGGCATAGGCAAACACGTCGGGCGTCGACGTCTGTGGATCCCTGGTGGTCGTGACGCCATACGCGAGATTGGCGAGATGCTGCCAGACCTGCGTCTGGTGCAGGCCACGCGGGGCCCACATGTGCGCATGGGCATCGACCAGGCCGGGCATGATCGTCTTGCCGGAGACGTTGATGACGCGCGTGTCGGCAGGACCCCGGACGTGGCCTCGACGCCCGATCGCCGCAATCCGGTTGTCGGTGACCAGGATGTCGCCGCGCTCCACCACCTCGTCGCCCTTCATCGTGACGATGCGCGCCCCGGTCAGCAGGAGTGATCCCCCGGGACGCCGCCGCGGCACCTCGACCCGCACCGCGGTCGTCGTCGGCTCCGGTGCGCTCAGCGCCTGCCGATGGAAGCGGTTACCGAGCGCCCAGGTCACCCCGCTGCTGTCAGGTAGCCAGGACAGGTAGTCGCCGCCCTCCGGCGACAGGCGCTTCACCGGGACCGGCGTGTTGTCGGCCTTCCCGGTGATCCGGATGGTGGTGGTCTCGCGGCCCGTGCGCGGCACGGTGACGACGTAGTGCCGATTCTGCAGGCTCACAAAAGCCCGCGTCCCATCCGGCGACAGCCGGATCTCCGAAGCGCCCGGGGGATTCACTCCGGGGCCGGCGCCCTGAATGCGGAGGTGCGTGCGACGGTCGAAGCCATCGAGGGTCACCGACTGGAGGCCGCGCGGCGTGGTCAGGTAGACGCGCGTGCTGTCGCCGCGCACGAACTGCGGGGCACGTCCGCTCTGCGCCGATGCGACCAGGGTCGAAGCGCCTCCGTCCACGGCCATCCGACGGATTTCGAGCGTGTTGGGCGCGCCGACGCCACCGATCTCGCCCGGCGCGCCGTCGTCGTCGTCGGGCGGCGGGGTGTCGAGGAGGATGGAGTAGAGCTGATCGGTGGCGGCGCCCGCGATGAAGACGAGCTGTCGGCCGTCTGGCGTGTAGGTGGGATCCAGGTAGTAGCCCTCGTGCGGGGTCAGGGTGCTCGACGCGCCGCCGACGGCGGGCACACGCTTGATGTGCCCACCTGTGGTGGTCCAGGTCACGTAGGTGATCGACGCGCCGTCAGGCGCCCACACAGGCATGAACTCGCCTTCGGGAGCGGTGGCGGCGGGCGCGGCCGTCAGCAGACGGGGCGTGCCGCCGGGGAGGTCCATCACGTACAGGCGATTGAGCGTACTGAAGACGAGACGCGTCCCGTCGGGCGACAGTGTTGGCCAGCGGATGAGGCGCGCGCGGACCTGCGGCGCGTCGTCCACGCGCACCGGCGTGTAGACCCGCGGGGCGATCTCGGCCTGGACGCGGGCGGTGAAGGGCACCGGCGTCCGTGCGCCCGTCTCGATGTCGATCCGCGACAGCTTGCCGTCGATTGGCACGAGCAGCGACCTGCCGTCGGGCATGAAGGCATAGCGCGGCATCGTGTCGCGCGACGCGCGCGACTCCTGGTCGTCGCGCGTCACGGGGTTGGCCAGCCAGCGCTCTGCACCCGTCTCGAGATTCCGGACGCGGAGGGCCGTCGCCGTCTTGTACCGGGTGGCGTAGACGAGCCGTGTGCCGTCGGGCGAGAGCACCGGGCGCATCGCACTGCCCTGCGCATTGGTCACCTGCATCGTGTCGCCGGTCTCGCGATCGTGGCGGTACACCTGCCAGAGTGGAAAGCGGGCGTTGTAGGTGAAGCTGCCGGTCCGCTGCGCGTAGTAGATGTAGCGGCCATCGGGCGAGACGACGGCGCCCATGCGATTGGGGGCCGGCGGCGCCGGCGGACCAGGTGCCGCATCGGGCGAGGGCTGCGGTGGGGGGGCATTGCCGACGCGCACGCCGGTGCCGCCCTCGCGGTGGTACATGAAGAGCCAGAACGTGCCGGGATCCGGAGCCCGCGCCTTCGACACGACGATGAACTCGCCGTCCGGCGTCCAAGCCGGCGAGGTCAGGATCTGCGGGCGGTCGTTGGTCTTCTCGTCCTTGCTCACGGCACGCGGGTTGGTGCCGTCGGCATCGGCGATCCACAGGTTCTCGACGCCGGAGCGATCACTGAGGAACGCGATGGACTTACCGTCGGGCGAGAAGGTCGGCTGCGACTCGAACGACAGGCCGCCGACGATGCGCGTGGCGCGGCCGCCAGCCGAGGGCATGGTGTAGAGGTCGCCGAGCAGGTCGAAGACGATGGTGCGACCGTTGGGCGAGACGTCCACCGACATCCAGGTCACCTCGTCGGTCTCGAACTCGAGGGTCTCTGCCGTCGTCAGCGCCAGCCCTTCCGGCTTCTTCGGCTCCTTGCTGGCGCTGGGGTCGGCCGGGGTCTGGTCCGCGACCGGCTCCTGCGAGTGGAGGTGCGCACCGGGATGTGAGGCGGCGAAGAAGGCCACCGCCACCAGGATGAGTGACGATTGCGTAAGGGAAAGGCCTGGCATCGACTCTCCTGATGGAAGTGGCGGTCTCGAGGCACTCGGACGCACCGTGTCGCGCGTCTCCTGGCCGATGCTACACGCTCACACGGGGCGCGCCTCGATGACCGACACGGGTGAGGCGGTCGGCGTGATGCTGGCGACGCGGAAACCCGCTGCGTCGAAGATCGCGCGGAACTGCTCCTCGCTCCGCTCCATGCCGTCGGGGAAGGCCATCATCACCATGTCGAACAGCTTCGAGGCTGACGGCTCGTTGCCGGCGGGCACCACGGTCTCGATCACCAGCAGGCGGCCATCGGCCGGAATGACCCGGCGGATGTTCTCGAGGATCGTGATGCACTGTGCATCGGACCAGTCGTGCAGGATGTGCCGCATGGCGTAGGCGTCGGCGCCGGAGGGCACGGCCTCGAAGAAGCTGCCGGCGACCAGCGTGCACTGGTCGGTGAGGCCGGCGGCGGCGATGTGCGCCGCGGTGCGCTCGAGCACGTGGGCCTGGTCGAACAGGATGCCGCGCAGGTCTGGATAGCGGCGGAGGGTCGCTTCCATCACTCCACCGATGCCGCAGCCGATGTCGGCCAGCACCGAGATGCCGTCGTAGCTGTACGCATCGAGCACCGCGTCGGTCTCGCCGCCGTGGAACGACGTCATGGCGGCGTCGAAGATCGCCGCATCCTCGGGCTTGTGAGCGAGGTCCTCGAAAATCGGCCGTCCGAAGGCCAGCCCATAGGCGCACTGCCCGCTCCGCACGTTCTCTTCGAGCTTCGGCCAGACCGACGCCATGCGTCCGAACATGCGGGCACCGGCGCGCATCGAGTGCGGCGCGTCGGTCCGCAGCATCTCGGCCAGCGGTGTCAGGCTCCACGCGCCGTCCGCGTCTTCCTGGAAGACGCCGCGACTGGCCAGGAATCGAAGGAGGCGGAAGAGCTTCTCGGGATCGGCATGTGCTTCCGTCGCCAGTTGGACCGTCGATCTCGGACCGTGGATCAGCAGGTCGGCGAGACCGAGTTCTGCAGCGACGCTCACCGACTGCGCGACGACGCCGCCGGCGATCATCTCGATCATCTGGAATGGCAGATCTGGGCTCATGGCGGGCACCCTATCACCAACGGACGAGCTGACGCGAACTGTTGACCACGCCACATCCTCGCCAGCCGACGTCGAGTCCGCCATCTTCAGCGGCTTCCCCAATGGCGACGCGAGCGTCAGTGTCGAGATGCGCCACTGGCGGAGACCTGACGCCTCGGGACCACGCTCTCTCGGTGCGCTGAGCCCGCCTACTTTTTTGAAATATGGAGATACGCTTGCAAATACTTGCCTGGAGCTTTCTCGCACCGCAGTTCGGACTTTCCCGCAGAGTCAAATACCTCTATCGCCGTGAGGGTTCCGTCGAGTGTGAGTTGTGTGAGATTTCCCTTGTCCTTGAAGTCCGACAACACCAACGCACCTTTGGCCACAAGTGTAGCCTTGCCGGCGACGTTATTATGAGCGGTCTCAATAGAAACCTGATGGGCGTTTGCGACAAAGAACGCGTCCTGGCATATGCCGTCGAACACCGCAATGTGAACGTTGCCCTTGGCATCTCTCTTGAGCTTGAACTTCTTGCTAGGGTCAGCTGTGTCGACTGCAAAGCCTTCCTTGGAAGCAGTCTCGAGATCAACCGAGCCGTGCTTGACTCGTATGCCTTCCTCGTCGCTTGATGGTGAAAACCGCAGGATTGCATACACGATCGCTGCCCCAAGCACTGCGACGGTCAGGCCGATTGTTACCTTCGTCTTTGTCGCCATAACGCTCCCCTTACGCATCACACGAAATGGTTCGCTTCAGTTGGCTGCTCGGGCCGAGCCAAAGCGCCGTCGCTTCATTTGCAGAGTCGCAGTGCCGCGCCTCCTCCGTATCGAGACCGATGCATTCCTACAGTCCCTGCCAAAGCGCGGCGAGATCGGCGCGCGCTTCGTACTGGGGGAACGCCGATTGCCAACGCACCTGCATCCGGCGGCGCGCGTCGACGGCGGCCTGCTTCATACGTCCGGAGACCTCCGGCTCGCCGAGCGTGGCAGCGCAACGGCTCGCCACGGCAGCGAGGCGCCAGGCAAGTTCGTCGCTCGACACTCGTGTGGTGAGTGCCAGACCGCGTGTGGATATGGTCAGGGCTCGACGATGGTCGCCCCGCGCGTGCGCATCCAGCGCCCGCCAGTAGTGCAGTTCGCGGGCGGTTTCCCCTTGGCCAGTCACCGTCTCAGCCGCGCCGGCAGCGGGTGCCGGCGTGCGGGCTGGTACGGCCGTCGCGTATTTCAGGAGGGCGTCGGCAAGAGTTGCAGTTGCGTCTGCGGTCGTCGCCCCAGCTATGGCAGCCCGGGCATGGCGGGCGGCCTCGGTCCGCTGGCCCTTGGCAATGGCCGACAGCGCGCGCAGGTAACTCGCGCGGCGCGCCCTGCCCTTGTACGTGACGATTCCGCGTCCGATTCCTGCATCGACCTCCACTAGCAGCGACTCCGCCTCTGCGGCTCGGCCCAGTCGAATCAGTAGTTCCGCTCGGTTGGTCAGGCTGTAGGGCAGTGCGCCTTCATTGCCGATCGTCCGGTTGATGACCTCAGCGCGGGTGCGCGCGTCGAGCGCCGCCGGCAGGTCGCCACGCGCGGTGGCAGCGCCCGCAAGGTTCGTGAGCGCGAGCGCTGCCTGAGCCTCGTCACCCAGCTCCTGTGCAGCTCGAAGCACCTCGAAGGCAGTGGTCTGCGCCCGGTCGGGATCATCGAGGTCCCTGTAGGCACGACCGACAACCGTCAACGCAAGGAGTTCGAGACGTCGATAGTTCTTTGCGCGGAGGAACTCGAGCGTCCCACTGGCTAGGTCTCGCGCGAGCACCGGCTCATCGCGCTGCAGCGCGAGCGAGGCCAATTGCAGCGTCGCTCTCGCGGCGGTGCGCTGCGCGCCCCGCTGGCTTGCAAGTCGGAAGGCTTCCTTGACGTGGCTGTCGGCCTCCTCGAGCTTGTCAGGCTGATTCACCAGCGCGCCGCCGAGTTCGATCAGGCCATCGGCCACGAGCGACCACAGCTCGGCCCGTCTGGCATCGTCTGTGGCGTCGCCGAGGAGGCGTTCGGCTACGGCGACCTTGCCCTCAGTGACCGCGACGCTGCCAAGTGCGAGCCTGGCTCGAATGAACTGAGCCGTTGCGCCAGAGTCCGATGCGAGGCTTCGGGCCCGTTCGAGGTCACGACGCGCTGGCGCGAGTTCACCGCGCGCTTCGAGAAAGGCGCCGCGGCGTAGCAGGACCTCGGTTTCACCTTCGGCGTTTGATGCGGCGCGATACAGCCGTTCGGCTTCGCCAAACGACTGCAGCGCGCGTTCGCGGCGGCCGGCCTGGCTGTCGATGGAAGCCTTGCGCAGGTGCGCGACCGCCAGTCCGGCGTCCAGGGTGAGTGCGCGCTCGTACGACGCACGTGATTCGGTACGCTGTTCGGCCGCCTCGTGCGCTCGACCGAGGTCCACCCACGCGCCTGGGTCATCGGGCGTGCGGCCGACGAGCGCACGATACGCCTCCACGGCGCGGGGCAGGTCGCGCAGAACCAGCGCGCGGATGCCCTGGACGCGAAGTTGATCGGCCTCCGACAGCCGCGACTCGTCGCCGAGGACGGACTGCATCCGGAGCAACTGCTGGCTGGCATGCTGCTGGTCGTCCAGTTCGGCGAGTGCTTCGGCGTGCCGTGCGTAGGCCAGCGGATAGTCGGGAAACTGTCGAATGGCCTGACCGAGTGCGGCGCTGGCGCTGTGATACGCCCCCTCGCGAATGAATTCGGTGCCGCGCCGGTACCATCGCTCCGCAGCCGGCGATGGCTGAGGCAACTGGCGCCGCGACTGATACATCCATGCGCCGACGCTGATTGCAACGGCCATAACCAGGAGGCCGGCCAGCGCACCACGCCAGGACCACAGCCGCCCGGCTCCGGGCGAGGGTGTCTCCGGACCGGGGGCACCCGGCCGGCTGAGGACCGGGAGCAGTAGCCGGATGGCACCGAGGACTTCGTCGGTCGTCTGAAATCGCTCGCCGGGATCCTTGGCCAGCATCCGGGCACAGAGCGCGTCGACGTCGGTCGGCGTGCCGGGCCGCAGCGTCGAGACCTTGGGCGGATCTTCGTGCAGCACCGCCGCGACCACCGACAGCACGCTGGCCCCGACGAACGCGCGACGGCCGGCGAGGCACTCGTAGAGGACCGCTCCCAAGGAGAAGAGATCGCTCCGGCCGTCGACAGGCTGGCCGGTGACCTGCTCGGGTGACATGTACGCGGGCGAGCCGACGATCGCTCCCGCGGCTGTCACGCCGCCGTCGGTCGTTGCTGCCGACGACAAGCCGCCTGGCGCCAGCCGCTTGGCGACGCCGAAGTCGAGCAACCTGGGCCGTCCCGAAGGACTGATCATGATGTTCTGCGGCTTCAGGTCGCGATGGATGATGCCGCGGGCATGCGCCGCACTGAGCGCGTCGGCGATGTCGCGCGCCAGGATCAGTGCGGCGTGAACGGGCAGCGCGCCGGCGGAGAGCCGCGCCGCAAGGGTGTCGCCTTCGAGGTAGGACATCGCGATGAACGCCTGCCCGTCCGGCGTCTCGCCGACGTCGAAGACCTGGCAGATGTTGGGGTGATCGAGTTGCGCAACGGCCTGGGCTTCGCGCAGCAAACGATGACGAGCCTCGCGGTCTGTCGACGTCGCACTCGACAGGACCTTGATTGCGACGTCCCGACCGAGTGACAGGTCGCGCGCCAGATACACCTCTCCCATGCCTCCTGCACCTAGGAGGCGTACGAGACGGTAATGCCCGAATTCATCTCCTGGCAGAGCCATGAGTTGTTCCTGGAGGGACGCGGTGAGTATAGCCGAGTACGAGCGGTCACCAAGTCACCGGCCGCAAGCGTCGACGTCAGTGGACAGGACTAGCATCGACCAGCGTGGAAGAACCTGCCGCCGACGAAGTCGCATCGGTGTCTGACGCCGCGTGCCGACAGCAGGCGATCGGCGTCGGCACGCCCTTCGGGCTGTTCGAGCTGCGCGTCGCGTGTAGCACCGCTCGGACTATTTCGGCTTGTCACGGTGATCCGAATGGCTGTATACGTCTGTCACCTTGATTGGCGATGTGTGCCCGCGTACTCGTCTGCGCGAGCGTACGCGTAACTTGCGATGTCTTGCACGCCTGCGCTGACCCGCGGCGCGAAGGAGACCGTATGGTGAGAAGGAAGTCGCGACGCGGCCGGTGGTGTCTCTCACTGCTGACACTGCTGGTCATGGCTGGTTCTGTGTCGGCCCAGGAATTCCGCGCCACCGTCAAGGGACGCGTGCTCGACTCCAGCCAGGCGGCGCTGCCCGGCGCGACGGTCTCGGTCCAGAACGCCGAGACCAACGAGCTGGCCACCACGACCACCAATGAGCAGGGGAACTACACCGTGCCGTTCCTGCGGCCCGGGCTCTATGCCGTGGCCGTCGAGCTGGCCGGTTTCAAGAAGCAGACCAGCAGCGGACTGCGGCTGCAGGTCAGCCAGGTCGCCGAGATCAACGTGCAGCTCGAAGTCGGCGACGTGACCGAGGAGGTCACCGTCACCAGCGAGGGGCCGTTGCTCGAGACCAGCAACGCGAGTCGCGGCACGGTCATCGACGCCGCCCGCATCGCCGAGTTGCCGCTGCAATCGCGCAGTCCGATGGCGCTGGCCACCCTTGTCGCTGGCGTCAACTACAACGGGGCGGCGATTTATTTGCGTCCCTTCGACAACGGCGCGCTCGCCGACTTCTCGATGAACGGCGGCCAGAACCGCAACAACGAGTTCCTGCTCGACGGCGCGCCCAACAACGCCAACCAGGGCGGCAACAACATCGCGTTCGTGCCTCCAGCCGAAGCGGTGCAGGAGTTCAAGGTCGCGATCAACTCGTATGACGCGCAGTACGGCCGGACCGCCGGCGGCGTCATCAACATGTCGATCAAGTCGGGGACCAATGCGTTCCACGGTGTCGGCTACGATTTCATGCGCCGCAAGGCCCTGGCGTCCAATTCATTCCTGCTCAACTCGCGTGGTCGGCCCAAGACCGATCAGTACATCGATCAGTACGGCTTCAGCGTCGACGGCCCAATCTGGAAGAACAAGACGTTCTTCCTGTTCACGGGTGAGAAGTATCGCGAAGGCACACCGTCGCCACTGAATTCGACGGTGCCGACGGCCGCGTTCAGGAACGGCGACTTCAGCGGCCTGGTGGATCAGAACGGACGGCAGATCCTCATCTACGACCCGGCCACCGGCCGCGACGTCAACGGCGTGTGGACACGCGATCCGTTCCCCGGCAACGTCATCCCCGCGAGCCGTATCTCGCCGACCGCGCAGGCGCTCATGAAGTACTACCCGGACCCGAATTACTCGCTGGACGGCTCGGCGCCCTGGCAGAACAACCTGGACTACCCCGAGCACTTCAATCGCGATTTGTTCTGGAACATGCTCGGCAAGGTCGATCACAACTTCAGCCCGAGCGACCGCGTGTTCTTCCGCTGGGGTGAGAACAAGCGCAACGAGCTCCGCAATACGACCGCGATCCGAAGCGGTCCGGCCCAGAACGGTCAGCTGCCCCTCTGGCGCGCGAACCGTGCGATGGTCGGCGACTGGGTGCACATCTTCGGCGCCGGCACGGTGTTCAACCTGCGCGCCAGCTACACGTACTTCCTGGAATGGAGCTATTCGCAGGACTCGCTGGGTTTCGACGCGCGCGAGTTCTGGCCGAACAGTCTTGTCGACCAGCTGCCGAGCGCCGCGACGGGCGGCATCTTCCCGGTGATCAACATGGAGGAGTACGTGACGCTGTCGCGCGGCTCGAGCCCGAACCGGAACCGGAACTACTCCCTGCAGCCGAACATCTCGATGACCCGCGGCCGGCACAACATCCGAAGCGGCCTCGACCTGCGGTTCACCAACGTCTACAACGAGAACTACAACAACTCCGGCGGCAATCTCTCGTTCAATCGGGCCTTCACGCGCAGCACCTTGAACAGCACGAGCGTGCTCGAGGGCAACGCCTTCGCCTCGTTCCTGCTCGGCGCGCCGAGCGGGGGCACGGTGGATATCAACCCCGCGCCGCACTACCAGTGGTTGTACGTGGCGCCGTGGATCCAGGACGACTGGAAGGTGAGCGACAGGCTGACCCTGAACCTCGGCTTCCGGTGGGACGTCAATGGCGCGGTCAGGGAGGCGGACAACCAGCTGAACTACGTCTTCGACCCGACCCTCGTCAATCCGGTGTCGGCTCGCGTTGGTCAGCCGGTCGCGGGTGGTCTCACGTTTGCCGGTGTCAACGGCGCGCCGGAACAGCCCTGGAGACTGGACAAGAACAATTACCAGGCTCGTGTCGGCGCCGCCTACTCGCTCAACGAGAAGACCGTCCTGCGCGGTGGCTGGGGCAAGTACTTCCTCAACCCCACCAGCCAGGGGTTCAACGCCGGCTTCAGCAACAGCACACCTCTGATCGCCTCCAACGACGGCAACCGCACGCCGACCTACGGTCTGTCCAACCCGTGGCCGGCGGGCATCCAGTCCGCCCCAGGCAACTCCCTGGGCGCGCTCACCTTCCTTGGTCGCAACCCGAGCTTCGCCAATCCTGAGTTCGTCGTGCCGAGTGTCCACCAGTTCTCGCTGGGCTTCCAGCGCGAGTTGCCCTGGCGCATCTCGCTCGACGTCACGTACGCGGGCAGCCGGAGTAACGACATCGAGGGCAACTTCGGCGGCTACAACGAGCCGTCGGCGGAGTTCCAGGCGCGGTGCGACGTCACACTCGGTGGCAGCCGCACCTTGTGCGACCAGCAGGTGCCCAACCCGTACTTCGGCGTCCCGGGCTTCGAGGGCACGAACCGGTTCACGGCCGCCAACCTGTCGCGCTTCGAGCTGGCGCGGCCGTACAACGCCTTCGGGGGCTTCAACCAGAACCAGCAGAACCTCGGCACGATGCAGTACGACTCGCTGCAGTTTGTGGCCAACAAGCGGATGGCCAAAGGCGTGACCATCAACGTCGGCTACACGTTTGTGCCGAGATGGACCGAAGAGGGCGCCAATACCTCGGGCGGCAACATCGGCAACGCCTACGTCGACGAGGTGTCATTTCTCCGCCACAGCGGGCCCTACTACTCTCACCGCGAGCACCGCGTCGTGGCCACGGGGGTGTGGGAACTGCCGTGGTACCGCGGTGAAAAAAGTATCGCGGGCTACCTGCTCGGCGGCTGGTCTATTGCCCCGGCGTTCGTCTACCAGACCGGCCAGCCCTGGGAGATGCCCGGCAACGTCGACCTCGCTCCGGGCGTCAACCTCGCCGACATCGCGCTCGCCGGTGAGAAGGAGGGCCAGTTCATCTACGGCGTGAAGCCGTGTGTGGGTCAGCGCAACGCGACGACCGGGCAATATAATCTGCTGTCGGTATCGACGGCGTACGGCTGCACGCAGCCGTTTTTCCTGGTGCGCGAGGCGTTCCAGCGCCGCACCGCGATGTTCCGCTACGACGAGTTCCGCCGACCGGGATACTGGCAGGTCGACGTGAACCTCGCCAAGACGACGCAGATCACCAACCGCCTCCGGTTCCAGTTCCGGTTCGAGGCCTTCAACCTGTTCAACAGCCCGATGTACGACGAGCGGAACTACAACCAGACCGTCACCTCGGCAGACTTCGGCCGAATCAATCGCAACGTCACGGGGCAGTCGAACTTCCAGCGGTTCATCCAGCTCGGGTTCCGACTGATCTTCTAGACCCTCCCGCGTGTTCGTTCGCATCTTGCGCATGGGCCTGGGAAAGGTCCCCAGGCCCATCGCGTGTCTGCTGCTGGCTGGCGGCCTCGCGGCGGCCCAGCCGTCGCCGCCGGCCCATCGTCCCACCTGGGATGACCTGGCGCCCGTTCAGCGGTACCTGACGGCCCAAGGGATCTCGGCCGCCACCCTCGCCGATGTCCTCGAACGGACGCACGTGGCGCACGCCATGCGCGTCCGCGAGGGCGACCTCGATCACCTCGTGTTCTACATGTTGCAGTCCACGCGATTCACGCGCCGGCCGCCCATCGAGCCAGCCCTGAGCGCGAAGGCCCTCGTGGACGGCCTGGCGCCAGAGGCGCGCGCCGCGTTCCTGGCGGGATCGGCCAGCGCTGACATCGCCTCGCCAGAGGCCGTGCAGGGCCGCATCACCGACCTCGTGTCCTACCTGGAGCGGCCGACGCGCGACGAGCGCCGGGTGTTCTTCTCGCAGCTGGTCCATGCCGCGTTTCCCGGGGGCCCCGGCCTCGCGGCCGCGGTCGGGCGCGAGTATCTGCGCACGATGCGGTTCATCTACCGAAAGGAGTTCCTGGCGCCTCGGGGGACGTCCGGGTCCGCAGCGGTCCACGATCTCTATCGTGAGCGAGGCCTCAGCACCGATACCGCGGTCGAGTCTGGCTTTGTCATCCACACGGGACTGGCCGTGCTGAGGGCGCTCGAACCGGAGCGGCGCGTGCGACGCGTGCTGATCGTCGGGCCAGGCCTCGATCTCGCGCCGAGAACCGGGTTTCTCGAGCAATCGCCCCCGCAGAGCTATCAGCCGTGGGCGGTGATGGACGCGCTGGTGTCGCTCGGCCTCTCCCAGCTCGACGATCTATCCGTCGTCGCCGCCGACATCAACCCGCGAGTGGTGGCGCACCTGCGGCAGGTGCGCCAGGCCCCGCCGTCCTTGTGGCTCGCGAGTGCGCTGGCCGACGATGCGGCCGTGGCGGTGGCGCCCGACTATCGCGACTACTTCGCGCAACTCGGTCGCGCCATCGGTGCCGACGCGCCGGCATCCGGACTGCGCAAGGTGGTCCGCGTCGGCCCCGCGTCAGCGCGGGCGCTCGCCGCAGCGGAGACACTGGACATCGTCACCGAGCGCCTCGCGGGGCCAGGTTTCGATCTCGTCATCGCCACGAACATCTTTCCCTATTTCGACGACCTCGAGCTGGCGCTGGCGATGACCAACATCGCCTCCCTGACGGCGCCGGGCGGGGCGCTGCTGCACAACGAGGGGCGTCCGGTGCTCGGTGAGATCACGACCGCCGTGGGACTGCCGTTCGAGCAATCGAGGCACGTCACGATCGCCACGGTACGCGGCACGACCGCCCCCCTCGCCGACGTCGTCTTCCTGCACCGCAAGCCGACACCGAGGTGAGCCGGCAGGTTACGTGCAGGAACTGAGGCGACTTGTGGAACGATTGGTCCATGACCGTGTGGACCCGCACTCCCTTGATCGTGATGCTTTCGGCACTCACCGCCGGCGCCGGCCTGGCCGCCGCGGGCCAGCGCGCCGTCGTGTCCGGGGCGCACGACGCGCCCCTGACGGCCACCGTTCCCGTCGACCCACGGATCACGGTGGGCACGCTCTCGAACGGGATGCGCTACTACATCCGCGCCAACAAGCAGCCGCAGAATCGTGCCGAACTCCGCCTCGTGGTGAACGCCGGATCGGTGCTCGAAGACGACGACCAGCGGGGGCTGGCGCACCTGGTCGAGCACATGGCCTTCAACGGGACGAGTCACTTTCCCAAGCAGGACGTGATCGCGTTCCTGCAGTCGACCGGCATGCGCTTTGGCGCCCACATCAACGCCAACACCAGCTTCGATCAAACGGTCTACGAGCTGCGGATTCCGACCGACAGCCCTGCCGTAATCGACAGATCCCTGCTGATCCTCGAGGACTGGGCAACCGCCGTTTCGTTCGAACCGGCCGAGATCGACAAGGAGCGTGGCGTCGTCCTCGAGGAGTGGCGCACCGGTCTCGGTGCCAACGCCCGGATCCTCGACGCGCAGCTGCCGGTGCTGTTGAAGGATTCCCGCTATGCCGAGCGATTGCCCATCGGCAAGCCCGAGACCATTCGCACGTTCTCCCACGATCGCCTGAGGAAGTTCTACACCGACTGGTACCGACCCGACCTGATGGCGGTGATCGTCGTCGGCGACTTCGATCCGGCCGCCATGGAGACGCTCATCAAGGCGCATTTCGGACCGATTCGGGCTGCCGCTGCCCCCAAGCCGCGACCGGTGTACGACGTACCCGACCAGCCGGGCACGCGCTACACGATCGCGAGCGATCCCGAGGCCACGCGGACGACCGTCGCCGTCTCCAGCACCATCTCGGCGCGCGACCAGTCGACGCTGGGCGCCTATCGTCAAATGACGATCGAGCGGACGTTCGCGGCGCTCCTGTCTGCACGGCTCTCGGAGATGGCGCAGAAGCCCGGCGCGCCGTTTCTGGCCGCGCAGACCAATCGAGGACTCTTCGTGCAGTCGGCCGAAGCCACGACGCTCAGCGCTCTCGTGCCGGATGGTGGCGCTGAAAAAGGACTGGCGGCGCTCCTTGCCGAAGCCGATCGTGTCGCCCGATTCGGCTTCACGCAGAC
Source organism: Luteitalea sp. (assembly GCA_046593715.1). GTDB lineage: Bacteria > Acidobacteriota > Vicinamibacteria > Vicinamibacterales > Vicinamibacteraceae > Luteitalea. The sequence continues at coordinate 53,288 of JBKJQW010000049.1, forward strand.
GGAGCTCGATCGCTACCGGCTGAGCATTCTGCGAGTGTTCGAGCAACTCGCATCGTCCACCGACGAGCACACCTCCGAATCGCTCGCCGACGAGTTTGTCCGCAACTTCACCCAGGGCGAACCGATCCCGGGCATCGCCTACGAGTACGCGCTCGCGCGCCGGTTCCTGCCGGAGATTACCCTCGCCGACGTCAACGGTCTGGCCCGCGACTGGGTCCCCGATCGGAACCGCGTCGTGTCGGTGTCCGCTCCAAAGAAGGATGGTGTGGCCGTCCCCACCGCGGCGACGCTGGGGGCGGTGATCAAGAACGCGGGCGCGGGTGCGCTGACGGCGTATGTCGACACGGTGAGTGCGACGCCACTCCTCGAGCCGTTGCCAAAGGCGGGCTCGGTGGCAAAGGCGGAATCGAGGGCGTCCGGCATCACCGAGTGGACGCTGTCCAACGGCGTGCGCGTGGTGCTCGAGCCGACGACCTTCAAGCAGGACGAGGTGCTGTTTCGCGCCTTCAGTCCCGGCGGCACCTCACTTGCTGCCGACGGTGACTTCATCGCCGCCGAGACGGCCGATCGGGTCGTCGCGCAGGGTGGCCTCGGCACACTGAGCGCCCTCGACGTGAGCAAGAAACTCGCCGGCAAGGCGGCGCTCGTGCGTCCGGACATCGATGAGATGTTCGAGGGCCTGTACGGCCGGGCACTGAGCCGCGACCTGGAGACGATGTTCCAGTTGATCTATCTGACGTTCACCCAGCCACGGCCGGACGCTGAAGCATTCCGCACCGCGATTGAACAGCTGAACGCGGCGCTGGCCAACCGCCAGGCGCTTCCGGAAGCGGCGTTCGAGGACGCGCTCACGGCCGCGGTCAGCCAGAATCACATGCGCGCCCAGCCGTTGACGCGCGATGCGATTGCTCAAATGAGCCTGGACAAGTCGATGGCGTTCTATCGAGACCGCTTTGCCGACGCCAGTGACTTCACGTTCGTCTTCGTTGGCAGCTTCGACCTGGCGACGATCCAGCCGCTCATCGAGCGCTACCTGGGCAGCCTGCCGTCGCTCCATCGCAAGGAAGCGGGTCGAGACGTCGGCATCCGTCCGCCGGGCGACGTCGTCGAGAAACTGGTGAACAAGGGCACGACGCCAAAGAGCCAGGTCGGCGTCGTCTTTACCGGGCCGTTCGAGAACAATCCGAAGAACCGCCTGATTGTCCGGAGCATGGCCGATGCGCTGGCGGGGAATCTGCAGCGCGTGCTGCGCGAGGATCTTGGCGGCACGTATGGCGTCAGCGTCGTGCCGGCCTTCACGAAGCAGCCCGTCGAGGAGTACAGCGTGTCGATCCTGTTCGCCTGCGACCCGGCACGCGCGTCGGATCTCGTCAAGGCGCTGTTTGCCGTCGTCGACGATTTCAAGACGCGCGGGCCGAGCGCTGGCCAGGTGGCGGACGCGCAAGCGGCGCTCCGGCGTGACCTCGAGATCGACAGCCGCCAGAACAGCTCGATTCTGAACAAGCTGGCGTTCGCCTATCAGTACGACGAACCGGTGCCGGACGTGGCGACGTCACGTGGGTTGTACGATCAGTTGAGTGTGCCGCTGCTGCGAGACGCCGCGAACGCCTATCTGAATATGAAGCGCTACGTCAAGGTCGTGCTGATGCCGGAAGGGACCACGCCGTGACCGAACCGTCCGCGCCAGGTCGTCGCTTTCCGAGCGCGACATTGGTGGTCGCGGTCCCCGCCATCGTTGTCCTGGCGGCCCTACCGTTCCTGCAGATCGCAGACGGGACGAACCTCCCGCAGCTGTCGTTGTTCCTGGGACGGTTCCACCCGACCCTGCTCCACCTGCCAGTCGCCTTGCTGCTGCTGGCGCTGCTGCTGGAAGCGATCCGCCTCCCCGGGCTGCGGCGGCTCGCGTCGAGCTTTCCGGCCATCGTCCTCGACTCCGTCCTTTGGCTTGCGGCGTTCAGTGGCCTTGCGGCCGCGGTGACTGGGTGGCTGCTGTCGCACGAAGGTGGGTACGACGCGCCGCTCCTCGACCGGCACCTCTGGGCCGGGGTTGCCACGGCCATCGGCGCGTTCGTCTGCGTGGTGCTGCGAGCAGCCACCGTCGCGCAGCCAGACCACGCTGTCCTACGGCGGCTCGCCACCTCCGTCGTCTTGATGACAGGCGGCACGATGGCCGTTGCCGCTCACGCGGGCGGCAGCCTGACGCACGGCGAGGACTACCTGACCGAGCACGCGCCCGCCCCCATCCGTCGGCTGGCCGGTCTGCCCATCCCTCGCGATCGCTCGATCGCCCTACGCACGCCGATCGCCGATCGCGCGGTCTTCGACGATGTGACGCTGCGTATCCTCGAACGGCATTGCCTCTCGTGCCACAACCCGGGGAAGCTCAAGGGCGAGCTGAAACTGGACACGTACGAGGGTGTCATGGCCGGCGGGGTGTCCGGCCCGGTCGTCATCGCGGGAACTCCCGGCGAGAGCGAGCTCCTGCGGCGCCTGCATCTTCCGCTGGACGACAAGAAGCACATGCCGCCGAAAGGCCGGCCTCCCTTGACTGACGACGAGTCCGCCGTCCTCACGTGGTGGGTCGAGGCCGGTGTGCCCGCAGCAGGCACGCTGCGGACATTGAAAGCACCAGCCGAGGTCCGCGTCGCGTTCTCGAGGAGCCTTCCGGCGGAGGAGCTCCGGGCGATCGAGGAACTCCAGCGTCGTCAGGCCGCCGAGTACGAGGCGACGCTCGCGACCGTGCGGGCGGCGGTCCCCGGATCGCTGCGGGCGATTGTGCCTGGCGAGCGTGACCTCGAGTATTCGGCGGCGGTTGCAGGTGCCACCTTCGGGGATGCCGAACTGGAGAAGCTGTCGGCGGCAGGGAAGGATCTGATCTGGCTCGATCTCTCGCGGACGAGGATCACCGACGCGGGCTTGAAGGCGCTGGAAAAGATGCCGAACCTGCAGCATCTCGACCTGCGCGGCACGGCGGTGGGGGACGCCGGTCTGGACGCACTCGCCCCGCTCCACGACCTCCGGACGCTCGGTCTCTACGGCACCGCGGTCACCGACGCGGGACTTCCAGCGCTGCAACGAGTCTCTGGCTTGAGGCAGCTCTATGTCGGCGGGACCAAGGTGACGCCCCCTGGCGTCGCGACCCTGGGACGGGCACGCAAGGGGCTGCGTATTTCGACTATCCTTCGCAGCACTCCATGAAAGGCTCGCGGGTCCTGCTGCTGCTCGCGTCGGTCCTGCCGTTGGCCCTCGTCGCCGCGGCGACGACACCATTCGTGTCCTGGCGCAAGGCCGCCGCGACGCCCGCGTCAGCCGCGACGCCTGGGCCGGCCCTCCCGGACACCATCTCCTTCAACCAGCACATCCGGCCGATCCTCGTCGCCAACTGCCTGAGCTGCCACGGATCCGATCCGGGCAAACGGGAAGCGGAGCTTCGCCTCGATCTGCCTGAATTCGCCTTCGCGTCGCGGGCCAACGGACAGCCGGCGATCGTGAAGGGCGACCCCGGACGAAGCGCGCTCGTGCGGCGCATCAAGTCGAGCGATCCCGAGACGGTGATGCCGCCGCCGGAGGCGCACAAGACCCTCGAGCCGCGCGACATTGCGATCCTCGAGCGATGGATCAAGGAGGGCGCGAAGTACGAGCCACACTGGGCCTTCATCAAGCCCGAGCGCCCGACACTCCCCGCTGTGCGCCAGTCGGGACTCGTGGCGAACCCCATCGACCGCTTCGTGCTGGCGCGCCTGGAGGCAGTGGGCCTCACGCCCAACCCGGAGGCCGATCGTCACACCCTGATCCGGCGGGTCACGCTCGACCTGACGGGGCTGACGCCAACCCCTGCGGAGATCGACGCGTTTGTTCGCGACTCATCCCCGCAGGCGTACGAAACGCTGGTCGACCGGCTGCTTGCACGTTCGAGCTACGGCGAGCACCGGGCGCGTTACTGGCTCGACGCTGTGCGCTACGCCGACACGCACGGGTATCACTTCGACAACTACCGCAGCATCTGGCCGTACCGCGACTGGGTGATCGACGCCTTCAACGCCAACCAGCCCTTCGACCGGTTCACGCTGGAACAGATCGCCGGCGACCTGTTGCCCAAGCCCAGGCCCAATCAGTTGATTGCCACGGGCTACATCCGGGCGGGGATGAGCACCAACGAAGGGGGGACCATTCCCGAGGAGAACCTGGCCAACTACGCGACCGATCGCGTCGAGACCACGTCGCAGGTCTGGCTGGGGCTGACGATGGGGTGCGCACGCTGCCACGACCACAAGTTTGATCCGATCACCGCGAAAGACTTCTACAGCATGGCGGCGTTCTTCCGGAACACCACGCAGCCCGCCATGGACGGCAACGTGATGGACTCGCCGCCGGTCCTCCGTATTCCACGGCCCGCGGACGCCGCACGCTATGTCGCGCTGCCCAGGGAGATCGACTACGCCATAGACGACTACATGTCGCATCTGGACCGCGCCGAGCCCGCTTTCCTGAGCTGGCAACAGAGTCAGGGGGCCAACGACATGCCGACGATCTCGGACGAACGGCTCGAACTGCGGCTCCTCTCCGATCCAGCCGCCCCCGCCACGCTGCGCAACGTGGTCGCTCCGGGTCGGCCGATCACGTTCACCGGCGGGAGACCGCGGGTCGAGAGCGCCCCGCTCGGTCCGGCGCTTCGTCTGGCGACGGGCGTCACCGCCGATCTGGGCGCGCTCGGCGACGTCGAAGCCGACGAGCCGTTCTCGGTGGGCGCCTGGGTGCAGGTGACCGACCACGTCGACGGCGCGATCCTGGCCCGTACCGACGTCGCCCACGGCTATCGCGGGTGGGACCTGGCGATGAAGGGCAGCCGCGCCGGGCTCCAGATCATCAGCGCCTGGAACCAGGACGCCCTGCGGGTGCTCGCGCGCGGATCGGTGCCGTCGGAAGGATGGCACCACGTCTTCGTGACGTACGACGGTTCGCGAAAGGCCAGGGGGATCCGGATCTATTACGACGGCAAACCCCAGGGCGTCTATGAGGAGGTGGACTCGCTGCGCGGATCCATCCGGACCACGACTCCGCTGCGCCTGAACCGACGCAGCACCGGCGAGGGGGCGGGTGGTGAGGCGCTGCACGACGTCCGTTTCTACCGACGCGCGCTGACGACATCAGAGGTGCAGGTGCTGGCCCGCCGGGTCGAGATGGAGACGGCGCTCGCCGTCGATCCGGCTGCGCGGACGCCGAAGATGCTGGCGCCGCTGCGCGACTACTACTTCGCGTTCGTCGACGCGGATGCGCGGCGCCTGCAGCAGGCGTGGGAGACGTCAGCCGCCGAGTTCGAGGCGGTGAAGGGGCGCGCAAAGGTCACCCTCATCGCCGCCGAGCGAACGGGGAAGCCGTTCGCGCATATCCTCACCAGGGGCCAGTACGATCAGGAGGGCGAGCGGGTCGGCGCCGCCGTCCCGGCGATTCTCCCGCCGCTGGCCAAGGGGGCGCCCGCCAACCGCCTGGGGTTGGCGCGCTGGCTGACGCTGCCGGAGCAGCCATTGACCGCCCGCGTCAACGTCAACCGGTTCTGGGCCCAGGTCTTCGGGCAGGGGCTCGTCTCGACCGCCGGAGACTTCGGCACCACAGGCGAGCCGCCAACGAACCAGCCACTACTCGACTGGCTCGCCGTGGAGTTCCGCGAGTCGGGATGGAACGTGAAAGCGCTCTTCCGGCTGATGGTGACGTCGGCCGCGTACCGCCAGTCCGCGGTGACGAGCCGGGAGAAGCTGGAGAAGGACGCCGACAATCGCCTGCTCTCGCGTGGGCCGCGCTTCCGGATGGATGGCGAGATGATTCGCGACCTCGCCCTTCGGTCCTCCGGTCTGCTCGCCGCGCACGTGGGCGGCCCGAGTGTCAAACCCTACCAACCGCTGGGCATCTGGGAAACGGTGGCCATGGAGGAGAGCAACACGAAGATCTATGTGGCCGACCGGGGTAAGGCCAACCATCGCCGCAGTCTCTACACCTTCTGGAAGCGCGCCGCCCCGCCGCCGTCCATGGAGACTTTCAACGCGCCCACGCGCGAGCAGTGCGCCGTGGAGCGCGAGCGGACGAACACACCGTTGCAGGCCTTGGTGACGTTGAACGACCTGCAGTTTGTCGAGGCGTCCCGCCGCCTCGCGGAGGTCGCCATCAAGGAACGGGGTGACGATGCCGGGCGCCTCGACGCCATCGCCCTGCGTGTCTTGAGCCGCCGACTCGCTGCCGCCGAGCAGGAGGCCATGCGACCGGTAGTCCGGGACCTCCGTGGTCACTACGCGGCCGACCGCAACGCGTCGAGGGCGCTCGTCGCCCTCGGTGACTCGGTGGCAAATGCGTCGATCCCTGCGGCGGAACTCGCGGCATGGACCATGGTGGGGAGCATGTTCCTGAATCTCGACGAGGCGCTCAACAAGTGATCCCGAAGACACGTGACGCGTGCTGCTCCGGCGGCGACGATCTGGCGATGACCCGACGCGAGTTCCTGGGCCAGGCCGGCCGGGGCATCGGCTCGGTCGCGCTCGCCTCGATGTTCGGCGGTTCGGACCTGTTCGCCGGCGTCAATGGCCTGCCGACGCTGCCGCACTTCCGACCGCGGGCGCGTCGTGCCATCTGGCTGTTTCCGGCCGGCGCGCCGTCGCAGCTCGATACCTGGGACTACAAGCCCAAGCTGCGCGACATGTTCGGCCAGGAGCTGCCGGCATCGGTCCGCGGCAACCAACGCCTGACCGGGATGACCGCTCGCCAGAAGGGCTACCCAATCGCGCCCAGCCTCTTTTCCTTCGCCCAGCACGGGCAGAGCGGCACGTGGGTGAGTGAGCTCTTCCCGTGGACAGCGAAACTCGTCGACCAGCTCGCTGTCGTCAAGTCGCTCCACACCGATGCCATCAACCACGAGCCCGCCACCATCGCGGTCAACTCGGGCAATCAGTTGCCGGGTCGCCCGTGCCTCGGGTCCTGGCTCTCGTATGGCCTCGGGAGCCTGAACGAGAACCTCCCGACCTTCGTGGTGATGACATCGACCTACACCAACAAGTCGAACGTCCAGGCGCTGTCGGCGCGGATGTGGAGCAGCGGCTTCATTCCTGCCCGACATTCCGGCATCTCCGTGCGCGGCGCCGGCGACCCGGTGCTCTATCTGAGCGACCCTGCCGGCGTCGACCGCACGGCGCGCCGGCGGATGCTCGACGGCGTGCAGGCGCTCAACGCACGCCAGGCGCAGACGTTCGGCGACCCGGCCACCGAGACCCGTATTGCGCAGTATGAAATGGCGTTTCGCATGCAGTCCTCAGTGCCGGAACTCACCGATGTCTCGGGTGAACCGGAGTCGGTACTGGGGCTGTATGGCGCCGACGTGCGTACGCCCGGTACGTTCTCGGCCAACTGTCTGCTGGCGCGCCGGATGATCGAGCGCGGCGTCCGCTTCGTGCAGATCTACCACCGCGGCTGGGACTCCCACACCAACCTTCCGCACCAGCATCGCCTGCAGGCCAGGGACACCGATCAGGGAACCTTCGGCTTGATCACGGACCTGGCGCAGCGCGGCCTCCTCGAAGACACGCTCGTCATCTGGGGTGGGGAGTTCGGGCGCACCGTCTACTCACAGGGCACGCTCAAGGCAGACAACTACGGGCGCGACCACCACCCGCGTTGCTACTCGATGTGGCTCGCTGGCGGGGGCGTCAAGGCGGGAACGGTCTTCGGCGAGACCGACGACTTCAGCTACAACATCGCCAAGGACCCCGTGCACCAGCGAGACCTGCACGCCACCGTCCTGAATCTCTTCGGCGTGGACCACAACGCCTTCACGTTCCGCTATCAGGGCCTCGACCAGAAGCTCGTCGGAGTCGAAGAGCCCGCCCA
>JBKJQW010000113.1:0-11571 GCA_046593715.1 Luteitalea sp.
CGCTGCCGGGCAGGGACCGGCAGGTTCTTGCCGTCGCGGCTGCGCGCCGTCGTCTGCTCGTTGCACTGCCCCGTGGCTCGCAGGCCCTGCACCCTGAACTGGCAGCCGGCCAGCGTCACCGTGACACTCTGCAGGTCTCTGAACTGGTTCTCGAGTGCGCGTCTCGCTCCGGGCTGGAGTTGGTTGACTGCGTCCACGTCCATCGCTGAATAGGCCCGGGCCCACCGCATCACCACGTCGTTCACCAGGTCCTCGTCACGCACGACAGGCGTGGCAGGGACGTTGGCGGAGGGCGTCCCGACCGCCGGCGCCGGCGTGCGCTCGGCCGATGGGCCTGGCGCGCCGGGTGGCTCGGCGGTCGCACCGGGAGCCGCGGCGATCGGACCGCCGGGCGACGCACGCGGAGGCAGGGCCGGTGCGGCCGACACGACCCGGGTGCTCTGCGAGAACTGCTCGACCGCGGCTCGATACATGCCGATGGCCGCGCGCGGGTCACGCCTGGATCGCGCCTGCGCCAACTGCACGGCCCGGCGTCCAAGCGCCAGGGCATCGCTCTCCGCACCGTTGCTGGTCGCCGACCGTTCCGCGCCGAGCGCCTCTTCGCGGGCGCGCGTCACGGCAAGCGTCCGGATACTGCCCAACTCGGTCAGCACCGACCGCACCTCTGTGGTCTGCGCGGCGGTCGGGATCGTGGGGGGCAACGCGTCGTCATATGCCCGTGACCAGTTCCGTGCAGCCAGAGCCCGACGCCCGCGATCCAGCTGTTCGGCGAGCCGTCCCCGCACGTCACCTCCGGCAGGCGTCTCGGTGGCCGGAGGTGGGGGGGCTGTGGGCACAACAGGGCTGGACTCCGCCGGGGCGGGAGCGCGGGTCGATTCGTCCGGCCTGGCCGCGCCCGTGTCGGGCGGCGTGGCGACCGGAGACGCAGGCCAGCTGACCCACGTGGCCGCGGCTCCGGTCAGGACGAGCGCCGCCACGCCGCTGGCCAGGGCCCAGCGCACAGGTCGACGGGTGCCTGCGCCTCTGGCATCGATGGTGTCGCCGAGGGGATCAGGCAGCCGGGCCGTCGAGTGCGCCGGCACCCGGCCATCGGTCGATACCGTGACGTCGAGGGCACGCGACCAGATTGGCGGCTGTCCCGATGCCGAGGTGTGTGCCGCGCCGGCGTCGGGTGTCAGCAGTGGCGGCGCATCGGGGTTGAGTCGGGCCGCCACCCGCAACACCTCGGTTCGCATCGCCTCGAGGTGCGGGTAGCGGTCATCGGGGGCCCGGGCCATGGCACGCTCGACGATGGCGCAGAGTCCCTGGTCCAGGCCAGGCAGGAGTTGGCGCAGCGGCTCAGGCTCGCCATGCACGATCCTGTAGGTCAGCGTGGCGAGGTTGTCACCGGGGAACGCCTGTCGGTAGGCCAGCAATTCATACAGCACCAGGCCGACGGCGAAGATGTCGCTGCGGTGATCGAGGGCCTGCCCGGTGATCTGTTCCGGCGACATGTAGTTGAGCGTGCCGACGATGTTGCCGTGCATCGTCAGGCCCATGGTCACGGCGGGGTCGGAGCCGCGGGCAATGCCGAAGTCGAGCAGGCGCAGGCTGCCGGAGCCGTTGGTCACGATCAGGTTCGAGGGTTTGACGTCGCGGTGGATGACGCCGGCGCGATGGGCAAACGCCAGCCCGCCGCAGAGATCGGCTGTCATCTGGAGCTTGCGGTGGAGACTCCAGGGGACCTTGCGGCGGATAGCCTCGGAGAGCGGCTCGCCATCGATGTACTCCATGGCGATGAACAGCTGCCGGTCGTGCTCGCCCACCGCATAGATGGCGACGATGTTGGGGTGTTGCAGGCGCGCCACGATCCGGGCTTCACGCCGGAAGCGTTCCCGCTGGTCGTCGCTGTCGGCCCGCAGCACCTTCAGGGCCACCTGCCGGCGCAGGCCCGGATCAAAAGCCAGGTACACCGTGCCCATACCGCCCTGGCCGAGCACCCGGACGATTTCGTAGTGGCTGACGTGGCTGGGCAGCTGGGTCATGACCGAGTGGGTCCATGGTCGCGCTCCCGGCGGGGGAGACGCGCCCGGGCAGAGGAGCGCACGGCACCCACATGGGCCAGAACCATGGTGTCGGCCGTCATAATAGAGCCGGACCCTTCCGGTCTACGAAAATGGGAGATCCGAGATGCGGTTGAGCCTGCGTGGTTGGCGTGGGATCTGCGCGGCCCTGGTGGCCTCGACGATAGCTGGACCCGGGGCCGCGACGGCTCAGGATCAGGCGTCGTTTGAGAAGCGCCTGACGGTGCACACCCTGCCGAATGGGTATACGTTTCTCATTCTGGAGCGCCCCGGAGCGCCCGTGTTCTCGTTCGCCACGCGCGTCGACGTCGGGTCGGCGCAGGAGGTGCCCGGCATCACCGGGCTGGCGCACATGTTCGAGCACATGGCCTTCAAGGGCACGCCTCGGCTGGGCACCACGGACTTCGCCAAGGAGAAGGTGGCGCTTGAAGAGCTCGAGCGCGCCTATCAGGCGTATGAGGCCGCACGCGCCCTGGTCAAGCCCGACCAGGCGTCAGTCGAGCGCCTGCTGCAGGCCTTCAAGGACAAACAAGCCGCCGCACAGGCGTACGTGGTCGCCAACGCCTTTGACGACGCCGTGTCGCGCGAGGGGGGCGTGGGCTTGAATGCAAGCACCAGCGCGGAGGCCACCACCTACTACTACTCGCTGCCAACCAACAAATTCGAACTCTTCGCCTACCTCGAGTCCGAGCGCTTCCTGCACCCGGTGTTTCGCGAGTTCTACAAGGAGCGCGACGTCGTGATGGAGGAGCGCCGCCAGCGCACTGAGAGCCAGCCGATCGGCAAGCTGATCGAGCGCATGCTGGCGGCAGCGTTCCTGGCCCATCCCTACAAGCAGCCGACAGTCGGGTACATGAGCGACCTGCAGCGCTTCACCATGACCGACGCCGAAGTGTTCTTCAAGAAGTACTACGTCCCGGCCAACATGGTCACTGCCATCGTGGGCAACGTGAAGGCCAGCGAGATCGTGCCTATCCTCGACAAGTATTTCGGCCGCCTTCCCAAAGGTGACAAGCCGGCGCCGCTGCGGACGCTCGAGCCGCCGCAGGCCGCCGAGGTGACGATCACTCTGCGCGAGAAGGCTCAGCCGATCTACATCGAGGGGTATCACAAGCCCTCGGCGCTGCACCCCGACGATGCCGTCTACGACGCCATCGCGGAGATTCTCGGCCGTGGCCGGACGTCGCGCCTCTACGTGTCGCTGGTCGAGCAGCAGAAGCTCGCGGTGCAGGCGCAGGTTGGCGGCGGCCTGCCCGGCGTGAAGTATCCGCACCTGTTCGTGGCGCTGGCCGTGCCGGCGCGCGGGGTCAGCAACGACAAGCTTGCCGAGGCGTTGCACGGCGAGTTGTCGCGCATGGCGACCGAGGACGTCACCGACGAGGAGCTGGCCCGATTCAAGACGCGCGCGAAAGCCGACCTGATCCGATCGCTGGACAGCAATGCCGGCCTGGCGTCGCAGCTGGTGACCTACCACACGTTGACCGGTGACTGGCGCGACATCTTCACCTACATCGAGAAGACCGAGGCCGTGACCAAGGCCGACATTCGCCGGGTGGCGGCAGACACCTTCAAGGCGGGCAACCGCACGGTCGCCCGTCTCGAGAACGATGCGGCGACGGCCGCGGGAGGTACGCGATGAGTCGCATCCCTGTTGGCGTCGCCATGGCGGCGCTGGTGCTTGGTGGCGTGGCGCCGACGCCGGCGCTGGCGCAAGTGGCCACGGTGGATCAGCTGAAGTACCCGGCGCTGCCAGCGTTTTCGCTGCCGCGGCCGACCCGCACGGTACTGCCCAACGGCCTGGTGGTCCTGGTGATGGAGGACCACGAACTGCCGCTCGTGACCGTATCGGCGCGCTTTCGTACCGGGTCGCTCCTGGAGCCGGCCGGGAAGGTGGGTGTCGCCAGTCTCACCGGTGGGCAGCTGCGCGCCGGCGGGACGGTCACGCTTGCGCCGGACGCCCTCGATCGCTACCTCGAAGGCCGTGCCGCCTCGATTGAAGCCAGCATCGGCGACGATGCCGGGTCGGCGGGGATGAGCGTGCTGACGCAGGACTTCGGCGAGGTGTTGCAGGTGTTTTCGGACGTGCTCCGTCAGCCACGGTTCGATCCGGCGAGGCTGGATGTCGCCAAGCGGGGCATCGAGGCGGGCATCGCGCGCCAGAACGACGACCCCGGCGCGATTGCCAGCCGTGAGTTTCGCGAGCTGCTGTACGGAGCGGACACGCCGTTTGCTCGTCAGGTGACGTACGCCACGCTGCAGAATCTGACCCGCGACGACCTGGTCGCGTGGCATGCCAAGTATCTGCATCCGGACCAGACCATCCTGGCGGTGCACGGCGACATCACGTCGGCGGCCGCCGTGGCCGCCATCACCAAGGTGTTCGGCTCCTGGGCTCGCGGGCCCAAGCAGGCCATCGTCTTTCCGGAGCCCAGGCCACAGTCGCCCAGCGGCGTGTTCGAGGCGGTCAAGAGCGACGTCGCCCAGTCGTCGATTCGTGTCGGGCACATGGGGACCCTGAAGAGCACGCACCCGGACTACTACCCGGTGCAGGTGCTCAATGAGGTGCTGAGCGGCAGCTTCACGTCGCGGCTGTTCTCGAGCGTACGCACCGCCAAGGGCCTGGCCTATTCGGTGGGCGGCAGCGTCGGCAGCAGCTACACGCGTGTCGCGCCGTTTGCGATGAGCACCAGCACGAAGACGTCGACGACCGCCGAGACGATCGAGACGCTGGTGGCCGAAGCCACACGCATCATCGCCGAGCCGCCGACCGCGGCCGAAATCGATCGCGCAAAGCAGTCAATCCTGAACTCGTTCATCTTCAACTCGGCGACATCCGAGCAGGTGCTCGGACAGCAGGTGACGTACGAGTACTACGGGCTGCCAGCCGACTGGCTGGAGCGCTACCGTGCCGGCATCGAGAAGGTGACGCCGGCCGACACGGCCCGGGTGGCCCGTGAGTACATCAAGCCCGACCAATTCGCCATCCTGGTGGTTGGGCCCACGGAGGGCCGCGACAAGCCGCTCAGCTCGTTTGGCGACGTCAAGACACTGGACATCTCGATTCCGGAGCCACCGTCGGCCACTCCCACGGCACCGGCGGGGGCGGCCACGCCTGGCGCCGAGCAGGCTGGGCGGGCGCTGGTTGACAAGGCCGTGGAGGCGATGGGCGGTGCCGCGGTCGTCGATGGGGTGAAGGCGTATCGCGAGGAGACCACCGTCACGGCAAGCACGCCGCAGGGTGAGATCGAACTGCAGTCGACGGTGCTGGTGGCCCCGCCCGATCGGCTGCGGCAGGAACTGGTCACCCCGATGGGCGCGATGACGATGACGATCGCCGGCGCGAGCGGCACCGTGCAGGGCGGTCCGCAGGGGCCGATGCCGTTGCCCGAGGCGCAGCGGGTGCAGATGATCAAACAGCTGCAGCGGTCGCCGATCTTCCTGCTGCAGCGCCGCGGCGAGGCCGGATTCACGGCCACAGCGGCAGGTGAGGGCAAGGTCGGCGACACCGCGGTCAGGCTGGTTCGCGTCGAAGTGGACGGTGATGTCGTGACGCTCGGTATCGACCCAGCGACCGGGCAACTGCGCAGCCTGCTGGCGCGTGGGACCGGGCCGACCGGAGTGCCGGCCGACGTGCTCACCGAGTTGGACGACTACCGTGCGACCGGCGGCATCACCATCGCGCACGCGCGGCGATCGATCGTCGGCGGCACCACGGCGCAGCAGGTCACGGTGAAGGCCGTGCAACTGAATCCGACGCTGCCTCCCGATGCGTTCGGGGCCGCCAAGTAGCGCATGGCAGCCACCGATGCCCCGCCGGGTGTGACGTACGCGCACGGGCTCGTGAGGCCGGTGGGCGTACGGGTGCCGCGGGAGTGGTACGTCCCGAGCAACACCTTCGCCTGGCGCGCCGTCGCCGTCCTGTTCGGCGTGCTGCTGGCGTCGCTGGCGGCCCTGCCGTGGCTGGTGGCGCGGTGGGGCGTCGTGGCGGTCGTGCCGGTGCTGCCGGTGATCGGCGCCTACGTCTACAAGCTGACCATCCTGATGCACGAGTGCTGTCACCGCACGCTGTTCCAGAGCCGCCGGCTGAACGACCGCGTCGGGCTGGCCTGCGGCGGGTTCCTGGTCTCCAGCTACGACGACTTCTGCCGGGCCCACTGGCAGCACCATCGGCACTGCGGTACCGACGAGGATGGGGAAGAATCCGATTACCTGACGCTGCAGGAGGCGTCGGTCACGGTGCTGGTGTTGCACCTGATCAAGCCGCTCTTCGGCGTGCAGGCGGGGCGCATGGCCCTTGGCGCACTCGGCGCGCTGGCGCGGCGTTTCGGGCGTCACCAACCGGCCACGCCCGCCCCTGGCGCCGCCGCGGCACCGCGGCCGCAGGGGCCGCTCGTCAGCCCGGTCGCGCAGTTGCTGGCCATCGTCGGCTGCCAGGTGCTGATCATGCTGCTGGCCAGTGGCGGCGGCCGGTATCCCTGGCTGGTGCTGGTGTACCCGCTCACGGCCGGGACGTTCGGGCTGTTCTTCAGTCGTGTACGGGCGTTCTGCGAGCACGTGCGCCTCGACCGTCACCTCGGCGAGTGTTCGGTGCGGTCGCATCTGCCCAACCCCGTCGACCGCCTGTTCTTCTACACGCTCAACATGAACCTGCATGTCGAGCATCACCTGTTTCCGCAGGTGCCGGCATGTCATCTGCCCCGTGTCCGGCAGCACCTCCTGGCGGTGGGCTACCTGCAGCCGGCGATGTCATCGCGCTTCATCCTCGGCACGATTGCCGGCGTGCTCGGCCAGGCGCGCGGCCGCCGGAGTCGAGTTCTCTCCTAATGCTGATCGACACCGTCGAGGTTGCCTGCAGTACCTGTGGCAGTCGTGAGGCCGACGAGGTCGGCCGCTCCAGGGACTACGAGTTCGAGACCTGCGACAACGAGTTCATCTTCGTCTGCTGCCGTGCCTGCGGCCTGACCTACTTGCGCAATCGACCGGCCCTCGACACCCTCGGCATCATCTATCCGCCGTCGTACTACCGCTACGCTGCCTACCTTGGCCCGGTGACGACGCGGCTGCGGGGCATCGTGCAGGGCGCCCGTGTGCGGATGATTCGGGCCATGTTGCCGGCCGGGGCCACGGTGATGGAGGTGGGCTGTGGCGAAGGGCAGCTCCTGCAGGCGATCAAGGCCGACGGCGATCCGTCGTGGCGGGTGGTCGGCGTGGACATCTCCGCAGACGCCTGCGCAGCGCTGAGACAGGCCGGTCTGGAGATGCACTCCGCGCAGTTCGAGGCGCTGGACTGGGCCGAGGGCACCGTCGACCTGGTGATCATGAACCAGGTCATCGAGCACCTCGCGGACCCGCGCGCGTGTGTCGCCAAGGCGACCATGCTGCTGCGGCCGGGGGGGTACCTGATGATTGAAACGCCGTCGGTGGAGTCCTGGGATCGGGACTGGGTGCCGCGCGATCGCTGGGGCGGGTGGCATTGCCCGCGGCACTGGTCCCTCTACACGGGCGAATCGCTGGCGCGACTCCTCGAGCAGCAGGGCCTGCGGGCCGGCAAGGCCGAGTACCTGCTCAGCCCCTTTGTCTGGGCCCATTCGATGCAGAACGTCGTGCGCGACCGTCCAGCGTGGCGGTGGGCCTCCGGGCTGCTGTCGGAGGCGTCGGTGCCGGCGCTGGTCGTGTACGGGGTGCTCGACACCGTCCAGCGCTGGGTGCGGGGCCGGACGTCGAACATGCGGGTGATCGCAAGAAAGTGAGGCGGGGCTCGTTGAGGGCCGCCCTCGCGCTTCATTCTGCATTCCAAATTATCAATTCCGTATGTTAGACTGTCTGTTCCCCGCGAGCTCCCCGGTGATGCCAGTGCGTCACCACCGGGAAACGGGGCAGGGGTTGCAGCCCCCGCCGGCACCGTGATAGGCTCGCAAGGTTTTGTCGGGGTCAGGACACCCTATCTGACCCCGAGTCCACGCGAAGTGGGGCCCGGATCCCGGGCGCTGTGCAGGCATCGGCAGCGGGGATTGGCGGGCACATCCGAGCAGAACGCCCATCGGGCGCACTGCGACGCGCAACTTCGAAGATGTAGGGTACCCAGTCTCGGGTGCCAAGTCGGCTGTTGTCGACTTTCAGGCCCGGGACGCCGTGTCGCCGCGGTATTGGCGGCACGGAGGCAAGTCCGAACGGGCACGCCTGACGAGGCGTGTCTGTATGCGTGTCTGTCGACTCGAGCGACCGCGCTGCAGTGGAGTTACTGTGCCGACCATCAGTCAGCTTGTTCGCAAGGGCCGTGAAGCGGTCATCGAGAAGACCAAGAGTCCTGCATTGCAGGAGAGCCCGCAGAAGCGGGGGGTCTGCGTCCGGGTGTTCACCCAGACGCCCAAGAAGCCGAACTCGGCGCTCCGCAAGGTGGCGCGTGTGCGGTTGACCAACAAGATTGAGGTGACGACCTATATTCCGGGCGTTGGCCACAATCTGCAGGAGCACTCGCTGGTGCTGATTCGCGGCGGTCGTGTGAAGGACCTCCCGGGTGTTCGATACCACGTCGTGCGGGGCACGCTGGACGCCACGGGCGTCGCGAACCGCCGGCAGGGCCGGTCCAAGTACGGCGCCAAGCGGCCGAAGTCGTAGCAGGAGCTTTTTGAGATGCCACGCAGACGAGTAGTTGCCAAGCGCGAAGTGACGCCGGACCCGCTCTACAACAGCGCCCTGGTGACCAAGTTCATCGGGTCGGTGATGAGCGACGGGAAGCGGAGCACCGCCGAGCGGATTCTGTACAAGAGCTTCGAGATGATCCAGGAGAAGACCGGCGAGGAACCCCTCAAGGTCTTCAAGAAGGCCATCGACAACACCAAGCCGAGCCTCGAAGTGAAGTCGCGGCGCGTGGGTGGTTCCAACTACCAGGTGCCGATCGAGGTCAACGTCAACCGTCGTCTGTCGCTCGCCATTCGCTGGATCGTGAGCTACTCGCGGTCGCGGGGCGATGGCAAGACGATGGAAGAGAAGCTGGCCAACGAGCTGCTCGACGCGAGCAACATGCGGGGTGGGGCTGTCAAGAAGCGTGAGGACACGCATCGGATGGCCGAGGCGAACAAGGCGTTCGCGCACTACCGCTGGTAGGCAGGTAGGGGCCGCTCTCGGGCGGTCTCGTTCGCAGGCGATGTACTGCACCGGGCGACCGGTGCCGCGTTCATAGTCATCCAGGAAATTTTCACACCATGGCCCGTCAGGTACCACTCAGTCGTACGCGCAACATCGGCATCATGGCCCACATTGATGCCGGCAAGACGACCACGACCGAGCGCATCCTGTTCTACACGGGCATCACCTACAAGATCGGCGAAGTGCACGAAGGCACGGCGACGATGGACTGGATGGAGCAGGAGCAGGAGCGCGGGATCACGATCACGTCGGCCGCGACCACGTGCTTCTGGCGCGACCATCGGATCAACATCATCGATACCCCCGGGCACGTCGACTTCACGGCCGAAGTCGAGCGGTCGCTCCGCGTGCTGGACGGCGCCGTGGCGGTATTCGACTCGGTGGCCGGCGTCGAGCCGCAGTCCGAGACGGTGTGGCGTCAGGCCGACAAGTACCGCGTGCCGCGCATCTGCTTTGTGAACAAGATGGACCGCATCGGCGCCAACTTCGATCGCACCGTCGATCAGATCCGGACGCGCCTGCAGGGCAATCCCTGCGTCCTGCAGTTCCCGATTGGCACCGAGGACAAGTTCCGGGGCGTGGTCGACGTCGTGACGATGAAGGCGATCACGTACAAGGACGAGACGATGGGCGCCGAGTACCTCGTCGAAGACATTCCAGCCGAGCTGCAGGAGCAGGCCGCGGCCTACCGCGAGCAACTGCTGGAGAAGGTCAGCGAAGCCGACGACGCGCTGCTCGAGAAGTACCTGGCCGGTGATGAGATCACCGAGGCCGAGATCAAGAAGGCCTTGCGCTCGCGCGTCAACACGTCGGTGCACGCTGGTCGCAGCGAGCCGCCCTTCGTGCCGGTCATCTGCGGTTCGGCGTTCAAGAACAAGGGTGTGCAGCCGCTGCTCGACGCGGTCGTCGACTACCTGCCGTCGCCGATCGACATCCCGGCGATTCGGGGCGTGTCGATGGACAAGAGCGACGAGACTCCCATCGAGCGGCCGGCCGATGACAGCAAGCCGTTCGCGGCCCTGGCCTTCAAGATCATGACCGACCCGTTCGTCGGTCAGCTGACGTTCATCCGCGTCTACTCCGGCGTGTTGACGTCTGGCTCCTCGGTGCTCAACTCGACCAAGGGCAAGATCGAGCGCATCGGCCGCCTCTTGAAGATGCACGCCAACAAGCGTGAGGAAATCAAGGAAGTCTACGCGGGCGACATCGCGGCCTGCGTCGGCTTGAAGAGCGTGATGACGGGCGACACCATCTGCGACGAAAAGCACGCGGTCGTGCTCGAGTCGATGAGCTTCCCCGAGCCGGTGATCTCGCTGGCCATCGAGCCCAAGACCAAGAGCGACCAGGAGAAGCTGGGCCAGGGTCTGGCCAAGCTGATGGCCGAGGACCCGACCTTCCGCGTCCGGACCGACCAGCAGACCGGTCAGGTCATCATCGCGGGCATGGGCGAGTTGCACCTCGACATCATCGTCGACCGCCTCAAGCGCGAGTTCAACGTCGAGGCCAATGTCGGTCGTCCTCAGGTGGCCTACAAGGAAACCCTGACGATGAAGGCCGAGGGCGAGGGGCGGTACATCCGGCAGACGGGTGGTCGTGGTCAGTACGGTCACGCCAAGGTCCGCCTGATTCCGCGCCAGCCCGGCGAGGGTTACCTGTTCGAGAACAAGATCGTCGGCGGCACGATTCCGAAGGAATTCATCAAACCGATCGACGAAGGCATCAAGGAAGCCCTCACCACGGGCATCCTGGCCGGCTTCCCTGTGGACGACGTGGGTATCGAGTTGTACGACGGCTCGTACCACGATGTGGACTCCAACGAGATGGCGTTCAAGATCGCCGGCTCGATGGCGTTCAAGGATGCCGCCAAGAAGGCCCGTCCGGTGTTGCTCGAGCCGGTGATGCGCGTCGAGGTGGTCGTGCCCAAGGAGTTCATGGGCGACATCATGGGCGACATTGCCAGCCGTCGCGGGCACATCCAGTCGCAGGAAGACCTCGGTGGCACGCAGATCGTCAGCTCGCGCGTGCCCCTGTCGGAGATGTTCGGCTACGCGACCGACCTCCGGTCGCGCACCCAGGGCCGCGCCACGTACTCGATGCACTTCGATCGATACGAACAGGCGCCCAGCCACGTCGCCGACGAAGTCATCGCCCGCATGCAGGGCACCAAGCAGTAGCCACAGTTCCGTCCAGGACCCGTAGAACCGGAGATCAGGCGCAATGGGTAAAGAGAAGTTCGACCGTTCGAAACCGCACGTCAACATCGGCACGATCGGGCACATCGATCACGGCAAGACGACGACGACGGCAGCGATCACCAAGGTGTTGCACAAGCACAACCCGAAGGTGTCGTTCCGGTCGT
>JBKJQW010000013.1:0-25864 GCA_046593715.1 Luteitalea sp.
TGGGCGGTTCGTCGTGCTCCTGACCGCCGACGGCGGGCGCACGTGGACTCGCGTGCCGGCAGATCGCCTGCCCCCGGCCCGACCGGGTGAGGGGGCATTCGCGGCCAGCGGCACCAACATCGCCGTGCACGGCCGGCACATCTGGATCGGCACCACGGCGTCACGGGTGCTGCAATCGCCCGACGCAGGCAGGACGTGGCGCGTCGCCGACACGCCGGTGGCGACCGGAGAGGCGACGGGCATCTTCTCGATCGCGTTCAGGAGCGCCCGCCACGGCGTCGTCGTTGGCGGCACGCATACCAGGGAACAGGATGCCTCCGACAACGTGGCCTTGACCGCTGACGGCGGCGCGACCTGGACGCGCGCCGACCGGGTGGACGGCGGGCCCGGGCCGGCCCGCGGGGGGCTCTCCGGGTACCGATCGGCGGTGGCGTCGATGCGCGCACTGGGCGGCGCGGGCTGGTTGGCGGTCGGGCCGTCAGGGGCAGACCTCTCGACCAGCGACGGATTCTCCTGGACGCCCGCGGGCGGTGAGGGCTACGACGCGCTCAGCGTCGCCCCTGGCGGGCGGGTGGGCTTTGCCGCCGGCAGCCGCGGACGTATCGCCCGCGTGACGGTGCGGTAAGGCCCGCCTGCACGCCGAGTCGCCGTACACTGGCGCCGTGAGAACGCACCGCATCGCGCTGTATCCGGGGGATGGCATCGGACCGGAGGTGGTGGCCGCCACCGTGCCGGTCCTGGACGCCGCGGCGGCCGTGGCCGGCGAGTTTCGCCTGGCCTACGAGTCCTACGACTGGGGCATGGACCATCACGAGCGCTGCGGCCGCGTCGCTCCGGAGGATTTTCTCGATCAGCTGCGCGGCTTCGACGCGATCTTCCTCGGTGCCGTCGGCTGGCCGGCGCGCCTGCCCGATCACGTCACGCTGGCCCCCCTGATCGGCATGCGCCAAGCCTTCGATCTCTACGCGTGCGTGCGACCGGCGCGCACCTACCCCGGCGTCACGGGTCCACTTCGGCGCACCGATCCGATCGACGTCATCGTCGTCCGCGAGAACTCCGAGGGCGAGTACATCGACAACGGTGGCAGCTTCGGGGTCGGCACCAGCCACGAAGTGGCGGTGCAGACGGCCCTGCACACGCGCCGCGGTGTGGAGCGGATCCTGCGGTTCTCGTTCGCGCTCGCGCGGACCCGGCGCCGGGCGCTGACGATGATCACCAAGTCGAACGCGCAACGGTACGCCTACGTGCTGTGGGACCGGGTGCTGGCCGAGCTGGCACCCGAGTTTCCGGACGTCACGACCGACAAGCTGCATATCGATGCGGCCACCCTCGAACTCGTGCGCCGTCCGCATACCTTCGACGTGATCGTCGGTTCCAACCTGTTTGGCGACATCCTCAGCGACCTGACCGGCGGGGTGACTGGCAGCCTCGGTCTGAACCCGTCGGCCAACCTCAATCCCGCCCGCACGACGCCATCGCTGTTCGAGCCCGTGCACGGCTCCGCGCCGGATATCGCCGGCAAGGGCATCGCCAACCCCACTGGAGCGCTGCTGAGCGGCGCGATGATGCTCGACTGGCTGGGAGAGGAGGCCGCGGCCCGGTCGGTGCGCGACGCAGTCGAGCGCACCCTGGCCGCGGGCGTGGCCACACCCGACATCGGCGGGCAGGCGAGCACGACGGGGTTTACCGACGCAGTGCTGGACCGACTCTCACGCCGGTGATCTGGAGGGCCGCGGTGCCGATCGCCACCGGGGTGGCCGTGGCCCTGCTGCCGGTGCCGGCCGGACTCGAGCAGTCGGCCTGGTACTACGTCGCGATCTTCACGGCGGTGATCGCCGGCCTGATCACCGAGCCGCTGCCGCCGTCGGCGGTGGCCTTCATCGGGGTGACCATCGCCGCCGCGGCCGGGCTGCCGTTCTCGGCCGCGCAGCGCCTGGCGCCTGGCTTCCGTCTGCCAGCCGAGGCGGTGCGGTGGGCGCTCTCGGGCTTCTCCAACAGCACGGTCTGGCTGATCTTCGCGGCGTTCGTGTTCGCGATGGGTTACGAGAAGACCGGACTCGGACGCCGAGTGGCGCTGCTGATGGTTGCGCGCCTCGGGCACCGGGCGCTGGGCCTCGGCTACGCCGTCGCCTTCTCCGACGTGCTGCTGTCACCGTTCACGCCATCCAACACGGCCCGCAGCGCCGGGATGGTCTACCCGGTGATTCGCAACATCCCCGAGCTGTACGACGCGGCCAGCGGTCCGGGCGCACGCCCCATCGGCACGGCCCTGATGTGGACCGCGTTTGCCACCACCTGCGTCACCAGCTCGATGTTCATGACGGCCCTGGCGCCCAATCTGTTCATGGTCGAACTGGCCCGGACCACGACCGGCGTCGAGATCACCTGGGTGGACTGGATGGTCGGTTTCCTGCCCATCGGCGTAGTCCTCCTGCTGCTCGTGCCCTGGCTCACCTTCCGACTGCATCCGGCCGACACGCCGGCCGGCAGCACGGTGCCGCGGTGGGCAGCCGGTGCGCTCGTGGCCATGGGGCCGGTGAGTCGCCGCGAGATCGGCATGGCTGTACTGGCCATCCTGTCGCTCGCCTTGTGGATTGTTGCCGGTTCGGTGCTCGATCCGACGTTGGTGGCGATGGTGGCGGTGTCGCTGATGCTGCTGACGCGAATCGTGACGTGGGATGACGTGTTGGGCCACAGGCCAGCCTGGAACGTCCTCGCCTGGTTTGCCACACTGGTCGTACTGGCAGACGGCCTGAACCGCGTCGGGTTCGTCACCTGGCTGGGCCGAGGCGCGGCGGCACAGCTGGCGGGATTTCCTCCGCTGGTGGTCGTGACGCTTCTGGTCACGCTGTTCTTCCTGATGCACTACGCGTTTGCCGGCCTCACCGCGCACGCGGTGGCCGTGGCGCCCGTCTTTGTCGCCGCCGGCGCGGCCATCGACGGCCTGCCTGTGCGCACCTTCGTCATGCTGCTCGGCTTCTCGCTCGGCCTGATGGGGGTGCTGACGCCCTACGCGACGGGTCCGGCGCCGCTCTACTACGGGTGCGGCTTGATCGACCGTCGCGAGTTCTGGCGTCTCGGGTTGCTGTTCGGCCTGCTGTTTCTCGCCGCGTTGCTCGGCATCGGTGTGCCATGGCTGCAGCTCATCGCTCCAGGCTGACCATCAGGCCGCCAGCCACGGACCTGCGGTCCACAGCGCCCGCCCACGCGAACGGCCGTATCCTGAGTCGTCCGGGGCGGCAGGAGCGAGGATGTCTTCGGCCCAGCCTCCAGAGGTGATTTCCATGAGACGTGTGCTCCTCGCGGGATCGGTGTCGGCGCTGCTGGTCGCCTGCTCCGGCACCGCACCAGCCCCGCCCAGCCCCGCCGCCGCCGCGGCACCCACGCCCGCCATTGGGACCTTCGGTGTCGACACCGCCAACATGGACACGGCGGTCAGGCCCGGCGACGATTTCTTCAAGTACGCCAACGGCAAGTGGCTGGCCACATTCTCCATGCCAGCCGACAAGGCGCGGTACGGCAGCTTCGATGCTCTCGGCGAGAAGTCCGAGCGTGACGTCAAGGCGGTCGTGCAACGCCTGGCCACGCAGACGCCCGCGGCCGGCACGACGGCGGCCAAGGTCGGCGACCTGTACGACGGCTGGATGGACGACGCGGCGATCGAGGCTCGCGGCATCACGCCGCTCCAGCCCTATCTGGACCGCGTCCAGGCGGTCAACGATACCGCGGGGGTGCTCGCACTGATGGCGACTCCCGACTTTGCCGCGCCGTTCGACCTGGACATCGATGCCGATCCGCAGGATCCCAGCAAATATGCGATCTGGGCCAGCCAGGGCGGGCTCGGCATGCCCGATCGCGACTATTACCTCGGCAAGGACGCCACGTTTGTGAAGTATCGCGCCGCGTACAAGACGTACGTCACCCGCATCTTCGAACTGCTCGGCGATGCCACGCCAGCCGCGTCGGCCGAGACCGTCATCGCGCTCGAGACCAGGATCGCCCGCGGCCACTGGGCGCAGGCCGACCTGCGCAACGTGGAGAAGGCCATCAGGCCGATGCCGTTTGCCGACTTCAAGGCGTTCGCGCCAGCCGTGTCGTGGGAGCAGTTCCTGCCTGGCTTGGGCATGCCAGCCGCACCGGACACGATCATCGCGTACGGCGATACCGCGGTGCGCGACGGCGCCGCGCTGGTGGGCAAGGAGGCGGTGGACCGCTGGAAGACGTATCTGACCTTCCACATCGCGTCCGACAATGCCGCGCACCTGCCCAAGGCCTTCGACGACGCCAGCTTCGAGTTCTTCGGCACGACGTTGCGTGGCGTGCAGGCCAAGCGCGAGCGCTGGAAGCGCGGTGTGACGCTCCTCGACGAACACCTCGGCGAGGGAGTCGGCGAGGCGTACGTCGCGTCGTACTTCCCTGCCGACCACAAGGCGAAGATGGAAGCGCTGGTCGCCAACCTGCGCACGGCGCTCGAGGGGCGTCTGAAGGCGCTGCCGTGGATGGACGAGCCGACCCGCGCGGAGGCCCTGAAGAAGCTGGCGACCTTCGAGCCTCGCGTCGGGTACCCCACCAGGTGGCGCGACTACTCCTCGCTCACCATCGAGAGCGGCAAGCACTTCGAGAACGTCGTCAACGCCCGTGCCTTCGAGTGGAAGCGGCAGGTCGGCCGGCTCGGCAAGCCGGTGGACCGCGAGGAGTGGGGCATGAACCCGCAGACAGTGAATGCCTATTACAACCCGCTGATGAACCAGATCACGTTCCCAGCGGCCATCCTGCAGCCGCCCTTCTTCGACATCGGCGCCGATGCCGCGGTGAACTACGGAGCGATTGGCGGCGTGATCGGCCACGAGATCGGCCATGGGTTCGACGACCAGGGCCGATCGTTCGACGAGGCGGGTCGCACCCGTAACTGGTGGACGCCCGAGACCGACAAGAAGTTCAAGGCAGCCACCGAGCAGCTCGGCACGCAGTACTCCAAGTACTGTCCCGTGGCCAACGGCTGCATCAACGGCCAGCTGACGATGGGCGAGAACATCGGCGACCTGGGCGGCCTGACGATGGCCTACACGGCGTACAAGCTCTCGCTGAACGGCAAGGAGCCGCCGGTGATCGACGGCTTCACGGGTGACCAGCGCTTCTTCCTGGCCTGGGCGCAGGTCTGGCGCTCGATGGGCCGTGAGGACGACACGAGGCAGCGCCTGGTGACCGACCCGCACTCGATGGGGGAATTCCGCACCAACGGCGTGGTCCGCAACATGGACGAGTGGTACTCGGCGTTTGACGTCAAGCCGGGCGACGCGCTGTACCTGCCTCCGGACCAGCGCGTGAAGATCTGGTAATGACCACGGTGACGGCGGCCATGCGCGGCAACGCGCCGACTGGGAGATAGGTACGAGCATGCAACATCGCCTGCTGGGACGCACCGGCGTCCGCGTGTCGCCGTTGTGCCTTGGCGCGATGAATCTCGGTGGGCCGACGCCAGAGGCCGACGGCATTCGCATCGTCCATGCAGCGATGGACGCGGGCTGCAACCTGGTCGACACGGCCGACGTGTATCACGCGGGGGCCAGTGAAATCGTCGTCGGCAAGGCGCTCGCCGGCCGCCGCGCGGACGTCGTCCTGGCCACCAAGGTGCACGGCCGGACCGGCCCCGGACCCAACGATCTCGGCAACTCGCGGCTGCACATCATCAACGGCTGCGAGGCGTCCCTACGGCGCCTGGGCACCGACTACATCGACCTGTACCAGGTGCACCGGCCGAGCCCGGAGATTGCCATCGACGAGACGCTCGGGGCGTTGACCGACCTGGTGCGGGCCGGCAAGGTGCGCTACGCCGGGTGCTCCACGCATCCGGCGTGGATGGTGATGGAAGCCCTCGCGACCAGCGATCGCCTGGGCCTGACGCGCTACGTCAGCGAGCAGCCGCCGTACAACCTGCTCGATCGGCGTATCGAGAACGAGCTCGTGCCGCTGGCCCAGCGCTACGACCTGGCGTTGTTGCCCTGGGCGCCGCTCGCGCAGGGCGTGCTGGCCGGGCGCTACCGAACGGGCGCGGCCTTGCCAGCCGATTCGCGTGCGGCGCGACAGCCAGGCAGCATCTACGCCGAACGCGTCACCGAACGGGGCATCGAGGCAGGCGCGCGCTTTGCCGAACTCGCCGTCGCGCACGGACGAACCCCTGGGCAGCTGGCACTGCTCTGGTGCAAGGATCAGCCCGGAGTCACCGCGCCAATCATCGGACCGCGAACGATGCAGCAGCTCGAGGACCTGCTGCCGGTGCTCGAGATGTCGCTGAGTGCGGAGCAGCGCGACGCCTGCGACAGCATCAACGGTCCTGGCGGGGTGCTGGTGAACTTCCACAACACCGCGCCCTGGATGAAGACGCCGGCGCAGTAGGCGCGACGTACGACCCGCACCAGCCACGAGAGGTACCGCATGGACCGTCGAACATTTCTGACTGCTGTCGGGGCCACGACCGCCACACGCCTCGACGTGTCCGCGGCCACCGGCACCAACGCAGCCCAGGTACCGGCACGCGTGCCACCGCCCACGACGTCGCGCACGATTCTCGCGATCGGCGCGCACTACGACGACGCCCCGTTCGGCATCCCGGGCATCCTGCTGCAGGCCGTCGCGCAGGGACACCGCGTGGTGATCCTCGCGATGATCGGCGATTACGCCAATTGGAAGCCGGTGCGAGGGCGCAGTTCCGACATCGTCGAGGGGACGCGCCGGATCAACGCCGAGTACGGCGCCGAGTCCAGGTTCCTGCCCTGGGCGTCGGGACGGCTCCCGTCCCCTGAGGCCGGCGGCCGCGCCGTGGCCGACGTGGTCGCCGAGGTGAAAGCCGACACGGCCTTCGTGCTCTGGTCCAGGGACCAGCATCCCGACCACGAGGCGGCGGCAGAACTGAGCAAGCTGGCCCTGCATCTTGGCGACCGCGTGCTGCCGGATCCCTTCGCGCCGTACACGACCCCCCGTCGCTCGTACATGTACGACAACGGGCCTCGCCACACGCTTGGTTTCGTGCCCGACACATTCGTCGATGTGACCAACGAGTGGTCTCGCTCGATTGAATGGCTCGGCAAGCTGATGGCCCTGACCCGCAACCAGCCCCATGCCGGAGGCACGCTGGACGGCGCGCAGCGCCTCAAGGAAAGCCTCGCCCGTTACCGCGGCGCGACCTGTGGCGTGCAGTACGCCGAAGCCGTGGCGTCGGCCAACGCGTATCCGCAGTCGCTCTTCTGAGCCAACGGCGCTTCCGTACAGCGGTTCGTAGGGCGCGCGGTCAGAAGCGAGACGCGCGAATCCAGGTGTCCGCGCGACTCCACGCCTTGGCGAAATCGCCGTCGACGGTGGCGTCCTTCTTCCCCTGCCCCTCGAGCGCCTGCTGCAGGCCAAGCAGCGACCAGCCATTGCGGGGATGCTGCGCAAGGTCCTCGCGGTAGACGCGCTCGGCGTCGGAGAAGCGTTTCGCGTCGACCAGCGCGGCGCCCAGCCAGTGGCGCGCCGGGAACGGCAGGGGCTCCGGTTCGTCATACTCCAGCGCATCGTCGTGCGCCACGGCCGACTCGAACTTCGCGATCGCGGCATCGAGTTGCTTGTCGTCGCGCAGAATCTCGCCTTCGAGCAGGTCGGCGACCAGACCGAGGAGCCGCTTGGCCGGGTGGTCTCTGAACTCGGCCTTGGGGGTCTCCGCGCCCTGCCGCACACGGGCGAGGTAGAGCCGCGCCATGTCTGCCTGCCCGACGCGCAGGTAGGCATACCCCTGCGCGAATTCCCACAGGCCGGCGGCGACAGGTTGCCCGGGCCGCTGCGTGACCTCCAGCACCTGATCGAATCGGCCGAAGCGCACGAGCGTCAGCACCTGGTACATCGTGTCCTTGCGTCGCTTGGCGTAGTCGTGGCCGGCCGTGGTGGCGATGGCGCCCTGCCCGTCCATCGATGCCGCGTACAGCAGCATGTGCAGGTTGTGCTCCGGATAGACGGCAAAGCCCTCGCCGATGTCGGCCTTCTGATCCGAATGGACGGCATCGAGATTGGCTCGCACCGAATCGCCCCAGCGCCCCACCTCGTTCCAGGTGTGCGACGGCATGTGGTTGATGTGACTGGCGCCAGGGATCGACTTGCCGAGGTACTCGGCGCAGGCCTCGGCCTTGTCGGGGCGAACCGTGGACTCGGTGGCGTGCACGTAGAGATGGCAGGCGCCGGGGTGTTTCGGGTCGCGCGCCAGGATGCCCTCGAGCACGCCATGCAGGCGGACGATGTTGGGCGCATGCACGTCGCGCCGGCCGGCGCGCGGTTCGAGCAGGAACAGGGCGTCGGCGTAGAGGGTGCGGGCGTCGAGGTCATCGGGGTACTTCTCCGACAACCGGCGCATCGAATCGACGTAGGCCTGGTCCTGCACGCGACGCTTCTCGGCATCGAAATCGCGCACGTAGCGAACCGCGAGAGCGTCGATGTAGTCGCGCTCGGCAGGGCTCGCCTTGCTCCGGAGTGCCAGTGCCCGGCGCGACGCGGCGTAGGCAAAGGGCGCATCCTCGGCGCTCATCTTCTCGTTCAGGTACGAACCCCACGCCCACGCCTCACCCCAGTGGCAGATGGCGCAGTCGGGGTCGGCCGCCCACGCCGCGCGAAATGATCGAATCGCGTCCGGCTTGGCAAAGGCGAACATCATCTGCGTGCCCTGCGTGAAGAACGCCTGGGCCTCGGCATTGCGCGACGAGATGGCGCGTGTATACGGGCCGAGTGCCTTTGGCATCAACGCAATGGGCTTGGCGATACGTGCCGGGAGTTCGCCGGCCTTTGCCGGCACCGCGGCCGCACCTGGCCCGTGTTCGGCGTGGGGTGGGCTGGTCTGCTCCTGCGACGCGGTGGCCAGCGCCGCGAGCAGCAGCCATGCGGCCAGGGATAGGCCACCAACGAGGTCCTTGTGCACTGTCGCCGTCATCGGGCGTAGCTTACCTTGGCCGTGCCGCTCAACGTCGGAGGAAGTGGCTGAAGAAAGCGACGATCTGGGCGTTTGATTGCGGCGTCGGGTCGTGGGTCGGTCGCGTCGACATCCCTACACGATTCTCGAACCCGAGCAGGCGATTGACCGCCACGGCGTGGTTCAACGCCACCCATCGCTCCAGCGGATCCTCGGCGCCGCCGCTCACAAAGAACGGCCGCGGCGCGATCAGGGCATGCAGTTCATGCAGGTCCATACCCCGCTCCCGCATCGTCTTGTACGCCCCGGTGGCCGGGTTGCCCGACGTCGGCAAGGCGCCCACGGTGCGCCGTGCCTGCGGATCGAAGCCGAGGTACCAGGGCTCCCAATAGTTGACGTTGAGTCGGGTCTCGTCAAACACGATGCCGGGATCGCTGGTGGCGACCGCAGCGAACTTGTCCCAGAGCGCGCCGGCAAACAGTGCCCACTTGCCGCCATAGCTGTGGCCGACCACGCCGATGCGGCTGGAATCGACGTAGGGTAGCGCCGCCAGCGCGGTCCAGGCGTTGGCGGCCACGTACGCGTAGTACGACAGGGGCTGCGCTGTGACGACGCCGCGGTCGGGGTCGCGGGCATCGCCTACCGGCGTGCCGATCGACAGCGTCACCAGGCCGGCGCGGGTCAACTGGCGCGCGAAATCGCGATGCGGTCGAGCGCCGAGGCCGATGCTGGTGTCGGGTTCGTAGAACGGCACCAGCACCGCCGCAGCGCCAGGAGCGACCCCGTCCGGAACGAGCAGCCAGCCTTCGATCCGCTGCCCCGGCGCCACAGCGAGGCGCACCCGCCGCTGGGTGAACGTCTCGCGGTGCGTCTCTGACAGCACCTCCATCGGCACCCGATCCAGCAGTGGCGGCCACGCGCCCAGCAGCTGCTGCCATTCCGCGAGGATCTCGGCGCGTCGACGCGGCCAGTCGGCGGCGCTGCGGACGGGCGAGCCGTCGGCGAAGACCAGCGGCGACCGCAACGACCCCATCTGGCCGGTCAGGGTGGCGGGCGGGTCAAACAGGGGCGCCAGGTCGGCCCACGGCGTCTGCGCCTGCACCATCGGGGCCGCCAGCAGCAGCGTCGCTGCAGCCGCCAGCGCGCGGAGCCAGCCGCGAGTGTCCCTCACCTGGCGGGCTCGGTCCACGGGCCCTTGGCGCGCTGGTCGGCCACCTCGCCGGCGGTGACACCTTGCGCGTGGTTGCCGAAGTTCTGGCGCAGGTACGTCAGCATCTGCGCGACCTGATCGTCACTCAGGAAGCCGTGCGCCGGCATCACGCCGTTGTAACCCTTGCCCTCGACATCGATCTCGCCCTGCAGGCCGAAGAGCACGACCGAGATCAGGCGCGGTTTGTTGCCCGACACCCAGCGCGTGCTCGCCACAGGGGGGAAGCGCGCGCCATCGCCCTTGCCATCGCCCTGATGGCAGGCGACGCAGTAGGTCTGATAGAGCTTGCCGCCAGCGGCCAGGCTGTTGCTGCCGAGCACGTCCTTCTTCTCGTCCGGCTGCCGGATGTGCTGCTGTTGCCGCTTGCGCGCCGCCATACCTGCCAGCTGCGCGGTGCCGAAGGCGCCGCGCGCGCCGCGGTAGTCCACCTTCCAGATCCGGCCGTTCACGCTCTCGCTGATGTAGAGCGACCCATCGGGACCCTGCGCCAACCCCATAGGGCGGGCCGCCGCGTCACCGGTATTCGGAATGGGATCGATTCCAGCAAACCCGTCGGCAAACACTTCCCAATCACCGGTCGGCCGTCCGTCGCGCATCGGCACGAAGGCGACAATGTAGCCGGCCTGCGAGTAGGGCATGCGGATCGTCGAGCCGTGAAAGGCGATGAAGGCGCCGTGCCGGTAACGGTCGGGGAACTGTGTGCCTTCGTAGAACAGCAGGTCATTGGGCGCGAAATGCCCGGGGAAGCCAAGCAGGGGCGGCGTCAGCCTGGCGCCGTTGCCCTGCTTCCTGCCATCACCGCCATACTCCGGGTTGAGCAGCTTCTTGCCCTGCATCCAGTCGAAGTAGTAGTAGGGCCAGCCGCCATCG
The DNA here is from genome assembly GCA_046593715.1 of Luteitalea sp. Lineage (GTDB taxonomy): Bacteria > Acidobacteriota > Vicinamibacteria > Vicinamibacterales > Vicinamibacteraceae > Luteitalea. The sequence goes on from JBKJQW010000013.1 coordinate 11,010, forward strand.
AACCCCTCGGTGACGCGAAAGAACTCCTCGGCGGGCAGCACCGCACTCGCCCACCGCGAGTAGTACTGCGACCAGGACCGGTACAGGTCGTCACGTCCGTGCTGCAGCGCGTAGAGGTCGCCCACGAGCGGGTTCCAGGTCATCGCCACCAGACTGCGAATGCCCGTGGCGTAGCGGCGCCCGTCCTTCTCGGTCTGATCGAGCTTACGCGCATCGAACTGCCATACGCCCCCGTGCCACTCCAACTGCCCGCAGGGATCGGCGCCAGGCGCTCCAGGCTGCCGGTTCTTGTCCTGGCAGGCGTCGCCGGGTGCCCCGAACGGCACGTACATATGGCCGCGATCGTCGAAGGTGAGCGGCTTGGCGATGTGTTCGTAGGAGCGGCCGTCCGTCTTGTAGGCGTGCTTGAGCACGAGCTGCACCGGCCCCGACGGGACCAGCTCGCCTGGCGTCAGCTTCTGCCGGTAGACCTCGCCCGCGGTGGTGAAGTAGATATGGTCCTCATACAACCGCAGCGCCGTGCCGTAGTCACCGGTGTCCTGATAGGCGCCGAAGTATTCGGTGCGGTCGGCGCGGCCGTCCCCGCCCGTGTCCTGCAACGCGACCAGCCCCTTGAACTCGGAGGGCGATTGCCCGCGGACCGGACTGCGCAGCTTCACGTACACGATGCCCTCGCTGGTCACCGCGAGGTGGCGGGCCCGACCGACGCCATCGTGGAAGACCGTCGCCTCGAACCCTCCCGGCAGGGCAAGGCCACCGGTCGGTGGCGCGGTGGGCGGACGGGTGGCCGGCCGGCAGCCGGCCGCGAGCACGAAGATCACGAAGACGAGCAGGCGGCGCATGCGGTTTGTGACTTCTACACGAACGCCAGCGGCGTGTCGAGGAATGCCCGCACGAGCGACGCGTCAGCGAAGGGATGCGTCACAATCAGCCACATGACCAGATCGACCCGGTGGCTCGCCGGACTGCTGCTCGCGTCCGGCTCGGTGGTGACTGTTGCGGCTGGGTATCAGGGGGCCGCGGCGCTGAGCACCGCGCCGCCCGCCGTGGTTCGGGTGGACCTGCTCGTGGATCGGGTGTGGAGGGTCGAGGGGCCGAGCGGGGCACCGGCCGGTGCGCTGTACGTATTCCTGTCCGACAACGTCATGGTCATCTCCGCGGAAGGCAGGCCGCCCACCGTCGGCACGTGGGCCGAGGATCTGGCCGGCCTGGTGATCACCGAGAAGGGCACCACCTCGAAGGTGGACGTGCTGGAACTGTCGGCAGCGCGACTGCGTCTCCGAATCAACGCCAAGGCGGCGGTCGAGCTGACCCTGGTTTCGGCCGTGCGTCTTCCGGGTTCGTCCTCGCCGATGACCGACGGCAGCGCCGCCGGGGCAGCGCCCCCGGCCACGGCCGCAGCCACGGCCGCAGCCGTCATGCCGGTGGGGAGCCCGTACCGGTGCGGCGCCGATGCCCTGCGCGTCGCGTTTGAGGGCGGGTCGGCGTACATCACGTGGCCCGACGGCACCAGCGTCGTCCTGCGGGAGTTGAAGACGGCAGACGCCACGCCCTCGAGGCGCACCTTCAGCGACGGCCAACTGCGCGTGGTGGAGGACACGAGCGAGACATACACGCGCGTCCTCTTCGCGCGCGCTGGCTTCCGCCCACGGCCGTGTGCGCCCACCCGCTGAGCCGCCAGCACGCGTCGCCTGCCGCCACGCCGTCGGCCCAGCCCGAGGTGTGCGGACGCGATGGTCCCCGGCGCCGGGAAGGACGTTACGTGCCTGAGTGCGAAATGTCGTCGGATCGGCTAGGATTTCACGCTGCCCAGCGTCCGGGCTCGTCATCGTTGCGGACTGACTCATGACCGTGTCCCCACCGCTTGGTCGCCTGGCCACGTTGTCGATCGCGATGGCCCTGCTGGCCATCACCGCTGCCGCCCAGCAGACCCGCACCGAGGCCATCGAGCAGGCTCAGGCGGCCAAGGCCTCCACGCTCGCCCCGTACGTGCCCGGGACCATCGAGCGCATTCTCGATCAGACCGAGAAAGGCGCCTGGTTCGACCCGAAATTTCTTCGGGGCTTCTACCCCACATTCAGCAGCATCTACCCGGGTGGCGGGTTCACGATGGGCGCCGGCTACCGCGCCTACACCGGGTATTACTCGCACGTCGACCTGCGGGGCCTGGTGTCGTTGTCGGGCTTCGCCCAGGTGGAGGCGTCTGCCGCCGCGCCGCGGATGGCCGACGGGGCGGTGGACCTGACGGCCCGTGTCGGCTGGCGCGACGCGGCGCGGATCCCGTTCTTCGGGCTGGGTCCGGCCTCAGTCGCCGACGATCGGACCAACGCACGCGTCACGGAGGTCTACGCCGAGGGCGCCGCGCTGTATCGACCGGCCACGAAGGTGTTCCTGCGCGGCGCGACCTCGTACGAGGCCTACACCGAACAGACCGCAACCGGGCGGATCAGGTCCGTCGAGACGCGTTTCGACCAGCTGAGTGCGCCGCGTCTCGGGGAGGACCCCGCGTTTGTCCATCTGCAGAGCCAGATCGGACTGGATTGGCTGGAGTCGCCGGCCTACAGCCGCCGCGGCGGCTTTTACCGTGGCGGGTACGACCAGTACCTGTCGGCCGACGGGGGCGAAAACTTCGCCATGGTGCGGACCGACCTCGTGCAGCACGTCCCGGTCCTCCGCGAGACGTGGGTGCTCTCGCTGCGCGGACGCACCGAGTCGGTGGTCGGCGGCAACGCGCCGTACTTCATGATGCCGTCGCTCGGCGACGGCAACAGTTTGCGCGGTTACAGCACCGCGCGGTTTCGCGACCGCCACACGGCGCTCGCCAGCGCGGAGTGGCGCTGGATCCCCAACCGGGCCGCGCTCGACCTGGCACTGTTTGTCGATGCCGGAACCGTGGCCCGTGAGCTGGACGCGCTCAACATGCGCGAACTCAAGACCGACTACGGCATCGGCGTCCGCTTTCACACCCTCAGCGCCACCGTCCTGCGGCTCGACCTGGCGAGGGGCTCGGAGGGCTGGCGTGTCGTATTCGGCACGTCGGCGCCATTCTGATGACGTGGAGACCCGGATGGCCGGATGCACGGCACTGCCGCTGGCGAGGCGCCTCGACGCTCGCGCTCGTGCTGCTGGCCGCAGCCCTCGGCGCTGGCGCGACCGCCCCGACGTTCTACCCCGACGACCCCATCGCCCGCGAACCCTCCTCCGAGGACGCATCCGCGGTCCGCGCGTGGGACATCCCGCTGGCCTACGATCTGATGCTCAATCTGTTCACGCACCCGGGCGATCAGCGGGACGTGCGCGCGCAGGACGTCAACACTGCCGACGAGGTTCCGGACTCGGAGTGGTTCACCAACCGGATCCTGCACCGCACGCTGACGCCCGAGGCGCTGTCCACCGGCCCCGTCGTACACGATGGTCCAGCGCCGGGGCGCTTCACCGTGGTGCGCGCCAAGCCGGCGGGCATCAGTCCGGGCTTCGTGCTGCGCGACAGCGCGAATGTGTTGTGGTTTGTCCAGTTCGACGCGGTCTCCAATCCAGAAGCGGCCAGTGCCGCCTCGATGATCGCCAACCGGATTTTCTGGGCCCTCGGGTACTGGCAACTGGAGTACCACCTCGGGCAGATCCGTCTCGAAGACCTCGACATCGACGACAAGGCGCTGGTGGAGACGCCGTCGGGGCGCACGCGCCGAATCGACGAGGCCGACCTGGCGCGCGTCCTCGCGAAGGCGGCGCGGCAGTCCGACGGGTCCTACCGGATGCTGGCGAGCCGGGCCGCCGACGGCAAGGTACTCGGCGGCTTCCGGTATCACGGCACCCGCCCCGACGATCCCAACGACGTGATCCCGCACGAACACCGCCGTGTCCTGCGGGCGCTGAAGGTGTTCGGTGCCTGGACCAATCTCGTCGACATGAAGGCCGGCAACACGCTCGACGTGCTGGTGCCGCAGGACGGCGGCCGGCAGGTGGTGCGTCATTACCTGCAGGACGTCGGCTCGACCTTCGGCACGGGTGCCCTCGGTCCTCGCGACTTCGACGAGGGATACGAGCACTTGTTCGAGGCGCAGCCGACCCTCAAGCGCCTGGCCTCGATGGCGTTCTGGATCAAGCCGTGGCAGACGGTTGAGTACCGCGAGTTCCCGGCAGTGGGCCGCTTCACCGCCGAGGCCTTCGTGCCCGAGCAGTGGAAGGCCCGCGCCCCGACCGCCGCCATCGCCAATGCCCGCGCTGACGACACGTTCTGGGCGGCACGCCGGGTGATGGCCTTCAGCGACACGATGATCGACACGGTGGTCTCGGTGGGACGGATCAGCGACCCTGCCGCGCGGCGGCATCTGGCCTCCGTGCTGGAGCAGCGACGTGATCGCATCGGCCGTGCGTACTACACCGCGGTCAACCCGCTGGTCGACTTCTCGCTGGCCGAGGACGGCACCCTGGACTTTGTCAACGAGGCGGCGCGCAGCGGCGTGGTGCCCGATGCCGCCACCGGCTATCGCGCCGCGTGGGCCCGCTTCGACAACGCCACCGGGGTCGCCACCCCAATCGGCGAGGCGACGAGCGCGGCCGCGCCCCGGCTCACGTCGCCGGGTGCGCTACCCGTGCAGGAAGGCACCTACGTCCAGGTGGATATCGCCGCCACGAGCGCGGCCTATCCCGCATGGCAGTCACCCGTGCGCATCCACTGGCGTCGGACCTCGGGTGCCTGGATGCTCGTGGGCGTACGACGAGGCGTCTGACGAGGCATTGCCGCCGACCGCCGCGCCTCAGGGCTCGGCGAGCAACTGCGCGCGCGCCAGGTCCACCACCGCCAGCTGCGCCTCACTGACCCGCCGTGGCTTCAGACCGAGGCCCTGAATGGCCTCGGTCAGGATGGCGGAGACCAGCGCCCGCGAGACCCACTTGTTGTCGGAGGGGATGACCCACCAGGGCGCCCATTCGGTGCTGGTGTGCGTGAGGGTGTCCTCGAAGGCCGCCTGGTAGTCGTCCCAGAACGCGCGCTCGTGCAAGTCCCCCATCTCGAACTTCCAGTGCTTGTCCGGGTCATCGAGGCGATCCATGAAGCGCTTCTTCTGTTCCTTCCTGGAGATGTTCAGGAAGAACTTCAGCACCATCGTGCCGTTGCGCGACAGGTGCTTCTCGAAGGCGTTGATGTCCTCGTAGCGATCCGACCAGAAAGCCTTGTCGCGCGGCCCGGGAGGCAGGCGCTGGCGCTCGAGGACCTCTGGATGCACACGCACCACGAGCGTCTCCTCGTAGTACGACCGGTTGAAAATCCCGATGCGCCCACGCTCGGGCAGGGCGCGCCAGTATCGCCACAGGAAATCGTGATCGAGTTCCTCCTCGGACGGGCGCTTGAAGCTGAAGACCTGGCAGCCCTGAGGATTGAGGCCCGACATCACGTGCTTGACCATCCCGTCCTTGCCGGCGGCGTCAATGGCCTGCAAGACCACGAGCACGGAGTAGACGTCGTTGGAGGCCAGGAGCTCCTGAGACTCGGCCAGCTTGACGAGGTTGCGCTCGACGAAGCCCTTCGCCTTCTCCTTGAGCTGGTCGCTCTTGAGGCGCTGCAGGTCGCGGTCCCCCGCCCATGCCGTGTCGTGCTTTTTGAGCCGCAGCCGGGCGCCCGGCTCCACGCGAAACAACCGCGTGATCTCCTTCATGGTCAGCATGCGCAGGTTTCTCCGAGGCCGATGGTAGCGCACGCGGAGGCCGGCCATGCCGCGCCGGCCGTACCCGGCCGATCAGCGCGTGGTGACGCGGTTCACGGGCCCGGCTCGATCGATGATGGCAGCAGCGCGACAGCGTCGAGGACTTCTCGCACCCGCGCCGCCAAGGCCGACGGGCTGAACGGCTTGGTGATCAGGGACACATCGGCGGGCAGCAGCCCACGCTCGGCGACCACGTCGCTGCTGTAGCCGGACATGAACAGCACCGGCATCGTCGGGTCGATCGCGCGCAGCTGGACCGCAAGCTCACGGCCGTTCATGCCGGGCATCACCACGTCGGTCAGGAGGAGGTCCACCCGTGCGCCGCCTTCCTGCACGGCCTGAAGCGCCCTGTCCGGCGTGCTGGCATGCAGCACGGTGTACCCATACGACTCGAGCGTGCGACGCATCAGTTCGAGCACCGCCGGTTCGTCCTCGACCAGCAGGATGCGCTCGGTGCCCTCGAGCGGTCCGGGGCCCGTTGCGCCGCTGCCGGGCACGGGGCGCGACGTCGCACGGGGCAGCAACACCTGAACCGTGGTCCCGGAGGGGCTGGTGTGCTCCACGTCGACGTGCCCGCCGGCCTGGTGTACCGCGCCCCTCACGCTGCTCAGGCCGAGACCGGTGCCGTGACCAGGCTCCCTCGTCGTGAAGAAGGGCTCGAAGATGCGGGGCAACGTCGCCTCGGCAATCCCGCTGCCGGTGTCCGAGACACGCAAGGCCACGTACTCGCCAGCCGCCAGACCACCCTGGTCGGCCGCGGCCGCCGCGCCCAGTGTGAGGTTGACCAGCGACAGGCTGATCACCCCATACCCGGCGATGGCGTCGCGTCCGTTGGCGACCAGATGAGTGACGACCGCCTCCAGATGTGACGGGTCGATCGTGACCGGCCAGATCTCGGCATCGCTCGACAGGCCGAGGCTGATCTCGTCGCCGACCAACCGCTGCAGCTGGCCAGCGAGCGCGGCGAGGGTAGCGCCCGGATCGAGCGTCAGCGGGTACACGACATCGCGCCCGGCGTAGGTGAGCAGCTGCCGTGTGATCGCCGCGCCGCGGGTCGCGGCGTCGAGCACCGCCTCCAGGTTGCCGCGCAGCGGGTCGCTGGCGTGCAGTTGTTGCTGCACCAGATGGGCATGACCGATGACGATGGTCAGCAGGTTGTTGAAGTCGTGGGCCACGCCGCCGGCCAACCGCGCGGTCGCTTCCGCATGCTCCGGTGGGCGGCGCTGGACACGCGCGGTGTCGTCGGCCGGTTGCGACCGCGTCGCCGTGGCGTCTTCGGACAACCGGACGAAGTGGCTGACCGACCCCGCTTCGTCGCGCACCGGCGCAATGACCGCACGCTCCCAGAACGGCGTGCCGTCCTTGCGACGATGCTCGAATTCACCGCGCCACTCGCGGCCGGCAAGCAGCGCCGCCCGAATCTCGAATCCGAGGCTCGCGTCGTTGTGCCGGGTGCGAAGAATGGCGTGGGTCTGGCCACGCACCAGCGCGCGCGGGAACCCGGTCACCTCCTCGAACCTGCTGTTCACGTATGAGATGGCTCCGCGCGTGTCGGTGACACTGATGAGCGCGGGCAGTTGCTCGAGGCTGGCCGTGAGCGTCCGCAACTGCCGCACCTCGTTCGAGAGTTCGAGATGGCGATGCTCGAGCGTCCTGATGAGCGACTCGTCGTACAGGCGCCACGACTCGGTCTGGTCGGGCCCCGGTTCGGCCACGGCAACCACCGGGGCGACCTCGGACTGTCCCAGCGCCTCCGTGATGGCGCGAATCACCTCTTCGGCAGCCATCGACTTGACCAGGAAGCGTGTGGCACCGAGCCGGCGCGCCAGGGCCACGTCACTCGCGCTGGCGTACGTTCCCGTGTAGAAGACGAATGGCGCCCGTGCCAGGGCGGGGTCGGTGCGGGAGGCGCGACACAGCGCGAACCCGTCCATCTGTGGCATGAGGACGTCGGAGATCACCAGGTCGGGCGGCTGCAGACGGGCCCGCTCGAGCGCGTCGAGGCCATTGCTGGCTTCGACGACCGCGTGCCCATGCGCCTGCAACAGGTCGCGCAGCCGCGTCCGGCACTCTGCTTCATCGTCAACAATCAGGACGCGAGTCATCTCAGGCGGCGACGTCATCGCCGTGTGCATTCTGACGAGTTTGCATCGCAATGCAAGTGCTTAAAACGGTCGCGCGATCACCACCTAAGTTAGTGACCCATCAGAAGTTGCCTGAATACGAAACTCCTCCGTAGGCTATTGCATAATGACCTTCGTTCGCATGACTAATGTCTCCGCCCTGAGGGCCGTTTTCGCGGTAATTCTTTCCGCCGGCGCTGCCCTTGGACAGGACGCTGGGCCGGCGCAGGCCGACGTGGCGGGGTGGCAGGTCGCTCCACCGAGCGCCGTCATCCGGCTGAGCATCGTCGATGCCACCAACGCCGCCCCCCTGGCCGGTGCGATGGTGGCGTGCGGCTCACGGGAGCCGAGCCTGACCGATGCGTCAGGGGGGGCGACGCTGGACAGCTGCGGGTGGGCGATCGACATCAGTCGGGACGGCTACGTGGCAGTGCGGCTGGAGCCTCCCTTTCGACGCCACATGCCTGTGCGACTGATGCCCGAGCGGCGCGCCTCCGAGAGCGTGACCGTCGTCGGCCCTGGGGCCGGCGAACCCGAGGTCGGAGTGCCCGGCCAGATTTCGGTCAGCCGCGACGACCTGACGATGCTGCGCAGTGTGACCTTCGACGACCCGATGCGGACGCTGCAGCAGTTACCCGGCGTGGCGACCAGCGACGAACTGCGCGCCGAGTTGTCGGTGCGGGGCAGCCCATTCCGGCAGGTCGGCCTGGTGCTGGACGATGTCAAGAGTCGGCTGCTGATGCACACCGTCCGTGGCGTCGAGCAGACCGGATCGGTGGCGTTGTTGAACGCCGACCTGCTCGACGCCGCGACTCTGACGCCGGGCGCGGGGCCGCAGCGCTTCGGCAACACCGTGGGCGCGGAACTCGAGCTCCGGACGCGCGCGGGGCGCCCGGATTTTCACGGCCGGGCCATGGCCAGTGCGATTGCCGCCACGGGGTCGGTCGAAGGTCCGATTGGGACCGATCGAGTGACCGTGATTGCGGGCCTGCGCCGCAGTTACGCCTCGTGGGTCGTCCGCCGTATCGATCCCGATGTCAGCGGCACGTTCGAGTTCGTGGACGGGCAGGCCAAGATCGATGCGCGCCTCGGCGCCCGGCAACGCCTGAGCGCGGGCGTGCTGGCCGGCCGGTCAGCCTACGACGAGCGCGGCCGACGCACCAGCGCCAACGCGCTCGACCTCGGTCACAACGAAACGGCCATGGGCACGCTGGCATGGCAGGCGCAGGTCGGGTCGCACTGGATCGTGCGCCAGCGGATCTCCGGCATCTCGAGCCGCTATCGCAACGAGAACCCCGCCGCCCTCCCCCTCGACAGCGGCACCGAGCACGAGTGGCTCTCGAGGTCCAGCGTCGAGTGGGCGCCGACACCGTCGCTGTCGATGGACGCCGCAACGCACGTGCAGCGATTTGCCAGCCGGGGCTCCTCGGTGGTCTACCACCCGAGCACGCGGCTCCCCGATTCCGAGGTGGCGCACTCGGCAACCCAGACGCTGGCCGGCGCGCACCTGCACACGCGGTGGTCGCCACGGCGCGGACTGACGCTTGGCGGCGGCCTGCGCACCGATCAGGTGCGAGCCCTGGCGACCTTTGTCGGTGGGTGGGCGCACGCGCAGGTGGCGCTGTCCAACGACCTGGCGATCACGGCCGGCGTGAGCCGAAACGGGCAGGCTCCCGACGTGCTGCAGCGTTTCGGGCCCGGGGGCACCGCGGACCTGGCCTTCGAGACGGCGATGCTGTTCGACGTCGGACTCGGGTGGCGGCGTGGCCCGTGGAGTCTGGCGGTGAACCTATACGCCCGGCAGGAACGGGACGGACTGGACACGCCGGAGCGGCAGTTCAGGCTCACCCCGTCGGGACGACTGGCGGGAGGCCACCCCCGAGCGCCCTGGATCAACGGGTTGACCGGTCGGGCCCACGGTACGGAAATGGTGCTGCGCCGCCAGTCGGCGGCCGGTTTCCGGGGCCTGCGCTGGTCAAGCTGGATCGGCTACGGCTATGGCCGGACCACCTATGCGGGCGCACTCGATCCGCAATTTGCCGGCGCCTTCGACCAGCGGCATCTCGTGACGCTGTCGATAAGCACGCAGTTGGGGGAACGGTGGGACGCCGCGGCGACGCTGCGGATGGCGACCAACTGGCCGTACGAGGGCTGGTTCGAACAACGCAGCGGTGGCGGCATCGCCCTCTCGGCGCAGCGCCAGGCCCTGCGCCTGCCCGATTACGGACGCCTCGACCTGCGGGTGCGCTACCGGGTGCCGCTGCCGCACGGCCGCCTGCTGCTCTTTGCCGAGGCCCTCAATGCCACCAACGCCGACAACCGCCGCCAGGTCAGCGCCAGCATCGACACGCGAACGTTTGCGGTCAGCCGCCTGTCGGAGCGGCAGCTGCCGATCATCCCGGCCGTCGGGGTGGCATACGAATTCTGATTGCCGAATTCAGAATTGAAGATGAACGATGCAGCCGCGTGGCCGATGCGCCCGTCGCACGGCGCGCTGGCACGCGCGTGGTCCGCCATGCGGCGGGCGCGATGTCGGCTGGACCACCTGCGTTGCTCGTATACTGCGCTGTGATGAGTGCTCCGTCCTCGCCCAAGAAGATCGTCCTCGCCTACTCTGGCGGGCTCGACACGTCGGTCATCCTGCCCTGGCTCAAGTCCAGATACCCGGGGGTCAAGCTCTACGCGTTCGCGGCAGAACTGGGCCAGGGCGACGAACTCGCCGCCATCGAGGCCAAGGCGAAGACGAGCGGCGCCGACGCAGTGGTGGTCAAGGACCTGCGCAAGGAGTTCGCCGAGCAGTACTGCTTTCCGATGCTGCGGGCCCACGCTACGTACGAGCAGGACTACCTGCTCGGCACCAGCATCGCGAGGCCGCTCATCGCCAAGCACCAGGTGCTCTATGCAGAGAAGGTCGGGGCCGATGCGGTCGCGCACGGCGCCACCGGCAAGGGCAACGACCAGGTCCGCTTCGAGCTCACCTACCTGGCCCTGAATCCCAACCTGACAATCGTGTCGCCGTGGAAGGACCCGCAGTTCCTCGCCGACGGACTCACCGACCGCGAGACAGCGATCGACTACGCGAGGCAGCACGGCATTCCGATCGCGCAGACCAAGAAGAAGATCTACTCGCAGGATCGCAACCTCTGGCATATCAGTCATGAGGGCGCCGAGATCGAAGACCCCGCTGCCGAGCCCAACGAGCGCGTCTACGCGATCTCGGTCCCGCCCTCCAAGGCGCCCAATCGCGCCGAGTACGTGACGATCGACTTCGAGGCGGGCGTGCCGGTCGCGGTGAACAAGCAGAAGTTCATCGGCAAGGGGCACGCGCTGATCGCCCTGCTCAACGAGATCGGCGGCCGGCACGCCGTCGGCCAGGTGACGCTGGTGGAGAACCGCCTGGTCGGCATGAAGAGCCGGGGCGTGTACGAAACACCGGGCGGCACCATCCTCTACGAGGCCCACAAGGCCCTCGAGCAGATCTGCCTCGAGCGCGAGCTCTATCACGAGAAACAGCGCATCGCCCTGAAGTACGGCGAGCTGGTGTACTACGGGCAGTGGTTCCACCCGCTACGCGAGGCGCTGCAGGCTTTTGTCGATCACGCCAGCCAGGTCGTGACCGGACAAGTGCGCGTGAAACTGTACAAGGGGCGCGCCACCGCCGTCAGCGCGACCTCGCCGCAGTCGTTGTACGACACCAGCCTGGCCAGCTTCGCCATGGCCGACTATGACGTCACGGCAGCGCGTGGTTTCATCGACCTCTTCGGCCTGCCGATGAAGGTACGCGGCCTGCGCCAGCGGTCGTAGCGGGCCCGCACCGCCGCGCCAGACCGACCGGCGCGGCGTGCCTACGCGGTGGCGAGGCGCTCGACGGCCTCCAACAGACGGGCGACCTCGTCGGCCGTGGTGTAGCATGCGCAACCAATCCGCACGAGTCCGTCCGGGCCGTGACCGAGGCGCTGGACCAGCGTCTCCGCGTAGAAGTCGCCCGACGACACGAACAGGCCGTCGTCCACCAATCGCGCGGCCACGTCGTGACTCGTGTGCCCCTCCAGCGAGAACGACACCGTCGGCGTACGCGGTGTGCCTGGCGGGCGCCCGTGGCGAATGAGGCCGGGGATGGCTCCGAGCCCGTCCCAGAGCTGCCTCGTGAGGTCCGCCGCGTCTGCATGCAGGAGACGGTAGCTGGCCTCCAGCGCCGGACGAAGCGCCGACTGCCCGGGCGCGGTCGGTCCCGCCACCGACGCGAGGAAGCGCACCGCCGCCGCCGCGCCGACGATCCCTTCGTGGCTTTGCGTGCCGGTCTCGAGCGAGTCCGGCGGCAGGGCCGGCGCCGGCCGCAGCTTGGGCAGGCGCAGCGATCCGATGAGCGCGGGCCGCGCGCAGAGGATGCCCTGATGCGGGCCATAGAACTTGTAGGACGAGCACGCCAGCATGTCGCACCCGATCGCCTGCACGTCGACCAGTTCATGGGGCGCGAAGTGCACCGCGTCGACGAACACGAGTGCCCCGGCGGCGCGCGCCAGCCGCGTCGCGGCGGTGACGTCGGAGATCGTGCCGATGGCGTTACTGGCCGCGCCGATCGCCAGCAGTCGGGTGCGCGAGGACAGCACCGTGGCCAGCGCGTCGATGTCGAGCGAGAGGCCATCAGCCGCCAGCGGCACCGTCCGCACCGTGAGGCCCGCGTCATCGGCGGCGTGTCGCCACGGATCGACGTTGGCGTGGTGGTCCAGTTCGGTCACGACGATCTCGTCACCTGGCTCCCACTGCCGCGCCAGGGCGCGGGCGAGGTGGAAGGTGATGGTCGTCATGTTCTGGCCGAAGCTGACCCAGTCGGGCCCCGGCGCGTTGAAGAAGGCCGCGTACACGTCCCTGGCATCGCGCAGCAGCGCGTCGGTCTCGAGGCTGCTCGGGTAGACCCAGTGCGTGTTGGCATTGTGGTGCAGCAGGTACTCGACGATGGCGTCGACCACCGCCTGCGGCACCTGGGTGCCGCCCGGCCCGTCGAAGTAGGCCACCGGGTGGCCGTTGTGCACGCGGAGCAGGGCGGGAAACTGGGCGCGGAGCGATTCCATGTCGATTCCGGTGCGGCGCAGGGGCAGCTCGGGGAGCTGCCCCTGCCGACGTGTTCGTTGGTAGGGGCGCCTCCCCGAGGCGCCCGTGAGGTTGCAGGCCCGCGCCGGCAGCTCGGGGAGCTGCCCCTACCGATCAGGCGCTCTTGGAAATCCGCATGCCGTAGAAGGAGCGGTGCACGAAGAACATCGAGACCATGAAGAAGCCGACGGTCATCGCCATGGTGACCGGCGTGTGGGCGTAGTCGACACCCTTCATGCTGACCGCGAGTTCGACGGCCAGCAGCCCGAACAGGGTGGTGAACTTGATCACCGGGTTCATCGCCACTGACGACGTGTCCTTGAAGGGGTCGCCGACCGTGTCGCCAACGACGGTGGCATCGTGCAGCGGCGTGCCCTTGGCCTTGAGTTCGGTCTCGACGATCTTCTTGGCGTTGTCCCAGGCGCCGCCGGCGTTGGCCATGAAGATGGCCTGGTACAGCCCGAACATGGCGATCGAGACCAGGTAGCCGATGAAGAAGAACGGCTCGTAGAAGGCGAAGGCCAGGGTGCAGAAGAAGACGCCGAGGAAGATGTTGAACATCCCCTTCTGCGCGTACTGCGTGCAGATGGCCACGACCTTGCGGCTGTCCTCGACCGAGGCCTTCGTGGCACCGCTGTCCAGCTTGATGTTGGCCTTGATGAACTCCACCGCGCGATAGGCGCCGGTGGTCACGGCCTGCATCGAGGCGCCGGTGAACCAGTAGATGATCGAGCCGCCGGTGATCAGCCCGAGCAGGAACGGCGGATGCAGGATGGACAGTCGGCCCACCAGCTCGGGGCGCAAGCCCTCGGTCAGCACCATCACAATCGAGAAGATCATCGTCGCCGCGCCGACCACCGCGGTGCCGATCAGCACCGGCTTGGCAGTCGCCTTGAACGTGTTGCCGGCGCCGTCGTTCTCCTCGAGCAACTCCTTGGCGCGCTCGAAGTTGGGAGAGAAGCCGAAGTCCTTCTTGATCTCGGCGCCAATGCCGTCGACGGTCTCGATCTGCGACAGCTCGAACACCGACTGCGCATTGTCGGTGACCGGGCCGTACGAATCGACGGCGATGGTCACCGGCCCCATGCCGAGGAAGCCGAACGCCACCAGCCCGAAGGCGAAGACCGCCGGCGCCACCATCAGCACGCCAAGGCCCATCTCGCTGATGTAGTAGCCGATGCCCATCAGCAGGACGATGGTCAGGCCGAGCCAGTAGGCCGAGAAGTTGCCGGCGACCAGGCCCGAGAGGATGTTGAGCGACGCGCCGCCCTCCTCCGAGCTGCTCACCACCTCGCGCACGTGGCTCGAGTTCACCGAGGTGAAGACCTTGACCAGCTCGGGGATGATCGCCCCGGCCAGCGTGCCGCAGGTGATGATGCTGGCCAGCTTCCACCACAGGCTGACGTCGCCGCCGATGGTCGGGATGAGCAGGTACGACGTGATGTAGGTCAGCACCACCGAGACGCCCGACGTGATCATCACCAGGCTGGTCAGCGGGTGCTCGAAGTTCATCTGCGCAACGGTGCCGTAGCGGGCTTTGGCCATCGCCTCGTTGATGAAGTACGAGAGGCCGCTGGCGATGACCATGATGATCCGCATCATGAAGATCCAGACCAGCAACTGCACCTGCACGAGGGGCTCGCGCACGGCCAGCATGATGAAGGTGATCAGCGCCACGCCGGTGACGCCGTAGGTCTCGAAACCGTCGGCGCTCGGGCCCACCGAGTCACCGGCGTTGTCACCGACGCAGTCGGCGATCACCCCGGGGTTACGGGCGTCGTCTTCCTTGATCTTGAAGACGATCTTCATCAGGTCGGAGCCGATGTCGGCGATCTTGGTGAAGATGCCGCCGGCGATGCGGAGGGCGGCCGCGCCGAGCGACTCGCCGATGGCAAAGCCGATGAAGCACGGCCCGGCATAGTCGGCCGGCACAAAC
>JBKJQW010000100.1:0-44415 GCA_046593715.1 Luteitalea sp.
CCTGTACATGATGTACACGCGCGGCGTCACCACCTATGAAGACGCCATGCGTTACGCGTCCAACAAGGACGAGTTCAAGCTCAAGGTGCAGGGGGTCTCGACCACGTCCGATCTGGCGCGCGACGAGATGATGCATGCGGCCATGGGCATGCCCGGCGGATCGCCGGAAGTGACGCGCTTCAGCAACTAGTTCGCAGGCCGCGGCGTCCACGGCGGGGGTAGGATGACCGCATGCCGCGCGAGGCCGTGCCTCCTGACCCCTACGTCTATGGCCTCACGGCGCTCGGGCGACGCGAGCTGACCGAACGGCAACTGCGGATGCGGCTGGTTCGACGCGGCTGCGACGCCCAGGCCATCGACGCGGCCATCGCCAGGCTCACCCGCGAGCGGGTCCTGGACGACCAGCGCGCCGCGCTGGCGTTTGCCCGGACCGAGGCGCGCATCAAGCACCGAGGGCCCCTGCGGATTCAACGGACCCTCGAGACGATGGGCATCGAACGCCAGATGGCGCGGAGCGCCACCGACGAGGGGTTCGAGGAACGACCCGTGGACGAGGCGCTGGAGGCGGCCCTGCTCCGCAGGGCGCGCGGGCCCATCGCCGACGACCGGCAGGCGCAGCGACTGGTGGCCTATCTCGTCCGCCAGGGCTTCGAGCTCCGCGCGGCGATTGCCGCCGTCAGGAAGCGACGGACGGCGACCGACCAGGAGTAGCCGTCGCCGCCGCCGAGACCGCCGCCGCTACTGCGCGCTGAAGATGAACTTCCGGAACGCCGCCGGCACGTGGAAGCTCTGGGCGCCGGTTGGAGACCAGGCGCGGTTGACGGCCCCGTCGGTGGGCCGCGCCGGGCCATTGGGCCGCTCGATCCGGAAGGCGTTGAAACCCCACGCGTCCCCGGCGGCCGGCGGCAACGCGACCGTTGCTGGCAGCGGCAGCGAGCGGAAGCCCGCCCATGGCGCGAAGGCAGTGGCGATCCAGCGCTTGGGCGACCCCTCGGCGTTCTTCTCGTGCCGGACGGCCGTCTCGAGGCCCTCGTGGTTCCAGGTGAGGTCGGAGGTCACCGTCGGATGCGGCGCGACCATCCGGACGTCACAGACGACGTTGGTGGGACTGATCTCGAGTTCCCAGTAGTCCTTCCCCGCCCACGCCGGGTCCAGGAAGATCTCCACCACCTCCTCATCCCACAGATGGTCGTCGCGCCTGGTCATCGTTGCCCACGGGGCCGAGTCGTCGGCATCCCATCGCAGGTACAGGCCCTCGGGCGCCCAGAGGGCGCGCAGCCGTGTCTCGTAGGGGGCGGCGCCCCAGTTCAGGACTTTTGCGCGGCTCCAGGCCCGGTCGTCAGCGGCAAGCAGCGCGGCCCGGGTCACGTCGATGGCCCGGTGCACGGTGTAGCTGGCGTCGGCAGGGAGTGCCACCTGGGAACCGCGATCGGGCGCAGCCGCGGGCGGCGCCTGTCCGTGCACTGGCGACGTGGAACCGGCCAGCAGAACCAGGGCGGCGACGGCGAAACAGCATGGGAAGCGCATCGGCGGAGTATAGGCCCGCCGTCACGCTCGGGCTACCCGCAGGCCGCTGCCGTGCCGCCGGCCATGCCCGTCGCGGCGGCTCGGCACGGCGACATTTCGCCGGATTACAATGGACGGCTATGCGTTCGCGCGACATCCGCCGTGGGTTCCTCGAGTTTTTCGAACAGGCCGGCCACAAGCCCGTGTCCAGTGCGTCCCTGGTGCCTGGCGACGACCCGACGCTGCTGTTCACCAATGCCGGCATGAACCAGTTCAAGGACGTGTTCCTCGGCAAGGAGAAACGCGACTACGCCCGGGCCACGACGGCGCAAAAGTGCATGCGGGTCAGCGGCAAGCACAACGACCTGGACAACGTCGGGCCATCGCCGCGGCATCACACGTTCTTCGAGATGCTCGGCAACTTCTCGTTCGGCGACTACTTCAAGGCCGAAGCCATCCCGTATGCCTGGCGCCTGTTGACCGAGGTCTGGGAGCTGCCGGCCGACCGTCTGCACGCGACGATTTTCATGGGCGACGACCGCGTGCCTCGCGATGCGGACGCCTACGAGCTCTGGCGTCGGTTCCTGCCGGCCGAGCGCATCAGCGAGCTCGGCGCCGAGGACAACTTCTGGCAGATGGGCGACACCGGCCCCTGCGGGCGGTGTTCCGAGATCTACTTCGTGAAAGCTGACGGTTCCATGATGGAAATCTGGAACAACGTTTTCATGGAGTTCGACCGGCAGCCCGGCGGCCTCCTGGTCCCGCTCCCCGCGCCGTCGATCGACACGGGCATGGGTCTCGAGCGCGTCACTGCGGTGCTGCAGGGCGTGGAGAGCAACTACGACACCGACCTGTTCCAGCCGTTGCTGCAGGAAGTGGCGGCCATGTGCGGCCAGCCGTACGTCGGCACCGACGCAGCCAGCACGTCGATGCGAGTGATCGCCGATCACATGCGGGCCAGCACGTTCCTGATTGCCGACGGTGTGTTGCCGAGCAATGAGTGGCGTGGCTACGTGCTGCGCAAGATCATGCGGCGCGCGATGCGGCATGGCAAGAAGCTGGGCATCACGCAACCGTTCATGCACGCCCTTGCCGACCGCGTTGTGTCGGAGATGGGCGACGCATATCCGGAACTGAAGGCCAATCGCGACAGCGTGGTGAAGGTGATCCGCTCGGAGGAGGAGCGCTTCGACGCCGTGCTGACCGCCGGCCTCGGACGCCTCGAGCAGGTCCTCGAACGCGCGGCCGCGTCGGCGAACAAGACCGTGCCCGGCGACGAGATGTTCCGCCTCTACGACTCGCTCGGCCTGCCTCTCGACTTCATCGAGGACCTGGCGAGCGAACGGCAGCTGGCGGTCGACCGCGCCGGCTACGACGCGGCGATGCAGGGCCAGCGCGAGCGGGCGCGCGCTGGCAGCCATTTCGAGCTGGCCCGGACGCAGGAATTCACCGGTGGCGAGGCCGACAGCCGCGCCGCCCTCGACGCGATGGGCGATCGCTTCGAGGGCTACGAGACCACGGAGCTGACCGATGCCAGAGTCGTCGCGCTCTTTGACGAGACTCGCATGGCCACCGACACGCTGGCGGCAGGCACCACGGGCTTCGTGGTCCTCGATCGCACCCCCTTCTACGTCGAGAGCGGCGGACAGGTGGCCGATGTCGGCACCCTGACCACGACTGAGGACCGGGCCGACGTGCAGGCCATGGGCCGCCTCGCAACAGGGGGGCCCCGTTGGCACCACGTGCACATCGGGCAGGGTGCACTGCGGGTCGGTGCGCTGGTGACGGCGCGCGTCGACCTGGCGCGGCGTGCCGCCATCCGGCGCAACCACACGGCCACCCACCTGCTGCATGCGGCGTTGCGGCAGACGCTCGGCACGCACGTCAAACAGGCGGGATCGCTGGTGGCCCCCGACCGCCTCCGCTTCGACTTCATCCACACCGGGACCATCAGTGCGGCCCAGCTCGAAGCCATCGAAGCCATCGTGAACACGCAGATCATGCGCAACACGCACGTGCAGACGACGCTGCGCCGTACCGACGAGGCGATGACGCTGGGCGCGATGGCGCTGTTCGGCGAGAAGTACGGCGACACCGTTCGCGTCGTCGACATCCCTGGCTTCAGCCTGGAATTGTGCGGCGGCACGCATTGCCGCGCGACCGGCGACATCGGCGTCTTCGCCATCGTCAGCGAGAGCGGCGTGGCGGCCGGCGTGCGGCGCGTGGAGGCGGTGACCGGTGATGGCGCGGTCGCCTGGCTGCAGGACGAACGCCGCCAGCTGCGCGCGGTGTCATCCGAGCTGCACGTCGCGCCGGCCGAGGCGGCCGAGGCGGCTGCCAAGCTGCACGCCGAGGTCAAGCGGTTGACCAAGGCGCTTCACGACTCGCGGGTCAAGGCGGCACTCGGCACGGGCGAGGCCGCCTCCGGGCAGCTGACCCACGATGTGTCCGGCGTGAAGGTGGTCACGCGGCGTGTGGACGGAGTCGATCGCACCGCCCTGCGCGAACTTTCCGACCAGATCAAGGCGAGCCTTGGCTCGGGCATCGTCGTCCTGGCCGCCGACGCCGAGGGCAAGGTGAGCTTTGTCGTGTCGGTGACCGCAGACCTGACCACCCGCGTGAAGGCTGGAGACCTGGTGAAGCGACTCGGGCCGATTGTCGGCGGGGGCGGCGGCGGCCGCCCGGACTTCGCGGAGGCGGGTGGCAAGAAGCCGGAGCAGATCGACGCACTGCTGGCAGCGGCACCCTCGGCCGTCCAGGACGCCCTGACAGGCTCGTCGGTGCCCTGACAGGATCGTCAGCGCGACGACGCCCCGCGCAGGCAGTACTGGCCATTACTGCCACCTCCCCGCCCGGCCGCGCCGAAATGGGGGTGAGAGCTGCGCGGATCGAGTCTTGCCTTTCCATGCCGATGTGAAGGGCATGGATCTCCGCGCACTCGTTCTTACCGTGGCCGTCGTGGGTGGGCTGTCGGTCGTCCCGGCCGCGGCCCAAATCTACGTGAGCCGCGATGCGGCGGGCACCATCGTCCTGTCGGACCAGCCCCAGGCTGGCGCCGCCAGCACCTACGCCGTCCGCAACGCCGCCAACGTCAGGACGACGCGCAGCGAGCGGGGGGACGAGGAGGGCATCTACGACGAGGCCATCGAGTCTGCCTCGGCCACGCATGGTGTCCGCCCCGAACTGGTCAGAGCCGTCATCCAGGTGGAATCAGGGTTCAACCCGCGAGCCCGGTCCAACAAAGGCGCGATGGGCCTCATGCAGTTGATGCCGGCCACCGCCGCCGGATTGGGTGTGGACAACCCGTGGGATCCGGTCCAGAACATCCACGGAGGCGTGGCCTACCTCGGCTCGTTGATCCGCGAGTTCGGCGACGAAGTGCTCGCGCTGGCCGCGTACAACGCCGGACCGGGCGCGGTCAATCGCTATGGGCAGCGCGTGCCGCCCTATCGCGAGACGCAGGACTACGTGCAGAAGATCACGCGGAGGTCCGAGGCCATGCCGGTGATGCGTGCGGCCTCGGCCGGAACGCGGTCCGGCCGCACGGTCATCTACAAAGTGCTCGAAGAGGTCGACGGGCTGCCGCAATGGCGCCTCACCGATACCCGCCCCCGGACGGGCACCTTCGAGGTCATTCGCTAGCGGCGACGTCGGGTCGCGACTGGCGCGCACGGATGGCATCGCGGAACTCGAGGCGGAGTGCGGTCACGGCACTCCGTTCGAGTCGCAGCGCGCCGGCGATCCGGCTGATCTCGTTGTCCTCGACGGTGGTGATGCCGTGTTGCGCAGACACGGTGAAGAGCGCCCGCAGCAACTGCAACTTCTCCTCACGTGTGGCCAGCGCCTCGAACTCACGCGCGACCTGGTAGTCCTCGGCAGCGCCGTGGCTGCCGGTCGCGGCCACGGCCAGTTGCACCAGTTGCTGCGCCTGGTCGGCCGAGACGGCGCCGTCGGTCATCAGTCGCGACTCCATGACGGCACGCTCGTCGGCGCTGACGTCGTGATCGGCAAAGGCCACTCGCCCCAGCAAATAGGCGAAGGCCGCCAGCAGACGCGCCCGCTCGGGATCGACGCCAGTGAGCACCGTGGCGATCGCCGAGACGGTCTCGGTCTCGTGACGGGCCACCTCGTCGGCCGCCAGGCCCAGGCTACGGAACAGGGCGGACAGCATCAGCGCTTCGGGATCAGGATGCCGCCGAGCACCCAGCTGATCACGCTGACGAGGAGGGCGCCGAGCACCGCGCTCCCGAGTCCCGACACTTCGAAGCCCGGTACGAGCGCCGCGGCAAGACCGAACGCGATGCCGTTGACCACGAGGTAGAAGAGCCCGAGCGTGATGATGGTGATCGGCAGCGTGAGGATCGTGAGCACCGGTCTGACCAGCGCGTTGACCAGCCCCAGCACCAGGGCGGCGATCAGCAGTGCCGGCACCGAACTGATGAGGACGCCGGGGATGAAGTAGGCGGCCAGCCAGAGGGCCGCCGCGACAATGGCCCAGTGCAGCAGAAAGCTCATGGTCTAACGCTATCAGAATCGAAGGACGGGCTCCGTGTCCTGGCGTCGCGGGGAGGGGTCAGGGGCGGGGGCGCGCGTCAGCCGTGCGGCGTTCGCGTTAGTCTGAATGCATGGCCCCGCCGCCGATCTCCGACCGTCCCCTGCGGCTCGACGTGTGGCTCGATGTCGCCTGCCTCAGCAAGACGCGGTCCGAGGCCCAGCGGGCGATCAAGGGCGGCAAGATCGAGGTCAACGGCGAGAAGCCGAAGACCAACCGCGACGTGAAGCCAGGCGACACGCTCACCCTGACGCGGCCGCTCGGTCGCAAGCAGGTCGTCCGGGTGCTCGGCACGTGCGAGCAGCACCTCCCCAAGGCCGAGGCGCGAGCGCTGCTGTTCGAGGACATCACTCCCCTGCCGACCCCGGAGGAGCGGGCCTTTTTGCAGTTACTCAAGGACACCCGGCCACGCGGTCCAGCCGTCGCGCCCGACAAACGGGACCGCCGGGAGCTGCGTCGGCTCAAGGGCAAGGCGTGAGTTTGGTGCTATACTCCAGTGTTTCCGCTGGTCGGGTGGCACGCGCGCCCGGCCTGCAGGGGCCCGTCACCGGGTCCAGTATCCAGCGCGTAGGCAGAGTGGAGTAGTTCGTTGGCAAATCACGAGTCAGCCCTCAAGGCGCACAAGCAGAGCGTCGCCAATCGCGATCGGAACCGCCAGGCGCGGACCCGACTGCGCTCGGCGCTCAAGACCATCCGCAAGGCTCTTGGGGCCAAGGACGCCGACGGCGTGAAGGCGGGCATGAACGAGACGGTGTCGTTGATCGACAAGATGGCCAAGAAGGGCATCATCCACGACAACGCCGCGTCGCGTTACAAGTCGCGGCTCGCCAAGCGCCTCAACGGCCTCGCTGCGGCGTAAACGGCCGCCCGCCTGCACCGCGGCCAGGCCCGCACAACTCTACGACCAGTCGTTCCAGCACCACCTGAGGATCCCGGCCGAGCTTGCTCGCCGCGTCAGCGCGGAACAGCGCCCGGACGGCGGCCCCGATCCGCTCCGGTGCCGCCTGCGTCATCCGCGTGCGCACCCACCACCCGAGCTGACCCAGCATCTGGAATGGCGACGAGCCGTTCTCCACCATCAGTTGCACATGTCGCAGCGCCGCCGCGGTGTCTGAGGCGGCGATCGCGTTGGTCACCGCCCAGTCGTCGAACTGCTGCGCGGCCCCGACCACCAGGCGCACGTCCGCCTCGCTGATCGCCGGCGCATCGCCGACAAACATCACCAGCGTGTCGATGTCCTTGCGCAGCCGCATGATGTCGGGGCCGGCCCGTTCGACGAGCGCCGTGAGCGCAGCCGCATCGAGGCGTTTGCCGGCGGCCTTGACACGCTCGGCGGCAAACTGCATCGCGTCACGGAGCGCCGTCTGGGCACCGTTGAAGCCCTCGGCGCTGAAGCCGTCACATTCGACGGTGACCGCGAGCTTGTCCAGCGCCTTGCCGAGCCTCGTGCTGCGATTGACGTCGCTGGCCACGAGCACGAGCACGTTGGAAGGCTCCGGATTGGCGATGTAGCCCTCGAGCCCGCCCGGGTCGGGCGCGGCCTCGTCCGGCGCCCCCCGCTCATCGTCGATCTCGGCGAGCTTCTTGCGACCCTTGAAGAGCCGTTCGATGTGGGCCAAGACCACCACGCGCCGCTCGCCGAGCATCGGACGCGTCCGCGCCGCGAACACGACGTCGTCGGGACGGGCATCTCCAGCCGTGAAGCGCTCGACATTGAAGCCGCGCAGGTCTGCGTCCACCAGGCCGGTGAGCGAGGCCACCACTTCGTCCTTGCCGGTTTCGTCGTCGCCGATCACCAGGTACACGGGGGCCACGGTGCCCCGCTTCAGCGCGGCGGTGAGTTCGCGCGGCGTCATCGTCTAGAAGGCCTCGAGAATCGAGGACACGGTGCGGCGTGCGACGGTCTCGGCGATGCGGTCCGCGGCCGCGCGGTTCTGTCCGAGGAAGGCCGAGGCATCGAGGGCCCCGGTGCCGGTCGTGAGGTCGTACTCGTCGAGGATCTCCAGCGACGGGTTCTCCCAGATCAGCTTGTTGGCCTTGACGTCGCGGAACTCGATCTTCAACTGCACGCGGACGATGTAGCGGGTGGCCTGGTTGTTCTCGTTGAAGCCGCTCGGCTCGAGACTGAGACCGCTGACGGTGCCACTGAGGATGGCATCGGCGCCGTCGCTCACGGCCACCACCTGGTAGCGGCCACGACCCAGGAACTCGCTGCGCACGCGCGTGGTGAACAGTTGCTCGATGTCGTACACCGAGGTGTTGTTGGCAAACAGGGGAATGCCAATCACCCGCACGTAGGACGGCAGGAAGTTGCCACGACCGGCAAGGTTGTAGCCACACGCGGCCTGTACGGCAATGGCCATCGGCACAGCGACCGCGATGAAGGCCCGGCGGGTCGGACCGGCGGTCATCTGACCACCACGCTGACCAGGCGCCCGGCGGCGACAATCACCTTGACGATGGTCTTGCCCTCGGTGTGGGCCTTGACGTTGGGGTCGGCCAACGCGGCCGCCTGCACCACGTCGTCGGGCGACCCGGCCGGAACGGTGACCCGGCCACGGACCTTGCCGTTGACTTGCACCGGCATCTCCACCGTCTCGTCGGCGGCCACCGCGGAGTCTGCCACTGGCCAGCCCGCGGCGACGATGCCGTCGGGATGACCAAGCAACTCCCACAACTCCTCGGCCATGTGCGGAGCAAAGGGCGAGATCAAGCGCACGAGCGCCTCCACCGCCTCCCGTCCGGCGGCCAGCGTACTCACCGGGACGTCCGGGCGCATCGGCGCCGCATCCTGCTCGACGCCGGAGCGGCGACCGGGCTTGAACAGACCGCTGGCGTCGCCAAACGCATAGAGCTCGTTGACCAGTTCCATCAGGCCGGAGATCGCGGTGTTGAGGTGGACGCGCGGGTACAGGTCGTCGGTCAGCCTGGCAATCGTCTGGTGCGTCTTGCGGCGCAGGGACCGCTCGGCCACCGAGAACTGGCCCACATCCTCGACGCCCGGCGCCGCCGCCAGCACGGGGGCGAGCGGCTCGACGAACCTCCACACCCGGGTCAGGAACCGGTAGCTGCCTTCAAGGCCGGTGTCGGTCCACTCGACTTCCTTTTCGGGCGGCGCGACAAACATCACGTAGAGGCGCAGGGCATCGGCGCCATACCTGGCGATCATCTCGTCGGGGTCGACGACGTTGCCCTTGGACTTGGACATGACTTGCCCGTCCTTGAGCACCATGCCCTGGGTGAGCAGCCGCGTGAACGGCTCGTCGTGCGAGACCATGCCGAGGTCGCGGAAGACGCGTGCGAAGAAGCGCGAGTAGATCAGGTGCAGGATGGCGTGCTCGACGCCGCCGCTGTAGAAGTCGACGGGCGCCCAGTAGTTGCACTTCGCGGGATCGAAGGCCTGCTGGTCGTTCTTCGCGTCCGTGAACCGGTAGAAGTACCAGGACGAGTCGAAGAACGTGTCCATCGTGTCGGTCTCACGCCGCGCAGCGCCACCGCACTTCGGACAGGACACGTTGACGAACTCGGGCAGCTGCGCCAGCGGCGACTCACCCTTGCCGGTGAACTCGACAATCTTCGGCAACACGACCGGCAACTGGTCGTCGGGCACCGGGACCACGCCACAGGACGGGCAGTGGATCATCGGGATCGGCGTCCCCCAGTAGCGCTGGCGGGACACGCCCCAGTCCTTCAGCCGGTACTGGATGGTCTTGCTGCCGACGCCGCGCGCCTCGGCCGAGGCCGCCATCTTCTGCCAGGCCTGTTCAGTGGGCAGCCCCGAGAACTCGTCGGAGTGCACGCTCTCGCCATGCTCGGTGAACGCCTCGGTCATCGATGCGCCTTCAACGGGCGCCTCGCCGGGCACCGTCACCACCACCTGCACCGGCAACCCGTACGTGCGGGCGAATTCGAAGTCGCGCTGGTCGTGTGCCGGCACGGCCATGATGGCGCCCGTGCCGTAGCCCCCCAGGACGAAGTTGGCCACCCACACCGGGATCGCCTCGCCGGTGAAGGGATTGAGGACGCGGCGGCCGGTGTCGAATCCTTCCTTGCCTACCTCGCCCGACATTCGTCCCAGCCGGTCCTGCTGACGGTAGCGCTCGGCCTGCTTGCGGAACGCGGCCGGGTCGGACGAGTCGCTGGCGAACGTGTCCACCAGCTCGTGCTCGGGCGCAATCAGCACGAAGGTCGCGCCGAAGATGGTGTCGATGCGCGTGGTGAAAATCTCGATGCCTGCCGACGTCGCCCGGCCTTCCGCATCGGCAATCGGGAAGGTGGCCTGAACGCCCTCCGACTTGCCGATCCAGTTGCGCTGCATCGTCAGGACCTTCTCAGGCCAGTCGGGCAGGTGCCGGGTGCCCTCGAGCAACTCCTCGGCGTAGTGCGTGATCCGGAGGAACCACTGCTCCAGTTCCCGCGAGGTGACCTGCGTGCCACAACGCCAGCAGGCGCCATCGATCACCTGTTCGTTGGCGAGCACCGTCAGACAGCTCGGGCACCAGTTGACGGTGGAGCGTCGGCGGTAGGCCAGGTCGCGCTCCACCATCCGGAGAAACAGCCACTGGTTCCAGCGGTAGTAGTCGGGCAGGCAGGTGGCGAGCTCACGGCCCCAGGCGTAGCTGATGCCGAGGCGCTGGAGCTGCCCCTTCATGTACGCGATGTTGTCGAGCGTCCACTGCTCCGGGTGGAGGTTGTTCTTGATCGCCGCGTTCTCGGCCGGCAGCCCGAACGCGTCCCAGCCGAATGGATGCAGCACGTTGGCGCCCTGCATCCGCTTGAGGCGGGCGACGACGTCGCCAATCATGTAGTTGCGCACGTGCCCGACGTGCGCACGGCCCGACGGGTAGGCGAACATCTCGAGGCAGTAGAACGACGGCTTGGACGCATCTTCGGTGACCTCGAAGGCACCGGTAGCGGTCCAGCGTTCCTGCCATTTCTGTTCAATCGATTGCGGGGAATAATCAGCCACGGCTAAGAGGGCCAGTATACCGCCCGGGCATGGTGGACGAGGACGAGGGTAGGGACCGTTCCCAGGGCGGCCCGTGTCCGGCGCGTTCGGGGAACGCGCCCTCCCGTCCGTCTCGTGTTAGCGTGCGGGCCATGCCGTCATTCCGCGCCGTGTCTCTGGCCCTGCTGCTGTCTGGCGCACCGGCGCTTGCCGCCACCCAATCACCCGCCCTCCTGCCCCGCCCAGAGTTCCCCCAGCCGCAGTTCGAGCGCGCCGACTGGCTCAACCTCAACGGGACCTGGCGCTTTGCCTTCGATGATGCCAATGCCGGGGTAAAGGAGGCCTGGTACCGCGGGGCGCGCCGTTTCGACCGTCAGATCCTCGTGCCGTTCGCCTTCGAGAGTCCGAAGAGTGGCATCGGCGACTCCGGGTTTCACCCCGTGGTCTGGTACCAGCGCGACGTCACCGTTCCAGCTGGCTGGAAGGGACGCCGCGTCCTTCTCAAGTTCGGGGCGGTGGACTACAGCGCCACGGTCTGGCTGAACGGTCAGCAGGTCGGCAGCCACGAGGGCGGCAGCACGCCGTTCGGCTTCGACGTGACCGACCTCCTGAAGGAGGGGCCAAACGCCCTCGTCGTGCGCGCCGAGGATCCCCCCACGGACCGCTTCCTGCCGCGCGGCAAGCAGTACTGGAAGGAAAAGTCCGAAGGCATCTTCTACACCCGGACGACGGGGATCTGGCAGACGGTGTGGTTGGAGGCCGTCGGCGACAGCTACCTGTCGCACGTGCGTATCCACCCGGCAATGGACGGCGCGGTCCGGTTCGATGCGCGCCTGGCGCGCCCGGCCGATGGCCAGGTGCTGCGGGCCGTGGTGCGGTTTGCCGGGACAGAAGTGACGCGCGGCGAGGCGAAGGCCGATGGCGGCCGCGCCAGCGTCGGCCTGTCGGTCACCGATCCGCGCTCCTGGAACATCGGCCAGGGCAACCTGTACGACGTGACGCTGGAACTCGTGCGCGGCACACAGGTGGTTGACCGCGTCCAGACGTACTACGGCTATCGCGAGGTCATCGTCGACGCCAAGGGGTTGCAGTTCAACGGCCGCCGCGCCTACTTGAAGATGGTCCTGGACCAGGGGTACTGGCCGGAGTCGCTGTTGACGCCTCCCTCCGACGAGGCCATCCAGTACGACATCAAGACGTCGCAGGCGATGGGCTTCAACGGCGCGCGCAAGCATCAGAAGGTGGAGGACCCCCGATTCCTCTACTGGGCCGACAAGCTGGGGTATCTGGTGTCGGGCGAGATGGCCAACGCGTACCTGTACGACGACCAATATGTCGGGCGGTTCACGCGGGAGTGGCTGGAGGTGCTGGAGCGCGACATCAACCACCCGTCGATCGTGATGTGGATTCCCATCAACGAGAGCTGGGGCACGCCCAACCTGCGTGACAAGCGGCAGCAGGCGCATCTCAAGGCGAATTACATGCTCACCAAGTCGATCGACCAGACGCGACTGGTGATCGAGAACGACGGCTGGGAGCACGTGGACACCACCGACCTCTTCGGCATCCACGACTACGCCCGCACCGGCGAGATGCTGGCCAGGAAATATGCGGTGCTGGCGAAGCCGGACGCGCGCATTCCCGACAACAGCCGCGCCGCGCTGGTGCCCGGCTACGAGTACAACGGCTCACCGATCTTCCTGTCGGAGTTCGGCGGCATCGCGTACCACATGCCGGGCTCGCCGGCGCCGGAGGGCGCGTGGGGCTACTCAGGCGTCGAGAAGACGCCGGAGGACGCGCTCGCACGCCTGCGCGGCCTGTACGAGGCGATCGCGACGGTCCCGCGCATCATCGGCGTCTGCTATACGCAGCTGACCGACGTCGAGCAGGAGATCAACGGGCTGCTGACCTACGACCGCAAGCCCAAGTTCGACGTCAACGCGGTCAAGGCGATCAACGACCTGGCTGGCCGCCCATGAACCACATCGACCTCGCACATCGTGCGGCGATCGTCACCGGCGGCGCCCGCGGCATCGGCCGCGCCATTGCGGAGCGCCTCCTCGCCTCCGGCGCAGCAGTCTCGCTCTGGGACATTGATGCCGATGCCCTCGCGCAGGCGGCTGTCGACCTGTCGCCGGCTGGCACGGTGCACACCCGCACGGTGGACCTGGCCAGCGTGGACGCCGTGCACGCAGCCGCCGACGCGACCGCCGCCGCATTGGGACGGCTGGACATCCTCGTGAACAACGCCGGCATCACCGGCGGAAACGCCAGGACCTGGGAGTTGCATCCGGCCGAGTGGCGCCGCGTCCTGGAGACCAACCTGCACGGCGTCTTCCACTGCTGCCACGCCGTCGTGCCGCACCTGCTGGCCAACGGCTACGGACGCGTCGTCAACATCGCGTCTATCGCCGGCAAGGAAGGCAATCCGAACGCCGCGCACTACAGCGCGTCCAAAGCCGCCGTTATCGCCCTGACCAAGTCGCTCGGCAAGGAACTGGCGACCTCCAATATCACGGTCAACGCCGTCGCGCCGGCGGTCATCGCCACCGACATCCTCGCGCAGATGACGCCCGCGCACGTCGACTACATGCTGGCCAAGATTCCGATGGGACGCTTTGGCACCAGGGAAGAAGCCGCCGCGCTGGTGGCGTGGCTGTGCTCGGAAGACTGCTCGTTCAGCACCGGCGCGGTGTTCGATCTATCCGGCGGCCGCGCCACGTACTGAGGGCAGTCGACGGCGTCAACTCCAGACCGCCCTCCTGGCGTCAGCCGCGCGGCGCCACCAGTGGGTGGCCCTGCAGCGCCTGCACGGTGGCCCTGCCGCGGCGGTCCGAGCCAACCGCGTTGACCCACCCGGCGCTGTCAGCCACAGGGCCGCGTAGGACGTCCACCGTTGCGTCGAGACACGCCCGCAGTGCCTGCAGGTCGTATCCGCCTTCGGTGACGACGGCCAGGCGGCCGCCGCAGGTCTGCGCCGCTCTCGCGCGGATTGCGGTGAGCCACGCACGGTACCCATCGGTGGTCATCCGCTGCGATCCGAGGGGGTCGTCGTGATGGCCATCGAAGCCGGCGGACACGACGATCAGGTCCGGCGCAAACCGCACCAGTGCGGGGTCGATGACCGTGTTCCACACCAGCGCGTGGTCGGCGTCGGTGGCGCCGGCCTCGAGCGGGGCGTTGAGCGTGAATCCGACGCCTTCGCCATGCCCGGCTTCGGTGGTGGCCCCGGTGCCCGGGTAGAACGGGAACTGGTGCGTGTTGACCACGAGCACGCTGGGATCGGTGTAGAAGGCCCACTGCGTCCCGTTGCCGTGGTGGACGTCGAGGTCCACCACGGCCACGCGCGCCGCACCGGCGGCACGGGCGGCGGCCACGGCCATCGCGACGTTGGAGAACAGGCAGAACCCCATCGCCTGTCCACGCTCGGCGTGGTGTCCGGGCGGTCGCACGATGGCGAGCGTCGGCGTGGCGGTCGCCAATGCCAGAAGCGCGGCGTCGCAGGCCGCACCAGCCGCGAGCCGCGCAACCTCGTAGCTGTCAGGCGAAGTGAAGGTGTCGGCGTCGATGGCACTCGCCCGCCCGCGCCGTGCCGCCATGTCCGCCAGGTGGGCTGCATCGTGCACCCGCAGGATCTCCGCGTCGCTCGCCTCTCGCGGCTCACGGACGTCGAGGCCGAGGTCGCGGGCCCGCAGCGCGGCTGCACGCATGACGTCGCCCCGCTCCGGGGACTCCGGATGGCCGGCAGGCGTGAGGTGATCGAGCACCCGTTCGCTGAACAGCAGCACCATGTGCCCTCAAGACTAGCGCAGCCCGCCGCCGGAGGGCACGTGCCGGCGCAGGTGCCGCGCGACGCCTGCCGCTGCCCTACTGGCGCGCACGCGGGGGCAGGAGCTGGAGCGCGCGGACACGCAGGCGCTGCAGCTCTGCCTCCAGATCCTGCCGACGCTGCTCCAGTGCCGCATCGTCGGCATCGGCGGCGACCAGGAACGGCGGCCCCACGGCCACCGCCACCCGCGTGAACGGCTGCGGGATCAGCGCCCGGTCCCAGCTGCGCAGGTGCCAGGCGGAGACAGCCTCGATGTGAAAGGGAAGGATTGGCTGACGGGTGGCCCTGGCCAGCCAGAGGGCGCCCGGCTGGGCGCGCCCGGCCGGACCACGCGGGCCGTCCACGGTGAAGGCCGTCGGGTGCCCCTCTCCCACCAGGCGCTTCAGCCGCACCAGCGCCTTCACGCCGCCCCGTGATGTCGACCCGCGGACCGCCGCGTATCCGAACTGCGACATGATCCGGGCAATCCACTCGCCGTCGAAGTTCTCACTGGTGATGGCGACCACTCCACGGTCGCGCCAGAACGGCGTCGCCGGAAGGATGCATCCGTGCCAGAGGGCCAGGATGGGGCGCTGGCCTGCCGCGAGGCAGCGATCGAAGCCATCGGCGCCTTCACTCGAGTAGCGCCACGTGCGGGCCAGCGCTGCGATGAGGGGCGCCCCGACGCGACCGATCAGCGCCGCCTGGCGCCGTTTCGACGCGGACCCTTCCCAGGCGGGACGGTCGGTCACCCGTGCGTCGACTCCTGTGGGGCCGCGTCCGCGACGGGCGGCGCGGTCTGCCCGATCCGGCCGGCCTTGCGCAGCTTCCCTTCCGTCCACGTCATCAGGTCCACCATCTGGATCGCGTCAGCCGACGGCGTGCTCGCCTGCGCGCCTTTGAGCATGATCGAGCAGAACGGACAACCCATCACGATGGTGTTCGCGCCGGTCGCCTGCAGCTGCTCGAGGCGTGCCTGGCTGATTCGCGTGCCCGCTTCGTGCTCTTCGAAGAGCAGGCCGCCCCCGGCGCCGCAGCAGAAGGGGTTGTCCTTGGTACGCTCCGGTTCAGCGACATCGCCCCCATAGCGCTCCAGCAGGGCGCGCGGTGCCTCGTGCTCGCCCGCGTAGCGACCGAGATAACACGGGTCGTGAAAGGTGACCGCTTCCCCGTCCAGCGCGGCGGGCGGCTCGTCCCGTGTGATCTGCTCCACCAGCACCGACGAGTGCACGACTTTGCCTTCGAAACCGAACTCCCGGTAGTCGTGCCCGAGGGTCTTCAGACAGTGCGGGCACGAGGTGACCACCTTCTTCACGCCGGCGTCGTGCAGGTCCTCGACGTTGGCCGTCGCCAGTTCCTGAAACTGGTACTCGTTGCCCGTGCGCTTGGCGACATCGCCCGTGCACCGCTCCTTGGCAAGCACGCCGAATGTCTTGCCCTGCGCACGCAGGATCTCGCCGAGAGAACGCAGGGATTTCTGGAAGTCCGGCTCGGTGCCGCCCGCGCACCCCAGCCACAGCAGGTATTCGTGCCGGGCCGGATCGAAGGTCTCGAACTGCGCCGTGGCGACGAACTTCTGCCGGGTGTCCGAGGTCTGCCCCCAGAGATTGCCGCGCCGCTCGAGGTTGTTGTAGATGGGCGCCAGGTAATCGGGCGCCTCGCCGTTGCTGACCAGGCCGCGCCGCGCGCCGATGATGACCGGAGTGTGCTCGATGCCCACCGGGCACACGTCTTCGCAGGCACCACACGTGGTGCATTGCCACAGGACGCCGGGGTCGTAGACGTCGGCCAGCTTGGCATCGAGGCGGCCCTCGAGCAGGGCGGCCTCGTTCTGCAGGATCAGCGTCTTGGGGTTGAGCAGCTTGCCCGTCGCCGTGGCTGGGCAGTTCTCCATGCAGCGGCCGCACTCGACGCAGGTGAAGGCATCGAGGACCGCTTTCTTGGACAGATCCTTGACCGCTTCGAGGCCCACTTCCTCCTTCTCGAAGTCGAGCCTGGGCACGGTGCCGAGCAGCGGCGCCTTGAAAAAGACCGTGCCCGGCGACAGCAGCAGATGCAGGTGCTTGGAGTTGGGAATCAACACCAGGAAGGTGTAGATCACCACCATGTGCACCCACCAGTTGAGGCGTCCGAGCAGTCCGTCCTCGAGGAGGTAGACGTCGAGGAGAAACGTCACCATCAGCACCGCGATGAATCCCGCGATCAGGATCGACTCCTGCGATACCGGCGTGCCGAGCGCCCGCGGTCGGACCAGCCCACGGCGGATCGCCAGCAACGTGATCCCGGCGAGCACGGCCACCGAAAACGGCACCAGCAGCCACGTGTAGAGACGGAACCCGGCGGTGCCCGTCAGGTCGACCAGCCCGAGACCATGCAGGGTCTCGACCAGCGTGTAGCCGCCAAACGCCACAAAGCCCCAGAACACGAGGAGGTGCGCGACGCCGACCCACGGCTTGCGCGCGATCACCTTGCCCTGGAAGACGATCTCGACGACGAATCGCTCGAGTCGGCGCGGCAGCGCGTCGAAGGACCACCCGCCCGGCGCGGCCTGCATCAGCCGCCACCGCGTCGCCATCTGGGCGCCGAAGACGCCGACACTGCCGAGGACAACGACCCAGAACGCGAGGGTCTCGATCATGAGGCGAGCTTATCAGGTCGGGTTGGCAACCAAGGCGCTCCGACGGGCTATTTGGCGAGCTCGGCGATCAGCGCCGGAACGATCTCGAACAGATCACCTGCAATGCCGTAGTCGGCAATCTCGAAGATCGGCGCCTCGGGATCCTTGTTGACCGCGACGATCGTCTTGGCGCCCTTCATTCCTACCACGTGCTGAATCGCGCCTGAGATGCCGAGCGCCAGATACAGCTTGGGCGCGACGGTCTGGCCCGAACTGCCGATCTGGCGATCCATCGGCAGCCAGCCGTTGTCGCAGATCGGCCGTGAGGCCGCGATCTCGGCGCCCAGCGCCTCGGCCAGCTGCTTGATCAGATCGAGGTGCTCCGGCCCCTTGATGCCGCGGCCGACCGACACGATCCGCTCCGCAGCCGTGAGGTCCACGGCCTGCTTGGACTCCTTGAACCTCTCGTCCGGGCGCTGCCGCAGCGTGGACGCGTCGATCGTTGCCGCCTGCGTGGACACCGGAGCCGTGCCCTTCTGCCACGCGTCGGCACGCACCGCCCCGACCTGCAGCGTGGCGAAGTGAGGCGCGGCCCCGACCGCAAGGACGTCGGCGAGCAGGCGCGCCTGGAATACCGGCCGGGTGAAGCGGAAGCCGTCACCCTCCGCCTGGATGGCGATGCAGTCCGAGACCAGGCCACGGCCGCACCGCGTCGCGAGCCTGGGCATGAAATCCCGCGCCTGGTAGGTGTGGGAGGCCAGCACGAGCGCCGGCGAGATCGCACCGACCACCTCGGCCAGTGCCGCGACGTAGCCGTCGGCCGTGTAATTGGCCAGCGCCTCATGCGCCACGACGGTCACCTGGGCCACCTGCGCGGCGGCCAGCGACGTGCTGATGGCGGCGATGTCGTGACCGGCCACGACCACCGTCACCGGTTGACCCAGCCCCTGCGCCAGGGCGATCGCCTCCCAGGTGGCGCGGTGGACCTGTCCGGCGTTGTGTTCCGCGATGACGAGGATCATGACGCCACCACCCGCGCATCTTCACGCAGCGCGCGGATCAGTTCCCTGGCGACGTCGGCCGGCGGGCCCTCGAGCATGCGGGTCTGCTTCTGCTTCTCGGGGGTCCGCAGATCGACGACCTGCTGCGTCGCCGGCGCTGCACTGGCCGCGACGACGTCCACCTGCTTCTTCTTGGCAGCCATGATGCCCTTCAGCGTGGCGTAACGGAGCTGGTTGATGCCGCTCTGGATCGTCAGCAAGGCGGGCAGCGGCATCTCGAGCCACTGGAACCACCCGCCCTCGAGCTCGCGCTTGACCCGCAGGCCGGTCCCCTGCACCTGCACCTCCATGATGATCGTGGCGTGCGCCACTCCGAGACGCTCAGCCAGGATCACGCCTGTCTGGCCGAAGCCCATGTCGTCGGACTGCAGGCCGGTCAGCACCAGGTCCGGCGACTCGCCGCCGATGGCGGCCGCGAGGGCGTCGGCCACCACGAAGGCATCCGCCTGCGCCAGACCATCCCCCTCGACGTGCACGGCGCGGTCGGCACCGCGGGCCAGCGCCTCACGCAGCACCTGCGTGACGCGCGCCGGACCAGCCGAGACGACGATGACTTCCCCGCCATGCGCCTCGCGCAATCGCAACGACGCCTCCAGGGCGTAGGCGTCGGGCTCGTTCATCTCGAAGTCGGCGTCGGTCTCGCCAATCCAGGTCTTGCTCTCGTTCGGGCGGACCTGCCAGTCGCGAGTCACGACTTGCTTGATGCAGACAACTATCTTCATGGGCATGGTGGGTCCGGGCGCCTCCCCGAGGCGCGCTGGGAGACCGGCTCGGGAGCCGGCCCTACCTACTCCTCGTAGGCCTTGAAGAGCAAGGAGGCGTTGGTGCCGCCGAAGCCGAACGAGTTGGACAACGCGTAGCGGATGCGACCAGCGCGCGCCGCGTGCGGGATGTAGTCCAAATCGCAGCCGTCCGCGGGGTTGTCGAGATTGACGGTGGGTGGCATCAGCTGATGCCGAAGGGCCAGCGCGGTGATGCCGGCTTCGAGTCCGCCCGCGGCGCCGAGCAGGTGCCCGGTCATCGACTTGGTGGACGACACCGCCAGCCGCGACGCGTGTTCGCCAAAGGCCGTCTTGATGGCCTGTGTCTCGGTCGGGTCGTTGACCGGCGTGGACGTACCGTGGGCGTTGATGTAGTCGACGTCCGAGGGTTGCACACCGGCCTTGCGGAGCGCCATGCGCATCGAGCGCACCGCACCCTCGCCGCCCTCGGGCTGCCCGGTCATGTGAAACGCATCCGACGTGGATCCGTAGCCGACGATCTCGGCGTAGATGCTGGCCCCGCGGGCCCGCGCGCGCTCGAGTTCCTCGAGGATGACGATCCCGGAGCCCTCGCCGATGATGAAGCCGTCGCGGTCCTTGTCGAAGGGCCGGCACGCCTGGTTGGGCGCGTCGTTGCGGGTGGACAGCGCGCGCATCGACCCGAAGCCGCCCACGCTCATCGGCGTGACGGCCGCTTCGGCGCCGCCGCAGATCATCGCGTCGGCGTCACCGCGCTTGATGATCTCGTACGAGTCGCCGATGGCGTGCGCCGACGCCGAACACGCGGTGCACGAGGACTGGTTCGGCCCGCGCGCCCCGAACCGGATGGAGACCTGCCCCGCCGCAAGATTGATGATGGCTGACGGAATGAAGAAGGGCGAGATCTTGCGCGGCCCGCCGGCCAGGTAGGCCTCGTGCTCGTTCTCGATGGTCCGGAACCCGCCGATGCCCGACGCGATGTACACGCCGATGTCGACCGAGTTCTCGCGGGTGATCTCGAGGCGCGCGTCATCGACCGCGAACTGACTCGCGGCAATGGCGAACTGGATGAAGGGGTCAATCTTCTTGACCTCCTTCTTCTCGACGAAGTCGAGCGGGTCGAAGCCCTTGACCTCGCCCGCAATCCGCGTCGAGAACGCCGTCGCGTCAAAGTGGGTGATCGGGCCGATGCCCGATCGGGCGGCGCAGAGCGCCTCCCAGTTGGCACTGGTGCCCACCCCGAGCGACGACACCAGCCCGACTCCCGTCACCACGACTCGCCTGGACACTCCCCCTCCGTCCCCGGTTCCGTTCCGGTGTGGCAGTTCCTACTTCTTGCCCTTGCCGTGCTGCTCGATGTAGGCGATGGCCTCACGCACGCGCGTGATTTTCTCCGCGTCGTCGTCCGGGATCTCCACCCCGAACTCCTCTTCGAAGGCCATCACGAGTTCCACGACGTCGAGCGAATCGGCGCCCAGGTCGTCCACAAACGACGCATCCGGTGTGACTTCTTCCTCGTCGACGCCGAGTTGCTCCACGATGATGCTCTTGACCTTGTCTGCCACAGACGACATCTGACATTCCTCCTGCTCAGGCGTACATGCCGCCGTTGACGGCGAGCACCTGCCCGGTGATATATCCAGCCGCATCTGATGCGAGGAAGCACACCGCCGCGGCTACATCCTGCGGCGTGCCCAAACGTCCCAGCGGGATCGCCGATGTCCAGTTGGCCTGGGCGTCGGAGCTGATCTCCCGCGTCATGTCCGTATCGATGAGCCCCGGGGCCACCACGTTCACCGTGATCGCCCGCGAGGCCACTTCGCGCGCGAGCGCCTTCGAGAAGCCGATGATCCCGGCTTTGGTCGCCGCGTAGTTGGTCTGCCCGGGGTTGCCACTCTGGCCCACCACCGAGCTGATGCTGATGATGCGGCCACTGCGCTGCTTGAGCATCGTCCGCAGGACCGCCTGGGTGCAGAGGAACGTCCCGGTCAGGTTGGTGGCCACCACCGAGTCCCAGTCCTCACGCTTCATGCGCAGCAAGAGCTGATCGCGGGTGATACCGGCGTTGTTGACCAGCACGTCCAGACGCCCGAACCGGTCCGTCGTGGTCTCGACGACCCGATGCACGGCATCGGCGTCGGCCACGTCGGCAGCCAGGGCAAGCGCCTGCCCGCCGGCAGCCGTCACTTCGGCGGCCACTGATTCAGCCGCATCACCACGCGAGGTGAGCACGACGATGGCGCCCGCACTGGCGAGCGTCAACGCCGTCTGGCGGCCGATGCCGCGCGACGCGCCCGTGATGACGGCAACTTTGCCAGAAAGATCAAGCCTCACGATGCTGCGTAGAGCGCCTCCACCGCTGCGAGTTGTTCAGGAGCTCCGAAGCTCACCACCTGAGCCTCGCGGTCGATCTTGCGCACCAGTCCTGCGAGCACCGTGCCCGGGCCCACCTCAACATACGCGCGCACATCGGCCGACACAAGATACCTGATGACGTCCTCCCAGCGCACGGCGCCAGAGACCTGCGCGACCAGGGCATCGATGGACGAGGCCGCGTCACGGCGGGGCAAGGCGTCGATGTTGGCCACGACCGGCACCCGCGGGGCCTGCACGGCCAACGCCCGCAACTCGGGTTCCAGGCGAGCCTGGGCGGGGGCCATCAAGGCGCAATGAAAGGGCGCGCTGACGTTGAGCGCGATCACCCGCTTGGCGCCCCGCGCCTTGGCTTCGAGTCCGGCCCGCTCGACCGCGCCCCGGGTACCGGCGATGACCACCTGTCCGGGCGCGTTCAGGTTGGCAGCACTCACCACCTCGCCGGCAGCCCCGGCCGCGCACGCGGCGCTCACGGCCACAGCGTCGAGACCCAGGATCGCCGCCATCGCCCCCTCACCCACCGGCACGGCCTCCTGCATGTATCGGCCGCGGTGCGCCACGATGCGCAGCGCATCGGCAAACGCGAACGTGCCCGCCGCGACATGCGCCGAATACTCGCCGAGCGAATGCCCCGCCGCCCAGTCCGGCCCGAACCCGCGCGCGTGCAGCACCCGATAGGCCGCGACGCTGGTCGCCAGGATGGCCGGCTGGGTGTGCTCGGTCAGCGTGAGCACGTCTTCGGGCCCGTCGAAGCACAAGCCGCTCAGCGAACGTCCCAGCGCCTCATCGGCTTCGGCAAAGGTCGCTCGGGCCTCAGGGAAGGCCTCGGCCAGCGCCTTGCCCATGCCCACCACCTGCGCGCCCTGCCCGGGAAAGAGAAACGCAATCATTGGGCGACTCCGTGCGGCGCGGCGGACGGTACGCCCCCGGACGCGAGCAGATCGGCCTCGATCCGCGAGACCAGGCGTTCGCGCGCGAACCGGGCGGCCAGACGCACGCCCGTGGCGATCGCTTTGGACGAGGACCGGCCATGGCCGATCACACAGAGGTGGCGCAGGCCGAGCAGCGGCGCGCCTCCGTACTCGGAATAATCCAGACGCGCCCGGAAGCGACGCAGGGCACCGCGTGTCAGCACGGCGCCGACCTGCGCGGTCACCGACCGCGCCATTTCGTCTGCCATCAGGCCGTCGATCGCCTCGACCAGCCCCTCGCTCGTCTTCAGCACGACGTTGCCGGTGAAGCCGTCGCAGACGACCACGTCGGCCGCACCGGTGAACAGTTCCGAGGCATCGAGGTTGCCGATGAAGTGCAGGTCAGTGGCCGCGATGCGCGCGAAGGCGCCCCGGACCAGCGGCGTCCCCTTGCCAGCTTCCTCGCCATTGCACAGCAGTCCGACACGCGGCCGATCGATGCCGAGCATCACCGTCGCGTAGGCGGCGCCGAGCCGGGCAAACACCAGCAGATGCTGTGGCCGGCAACTGACCGTGGCGCCAGCATCGACCAGAACGGCCACGCCGTCCCGAGTCGGGATCATCGCCGCCACGGCCGGCCGCTCGATGCCCTCCAGCAGGCCGAATGCCCCGTGCGACGCCACCACGGCCGCACCGGAGTGCCCCGCCGTGAACAGCGCGGCCGCCTGGCCCGCGGCAACCGCCTCGGCGGCCACGCGGACCGAGGCCCTGGGCCGTCGACGTACCGCCAGGGCGGGCTCGTCCATGCGCACCACGTCAGAGGCGTCGAGAATGCGAATGGAGAGGCTGTCGGCTTCGGGAAACCGGGCGAGTTCGTCCTCGAGGACCGTTTGCGCCCCGACCAGGGTCAGCGCGAGACCGTCCTCACGGGCAGCCGCCACGGCGCCGTGCACGACGGTACGAGGGGCGTCGTCGCCACCCATGGCGTCCACCGCGATGCGGATCATCCGCCTTCGCCAAGGCTACGGCGGACAGGGGCCAGCATGTGGGCGAACCGACTCAGGCTTCCTCGCTGGCCGGGCGCACCTGCCGACCGCGGTAGTGGCCGCAGTTGGTGCACACCACATGGGGCGGCTTCAACTCACTGCACTGGGGGCAGGGGCCGAGGGCCACGGCCTTGAGGGCGTCGTGCGTACGGCGTTTGCTCGTACGGCTCTTCGAATGGCGTCGCTTGGGATTGGGCATGACTGGTCTACTCGCGCGGACCTGAAGCGTCCGCGTCCTTCAGGAGGGACTTGAGAACCGCCAAACGCGGATCTTCCCACCGGCTGTCACAGTTGCACGTGTCGGTATTGCGGTTGATCCCGCACTGAGGACACAGACCCTGGCAATCGAACCGACACAGCGGTTTCATCGGCATCGCCAGATAACACTGCTCGCGCGCCACCTGCGCGAGATCGATGCGCGGCTCGTCGTACAACGCGACCAAGGGATCATCCTCGGCCATCTCGCGTCCGTCCTCGTCGTCGTCGATCGCGGACGGCGAGGGCCGACTCCCGGGTCGCTCCACCGTTGTCGGCATGAAGCGGAGGTCTACCGGCACATCCACGTCGACCAGGACCGGCTCGGTGCAGCGCGCACACGGCGTCTCGAGGCTGGCGGTGAGCTGACCGCGCAGGTGGTACGTCTCGCCACTGCCGCGCTCGACATCACCGACAAAGTGCGCCTCACCCAGGACGGTGAAGTCCTCAACGGGCACTTCCAGCGCCGCGGCGGGGATGTCCGCCACGACGGGCACGCGGCCGGCGGCAAGAGTCGTGAGGTCGATGAGCATGATGAGCGTCGCACAGCGGCGGTCCGATGGACAGGCGCGAACAAACAAGGATAGCAGAACAGACCCGTGGATTGGGAGTCCCGGAGCCGCGTCAGCCCGTGATCACGCGCGGGGCGCCTCGATCCAGGGGCGCGGAATGTACAACTCCTCGAAGAGGCGCACGGCGTATCGGTCGGTCATGCCGGCCAGGAAGTCGCGCGCAGCGGCGTCCAGGCCTTCGCGCTCGAGCGTGCCTGCGTCCAGCCACGTGCCAGGCTGCTCCCGGACCTTCTCCCACAGACCTCCGAGGACCCCGGTCGCCTTGGCAAACTCGGCCGTGGCCACGTCGTTCTCGTAGACCTGGTCAAACATGAAGGCGCGCAGGTCGAGCAGCGCCTGCAGCACCGGCTCGCTCATGCGCAGCGACTGCAGATCGCAGGCCAGGCTCTGCGCCACCACGTCGGTCACCATCGCGCCGATCCGCGCCGACGAGGAGCCGCCGAGCACCTCGACAGCGGAGGCGGGCAGGTCGCCCGGGTCGATCACCCCGGCCCGCACGGCGTCGTCGATGTCGTGGTTGACGTAGGCGATGATGTCGGCCACACGGGCGATTTGCGCTTCGAGCGTGGCTGCGCGGTCAGCGGCAGGCACGTTGATCGGCAGCCCGTGCTTGCCTTTGGAGTGGGTCGAGATGCCCTGCCGGACCTCGAAGGTCAGGTTGAGGCCGGCGCCGCCCTGCTCGAGGACCTCGACGATGCGCAGGCTCTGGGTGGCGTGGGAGAAGCCGCCCGGCATCAACTTGTCCAGGACTCGCTCACCGGCGTGCCCGAACGGGGTGTGCCCGAGGTCGTGCGCCAGCGTGATGGCCTCGGTGAGTTCCTCGTGCAGGTTCAGCACCTTGGCCAGCGTCCGCGCGATCTGCGACACCTCGAGCGTATGGGTCAGCCGTGTCCGGTAGTGGTCACCAGCCGGCGAGAAGAAGACCTGCGTCTTGTGCTTCAGCCGCCGGAACGCCTTGCAGTGCACGATGCGGTCGCGGTCACGCTGGAAGGCTGGCCGGATGGGGTCGTCCGGTTCGGGACGCGCCCGCCCCCGCGTGCTGTCGCTGAAGGTGGCCTGTGGCGCGAGCGTGGCACGTTCGCGGGCCTCGAGTTGCTGACAGATCGTGCTCATGCAGACAGTGCACCCGGGGTGGCGCCAGCCAGCGCCTGGAGAAAGCTCGTGCCGCGCGGCAGCGGCGCCACCGCGAAGTTGTCGGCGATGGTCTGACCGAGATCGGCGAACGTGTCGCGGGTGCCGAGCGCGACGCCGGACGCCACCCTGCTCCCGCTGGCCAGCAGAGGCACGTACTCGCGCGAGTGATCCGTGCTTGGGGTGGTCGGGTCGTTACCGTGGTCCGCGGTGACGATCAGCAGATCGGTCGGTCGCAATTGCGGCAACAGGTCGGCCAGCCGGGCGTCGAACCGTTCGAGATTGCGGGCGTACCCGTCCACGTCGTTGCGGTGCCCGTAGAGGGCGTCGAAGTCGACGAGATTGGCCCAGATGAGCCCGCGCGGGACGTCGCGCATCGCCTCGTCCACCCTGTCCATTCCCTCGTCATCGGACGCCGTTGCCAGATGCCGCGAGATGCCGCGGCCCGCGAACAGGTCCCGGATCTTGCCGACCGCGATCACGGGATGCCCGGCCGAGGTGAGGTGATCGAGGACGGTGGGCTGCGGGGGCGGGAGGGCGTAGTCGTGTCGGCGGCTGGTGCGGCGAAACGCCCCCCGTTGGCCGTCGAAGGGGCGCGCGATCACCCGTCCGACGCCCAGTCCCTCGGCCACGATCGCGTAGGCAACTTCGCACCACCGGTACAACTCGGCCACCGGCACCACGTCTTCGTGCGCGGCGATCTGGAAGACGCTATCGGCCGACGTGTAGACGATCGGCGCACCGGTCTGCAGATGCGCATCGCCGAAGCGCTCGATGACCTCGGTGCCGGAGGCGACGACGTTGCCGAGCGCCGGCCGGCCGATGCCGTGCGCGAACGCGTCCATCACGGTGCGAGGAAAGCCGTCGGGAAAGGTCGGGAACGCCTGCTCGAGCACGATGCCCGCCATCTCCCAGTGACCAGTCACCGAGTCCTTGCCGGGCGAGGCTTCCGCC
This sequence comes from Luteitalea sp., assembly GCA_046593715.1. GTDB lineage: Bacteria > Acidobacteriota > Vicinamibacteria > Vicinamibacterales > Vicinamibacteraceae > Luteitalea. The sequence goes on from JBKJQW010000100.1 coordinate 26,475, forward strand.
ATCCGGCCCCACGCCCCGGCAGCCGCGCTGGTCGGTGCCCCGAGCGCAGGGACGAGCCGGTCCAGGCCCAGTTGCCTGAGCGCCGGAAGGTGCAGGGGAATGCGGCGAGCGACGTTGCCCAGCGTATCGCTGCCCTCGTCGCCGTAGCGACCGGCATCGGGGAGGGCCCCGACGCCAACGCTGTCCAGGACGATCACCACGATCCGCTCGAAGCGGACGCCCATGGTCGCGACCTCAGGCCTCGTGCACGGCAGATGAAAAGTAGTTGGGCACCGACCGGTTGGACCGGATGGTCGCGATGGCGTGCTTGAACACCATGTGATCCGCGCCCTCGTGGTCGATCACCAGCGCGAAGCGATCGAAGTTCTTGATGCGACCTTCGAGCACCTGCCCGTCCATGAGACGAATCTTGACCACGAGACGCTCGCGGCGCGCCGAGTTCAGGAAGACGTCCTGGATGTTGGGTGGCGCTGATGGCTTCGACTCGCGATGGGTAGGCATCAGCGACAGGCTCCGTAGGACTCGATCAAGGCTCGGGCGGCTGCAAACGTCTCGTCGCGCTCGCCGGCGCCGGTCAACCATACCACTCTCGGTTCCTTCCGGAACCAGGTCAATTGACGCCGCGCATACTGCTTGTTCTCGCGCACGATCAACGCTCGCGTCTCGGCATCATCGCGCACGCCGTCGAGCATCTCCAGAATCTGTCGGTACACGAGCCCCCGGAAAGGATTGGCCTCACGCGGCACACCTGACGTGAGGTTGTCGCGCACCTCCTGGACGACCCCGCGTGCCCATTGCTGCTCGACACGCCTCGCCACGCGCGTGGCGATGTCCTCGGAGGGCAGACGCAATCCGATCACGCACACGTCGTACTCGGGCAGCGGGGGGCGGGTCTCACCAAAGTGCGCCGACAGCGGTTTGCCGGTGAGCATCCAGACCTCGAGGGCGCGAATCAGGCGATTCTCGTCGCGCGGCATGATGCGACCCGACGACCGCGGATCGACCCGGTGCAGGATCCGATGCAGGTGCTCGACGCCGTGGCGGACGGCCCGCCCGTGCAGCCGGGTGCGAACCGCGTCGTCACGACCGGGCCCGTCGAACAACCCCTCGATCAGGGCTCGGAAATAGAAACCTGTCCCCCCTACCAGCAGCGGCAGACGGCCACGCGCCGAGATCTCGCGGATGCGGGCGGCGGCGTCACGCGCAAACTGCGCGGCCGAGTAGACGGCCGTCGGCTCCACCACGTCGACCAGATGGTGCGCGATGCCGCCCTGTTCGTCGGCAGGCACCTTATCGGTGCCGATGTCGAAGCGCCGGTACACGGCGGTCGAATCGCAATTGACGATCTCGCCGTCGTAGGTCCGCGCGAGGCGGATCCCGAGCGCGCTCTTGCCGGTGGCGGTGGGGCCGAGCACAGCCACCAGGAGTGGCCGTCCCGCTGCTGAAAGAGGCGCGATCACATCAGCGCCCTTACCGGCCGGCTGGGGCAGCCGGCCCTGCCGTCGCGGCGTGGTGCGTCACTGCGAGGGAGGCTGCTCGTTGTAATAGAAGGTCACGGTGAAGAACGCCGGCGGCGACGGATACTCCGGCGGCAGCACGGTCGTCGGATTCGACCACTGCAGCGAGTTCGCGGCGGCGCGGTCGAACGCGTCGATGCCCGACGGCTGCTTGATGGCGATGTCGGTGATGCGACCGTCCTTGTGGACGTTGAAGGTGACGACGACGTGCCCCTTCATCACCATGGCTGCTTCGGGAATCAGCCAGTTACGTTTGATCTGGGCGACGAAGCGACGAATCCAGGGCCCGAACTCGACGCCCTTGGTGTCGAACTGGATGTACGGGCCGAAGGGCGAATTGCCACCGTTGGGATTGTTGAACGCCTCGTTCTGGACGTACTTCTCCAGGTTGCGCAGGGCCTGTCCGAGCGAACCGCCAGGCGGCCGCGCCGCCGGGCTGGCCGCGGCCGGGCTGTTGCGCGCCTGCGGAGTGGCGACCACGCCGGTGTCGCCACGCGCAAGCAGGCCACTCTGGCCCTCGCGCACGTCGAGGCCCTGATTGTTGGCGGCCGTCTGGGCCATGGGCGCCGACTGGCTCTGGGGAGGTGCAGGCGGCGCCGCTCGTGCCTGCTGCTGCCTCTCGCGCTGCGAGTCGGACGGCTCGGGCGAGGGGCCCCTGCCCTTGGCCAGATCTTTCTGCGCCTGCTTCTCGACGAACTCGAGAGACGTGCCGCGCGACACGGGCTGGCTGTTGGTGGCGGCCGGCGAGCGCTGTGTCGTCTGCGCGAGGCGATCCTGGTCGGCCAGCGACGCCGACTCCTTGGCCTTGGCCGCCTTCATGTCCAGACGAGGCTGCACGTAGACGAACCGGGGCTGCTGCTGCTGCTGTTGCTGCGCCAGGGCCTGCCGCTGCTGCTCCTGCTGCTGTAGTTGGGCCTGCTGGGCCAGGTATTCCTTGATGAAGGGCAGCCGTGGACCGAACAGGAACAGCGCGACGAGGCCCGCATGCAGGAACACCGACGTCATCACGGCTTCGCGCCGCGACATCGCCGAATCTATCGTCGGCGCCTCTGGTCGGTGGTCCTCGAAATCTATGTACATCCGGCTCGTTCAGTATAAAGGGTGGGGGCACCGGGCACCGCCCGCACGCTGACCCGGTGCTGGGGTTGGCTGCCGGTCCGATGCTGGACGCCGCTGGCCCGGGCCGCCCGGCCAGGCGCTACGAGGGACGTTCCGCAACGTAGAGATAGACGACGCCGAACGTCAAAGGGACGGCCTCGCACCGGATCAGACCAGCCGCGGCGAGTTGCGCCACAAACTGGGCCGGCGGCGTGAAGCTCTCGACCGAGGCCGGCAGGTAGGCGTAGGCCTCACCGTGACGCGACACCAGACGACCCAGCCGAGGCAGGACGTTGCGGAAATACCAGAGGTACGCGGCCCGCACCAGGGGCTGCTGTGGGGTCGAAAACTCGAGGATCGCGAGCCGCCCCCCCGGCTTGAGCACCCGCGCCACCTCCGCGAGGGCCACCGCGGCGTCCTGGACGTTGCGGATGCCGAAGGCGATCGTCACCGCGTCCATCGACCCCGACGCCACCGGTAACCGCATGGCGTCAGCACGGACCAGCGGGATGACCGCAGCGCGCCCCTCCTCACGTAACTTGCGCTGCCCCACCTTCAGCATCTCGGCGGAGAAGTCGATGCCGAGGACGCGGCGCGCCAGTCGCCGCCGCACCATCGTGCGCGCGACGTCGCAGGTCCCGGTACAGAGGTCGAGCACCTGTGCATCGCCGGTCAGCCGCAGCCGTCGGACCGCCCGCCAGCGCCAATAGATGTCCTGACCGCCGCTGAGCACGTGATTGAGCAGGTCGTACCGCCCGGCAATGGCATCGAACATCCCGGCGATCTTCTCCGGGGCCCGGCCGGTGTCCGGGCTGATGCCGCCATAGGTCGGCCCGCCGGTGTCGGCCTCGGTCATGCGCGGCCCGCCTGTGGGTCCCACCCGGGGTACAGCTGGTGGTCGATGCGCAGCAGCGACAGGACGCGGCCGGCCATGAAGTCGGCAAGGTCAGCAATGGTCTGCGGACGCTGATAGAAACCAGGCATGGCCGGCACGATGATCGCGCCAGCCTCTGCGCACGAGACCATGTTCTTGAGCTGAGGCAGGCTCATCGGCGTCTCGCGCGGCATGATGATCAGCGGCCGGTGCTCCTTGAGCATCACGTCGGCCGCGCGCTCCACAAGCGATCGCGACAGCCCGTGCGCGATCGCCGCCATGGTCTTCATCGAGCACGGCGCGATCACCATCGCGTCGGCGCCCTTGCTGCCGCTGGCAATCCGCGCGCCCAGGTCCTTGTTGCTGTGCAAAACCCACGTGCCGCGGCGCACGTCGTCGCCCCACGTCTCCTCGAGGTAGGTCTGCAGCCGGTCCACACGCGCCGCCGGACCGAGTTCGTCGATCATGAGGCGCCGTCCATACTCGGTGATCACGAGATCGACCTGCTCGCCGTGCTGCAACAGGGCCGACAGGGTACGCATCGCGTACACGGCCCCGCTCGCACCGGTGACGGCAAGGACGATTCGCCGTGGATGGTCAATTGACATAGATGCTCAACCCCGTCGTGGCCAGGTACAGCAGGCCCACCCACCCGTTCATGTCAAACGCACGTTTCACCTGCGACAGGTCGGTCGCGCTGACCAGCGACTGCTCGAACACGAGCAACATCGCCACGAGTGCGACTCCACCCTGATACAGCGCCCCGAGGTCGGCCGCCCCACCGAGCGCTGCCAGGCTGGCGATCGTCACGACGTGGAGGCCGCGAGAGATCGCGATCGAGGCCGGCACGCCGAACCTGACCGGAATGGAGCGCAAGCCGTGCGCACGGTCGAAGTCGACGTCCTGACAGGCGTAGAGCACGTCGAAGCCGCCGACCCAGGTGCCGATCGCGACGGCCAGCAGCACCGGTTGCCATGACAGGCCGCCACCCGCGGCAATCCAGCCACCCACCGGCGCCACCGCCATCGCCAGCCCGAGAAACAACTGCGTGGCCCAGGTCACGCGCTTGGCCAGCGAGTACCAGAACACGATCGCGAGCGCCACCGGCGCGAGCCACAGACACAGCGGGCTGATCTGCGCGCACACGGCCACGAAGGCCGCGCTGGCCAGCACCAGGAACAACCGGGCTTCGCGCACCGACATGGCGCCACGCGGGATCTCGCGCTGCGCCGTGCGCGGATTGAGTGCGTCCCACTTGGCATCGACGAGGCGGTTGAAGGCCATCGCCGCGCTGCGCGCGGTCACCATCGCCGCGACGATCCAGCCGACCCGGGCCCACGTCATCGGGACGACGCGGCTGGCCAGCAGTGCACCCACCAGCGCAAAGGGCAAGGCGAAGACGGTGTGACTGAACCGCACGAAGGCGAAGTAGGTGCGCAGGCGGTCGAGGAGCATCGGGGTGCGAGTCGTTTACGCGGGACGGGGCGCAGAGACCGGGTGCCCGGACGGGCGCGAGGCCGCAGCCCTCGTCAGTTGGTCCAGCCAGAGCAAATCAGCGGTGTCGGCGGCCTCGCCGACCAACCATTGTTCCACGTCGCCGACGCCGGCAGGAGGCCGGCGGACGACGGCACGGCTGCTGGCGCCGGGAGCGAGGACGCCCAACGCGCTGCAGCCCAGGGCCCGGGCCCCCCCGAGCGTCGCCGCGCGCAGCAGCGCCGCGGCGGGCACCGAGGGCGCCAACGCCCGCAGGTGCGCCAATTCGGCAAACAGATTCAGGTCGTCGACGCTGGCCAGGCTGTCGGTGCCGATCGCCACGCCACCACCGGCCGCGAACGCTTCGGCGACCGGTGGCACACCGGCGCCAACCCAGCGGTTGCTGCGGGCGCACAGCACGAGCGTGGCTCCCGACGCCGCGAGTCGCTGCAGCTCGGCCGGCTGGAGCTGCGTGCCGTGCACCACCAGGAGGTCGGCGTGCAGCGCGCCGAGCTGCTCGAGATACGCGAGCGGACGCACACCCGGTGCGACCCAGGAGCCGTCCCAGGCACCTCGTTGCTCGGCCAGCTCGCGCAGCGGCCCACCGCCCGTGGCCAGGAACACGAGTTCCTCCTGCGATTCCGCCAGATGCACCGATGACACGCGACAGGCCGGCGCATCACCGAGGGCGAGCGTGCGCAACAGCTCGGCCGAGGTCGAGTAGGGGGCATGTGGCGCCAGCGACGCGGCCAGTCGCGGCGCGTCGTCCAGCGCCTCTCGCGTCCGGCGTACGGCGACGCGCGTCTCCGCCGCCACGCGCGAGGCATCACGCCCACGCAGGCCGAGAGCCTCGCGGAAATGGATGCCCGCAAGCAACGACGCCCGCAGGGGCGGCACCGAGGCATCGGTGTTGCCGATGTCGCCGACCGCTGCGGTCCCTGAGCGCTGCATGGCGTCGATGGCCGTGACGATGGCGGCGTGGATCCGGTCGGGCGGAGCCGGGTTCGAGAAGCGGCTGGCCAGCATCGACCGCACCCAGCTCACGAAGTCGGCCGCTGGTGGAGCCCCCGTCGCCAGATGCGAGAGTTCCAGGTGCGTATGTGCGTTGACCAACCCCGGCATCACGGCGGCCTGGCCGAGGTCGAGCACGCGGTCCGGCGCGGGCCCCGGAGCCGCGCCGGGCTCGCCCAGGCCTACGATCACCCCACGGTCGGCATCGACGTCGATCCACCCGCCGCGGATCGCCGGGCGCGCAATGGGCACGAGCCAGTCGGCCAGGACGCGGACGATCACGGGCGCACGCCTAGGCCAACTGGGCGCGCCGCGCACGCTCGTCGCGCGTGCGCGCCTCGTAGGCCGCCAGGTCGGCAGGCATCCGCTCGGCGCCCTCCTTCTTGGCGACGTCGAGCGAGAGGCGGCGCGGCACCGCCCGCTCGCGGAACACCGGCGGCCCGACACGGTCGTAGTGCATGGTCCGCCGCATCGGCGTGAAGCCGGCATCCTCGATGTTGCGAACGATCTCGACCTCGTCCATGCAGTAGCTCGCGCCAGCGGCGCGGACGACGTTCTCCTCGATCATCACGCTGCCCATGTCGTTGGCCCCGAATGCGAGACTCAACTGGCCGACCTTGCCCCCCTGCGTCACCCACGACGCCTGCACGTTGTCGAAGTTGTCGAGCACGATGCGAGCGAGCGCGAGCGTGCGGAGATACTCGACGCCGGTCAACTCGACGCCGGCCAGCTCGGTGTGATCGGGCTGGTAGCTCCAGTTGATGAACGCGGTGAACCCGTGCGTGTCGTCCTGCAGGGCGCGCAGCCGCAGCATGTGCTCGATGCGTTCCTCTGGCGTATCCACACTCCCGTACATCATCGTCGCGGTCGTGCGCAGGCCCTGCTGGTGGATCTCGCGCATGACCCCGAGCCATTCGTCGGCGCTGGCCTTGCCGTAGCAGTTCAGGAGCTTCCGGACGCGATCGACGAGAATCTCGGCGCCGCCGCCCGGCACGCTGTCGAGTCCGGCGGCAATCAGGCGCGAGACCACCTCGGGGACGGGCAGCTTGGACATCCGCGAGATGTGCAGGATCTCCGGTGGCGAGAGCGCATGCAGCCTGAAGGTCGGGTAGGTGGCCTTGACGGCGCGGAACAGGTCCTCGTACCAGGCCAGCGGGATGTCTGGGTTGTGTCCGCCCTGCAGCAGCAACTGGTTGCCGCCGACGTCGATGGTCTCGTCGATCTTCGCAAACAGCTCCTCGCGCGAGAGAACGTAGCCGTCCGGGCTGCCGACGGTGCGGTAGAACGCGCAGAAGTTGCAGCGCGCGACGCACACGTTGGTGTAGTTGACGTTGCGGTCGATGATGTAGGTCACGACCCGCTCGGGATGGCGGCGCGTGCGGATCCCATCGGCAAGTCGCCCGAGTTGCCAGGTGCTCGCGTCGCGATACAGCGTCAGCGCCTCGTCGGCGTCAATGCGCTCGCCGCGCGTCACCTTCGCCGCAATCGCGTCTACAGCGATTTGAGTCACAGTCGTTCTCGTCTGCTTCCCGGCCGGCCGTCACGGGGCCGCCCAGATTCTGCCGTTCGCGCCCGGCGCCCGGCGTGCCGCATCATCGGCCCGCCGGCACGTGCATGCCGAGCTGTTCGAGCCTGGCGAGGACATCGGGACGCCGCTCGGCGAGACCGTCGTGCATCGCCAGCGACAGGTAGCGCGACAGGCCCTGCAGGGCCGCCTCGTCGAGATCGTAGCGGATGTTCTGGCGCAGATACCGCTCGAGCCGCTCGGCCCGCGCCGGGTCACCAGCTGACGCTGCCGTTGCCAGATGGGGAATCGCCGCCTGGCCGGCGTGGCGCGCGGCATGCAGCGCCTCCACGACGGCGGGCGTGAGCACGCCGGGCCGCGCGGCCCAGGTCGCAAAGACGAAGGGTCCGCCGCTGAATGCGCGCCAGGCCTCGCCGAGGTCGATCTTGGTCGCGCCCATCACCTGCCAGGGCGCCTCGAGGGCGGGGTCGCCGATCAGCAGCGCCGCATCGGCCTGCGTCAGCATCGCGTCCAGGTCTGGCGCCGCCTCGACAAAGGCCGGAGCGATGCCGAAATGATGCCGGCACAGGACGCGCACCAGGCCGACCGAGCTGCGCGAGTTGACATCGAGGGCAATCCGCCGCACTTGCGCGAGCGGCACGCGGGTGAACAACGCCACCGAATTGACGGGACCGTCGCAGGCGATGGCCAGGCCCGGGACGACGTCGTAGGTCACCGGTCCGCGCAGCAACTCGATCACCGGCACCAGCCCGAGGTCGATGTCGCCGGCATGCAACAGCCGCGCGCACACCGACGGCACGTCGAGGCGCAGGGCGATGCTCGGGTCGCGGTCGAGGCCGAACGCGAGCGGGCGTGCATTCAGGAAACCGACCGCCCCGATGCGGATCACGCGGCGCCCTTCACGCCGAAGCGGCCGTCACGTTCGATGACCTCCAGCGAGGCCGCCAGCAGATTGCGCCGCACCTCCTCGAGGATCGAGCGCCTGGGGCCGTGCGGCATGTCGTCGCGAGCGGGCACGGCGTCGATGTCGTTGGCGCCGAAGAGCAGGCAGGCTTGCGAGAGCTTGGCGCCCATCCGCGTCCAGTGCGCCTGGATGTGCTCGACGTTGTCCAGCACCAGGCGCGCCACTGCCACATGGCGCATGTCGTCGTAGCCGGTGCTCGGCTGCTCGGCCGACGTCTCGACGGGCAGCGGCGCGCAGGCGCGCACCACGGGCGTCTCCGCCTGCCACGCGCGCAGCTGCTCCAGCTGCACGACGAGCGTGTCGTCGTCGACCGGTGTGCCGAGTGTCACCGTCTGCACGGCGAGACCGGCGCTGGCGACCGCGCGCAGGTGCTCGCCGTCGAGACGATCGAGCCGGGCGGTGGCCACCGCCTCCAGACCTGCCTCCCGCAGCGCGGCGAGGGTGTCACTGAGTGACGGGCCCCAGCCGACCAGATCATCGAGCGACCAGCCAGAGACGGGCGCCGTCGTCGCCGTGCGCGCGGCCCGCACCGCAGCCACGGCGACAGGCAGCGAGGACGGCGTGCCGCGCAGCCGCACCTCACCCGCCTCGACCGGCACGTCCGGCACGGCTTCGCCCGACGCGTCGCCGACGTCGAGGTGCTCGACGCGGACGAACGTGCCACGGGAGCCATGCCGTTCGGCGCGGACATCAGCGGCCAGCATGCCGAGGCCGATCAGGTCACGACTGCGCGCGAGGGCGCGCAGTTGCGGCGCCGTGAGCGAGGAGCCGGCCGCGAGGGCCTCAGCGATCTGTTCGAAATCCACGGCCACCATCGGCAATCATCCCTGCGTCATCTGATCGTTGATCCGCTGCGCCAGCGCCAGGGCGCGTCGCCCCTGCGCGCCATCGACGCGCGCCGCCCGTCCGTCCCGGACCGCGGCGACGAAGTCTTCGAGCTCGCGACGCAGCGGCTCGGCCTCGGGCACCGCGACGGGGCCGCCCTCGATGGCCGGACGCGCGCCGTCCACTTTGCGAAGCCGCCAGACCTCGAGTTCGCGACTCGCGTAGTCGACCGACACGTAGGAGGCAGGCTCGATGAAGCGCACCTTGCGGACGCGATCGCGGCTGATCCGGCTGGCCGTGAGATTGGCGATGCACCCGCCGGCGAACTTCAGCCTGGCATTGGCGATATCCACGCGATCGGTCAGCACAGGCACGCCCACGGCCTCCACACCGACGACCTCTTCCTCGACCACCGACAACAGCACGTCGAGGTCGTGGATCATCAGGTCGAAGACGACGTCGATGTCCAGGCTGCGGTCGGGAAAGGTGCCGAGACGGTGGACCTCGATGAAGCGTGGTCGCGACAGGAACGCGCGCGCCGCGTCGACGGCCGGGTTGAAACGCTCGGTGTGTCCGACCGCCAGGACGAGCCCTCTGGCCGAGGCCCGCGCGATCAAGTCGTCGGCCTGCGCCAGGGTCGTGGTCATCGGCTTCTCGACCAGGACGTGGATGCCCGCGTCGAGCAGCATGGCGGCAAGCTGATGATGCGCCTCGGTCGGCGAGGCGATGGTCACCGCGTCGACCAGGCCCACCAGCCCGGAGGCGTCGGTGAGGTGGGTCTGGGCCCCATGGTGTGCAGCGATATCTGCCGCGCGCGCCGGGTCGACGTCCACGATGGCGGCCAGCACGGCGCCCGGCGTGTCGCCGAGGATGCGCGCATGATGACGCCCCAGCGCGCCCACCCCGATCACCCCGACCCGCAACACGTCAGCCACGTACCTGTTCTCCGAGAGGACGTCCGACAATGGTCACGCGCGCGGCATCGGCCGCCTCGGCGACGGCCTGACCGTCGAGGACGAGGGTACGACCGGCGTCGATCGACAGCAGGCCGATGCCCGCCTCCTGCAGCACGGCGATGGTGGCCACCCCGACGACCGGCACGTCGAAGCGCATGTCCTGCTTCGGCTTCGCTACCTTGATGACGCACGCGCCCTGGCCAGCGATTCGTCCGGCGCGCCGGATCGTCTCGTCAGTGCCCTCCATCGCTTCGACCGCCACCACCGCCTGGTCTTTCACGACGATAGTCTGGCCGATGTCGAGGCCGGCGATGGCATCGGCCATCCGGTAGCCGAAGGCGAGGTCGGCATGTGCCGTCTCGGCGGGCGGCGGCCCGGCGATATGGCCTTCGCGCGCCAGCAGCGGCTGCAGGAAGGCCGTCGAGTCGAGCAGCTCGATGCCCTTGCCACGCATCACGTCGGCAATGGCCGAGATCAGCGCGTCGGTCGACTTCGCCCGCAGGCGCATCAAGACCTGCAGGAGCGTCCAGTCGGGCGTGATGTTGGCAAACAGTTTGGCGTGCTTGACCTGGCCGGCCATCACCGCCTGCGTGCAGCCTGCCTGCTGGAGCAACTCGATGCAGCGCCCGAGTTGCCCGAGCGACACGCTGTGCACCGTCGCGCCATGCGTCGCGGCGCGCTCGACCAGATCGGCGCCCGTCTCTTCCTTGATCGCGACGACGGTCACGTGATGACCGAGGGCGCAGGCCGCGTCGAGCACGAGCAGGGGAAACGTGCCGTTGCCGGCAATCAGGCCGATGGGAGACATGGCAGGCCGCCGGCGGCAGCTACTCGTCCGGCGACACGTCCTCGGGACGACGAGTGGCGCGGCGGAGGATGACCCCACGCTTGGACTGCCTTATGAAATCGATGAGGTACTGCACCTCGGCGCATTGCAGTTCCGGATCCTTTTCGATTTCGGCCAGCGCCCGGGTCGTGTTCAGGCGCGAGACGAGCAGGTACCGGTAGGCGTGGCGCAGCCGCGTGACGGCACCGGCGGTAAACCCGCGCCGGATGAGACCGATGCTGTTCAGGCCGTAGTTTCGCGCCCGGTTGCCAACCGTCTTGGCAAACGGCAGGGCGTCCTTGGTGACGACCGAGTAGCCGCCGATGAACGCGTGGCTGCCGATGCGGCAGAACTGGTGCACGCCCGAGAAGGCGCTGATGGTGGCGTAGTCCTCGACGGTGACGTGACCGCCGAGCGTGGCGCCGTTGCCGAAGATCGTGTGGTGGCCGACGCGGCAATCGTGGGCCACGTGCGAGTACGCCATGAACAGGTTGTGGTCGCCGATCCTGGTGACGCCGCCGCCGCCCTCGGTGCCGCGATGCACGGTCACGAATTCGCGAAAGACGTTGAAGGTGCCGATCTCGAGACGGGTCGGTTCGCCCCGGAACTTCAGGTCCTGCGGAATCAGGCCAATCGAGGCGTACGGGAAGATCTCTGTGCCCTCTCCGATGGTCGTGGCGCCTTCGATGATCGCCCCCGCACCGATCTTGCAGCGCGGACCGATCTTGACCAGCGGGCCAATCACCGCGTTGGGTGCCACGACGGTGCCGGCACCGATTTGGGCGCCGTGCTCCACGACCGCCGTCGGATGGATGATCGCCGGCTCTGGCTCGATGGCCATGACCAGCGTGCCTTCGGCGACGATCTGGTCCAGCACGTAGGCGACGCCGCGGACACGGGCCATGGTCGGGCGCCGGCGGACGATCGAGAGCTCGAGGCGGACCCGGTCGCCAGGGCCCACCGGCTTGCGGAACTTCATGCCGTCGGCGCCGCGCAGCGAGGCGCGGTGCGGCAGGATGGAGCCGTCAGCGGCCAGCAGGAGCAGCACGCTCGCTGCCTGGGCCATCGACTCGATCATCAGCACCCCGGGCATCAGGGGCGCCCCGGGAAAGTGCCCCGGGAAGAAGTCCTCGTTGACCGTGACGTTCTTGATCGCGACCAACCGCTCACCCGAAGTGAAGTCGGTGACCGCATCGACCATCTGTTGCGGAAAACGCGAACAGAGCCGATCGACGACTGGTTGGAAATGGATGGACACGGAGCGCTCGTCGGCAACCGGGTGGAGCCGCCAGGCCGGCACAATGCCGGGCCGTGGCGGCAGCGGGCCTGCGCTACTTGGCCGCCGGGGTGGCAGCGTCGAGCGCGGTCACGACGTCGGCAGTCACGTTGAGGCCAGCATCGACCCACACCACTCCGGCATCGGCGATGCTCAGGATGAAGTGCAGGTTCTTGGCCTTGGCGACCTGCTCGATGACCGGCAGGAGTTTCTGCTGGAACTCCACCTGCAGGTCCTGCGTGAACTCCTGGATTTCCTTCTGTGCATCCTGGCTGGAACGCTGCAGCTCGGTCTGCAGCCGCTCGACTTCCTTGGCCTGCGAGGCACGGGCGCTTTCGCTCAGCACCGCGCCGCCCTGCTCCAGCTTCTGCTGGGCCGACTGCAACTGCTTCTGCTTGCCCTCGAGCTCGGCAGTGCGCTTGCCTTGCAGGTCCTTGATGCGCACACCGGCCGCCTGGCCTTCCCTGCTGTTGGTCGCGACCGTGTTCAGGTCGATGTACGCCACCTTGGCGTCAGCGGGGAAGGGGCGCGGGGCGGGGGCCGCGGCAGGCGCGGCGGGCTGCGCGACCGCGGGGGCAGCGGGCTTGGGCGCGGGGGCGGCAGGCTTGGGCGCGGGAGTTTGCGCGCCGGCGGCAGAGGCCACCAGCAGCAGGCACGTCACGGACACGGCAATCACGGACTTCATCGACAGCGATCCTTTCGATCCAGCACGGCCGGCCCTCGGCCGGCCCGCATCATTGAAACACACCCGCGGTTCAGCTCAGAAGGTCGAGCCCACGGCAAAACGGAACTGGAAGTTCCTGGTCGGGCTGTAATCGTTACGAAGCGTGCCCTCACGCTGCGGGTTGGCCGCGAAAATGAGGCGGAACGGCACGTTCAGCACCGGCATGAAGAAGCGCACCTCGGCGCCGGTCGAGGTCTTGAACTCGCTCCAGGCAAAGTTCTGCCCGATGTCGCGCACCTGCCCGGCGTCGTAGAACAGCACCAGCCGGACCGGCCCGGCGATGCTGATCAGGTACTCGGCGTTGAACAGCAGGCTCTTGTTGCCGCCGAGCACGATGCCGCTGCCGGGCGCCTGCGGCGTCCCGATGTCGCGTGGTCCGATACTGCGCACGTCGAAGCCACGCACGCTGTATTCGCCGCCCTGCACCAGCCGCTCGAACAGCGGCAGGGGCAAGGTGTCGCCCCAGGGACGGATGTACTCGCCCTCCACCCGGAACCCTACGGAGGTCCGGCGCGTGTGCTGGAGGAACTGGACGTACTCGACACGCGGTTTGAGGAACTTGGTGTTACCGCCAATGCCGGCAAAGTCCATCGACGCGGTCAGGCGCCGCCCGGTGTTGGGGAAGATGGGGTTGTCCACCGTGTTGTGCACCAGGCTCGGGACAAGCTTGCTGATCGTCCTGGCGCCACTCGGCGTGCAGACCCGACCGCCGGCCGGGTTGTCCTCGGTGGGCAGGCTGTCCACGCACTGCAGCAGCAGCGAGTCGGCAAGGAACGGGTTCCGGCCGATGACCTCGGGACTGGTGAAGTTCTCGTTCAGGTCACGAATCGTGGTCCGCTCCAGCGAGTACTGCATGTAGGCGCGGGTGAAGTTGCGCGAGAGCGGAAAGCCCCAGACCGTGTTCATCCCCGTCGTCTCCTGCGTGAACGCGCCGATGTACTGGATGGCGCGGCGGGAGATGTCGAGGCCGGCGGTAATCGGCCGATCGAACAGGTACGGCTCGGTAAAGGCGAGCTGATAGAACTGCGTCCGCGAGCCGGCGGCCAGCGACAACGACAGCGTCTCGCCGCGCCCGAGGAAGTTGGACGTGGCAAAGGCGAGCTGGCCGAAGAAGCCTTCAAACTGCGAGACACCGGCCCCGAACGTCAACTGGTTGCGGTTCTGCTCCTGCAGCGCCAGCGTGACGTCGACCTTGTTCTTCTCGCCCGGCGTCTTCTTGACGTCGATGCCTTCCTGGCCCTCCTCCAGCTGCTTGAAGTAGCCCAGCTGATTGAGGCGGCGCACGCTGTTCTTGAGTGATTCGGTGTTGAAGACGCCGCCCTCGACCAGGTTGAGCTCGCGGCGGATGACGTTGTCGCGCGTGGTGCTGTTGCCCTTGAAGGCGATCCGGTTGATGAAGTACTGCTCGCCCTCCTGCATCCGCATGGTGACGTTGACCACCGGCGGGCCGTTCGGCTCGGCCCCCTCGGGCAGGAACTGGTCGGGGTTGCTCGGGTCGACCATGTCGAGTGGCTTCAGGTCGGGGAACCCGGTGAACTCGAAGTAGCCGCCCGTGCCATACAGTTCGCGCGCTTTCTCGAGCCCCTTGCGCACTTTCTTCTCGGAGTAGTAGTCGCCGGTCTGGAGCTTGAAGATCGGCTGCAGGGCTTCGGCCTTGACCACGGTGTTGCCTTCGAAGGCGAACTGCCCGACGCGGTAACGCCGCCCTTCGGTCACCGGAATCCGCAGCTGCACCGTACGCGACTTGCCGTCGTCGGAGGTCTCGAGCGTCTTGATCTCGGGCTGACCGACGCGGGCGGCAATGTAGCCCTCCTCGCGGTACAGGGACCGGACGTTCTCGGCATCCTCCTCGAACTTGGCCTGCTGGTAGACGCCCTTGCTGCGGAAACGGTTGAAGAGCGTCCGCTCCTTGTTTTCCTTCATCCGGCGCTTGAGCGCGCCGTCGCCAATCGCGGAGTTGCCGATGAACTCGATGTCCTTGATCAGGACGCGCGGGCCATCCTTGATCGTGAACGTCAGGTTCACCAGCTTGGGGCCCCCCGCGATCGGGGTCACCGTGTGCGAGACCTCGCCGTCGAGGTAGCCCTTCTCCGAGAGCATCTCGCGCACCACGCTCTCCACGCGGCGGATCTGCGCCGGGTCGATGAACGAATCCAGGCGGATGACGTTGCTGATCTCGCGCAGCTTCTCGTCGACCTTGGTGGCCTCGATCTTCTCGCTGCCGACGTACTCGACGATCTTCACGCGCTGCCGCTCTTCGAGCCGGAAGCGCACGTACTTGCCAACGACACCGTTGGGATACGGCGTGTCGAGGACCTCGACCGCGAGGTCGTCGAGAAAGCTGGTCGCCCACAGGCGCTTGAAGTCCTCGATCAGGTCGGCCTCGACCTCGGGCGTGAATGGCACCCAGACGTTCTGCGAGGGGCGGCTGCCGCGGGTCTTGATGTAGTACAGGTAAGTCTCGAACTCGATCGAGGAGACATTGCCCTGGTTCGGGAAGCAGAGTTCGACCACCCGCAGCACCGGGCCACTGTCGGCTGCCGGCTGCGCGGCCGCAGTCGTCGGCGGGATGACCGCGCAGGCGCCTTCGGTGTCCAGGACGCTACGGGCCGGGAGATCGGGGGCCGGGGGCGTCGGGGCTGCCTGTCCGGCCGGCGGCGGCACGTCCGGGCCAGGCTTGGACTGGGCCTCCGCCGGCGTCGGCATCTCAGGCGGCGCAACCGGGGGCGTCACGGGCGAGGTGGGCAGCGGCGGCTGCGGTGCGGACGGGGGCAACTGTGGCGACGTCGGCGGCTGGGCGCCCGCGACGGCGACCGAGGTTGCCCACAGGGCCAGGCACAGTACCCCAGCAGGGGCAGCGAATTTCATGCGTGTCGAGAGTCCGTGGGGGGTCGAATCGGCGGCCCCAAGCCCTGTCCGAGACGATCCGGGCCCTCCCTGGATATCCCCCCAGGTGCAGGCCAAGCCGTCAGTGTACCGGACATGAGACGTTCGGCGCCACCGGGCGGTCGGGCTGGACGACGCCGAACGAGGGATGAATTCGCGGTGGCCGGCTCAGACGGTGACCAACTGGAGACCCGGAGCCTCGGTGCCGGCCGGCCGGTAATGCGGCTGGCCGTCCACCATGTACACCTCGAACGTGCCGCCGGCCTTCAGGCGTCCACGGATGAGCTCTTCGCTCAGCGGATCTTCGATGTGGCGCTGCAGCGCGCGGCGCAGCGGACGCGCGCCATACGAGCGGTCGTTGCAGGTGACGTTGATGATCCAGTCGACCACATCGTCTCCGAGCATCAACTTGAGCTGGCGGTCGACCAGGTTGCGGTTCATCTGCGCGACGAGCAGGCGCGTGATGCTGCGCAGGTCGTCGTCGGAGAGCGCCTCGAACACGATGATCTCGTCCAGGCGGTTGATGAACTCGGGGTTGAACGTCCGCTTGACCTCACCGAGGACCTGCTCGTTGATGTTCTTGGTCTCGGTGGACTCGCCGGGCTGGAAGCCGAGCGATGCCTTCTTCTGGATGTACCGCGCGCCGATGTTCGAGGTCATGATGATGATCGCGTTCTTGAAGTTGACGCGATTGCCAAGACCGTCAGTGAGGTGACCGTCCTCGAACACCTGCAGCAGGATGTTGAACAGGTCCGGATGCGCCTTCTCGATCTCGTCGAGAAGCACCACCGAGTAGGGATTGCGCTTCACCTTCTCGGTGAGCTGGCCGCCCTCCTCGTGTCCGACGTACCCCGGGGGCGACCCAATCAGCTTGCTGACCGAGTGCTTCTCCATGTACTCGGACATGTCGAAGCGGACCAGCGCATGGTCGCTGCCAAACAGGAGGTTGGCGAGCGCGCGGGCAAGTTCGGTCTTGCCGACGCCGGTCGGGCCGAGGAAGAGAAAGCTGCCCACCGGGCGGGTCGGGGCCTTGAGTCCGGCACGGGACCGACGGATGGCACGCGACACGGCAGAGATGGCCTTGTCCTGGCTGATCACCCGGTCATGCAGCTCTTCTTCCATACGGAGCAGCTTGTCGCCCTCGTCCTCGTTGATCGAGGTCAGCGGCACGCCGGTCCATTTGGAGACGACTTCGTCAATCTCAGCACGCCCGACCGTGACCCGCCGGTGGCTCGAGGCCACGTCGAACTTCTCGCGCACGAACTGAAGGTTCTCGCGGGCCATGACCTCCTGCTCGCGGAAGAACTGGGCGCGCTCGAAGTCCTTCTGCGAGACCGCGCTCTCCATCTGCTCCACCGCGACCCGGATGTTGCGGTTGATCTGCCCGAACTCTTCGCTGTACCCCGCCTCGCGGAGCTTGGCGCGCGCGCCTGCCTCGTCGAGCAGGTCGATCGCCTTGTCGGGCAGGAAACGGTCGGTGATGTACCGGCTGGACTGGTAGACCGCGGCCTCGAGCGCGTCGCGCGAGTAGTCGACATGGTGGAACGTCTCGTACCGTTCCTTGATGCCGAGCATGATCTGAATAGCCTCGCTCTCGCTCGGCGGATCGACCTTGACCGCCTGGAAGCGGCGCTCGAGCGACCGATCCTTCTCGATGTACTTGCGATACTCGGCAGGCGTGGTCGCGCCGATGCAGCGGATCTCGCCGCGCGACAGCGCCGGCTTGAGGATGTTGGCGGCGTCGAGCGAGCCTTCCGCCGATCCCGCGCCGACCAGCGTGTGCAGCTCGTCGATGAACACGATGATGTTCGGGTTGTCGGTCAGTTCCTTCATGATCGCCTTGAGGCGCTCTTCGAACTGTCCCCGGTACTTGGTGCCGGCCACGATCAGCGAGATGTCGAGCGCCAGGATCCGCTTGTCGGCGAGAAAGTGCGGCACGTCGCCCACGGCGATCTTCTGCGCCAGGCCTTCGACGATGGCGGTCTT